>NZ_POZX01000057.1:0-76600 GCF_002912895.1 Campylobacter concisus
ATCTAATAAATTAATTAAATATCGAGAAAAAGGATAAAATTATATAATTTTATCAAGATAGTAAATAAGATTAATTTTTAATAGAAAATTATTATAAGTATAAAAATTATTAAATTTTGTAGATAATTTTTATCAAGAAAGGCTTAAGAAACATAAAATAAATTTTGCTTTTTAGCGCTCAGAATTGTTTTTATAAACACTCTTAAGTAGATTATGAGAAAATTTTATAAATTTTAAATAAGATAGAACAAAACTCTTGAATCTAATAGAAGTATTATGCAAATTTATTAGACGCTCTTGAAGGCAAAATTGAAATATTCATTCATGCAAATACTATCTTTTTTCATATCTTTTAGTCTTAGACTTATGTTGGTGTCTTGCCAAAGTATCGGCGGTAGCACAAATATCATCCTATCAAGGCTAAAATTTTTTACATCCTCACACCAGTCATCCTAGTGGTAAAGCTCATAAAATTTCGATATTTCGCCGCAAAGCGCCCAGTATAAAAACTACGAGTAGCCAAGCTACGTATCCTCCCATTTGCCACTATCTGGCACACAGTAAAAGACGTTGCCCCTTTTTTTTGCCACCAAAGTCGACGCCATTTAGTGTGAAAATTTTACCCAAAATATCGTTTGCTACGAGCAAATAGCTAGACATCTGTCTACCTTGCTAAAGCTTTTGCCAAGGTTAAAACTATAAATTCCACACTTCACCTGCTCATATCCTGAACCAAGTAGACGTAGCTAACCTCCGTCTATCACGATGCCACCACACCCATAAACAAGTGCTCCCATCGGTGAGCAAGTAGTTATCTGAAGTCAAGCTCGCTTTACACCATGCTTTCATCAAGAGACAAAATTTAATTAGCCTCTTTTAGCCACTCCTTGATCAGTGCCCAGCCTGGCCTATTGCGTCTATAAGCTCATCTAAAGCTCATTTTGTATGCCCTTGCGGTAAATTTAGTGAAATTTTAAAGAAGAATTTGGCGAGTCACCCCGCCAAATTTATATAGGTAGATTATTTTGCGTCCCAAGCTAGGATTGTGTTGCCCTCGGCGTCGGTGGCTACGTCGCCCATGCCCATGATGTTGTAGCCGCAGTCTACGTAGTGAACTTCACCTGTTACACCGCTAGCTAGGTCGCTAAGCAGATACATAGCACTGTTACCGACGTCTTCAGTCGTGACGTTGCGTTTTAGCGGACTATTTACTTCGTTATAGCGCAAGATCATCCTAAAATCGCCTATTCCGCTTGCAGCAAGAGTCTTGATAGGACCTGCACTGATCGCATTTACGCGGATGTTTTTAGCGCCAAGGTCGTGTGCTAGGTAGCGAACTGAGCTTTCAAGTGCCGCTTTGGCAACGCCCATTACGTTGTAGTGTGGCACAAATTTTGGTCCACCAAGGTATGTAAGAGTAAGCACCGAACCGCCCTCTTTTAGCACTGGCAAAACCGCGCGAGTAAGGCTTAGTAGCGAATACACGCTAGTTCCCATCGCAATGTCAAAGGCTTCTTTAGTCGTGTTTACGAACTCGCCTTCAAGTGCTTCTTTGGGCGCATAGGCCACTGCGTGCACAACAAAATCGATCTCACCAAGGTCTGCTTTGATGCGATCCGCAAGACCGTCAAGATGAGCAGGATTGTTTACGTCAAGCTCATAGACGAATTTACTCCCAAACTCCTCTGCGATCGGCTCTACACGTTTTTTAAGAGCGTCATTTAGGTATGTAAACGCCATTTGCGCACCTTGATCGTGACAAGCTTTTGCGATGCCGTAAGCTATTGACTTGGCGTTAGCGACGCCGACGATTAGACCTTTTTTACCTTTTAGTATCATTTGTTCTCCTTTTTATTAAAGCTACTTAACTTTTTCTGCTTCACAAGCTTACAGCTACAAGCAGAGTTATTTATCTTTCGTTAAAAATTTAAAAGCAATACTCACAAACTATATGCTTACTCTGCTTATTTTTTAAATCCTACCTTAACTAAGCGAAAAATCCTTCGCAATTTGACTTAAAATTCTATAAATTAAAATTCGCGAAATCTCGCGAAAACGCCAAATTTGAAACTAAATTTGACAGCGGCAGTATCGCGAAGCTAGACTAGGCGACTTACAATTTTGCAATCCAAATTTAATTTTTGAATATAAATCGACAAGCGGAAATATCGCTAGGCGGATTTAAATGTTTCGCAGTAAATTTCGTCCCAAGACTAGGCATTTAGCCTGTCGTAGGGCGAAATTTACAAAATCATTTAAAGACGTCAGCGAGATGACGCGCTAATAAGTTCCAAGAAACCAGAGGCGTCCCAGCTCGCCGTCCCCACTAATACTCCATCGCAGTTTGCGATACCCGCTATCCCGCCGATATTTGCGGCATTTACGCTGCCTCCGTAAAGCAGCGGCGCGCTCGTCTGCTCGCGGATGAAATTTAAAACTCCTTCGATCTGCTCCACGCTAGCGCTCTTGCCCGTGCCTATCGCCCAAATTGGCTCGTAGGCGATCAGCAGCCGCTCGTAGCCAAGGTCGATATTTTTTAGCTGTTCCGCCAAAAACTCCTTCGTGCGCCCCACTTCGTTCACGCTCAAATTTTCGCCGATGCAGTAGACGATCTGCCAGCCCGCCTCTGCGGCGAAGTCGAATTTCGCGCGCAAAAGCTCCTCACTCTCGCCAAGCTCGCGCCGTTCGGAGTGCCCGATCAGCACGCTTTTTACGCCAAACTCGTCCAGCATCGCCTTGCCGATCTCGCCGGTGTGAGCGCCGCTTTCGCACGGGTAGAAATTTTGCGCGCCGAGTTTAAATTTATGAGCCGCACCATCAAGCGCACTAAACGGCGGAAATACTGTAACGTCGTCGTTTGCGCTTAAATTTGCGTCTAAAATTTCAGCGTATTTAGCGAAGCTCGCTCTCGTGTGATTGCACTTTAAATTTGCTAAAAACCTCACTCTGTAGCCTTTCTAAGCGGTTTTATGCCGGGTAGCTCCTTGCCCTCGATAAGCTCCAGACTAGCGCCGCCTCCAGTCGAGATAAAGGTCATCTCGTCAGCATCTCCCGCGCGCTCGACGACGTCGGCCGTATCGCCACCGCCAACGACCGTAGTCGCGTGTGTGTCGATGATAGCGTGGCTCATTTTGATGCTGCCTTTGCTAAATTTATCCATCTCAAAAACGCCCATCGGCCCGTTCCACCAGATGGTTTGCGCGTCGGCGATGACCTCTTTAAAGAGTCTAATCGACGCAGGTCCGATATCTAGTCCCATCCAGCCACTAGGTATTTCTTGGGTGGGGACGAATTTCACGGCGCTTTCGGCTGAAAAAGTCTGAGCCGCGACGACGTCTACCGGCAGGTAAATTTTAACGCCAAGTTCCCTGCCCTTGCGTAAAATTTCGCGCGCGTCCTCGATGAGATCCTCTTCAAGCAGCGAATTTCCGATATTTTCGCCGAGCGATTTTAAAAACGTGAACGCCATGCCGCCGCCGATTATCAGCTTATCCACGCGCGGAAGCAGGTTGTGCAGAGCTTGCAGCTTACCGCTTACCTTACTACCGCCAACGACCGCGACGAACGGGCGCGCAGGGTGTTTGATGAGATTTTGGGCGAAATTTATCTCCTTTTGCAGCAAAAATCCCGCCGCCTTATGCTTCTCATCGTAAAATTTAGTGATCGCCTCGACCGAGCTGTGAGCCCTATGGCAGACGCCGAATGCATCGTTTATGTAAAATTCGCCGTATTTAGCGAGCTCAGCGGCTAGTGCCTCGTCATTTTTGGTTTCGCCCTTTTCAAAGCGTAAATTTTCTATCATCAAAATTTCGCCTGGCTTTAGAGCCGCAGCCTTTGTTTTAGCGTCATTTCCGATCACATCTTCAGCAAATATCACCTCTCTATCAAGCAGTCTTGATAGCCTCTTAGCCACGCCTTGAAGTGAAAATTTCTCTTCAAAGCCGTTTTTTGGACGACCAAGGTGACTAGCCAAAACCACGCTGCAGCCATTATCTAGGCAGTAGCGGATAGTTGGTATCGCTGAGCGGATCCTGCGGTCATCAGTGATGTTTAAAAACTCGTCCATAGGCACGTTAAAATCGCACCTTATAAAGACTTTTGCACCATTAAGCTCAAGGTCGTTGATCGATAAAATATCACTCATTTTTCACCCTTTAAATTTACTTTGTAGCCACGATCTTAGCAAGATCAACAAGCCTTGTTGAGTAGCCCCACTCGTTGTCGTACCACGCAAAGACCTTCACCATATCATCAGCGATAACCTGCGTAGTGTCGCTCGCTACGATGCTGCTAAAGGTGCTTGTGCAAAAGTCGCTACTAACTCTGTAGTCGTCATCGACGAATAAAATTCCCTTTAAATTTGACTCCGCAGCCGCCCTAAATGCCTCGTTTATCTCATCTTTACTAGCTGGTCTTTTTAAAACCGCCGTTAGATCGACCATAGAGACGTTTGCCACTGGTACGCGCACTGCTTGACCGTGCAGCTTACCGCTTAGCTCTGGAAGCACTTTAGCGATCGCTTTTGCAGCTCCGGTGGTCGTAGGTCCGATATTTAGCGCTGCAGCGCGTGAGCGGCGGAAATCTTTAGCCTTTACATCAACTAGGCTCTGACCATTTGTATATGCGTGGATCGTAGTCATTAGCCCTTTTACGATGCCAAATTTATCGTTTAGCACCTTTGCTACTGGAGCTAGGCCATTTGTGGTGCAGCTTGCGTTTGAGACGATCGCCTCGCCTGCGTATTTATCGTCATTTACGCCAACTACAAATGTCACTGTATCGTCTTTTGCTGGAGCGCTCATGACGACTTTTTTGACGCCGCGAGCAAGATATGGCTCACATTTTTCAGTGGTTAAAAACTTGCCAGTGCACTCTAAAACCACGTCTACGCCGTAGTCTGCGTAGCTAAGCTCGTTTAGATCTCTTGTAGAAAA
Organism: Campylobacter concisus; assembly: GCF_002912895.1. Taxonomy (GTDB): domain Bacteria; phylum Campylobacterota; class Campylobacteria; order Campylobacterales; family Campylobacteraceae; genus Campylobacter_A; species Campylobacter_A concisus_G. The sequence goes on from NZ_POZX01000057.1 coordinate 4,935, forward strand.
AACTCTTATCTTTTTGCCATTTACTTCTATAAAATCGTCGCTTATCACCTTAACGTCTTGCTTAAATTCGCCATGCACGCTGTCGTATTTGAGCAAATACCTCGTCATATCCCTTGTTGCGGTGTCGTTAATAGCGACAAGCTCAACATCATCACGCTCTAAAATAATACGAGCAGCACACCTACCGATACGCCCAAAGCCGTTTATTGCTACTTTAACTGACATCTTAGCTCCTTTTGATATAATTACGCCTAATTCTACAAAAAAGAATTTTAAAACAAATATAAACAAGGCACTTTAATAGATGAAGTTAGCACTTTTTGGCGGGAGCTTTGATCCGGTTCATTTAGGACACGATAGCATTGTAAAAATGGCACTAAGCGGCCTTGATATCGACAAGCTCATCATCATGCCAACTTTTATAAGTCCCTTTAAGAGCGAATTTTCAGCTCCGCCAGAGCTTCGCCTAAAGTGGATAAGAGAAATTTGGGGCGGCCTAGAGAAGGTCGAGATCTCAGACTATGAGATAAATTTAGCTCGCCCAGTGCCTACCATAGAGACGGTTAAGTATTTGTATAAGAAATTCAAGATAGAGAAATTTTATCTCATAATAGGCGCGGACCACCTAGCCACGCTTGATAAGTGGCACGGCTACGAGGAGCTAAAAAATTTAGTGCAGTTTGTGATCGCTAAGCGCAATCACATAGAAATTCCACAAAATTTACAAAAAATGGACGTGCACGTGGATGTTAGCTCATCGCAGATCAGGCATCAAAAGGGGCTTGATGAGCTGCCTAGCGAGATAAAAGATGAGATTATAAATTTTTACCAAGGATTAAAGATGCAAGAGAGATCGATGCAAGAGCGCACCGAAAGTATAGTTAAGGTTTTAGACGCAAAAAAGGCTGAAGAGATACAAGTGTTTGATATGAGCGGGGATGATTATTTCGTAAAGGCCGTAGTTATCGCTACTACGCTTGGCGAGAGACACGCTTACTCACTGGCTGAGGATCTAAAAGAGGAGCTTAAGCCTCTTGGGGAGAAATTTATAGGCACTGAGAGCTCGCCTGATTGGATCGTGATGGACCTTGGCGACATTTTGATACATCTTTTAAGCCCAACTTACAGAGCAAAATACAACATCGAAGAATTTTTGCAAAAACTAAAAACTAGCAAAGAGTCTTAACAAAGACAAGCGATGAGCAAATAAGCCATAAAAATATAAAAAATGCTAGCAAAAATGGCTTTTTGCCCGTCGCTTTAAAAATGCTTCTATCTATCCCAAACCCCAAAGCACACATCGCAACGCAAAGGCAAATGCTGGCGGCTAGCTTTAAAATTTGAACCAAATTTTCAGGGAAAAATGGCAAAGATCTAACGCAGATCGCCACTAAGAAAAATAACGCAAACCATGGTATGCTCTTTAGCTTTGAGCCGCCACTATTTTGGCTTAAATTTAAGAAATTTAGCAAAAACAAAAATGGCACAAGCATGATGACGCGAAGCATTTTTATGATGACGGCGGTGCTACTTGCTGCGCTATCAAATGCTGCTGAGGCTGCCACCACGTGGGCTACCTCGTGAAGTGAGCCACCGATAAAAAAGCCAGTTTGGTGTGGCGTTAGAGCTAGAAATTTAGCGATAAATGGATAGATAAACATACCAATCGTCCCAAAGAGCACCACCGTGCAAATGGCGATAGCAAGCTTGTTTGCGTCTGCTTTTATCTCATTTTGAGTAGCCATAACAGCAGCTGCACCGCATATACTAGCCCCTGAGCCAATGAGCACGGCACTATCCTTGCTAAGTCCCAAGGCTTTGGCTACAAAAAGTGCAAAGCAAAAGGTCGCAAAGACCATAAATGCTGCGTATATCACGCCAATGGTGCCAACACTTGCGATCTCGCTAAGGTTTATATTGAAGCCAAAAAGTATGATGCCTAGCCTTAAAATTTGCTTCCCAGCGATCGCTACGACGCCACTACTTTTTAAAATTTGAGTTTGTTTTGTAAAAAGATTTGCAAAAATGGCGCCTAAAATGATAGAGATGATAAGCGGGCTGGTGTGAAATTTAGCCAAAAGTGTGTTTGAGAGCGCAAAAGAAACGCCGCAAATCAGCGCTAAAACAAGCACAGCGAGAAATTTATGATACATATTTTAACCTTAACTCTTTTTTTAAAAATGCAATTAGCACGTTTGGGTATAATTAGACGAATTTTATAATGCAAATTTAAAATAAAGATAAAGGGATAGGCCTATGATCATCCTTGGTGAAAAATATGCTTTCACCAAACTCGAGCTAGAGAAGCTTAGGAAGAAATTTGGTCAAGTAAATTTTTTATCCCATGAAAATAGCGACGCAAAAACCTTGCGAAGCGCACTAGAAAATCTCATAAAATCAAGCGATCAAAGACTGATCGTACTAAATACCGCAAAACCAGTCGATAGTAAATTAGTTAGATTTCTCACGCTTTTGCAGTTTAAAACAAAGTATAAAAAGATCAAATTTCTAAATGTGGAGAGCTTTTTAGAAATTTACTTGCAAAAGTGCTACATCCTAGAAAATGGCGAAAATTTAAACTTTTTAAACGATATCAAGCCTTATAATGCCTTTGAATACGCCTTAAAACGTGTGATCGACTATGCAAGCTGCTCGCTGCTTCTTGTGATACTTTTTGTGCTTAAATTTTATGTAAAGAAAAAGATAGACGAGCAATCCCCTGGCAGCCTTTACTTTTTGCAAAACAGGGTTGGGCTTGGGAACAAAGAATTTGAATGTATTAAATTTCGCTCGATGGTAGTTGACGCTGAAAAAGACGGGGCTAAATTTGCTAGCAAAAACGATGAGAGAGTCTTTGAATTTGGCGAATTTATGCGTAAAACTCGCATCGACGAGGTACCACAATGCCTAAATGTGCTTCGAGGGCAGATGCATCTAATAGGTCCAAGGCCTGAGCGAAGGCACTGGATAAATTTCTTTGAAAAAGAGATCCCTTACTACAATGAACGCCACATCGTTCGTCCAGGGATTACCGGCTGGGCACAGGTAAACTACCCTTATGGCTCAAATACACACGACGCCAAACAAAAGCTAATGTATGATCTTTACTATATCAAACACTGGTCGCTTTGGTTGGAAATAAAGATCATAGTAAAAACTATTGCGATTGTATTTGAGAAAAAAGGTGTTTAAATTCTCAAGAGCATTATGAGTTTGAGATATTTTTAAATAAATCTTTTTTCGAATTGAATTTTGTTGCTTTTAGCCAAAATAAAAGCAAATTCTACATCTTATCTTTAGCTGTGATTCCCATTATATTAAATGCTGTTTTTATTGAGACAGCAACGACTGCAAATACTTTTAACAAGCTATCTTCGTTTTTGTTTCCGACCACGCGGTTTTCATTATAAAATTTATGAAAGCTAGCAGCTAGTGACTTCAAATAGTCTGAGATCTTTTGAAGCTGTCTTGAGATAAAAGCATCCTCTAAAATTTCGGGTAAGATTAGCGCCTCAAAAAGTAAATTTCTAGCATTTTCATCTAGGCATTCAAAGTCAGCATTGATTACATCTTGAATAATTTTCCCAGCCTTTGCGAAGACTTGATTTATCCTAGCATGAGCGTAGTTTATATAAAAAATAGGATTTGAGCTGTCCTCTTTTTTAAGCTCATCTACGTCAAATTCCAAACTACTCGTATTTGCCTTGCTTATAAAGATAAATCTAAGCGCCTCAGCACCGATCTCACTTACGATATCGCTCATCAGCACGGCATTGCCAGCGCGCTTGCTCATCTTATACGGCTTGCCATCTTTTAGTAGACTAACCATCTGCATAAGTATCACTTCAAGCTTGTTTTCATCGTATCCAAGGAAATTTATCGCAGCCTTTAGCCTTGCGATATATCCATGGTGGTCTGCACCCCAAATGTTTATGTAGTGGTCGAAATTTTTCTCAAATTTGGCGTTATGATAGATAATGTCGCCAGCTAGATATGTCGGTCTACCATCATTTCTAACCACAACCCTATCGTTGTCATCGCCAAGCGTGGTTGAAGCGATATAAGTAGCGCCCTCTTTTTCATACATTTGATTTGAACGTTTTAGCTTGTTTATAGTTGGCTCTAAGCCATCATAAAGAGCTTTCTCGCTAGCCCAGCTCTCTATAAATATCCCAACGTCCGCTAAATCTTTTTTAATGATCTCAAGCACGATATCCTTGCCAAACTCGGCAAGCTCGAGGTTTCTACTTTCATCATAAAAAATTTCCTTACCAAATTTCTCATTTGCAAGCTTAGCAATATCTAAAATATAATCGCCTCGGTAGTATTTCTCTGGATAGACAACGCTTTCGTTAAAAAGCTGCTCTTTTGCCGCAAGTGATATCGAAGTGCCAAGTAGGTCGATTTGATTACCAGCGTCGTTTATATAGTATTCTGTTGAGATAGCGTAGCCAAGTCTTTTACCAAGCCTAGCCAAAGTATCGCCGTAAACTGCGCCTCTAACATGTCCGATGTGAAGTGGTCCAGTTGGATTTGCACTGATGTATTCTATTAAATAGTTATCTTTTTTTGCATCTTCTTTTGCAAAATTTTCGCTATCTAGTAAAATTTGCTTTGAAATTTCATCTAAAAACTCGCTTTTTAGCTTGAAATTTAAGTAGCCATTTACTGCACTAGCTTCAACTATTTTGCTATCACTAAATTTATCGGCAAACTCGCTAGCTATCGTAGCTGGAGACTTTCTTAGCTCCTTTGCTAGGCTAAAAAGTGGCGTAGCATAGTGGGCTAAATTTTTATCCTTTGGCTTTTCAAGCACAAATTCACGTTCTAAAACCTTTGAAATTTCAGCTTTTATTTTATTTTTCAACTCTAAAACCTATGCGTTTTTAGTTGTTTCTTCTATTTTTTGACTAGCAGCACTCTCTTCTTTATGCTCGACTTTTTCGCTTTTGTCAGGAGTTGTATCCTCCATCTCAGCCTTAAAAGTCTTTATGCCTTTGCCTAGTCCTTTTGCAAGTTCTGGGATCTTCTTTGCTCCAAAAAGTAAAACAATAATCGCTAAAACAACTAGCCAATGACCAATACTAAAAGAACCCATTTTTTCTCCTCAATAAATTTTTCAAAATGTTATCATAAATTCCTGAATTTCTAGCAATCTATCCACTCATCAATAACGCGTCTTAAGTCTATTTTCGTGCTTTTTAACCTCATCGCTCTAAGAATTGATTTTAGGCCTTTATAACTCTTTTCAATGTCATCATTTACCAAAAAATAATCATATTCTAAGATGTGCTCCATCTCACCAACTGCGTTCATTAGGCGATTTTCTATCGTTTCCTCACTATCAGTTCCGCGGTTTTTCAAGCGTTTTTTAAGCTCTTTTTTATTTGCAGTTGTTATAAAAACCGAAGTTATGTAGCTTTTAAATTTTTCAAGTGCGATATGAAAGCCTTGCACATCGATATCAAATATCACTATCTTTCCAGCCTCAAGTGCTGCTAAAACAGGCTTTAGACTCGTGCCATAATAGTTTTTATGCACCTGTGCCCATTCTAAAAATTCACCCTTTTCTATGCCGCTTTTAAATTCATCTTCTTTTATAAAATAGTAATCCACTCCATCGACTTCGCCTTCTCTTTTTGCCCTTGTCGTACTTGAAATAGAAAAATAAAGATCCTTCTCTTCCTTTAAAAGACGACCCAAAAGCGTACTTTTCCCACTTCCACTAGGCCCAGAAACTACTAAAATTTGTCCTTGCAACTACTTTTCCTCAAAACTTATATTTATCTTTATGTTCATATCTTTTAGCACATCTCTTAGCGAGCTTTCATTTAACGACTCATGGACGTGTTTTGTGATCTTTTTGGTTAGCTCTTCTTTATAGTCAGTATCGATTTTTGTTTCATCGCATGAGCTAGTTTGTGGAGCAATATTTAATCCAAATGCTGCTTGCATCGTATTTTCATCTATTTCCTCAATAGACGCTACATCAAAATTTGGGCTACCCAACGTCTCTTCTTTAAAATTTTCTTCCTCAAATATCTCATCTACCATGCCTAGATCTTCTTGAGCAAGGACTTCTTCAGAATTTTCTTCATGATCTTCTTTAGCTGGCTCTTTTTCAAGGTCTATATCTTCGCCCAAAGAAATTTCCTCTGCTTCCTGAGTAGATTCTTCATCTATATCTTCCTCTAAATTTTGACTAGCTTCATCTATCAAATTTGCCTCGCTGCTTTTAGGCTCAAAATTTTCATCACTACCAAAATCAGTCTCTGGTTCATCAAAATTTTCGCTATCTTCGCTGGGTTCTTCGTTTAGCTCTTTATCCAAAGACTCGATCTCGCTGAGCTCTTTTTTACTTTGGCTTATATCATCTACAAATTCTTCATTAAGCTTGGCAGTTTCTAAATTTTGAGAATTTTGCTCGACCATTTTATCAAGCTCGTTTTTCGCCTCTTCATCCGCCAAGTCACTCTCGTCCATATCATCTATCTCATCTACAAGTGAACTAAGCTCATCAAAGTTATCACTATGCTCTTCTTTTATCACGGGTGGCTCATTGTTTTGTTCTAAGGATTTGTCTATATCTTCTGAATCAGCCATATATTTGCTAGCTATGTCATTTATCATATCATCATCTATGAGTTCAGTGTCTGTTTCATCAAAACTGATATCTTTATCCTTTAAATCCTCGGTCTCTAGCTCACTTAGCTCCTCTTTTAAAAACTCATCATCTAAAGCCTCATTATCAAATTTATCTGCCTTATCATCTTCTTTTGCTAAATTTTCAAGACCCATGTCAATTTCTGGAAGCTCAAAATTTTCTAAATCATCAAAGTTTTTATTGCTTTCGTCAAAGTCATTAAAATTTGCAGGCTCATCTAGTCCAAGCTTAAGTTCTTTATCATTGTCAGTATCTTTATTTTGTTCAAATAAACTAATAAATTCTGTTGGTAAAAAGGGCTTTTCAAGCATAACATCAGCAAAATCAGGCTTTTCACCGCCTCTAGGTGCTAGATACATTATCTTTTGATTTAAATTAACATCGCTGCTATCCATATCACTATCGATGATAATATAATCAAATTGATCTCCAACACTATTAACATCGTCAAATTCGCTATATTCTATGCCTAGCTTATTTAAACTTAACGTTATAAGGCGAGAAACTGCGGGGTTTTTGTTTACAAGTGCAACTTTCATGATCCCTCCTTGAAGAGCTTGAGGCTGTATTTTATGATAAATTTCATTGCTATTTACTTAAAAAAATAGTGCTGGCATATCGTTTAAAATCTGCACCATCATATCAGTTATGATTTTTATAATGCCAGCTAAAATAGCTATCAAAACCGAAAAGCCGATACTTACCTTAATAGGATAACCAACGACTAATAAGTTAAATTGTGGCATAGTTTTCATAAGCATGCCAAAAATAGCATCTGAAAGTATAGAGAGCGCGATAATAGGGAAAGCCAGAACAAATCCAAACATAAAAAGATTGCCAAAAAGCTTTAGGGCATAGCTCATCACACCACTTCTTGGATAAAAATCTCCAAGCGGTATAGCTGAAAGTGAAGTGGAATAAAACTGTAATATCAAATGATGCCCATCAAGCATCAAAAATGCAAGAAGCGCGATGAAATTTAGAATATTTGCGATCACTGGTGAATTTGTACCAGTTTGCGGATCAAGCACCGAAGCCATCGAAAAGCCCATAATCATCGAGATTTGCTCGCCTGCCATTTGAAGTATGGCAAAAACGATATTTAGCAAAAGGCCAGCACAAAGACCAAGTATGACCTCACTCAAAATTTCCATAAACAAAAAATTTATAGCGTGCTCATGAGCGTGAGATAATGGAAAAAGTACAATACAAAGAGCAAAAACTAGTAAAGTTTTTACGACCATTGGGATTTGATTGTGAGAATAAAACGGAAAAAATACAATAAGCCCACTAAGACGTACAAAAAGGAGCATAAAGGTTATGACTTTATCTGCTCCGAAAAACTCGACTAGCTCCATTATTTTATATTAACGCCTCGTCCATCTCAGCTGGAATTTCAAGCCCCATGATCTTTAAAACACTAGGAGCGATATTATTTAGACCGCCGTTTTTTACTTTTTTTACGCCATCAGCCATCACAAAACAAAAGACATCATAAGTCGTGTGGTTTGTCAGTAGCTCGCCGCTGCTATCGCGCATCTCTTCGCAGTTTCCGTGATCGCTCGTGATGATCATAGCGTAGTTTTTCTCTTTTGCTTTGGCGTAAATTTCTCCAAGGGCAGCATCCACTGCTTCAACTGCTTTTATAGCAGCCTCATAGTTGCCAGTATGCCCCACCATATCGCCATTTGCGAAATTTACCACGATGAAGTCTTGCTCGTCATCCATGCCCTTTAGCACGGCTTTGCAAACCTCAGCAGCGCTCATTTCTGGCTTTTCGTCGTAGGTTTTTACTTTTGGGCTAGGGATGAGTACCCTCGTTTCGTTGCTAGCTAGCTCCTCGACGCCGCCATTAAAGAAAAATGTGACGTGGGCGTATTTTTCAGTCTCAGCCGTATGAAGCTGCCTTAGCCCAGCTGCTGCTATGACCTCGCTTAGGGTGTTTTTTATCTTTTCATTTTTAAATAGCACTTCAAATTTAAAATTTGCGTCGTATTCGGTCATGGTGATTAGATTTTTGATAGCAAAAGGGCGCTCAAACTCGCTAAATTTCTCCTCGCCCAAAGCCTGGCAAATCTCTCTTGCCCTGTCATTTCTAAAATTTATCACAATCACGCCGTCATCTTCGCCCATGCCACTAAAGCCATTAAAACTTGCTGGCTTTACAAACTCGTCTGTCACGCCCATATCGTAGCTTTTTTGTAGATACTCGCTTGGCGACAAGCTGCTTAAATTTGCTCCCTCCACCAAGCTATCATAGGCCTCTTTTACGCGCTCCCAGCGTTTATCTCTATCCATCGCGTAAAATCTCCCGCAAACCGTCGCTACCTTAAATTTAGCCTCCAAGTTTTTTATGAAATTTAGACCGCTGTTTGGGCTAACGTCGCGTCCATCGGTGATAGCGTGGGCAAAAACTTCACAGCCATTTTTACTAGCAAGCTCGCACATGCCATCAAAATGTTCCATGTGAGAGTGCACGCCGCCGTCACTATAAAGCCCTATGACGTGGATCTTTTTGCACTTTTTAAAAAGAGCCTTTAGCGCTTCATTTTCTGCTACCGAGCCATCTTTAAAGCCGCGTGAAATTTTGACCAAATTTTGATACAAAACTCGCCCACTTCCTATGCACATGTGCCCTACTTCGCTATTTCCCATCTGCCCTTCAGGTAGTCCCACAGCGTTTCCAGAAGTTTTTATGAGTGAGTTTGGAATTTCTTTAAAAAATTTCTCGTAATTTGGCTTTTTGGCCGCCTCAAATGCGTTAAATTTGCCATTTTTATTTGATCCAATGCCATCAGTTATTATAAGTATAGTTTTTTGAGCCATTTTTAAATTTTATCCTTAAATTTAGATAATTTTTAAGGCCATTATACTAAAATTGCTTTTTTTTAAAATAAAGGCCCTTATGTTTTACTATATCTATGAAATTTTAAATTTTAATATCTTTCAGTATATCACCGTTCGTGCTGGCATCGCGTTTTTCATAGCTTTTATCTTGACAGCTTATCTGATGCCTAAATTTATCGCTTGGGCAAAGGCAAAAAACGCTGCCCAGCCTATCTATGAGCTTGCCCCGCAAACTCACCAAAAAAAGGCCAAAACACCGACCATGGGCGGACTTGTCTTTGTCTTCACAGCCGTACTTTCCACGATAATTTGCGCAAGGCTTGATAACGCATTTGTCTTAACATCTCTCTTTTGCCTAGTTTGCTTTACGCTGCTTGGCTACAAGGACGATTACAGTAAAATTTTAGGAGCAAAAAATCACGCCGGCCTAAGTCCAAAAGCAAAGCTATTTTTTCAGTTTTTAATAGCCTTTGTAATTTCTGTTTTTTTATATGCAAGTCACGAGCTTAGCACCGAGTTTTATCTACCTTTTTTTAAGCAACCTATTTTAGATTTAAAAATTTTTGCCATTCTCTTTTGGACACTGGTCATAGTCGCTGCTTCAAATTCAGTAAATTTAACAGACGGGCTTGATGGGCTAGCTACTGTGCCATCTATATTTTCGCTTCTGACACTTGGCGTTTTTGCCTACATCTGCGGTCACGCCGTCTTTAGCTCATACCTGCTTTTGCCAAAGATCGCTGGCGTTGGCGAGAGCGTCGTCGTAGCCTCAGCACTCATTGGCTCACTCATGGGATTTTTGTGGTTTAACTGCCACCCAGCTGAAGTTTTTATGGGCGATAGCGGCAGCCTAAGTGTTGGTGCATATATCGGTTTTATGGGCGTTGCGACTAAAAACGAAATTTTGCTCATCATCATCGGTCTCATCTTTGTCGTAGAGACGCTTAGCGTCATCTTGCAGGTGGGCAGCTTTAAAATTTTTAAACGCAGAATTTTTCTCATGGCGCCTATACATCACCACTTTGAGATCAAGGGCTGGGCTGAAAATAAGATCATCGTGCGCTTTTGGATCATCGCACTTTTAGCAAATTTGATCGCACTAACCGCGCTAAAGATCAGATAAGGAAAGTCATGAGAAAATCACTATTTGGCTATGGTGGCACGACAAAGGCGATTGCAAAGAATTTCACAACCGATGGTCTTTGGGATATCTATGATGATAAATTTAGCGAAATTTCTAAGGACGAGTTTGGAAACACTCTTTTGCCAGTTAGCGAATTTGACCCAGCAAAAAGCGGCCTAGAGATACCAAGCCCTGGCATCCCACCTCATCACGAGCTTATCAAAAAATCTAGGAATTTAGTTAGCGAATATGACTATTTTTATGAAATTTATAAAAATTATCTGCCATTTAACATCTGGATCAGTGGCACAAATGGCAAGACGACGACCACAAAGATGATGCAGCATTTGCTAGAGAGCAAGGGCTCAGTGATGGGCGGAAATGTCGGCATCGCGCTGGCAAATTTAGACCCAAACGCTAAAATTTGGATACTTGAGACTAGCTCATTTACGCTTCACTATACAAACCACGCCACACCCGGCATCTATGTGCTTTTACCCATCACTCCTGATCATCTAAGCTGGCATGGCGACATGAGCGAGTACGAAAAGGCGAAGCTAAAGCCACTTGCTAGCATGAGTGAAAGTAGCGTGGCGATAGTGCCTGAAATTTACGCTAGCACGCCTACAAAAGCCAAAGTTATCGCCTATAAAGATGAGAGCGATTTGGCTCGTTTTTGCGGCGTAAATTTAGATGATATAGCCTTTAAAACGCCGTTTTTGCTAGACGCGCTACTGGCACTTGCGGTGGAGAAAATTTTATTTGACCGCTGTGACATCGCACTTTTAAACACATTTGTTATTGAAGCAAATAAGCTCGAAGAATTTACTGATAAAAAGGGCAGAACCTGGGTCAATGACACAAAAGCTACCAACATCGACGCGAGCATACAAGCCGTCAAACGCTACAAAGATCACTTCATGCACCTAATCCTTGGCGGAGACGACAAGGGTGTTAGCATGGATGAGCTCTTTTTAAATTTAAAAAACCTCAAGGTTAAAATTTACGCCATCGGCTCAAACAGTGACAAACTTATGAAATTAGCGACTAAATTTGGCATACCAGCCTTAAAATGCGACTTTTTGCAAAATGCTGTCAATGAGATAAATAAAGAGCTAAAGACCAGCGAGATAGCGCTTCTAAGCCCGGCAGCTGCGAGCCTTGATCAGTTTAAGAGCTATGCCGAGCGAGGCGATAAATTTAAAGAGTTCATAAAGGCGCTTTAAATTTACAAGCCCTTTTGAGTAGCCTTGTCAAAAATAAAAACATTCAAATTTATATTTTTGACATAAATTTTTACTATAAAGTTTTATTGTTGAATACTTTTTAAGTTTGTGCTAATATTTAGCAAAAATTTCCAAGGAAGTTTAATGCCTCTAACGCCCAGAAATGATGTAAATTTTAAAAGAAATTTAATAGATATTATAAAATTTTCATATGACAATGACATAAGCAGACCATTTATATCTAACAACAAACTACTTATTGGATATGGCTTTAGCCTAAGAGATGATATAGAACTTATTTGTGCTCAAATTTATAAAAACAACAAAGACAAAGTCATAAAAGATATCAAGCGAGCTATTGCTAACACCACGAGTAAGACTACCATAGAAAAGATAGATACAGATGAACTTTTTAAAAAGATAAATGACGCCGCAAAAGAGGCTTATGCAAAGTCTGGAAGTACCGATACTTTGCCTGAGTTTGAATTCAGCTCAGAAGATCAGCTAAATGCAATCTTGGAGCGAAAGCTTACGCCGCTAATCCAAGAGATAAATCAAAAATTAAACAACTCGCCACTTAAAAATTTACAAGCCGTTTCGCTCACTTCAGATAAAAATAGCCAAATTTCAAGAGAGCATGTCGCGCTTTTAGCACTTCTTTATATCAGCAAGAAAAGTAATATTGATCCATCCCTAGCAAGCCATATCAAAAGCAAAAATCGTTTTAAGGCCTGGTTTTGGCTAGCATATGAGAGCTTTAGTGATGAAGTAAGCAATAAAATATCTCTTTTGCGAGAAAAAATTTCAAATCAGTTTGGGCTTTATGAAAGTGATGAACAAAATGTTAATTTTGCCGAGTGCATAGATGTTTTTAGTCATTTAAATATATCCAAAGCAAAATATAAATTAAAAAATCAAAACAATAAAGAAATCATCCAAAACGTCACTCATTTAGAATTTATGAAGCTTCAAGAAAATGGATCAAATTTAAACGCATCAGATGCATTAAAATGTGAGGCTTTATTTCAGCCATTTGTTACAAAGATAAATTCTTTATTAAGCACTCAAAGTACAAAGACCTTTAGCCTTGAAAACATATACTGCGTAAATTTAATCAGCTCAAATGCTTCAAATACTTCAAGAATAAATAAGCTCCTAAGGCAAAGAGAGGAGGAATTTTACAAACAAGAAAATATACTCTTGCTATGCCCAAGAAAGATGACAACTCCTATTAGAGTCTTTCAACCTAAAAAGAGCGAATTTACCATTGTGCTAGCTTATCAAACTCCATTTGATTGCAGTGAGCTAAACCCAAAAGAGCTAAATTCTAGTAGACCAAACTATGGCAAGGTAAATTTATGCGAGCTAATACTTACTGACTTTAAATTTGACTCTTACGAAGATAGTAAAAATGAAGAGATAAAATTTAAAAATGTAAAGAGCAAAGATACGGTAATACTCTATCAAGAAAACAAAAATGAAGAAGATAAGATAAATGGTGCTACCTTTACTAGCATAAAGCAAAATAGCGATGATATAGAGTATAAGCTAGAAGATAGCGTTATAAGTATGAAGTACTTTGAAGACCCCTCATCTAACAACAAACACCTAAATTTCTCTTTATTAAATTTCGCCAAAGAGAATAACTTTACCCTAAGAGATGATAAAGACTCAGCTATGTTTGATATAAAGCTTCGTCTAGCTCATGGCAACAATATAGTACCTACATCAGCATCAAGTTCAGGTCTTACTCTTACAATAAATAATCTCATCATTGAAAACGAAGATGGTAAGGCAAGTGAAGATATAGATAAGATATATCTTCATCACTGCTTTGATAAAAGTATATATGAGAGTGTATCTTTAATAAAAAATGAAGACTCAGGTATCAAAAACTCATATACAGCTACATTTAATATCCCAATAGATAAAGAGAATAAAGGAGATACTAAATTTATACTTTATTCAAGTGATCTAAGTAAAGTTTATAGCACTAAAGATATTCATGCTCACTCTGATACAGCTGTAATATCTTTAGGATATCAAGATAAGAGTAGTTCTAACTTTTGCTATAGCAATAAGGTCTCGTTAAGAGATATAACAGATCATATAACAAATGTAATCTCTGATAGTGAGTATCCATTTAAGACAAATGAGCCAATAAGCTTAAAGGCTATATATAAACAAGAAAAAGGTAGTAAGAGATATAAAGAGATACTTTGGGGATATAAGGTCATAAAAAGTAAAGAGTATGATGAGTTATCCAAATCAAATCCAAAAGATGTAGTAGCTCTCAAAGATCAAAAAGGCAAAGAGATAACATTTAAAATTTCAGATGTTATACAAAAAGATGATCTAGATAAGCTAAAACAGGGTGGTCATACTATAGTATTTTTTGCATATCTTGAAGGTGATAAGGATAAATTTAAGTTTTATACAAGATATGGCAAAAATCATATAAGGATAGCTATAAAGATACCTTTATATATTAAATTTAAAGATGATAAGCTAGTTATATATGAGTTTGAGCATGCTATAAAAGAGAAGGCATTTGATGCTAAATTAAAGCTTAGTGATGATAAAGACGATGCTTTAATAAAAAATGATAATTACTTATATATAAATAAAAATATCTCAACAAATGAGATAAGTATCTATGAAGATGATAAGCTAAGCAAAGAGTTAAAAAGTGATGAGAAGACAAATAAGAGCTATCAAATTTATGCAAAAAAAGAGAGCTCTAATAATCAGTCTAATGCAGATAAAGATGATAAGCTTGGTATAAATTTATTAAATAAAGAGAATATGGATAAATTTATTAACTCTTTTAATGAATCAAAGAGTTTAACTAGAGTAGATAGTGGCATGTGGGAAGATGGGGATGAGGGGATAAATGTTTTAATAGAGATTAAAGATTATCCATTTACACTAGATATGCTAAAACAAGTATTTACTAATATAAAAACAAATCAAGAATATATCCTGCAAGAAATGGTAGATGAACTAAATAGAAGAGATGATGGAGATGGAATTCAAATGTATGTAAAATATAAGCTTAATACTAGAAATAGATTGGAGCATTTTTTTGGGCAATGTGCAGTAGAGGTGGAAAGTAGCTTCCCAAAACTGACAGAGAGTTTAGATTATAGTGTGGAAGGTCTTGTGAGATCCAATATTGGTTATTTTAAAAATAATTATGATAGAAGTAAAGATGTAGGAAGAATAAAAGATACAAAAGGAAAAATAATTCAAAAAGCCGATCAAGAAGCTATAGCCAATCGAGGATATGCTGATGAAAATAGACCTAAAGACTTGCGACTTGGCAATACCGAAGAAGGCGACGGCTGGAAATATAGAGGTAGAGGGATAATACAAATAACTGGTAGAGAAATATATACCGAATTTAATAAATTCGCACACAAAGTTAAATTAGTAGGAGATGAAGTAAGCTTTGTGGATAATCCAGAACTGGTAGCTGAAAATAAAACCTATGCTTTTGTGTCAGCTGCATTTTTCTGGGCTCAAAAAAAGAACATTTACGATAGAGCCGATAAAAGCAAGCCAGAATTAGACAATGAAGA
This sequence comes from Campylobacter concisus, assembly GCF_002912895.1. GTDB lineage: Bacteria > Campylobacterota > Campylobacteria > Campylobacterales > Campylobacteraceae > Campylobacter_A > Campylobacter_A concisus_G. The sequence continues at coordinate 20,376 of NZ_POZX01000057.1, forward strand.
AATAGTAAATAGAGTAACAGATTTAGTAAATGGCGGTGCAAATAAAGAAAGTAGAACAAAAAGAATAAACTCTTATAAACGTATAAGAGAAGCAAATATATTTAAGAAATTTAAATAAAGGGCTGAAGTATGAAATTTAAAACTATTTTATTAATAAATTTACTAATAAACTTAAATTTATATGCTTTTGAAGCTTTAATGCCTAGCCAAGCTACCAATAAAGCGATCGAGAATTTTGAACAGATCGAAGACGAATTTTTTACCGGTGATGACTATTTTTCAAACGATTACAGTACTAATACATCTCCTAGTTTTAAGTGTTCTGATGCTAAGGGCAAATATAAATTTAAAGAGTACTCTTTAGAAGACTTTGTTTGTCAGTCCAAATTTCTTGCTTTTAGAGATAACTATTTTGCTGATCTTTATAATCTAATTGTAAAAGAAGCTCCGAATTTAAAAGAAAAAGCTCTAAAGATAGCAAGAGAGAGGATAGCTAAAACTCAAAAAGAGTGCATAGATGGGTATTCAAAATATTTTCAAGTACGGGTTAAATATAATTATAGCGTCGGCAATTCTATTCATTGCACTAGATCTTACTATAGAAACTCCACTGCAAAACTAGCTTTACTTCTTTATAAAAATAATAAAGAGCTATTTAAAAGAATTTACGGCGAAGACTATAAGAAATTTAAAGAGGTCTTTGAAGATACTTTAAAATATGTACCAATACTTTACTCTTTTAGAGATCTAAAAGACATAAAAAAAACAGATAAAAAGTCTTATGCTGAGTTTTTAAGAAAATATGATGACTATACTGGCGATTATGACAATTATCGTATCCATGACCTAATTTATATAGTATTAGTCCAATACTCCCTAATAGACAAAAATGGTCATTTGATTTTGCCTGAGAATAGAAAAAATGATGATAAAAACTAGATTTTTATACTTATTGCTACTTTTAGCTATATTTTCTAATGCCCAAAATTTAAGTATAGAAACGTACAGCAAGGACAACAAATGCTCCATAAGTATAAACGATGAAAAGATTTATAGCAGAGAGTGTGAGCATGAGCTTGAACCAAATTTAATATTTTATACCAAATTGAATCGAAGTGAAGTGTGGATATTTCAAGACATACAAAACTATGCTGCTTGCAATGGACACGGGCCTTTGAGAATTTTTGAAAAGAAAGAGGACAATAATATTAAATTTCAAGGTGAGATAGATTGGTGCGCGAGTGTGCCATTTTTCGAAGTCACTAATGAAGGCATCTTGATAATAGACAAACCACACAAAAATGCACTAACCAACAATGGCGATCCAAATTTTAAAAGCAGTGGAAAACTATCAGATGAAAGAAAATATAAATTTGAGAATGGAAAGATCAAAAAGATATAGTTTTGCCTTTGTTAAATAGATATAATGCGGTTAAAAAAGAGTGGGTAGATATGACAAACAAGATAGTTGTTTTTTATTTTATGGTGCTAGTGTTTATGACACACAATGCCTACACAAAAGACATAAATTTAACTGGGTTTTACAAGAATGAGCCTTGTAATATTTCAATAGAAATAACGAAAAATACTAATAAGACAAAGTATTTTTACAAGATAGTTGATAATAATCAGACAAAATCACAAGGCTATATATCAAGCATAAAAAGCAATGGCGAAGGTGGATTTTATATAAAATTTAAAAAGATTGACGGGATGTATGAAAATGATAGCATAGTCATACAAAACTACGGAAACTCTATAAACGAGTATAATCATTTTAAAGATTGCGATAGTAAATATTTAAAATTTGATAAATAGGGCTAGCGTGCGTGATTTTGTAATTACTTTTTTTTAAAGCCGAAGAAATAGGATATTGCTATGAAAATGAAAAAATTTTAATAGCTATTGCTATGTTCGAATGCGAGGGTGACATATACTGTGCAAATGGTGGTTATTTTTGGGTAAATAAAAGAAATACCAAAAGTTTAGAAATTTTATCAAAACCAACACCAATAAAAAATAATGTAAATGAGCGCTTGATGGGGAATAAATTTAAAAATTCAAACTATATATATGAAATTTATGGCGACATAATGTCTGGTGGGAAAATGTATTTGAACATTTTTAAGCAAGAAAAAACTATTTTTAAAAGCGATGATTTACAACAGATAGAACAAGAAGAATTCCTATCCAAACTTAAAGAGATAGATAGTGGGCTACCTGCTAGCTTTGATAAATTTTACAAGAAATTGAAAAATGAATATCAATAATAGTCTATAAAAATATAGAGATTATAACTATAAATAATCTCATCATTGAAAACGAAGATGGTAAGGCAAGTGAAGATATAGATAAGATATATCTTCATCACTGCTTTGATAAAAGTATATATGAGAGTGTATCTTTAATAAAAAATGAAGACTCAGGTATCAAAAACTCATATACAGCTACATTTAATATCCCAATAGATAAAGAGAATAAAGGAGATACTAAATTTATACTTTATTCAAGTGATCTAAGTAAAGTTTATAGCACTAAAGATATTCATGCTCACTCTGATACAGCTGTAATATCTTTAGGATATCAAGATAAGAGTAGTTCTAACTTTTGCTATAGCAATAAGGTCTCGTTAAGAGATATAACAGATCATATAACAAATGTAATCTCTGATAGTGAGTATCCATTTAAGACAAATGAGCCAATAAGCTTAAAGGCTATATATAAACAAGAAAAAGGTAGTAAGAGATATAAAGAGATACTTTGGGGATATAAGGTCATAAAAAGTAAAGAGTATGATGAGTTATCCAAATCAAATCCAAAAGATGTAGTAGCTCTCAAAGATCAAAAAGGCAAAGAGATAACATTTAAAATTTCAGATGTTATACAAAAAGATGATCTAGATAAGCTAAAACAGGGTGGTCATACTATAGTATTTTTTGCATATCTTGAAGGTGATAAGGATAAATTTAAGTTTTATACAAGATATGGCAAAAATCATATAAGGATAGCTATAAAGATACCTTTATATATTAAATTTAAAGATGATAAGCTAGTTATATATGAGTTTGAGCATGCTATAAAAGAGAAGGCATTTGATGCTAAATTAAAGCTTAGTGATGATAAAGACGATGCTTTAATAAAAAATGATAATTACTTATATATAAATAAAAATATCTCAACAAATGAGATAAGTATCTATGAAGATGATAAGCTAAGCAAAGAGTTAAAAAGTGATGAGAAGACAAATAAGAGCTATCAAATTTATGCAAAAAAAGAGAGCTCTAATAATCAGTCTAATGCAGATAAAGATGATAAGCTTGGTATAAATTTATTAAATAAAGAGAATATGGATAAATTTATTAACTCTTTTAATGAATCAAAGAGTTTAACTAGAGTAGATAGTGGCATGTGGGAAGATGGGGATGAGGGGGTTGGGGTTGATGTCAATAATAAGATATACGACATATTAATCGAAGGAATAATGGAAAATAGTAAAATGGGAAATGGACTTTTATATTTAAAAGAAAATGATGACATTATACTGTCCATTACAATGGTAGCTGGTGGATTTGGAAGCGGTGCTCCACAAAATGGAGAATATACAGTTGATACATATAGAGACAGAAGAAAAGACAAAGATTATAATCCTGGTATGAATATTCATGGAGTAGGTTTTAGTTTTAACCTAAATCCACAATTTAAAACTGAAAGATCGCTTCTAAGAATTCATCCCGATGGCAACAGCAAAGGAACACTTGGTTGTATTGGAGTTACTGACACCCAAAAAGAGCTTTTGGAGTTTGAAGAAATTATGAAAAATTTATTAAAACACGAAAAGAGCATTCATGCTACTATTAACATAAAAAATAATCCAAATAACTCTAAGCCTCCAAAAAAAATTACAGTAAAGGAATAATATGATACGACATTTTTTAATACTATCTCTAATTTTAGGTTTTCTAAATTTAACAGCCAGTGAAAATTTGCCGCATACAACAAGCATAGACAAAATCAAAGTAGGTAAAATTTTACCTTCAAGTAATTTAACATCTAAAAAAATCAAATATTTCTTAGACGGCGAAAAGGCAAGCTTCATAAATTTATCAAGAACACAGATAATGACGCTCGATTTTTGTTGCGGTGGTAGCGGTGAGGTCCAAATGATAAATGTTAAATTTTTTGATAAAAATTTGACTAAAGATTATATAAATTCCAGCAAAATAAAAGATTTCACTACAAATTCTGGTATCAAACTTGGTGACAAACAAGAGCAAATTTTAAAGAAGCTAGGTAAGCCAAACGATCTGCAAGAAGAAAATGCCATTTCTATTGTCACCTACATCACTGAGCAAAATGAAAGCAAACTCTTGCAAGAATTTGATATGCCACTCTACTACGAGAAATTCATCTTTTCTAATGGAGTTTTAAAAGAGTATGAATTTGGATTTGAGTACCCGTGATATTCCGCGGATCAGGATATTAATTCCATAGAGTAGAAAAAGATATTTTGCGGCTTAAAAGCGTAGAATTTCTACTCCTCGTCCAAATTTATTTCAGGTAGTTTCTCTTCGGCAAAACTCTTATCTTTTTTTGTAGCTGACACAACCTCACTCGCTTTTTTTAAAAGCCCATCAAGCCCTTGTCTTGCCAAACGCTCATTTAGCTGCTCTGGCGTATCTTTTGTGCCGTCAAGATCGCTAAAATCATCAAATTCTTCATCGTCTTCTTTTTGAACCTTGATCTCGTAATCAAGCTTGCCATTAAGTCTAGCTAGCTCGTCGCTTATCGCAGTGCAAAAGACCTCAGTGTATCCTCTATGAGCGCAGTTTTTGGCTAAAAATTCACTCATCACGTTTAGGTGATTTATATAGTCATCTTGCAAGATATTTGCCTGTAAAAGTTCAAATTTTAAAAAGAGCCAGTAGGTATTAAGCACGTCACTTTCGCAGTATTCGTTGATCTTATCAAGCTCGCCTGCATAGTATAGTTCAAGCACTTGATCACCGTGCACATCGTACTTGCCAGGTAAATTTAGGCTAGTACAAAGAGTATCTAGTTTTAGCCCTCTTACACTTCCAAAATCGCTTATAAAATCAAGCAAATCAAGATGAAATTTAGGCGAATATCTGGCTCTATAGTTTTCCCATTTATTTTTATTTAGCTCTTTGTTTTCGCTCTCGTAATACGCCGCCGCGTTTAGGTTGTAGCGCATCGCACGCACCATTAGCATCGGTAGGTCAAAGCCACGACCATTAAAGCTAACAAGCCTAGGATTGTAGTCATTTATAAATTTTAAAAATTTAGCGATGATCTCACACTCGTCTTTGCCCTCCATCGTGCTAACTTTTAAAAATTTGCCATACTCATCAGCCATAACAGCAGAGATAGCCACGACTCTATGAAACATCACAGGCAAAAACTCACTCCCACTGGCCTCTTTTTGCAGCGCCATCGCTTGCACGCTCACATCTTCATCGCTCCCATCAATGCCATAAATTTTTCTTATCAAATTTGCATCAGGTATCGTTTCGCAGTCAAAGACACAGATGTAACTTTTCGCCATTTTAGCCCTTTTTTAAGCATTTTTTTTTAAAATCATACCAAAAATTTATATCTAAAGTGATCAATGCAAAACAAAAATCAACTAAAAATAGCCATCGTCAAACTCTCCGCTCTTGGGGATATCGTGCACGCAGCTATTGTGCTTCAGTTTATCAAAAAGCACTACCCAAATGCCCATATCACGTGGCTAGTTGATGCTCGTTTTGCAAGCCTTTTAAAAGATCATCCGCTTATCGACGAGCTAGTCGTTTTACCGCTTAAACAAAGCTTTAAACAAAGCTACAAGATACTAAAAACGCTTGGTAAATTTGACAAAGTGATCGATCTGCAAGGGCTTTTTAAATCAGCCGTCGTCGCAAAAATAATAGGCAAGCAAACTTATGGATTTAGTAGAGAAAGTGTCAAAGAAAAGATCGCAGCTAGGCTTTATAGGCATAAATTTAAAATTGATTACAATGAAAATATAATCATTAGAAATTTGGCACTTGTGGCTTTCGCTCTAAATTTTAGCTTTGAAGTAAGTGAAATTTTAGAAAAAGCACCTTGCTTTGAAGTAAGTGAAATTTATAAAAACGAAAGTGGCAAAAAACGTGTTTTAATTGCTGCCTTTGCAAGCGAAGAGAGCAAAATTTATAACAAATTTAAAGACGTGATTAGGCTACTTGATGGATGTGAAATTTGCCTTTGCTACGGAAGTGAGAGCGAGAAAGTAAGAGCTGAGGCGATCATCTCAGGCACCTCAGCAAAGCTACTTGAAAAACTTAGCATAAAAGAGATGATAAGCTTCATTACAAGCTGTGATTTAGTAATTGGCAATGATAGTGGCCTAACACACCTTGCTTGGGCGATGAATAGGCCTTCTATCACACTTTTTGGTAATCGTCCAAGCCACAGAAATGCTTACATCACGGATAAAAATTTAGTTATAGATATGGGCAAGCAAATAGACGCCAGAAGTATCGATAAAAACGACTTTTGCATAAGAGAGATTTTTCCAGAAACGGTTGCAAATTTTGCAAAAAGGCTACTAAATGGATAGGCTCTATCTGGCTGGCTTTTATACTTTAAAATTTTTTATATTTTTACTGCCTAGCTCACTTAGAGATTTGCTCGCTAAATTTTTAGCTTTTTCGTATATGAAGCTTAATAAAAAGCGACTTCACGTCGTTATGACAAATTTAACTCTTGCATTTGGCGAGTCAAAAACCAAGGAAGAGAAGCTTAAGATCGCTAAAAAATGCTACTACAACTTCGCAAAATACCTTGGTATAAATTTCATCCTCAATCAAAACACGACAAAGCAAAAAGTGCTTGAAAAAGTTAGCTTTAAAAATGAGCATAATCTGCTTGAAGCACTTAAGCTTGATCGTCCGATTATCGTGACGACCGCGCATTTTGGACAATGGGAGCTTTTTAGCTTAGCGATGGCTGCTCGTTTTGGTGCAGTCTCAGTGCTTGGCAGAAAGCTTGATAGTAGCGTCATGGATAAAATTTTAAGAGCCAACAGAACGCAGTTTGACGTGGAGCTCATTGACAAAGATGGCGGCGCAAAAGATATCTTAAAAGCTCTAAAAGCTAGGCGAATAGTGGGAATTTTAGTCGATCAAAATACCGCTCCAAAAGATGGCATAAAGGTGAAATTTTTTGGTAAAGATGTGCTTCACACGCCAGCTGCGAGCGTGCTAGCTCAAAAAACAAACGCACTAATAATTAATGCATTTATCTATCAAAAATATGAAAATATAAGTGAAATTTGCTTTTCACCAGCCATTGATATAAATAAATTTGACAAAGAAGAGGCGGTTCAAAAAGTAACGCAAATGCAGTGTAGCACGTGCGAAGAGATGGTTAGAGCAATGCCTGAGGAGTACTTTTGGTTTCACCAAAGGTTTAAGAGATTTTACGAAAATGAGTATAAATGCTAAGTGTCGTCATCTTAACTTTCAACAGCCAAAAATATCTACAAGAAGTGCTAGAAAGTACAAATTTTGCTGATGAGGTCATCGTGGTTGATAGCGGCTCACGAGACAGCACAAGGCAAATTTGTGATGGCTTTAGCAACGTGAAATTTCACGAGCAAACTTGGCTGGGATTTGGCACGCAAAAGCAAAAGGGCGTGGATCTAGCTAAAAATGAGTGGGTCTTTGTGCTTGATAGCGACGAGGTGATCACAAATGAGCTTCAAGATGAGATCATCAGTACGCTAAAAGAGCCAAAATTTATGGCTTACAACGTAGCTAGGCTAAATTTCTTCTTTGGCAAAGCGATCAAAAATATGGGACTCTATCCAGACTACACAATAAGACTTTTTAACAAAAATTTTGCAAAATTTGATGGTAGAGCCGTGCATGAAAAGGTCATTTTAAATGACGGCTCACAAAGGCTTGGAGTACTTAAAAATCACTTCTTGCACTACGCATATGAGAGCATCGAGCAGTTTATAGCTAAACAAAATCGCTACTCAAGCATGGGAGCAAAAAAGAATTTATTTAAAGCTCTAACAAGCCCAGTGTGGACATTCTTTAAGCTTTACGTGCTAAAGGGTGGCTTTAAAGAGGGCTTTACTGGCTACGTTATAGCCAGACTTTACGCTCAGTACACATTTTGGAAATATATAAAATGAAAATATTAGTAATTAAATTTAGAAATATCGGCGATGTGCTTTTGACTACGCCGCTCATTGAAAATTTGCACCACTACTACCCAGATGCAACCATCGACTTTGCTCTAAACAAAGGTACAGAAGCGATGATCGAGGGAAATCCTCACATAAATAAAATTCACATTTACGATAGACAAAGTGCAAATTCTGGCTTTTTTAAAAAGCTAATTACTGAAATAAAATTTATAAAAGCCATCAAAAAAGAAAAATACGATATGGCCGTGCAAACAACCACGGGAGACCGCGGCATCATCATCTCAAAATATGCAAAGACCAAAAAAATAGTAGGCTTTCTTGGCAAAAATCAATCAATAAATAAACTTCTAAACATCAAAGCAAAATACTATGAAAATTTTTCACATACGATCGATCATAATCTAAACGCTTTAAGGGCTTTGGGATTTGAACCGGTTAGCAAAAAGGTGAGTGTATTTTCGGACGAGAGTGTGGAGCATCTAAATTTACCAAAACGCTTTGTACATATGCATCTTACAAGCCGCTGGATGTTTAAATGCGCAAATGATGAGAGTATGGCAGAGCTCATCGACTACTGCGAAAATGAGCTTGGTGTAAAGGTCGTACTAACAAGCGACAATAAAGAAAATGAGCTAGAAAAGCTAGCAAGCGTACTAAAAATTTGTGAGAGCGAGCCTATAAATTTAGGTGGCAAGCTAAATTTGAAACAAACGATCGCCCTATCAAAGCACTCAAGCCTTTTTATCGGTGTTGATACTGCTATAATGCACATCGCTGCGGCAAATGACGTGCCAGTCATAGCCTTTTTTGGTCCAAGCAATGCTTTTGAGTGGGGGCCTTGGGATAACTCACTTATGGAAAATGGCTACACAGCGCAAAATGGCATACAAAGCATGGGCAAACACATCGTCTATCAAAAAGACTGGGACTTTGTGCCTTGCGATAAAGAGGGCATAGCAAAGCATGGCATAGAAAAGACATTGATGGATTTTAGCGACGAAATGCCAAAAATAAAAGCCAAAATAAAAGAAATTTTAGGATAGGTAGATGAATATTCTTCACACGCAGACACTTTTTAACTGGGGTGGCGAGCAAAATAAGACGCTAAATGAGATACGTTTTATGCGCGAGATGGGTCACAATGTCATACTTTTTTGTAACCCAAACTCTCATATAGAAAGTATTGCAAAAAAAGAAGGCTTTAGTGTTATAGCACAAGAGATGAATAAGAAAAATTTTCATAAAAGCGTACCAGCACTTTGCGAAGCGATAAGCTCAAACAAGATAGATATCGTAATCACGCATGGCTCGACTGATAGCTGGGTTGGAGCCGTTACTGGACTATTTTACCGAAGTAAGGGTGTTAAATTTTACAAGGAAAGGCATAATCTTTTTCCTATAAAAGGCTTTCTTTCAAAACTCATGCACAAAAAACTTTTTGATAAAATTTTATACATCTCAGATAGCGTCAAAGAGTATCTTCTGAGCATAGGCGTTAGCGAAGATAAACTAGTTTTTATGCCAAGCACAGTCGATGTGGAGGCGATAGATGCTACAAAAAGTACGTTTAGAGATGAGTTTAATATATCTCAAGATGAGCTAGTCATCGGCACTTTTACCTCACTTTACCGCAAAAAAGGAGTCTTTGACTTTGCAAGTGCCGCAAAAGAAATTTTAAAGTCAAAGGATGCGACTATTGTATTTTCTGGCAACATTAGCGACGGCACAAAAGAGCAGATCGCCTCTATGTTTGATGAAAAAGATAAGATCATATTTACTGGATTTAGAAATGACGTGGCAAATGTTATAAAAAGCTTTGACATCTACGTATTTGCTTCGCACTCTGAGGGGCTTGGTACTGTATTGCTTGAAGCAATGAGCTCAAAAGTGCCTATCGTAGTCTATGATAACGCCCCGATGAACGTGCTAGTTAAAGACAAAGAGCGTGGACTTTGTGCTAAAAATTTAGATGCAATTTCGCTAAAAGAGTGCATTTTGGAGCTGATAAATGAGCCTAAAAAAGCCAAAATTTACTCACAAAACGCCTTTAAATTTGTGGATGAAAACTTTAGCCACAAGGCGCTAAAAGAAGCTATTAAAAATTTACTGGAGCAAAAATGAACTACCCAGTTTGCGTGCTAACGATGCACCACTGTAATAACAATGAAAACGACTTTGCCATTAAACCAGAGCTATTTAAAAAAGCACTTCTTATGGCGTTAGATGAGGGCTATAAATTTATAAACTACAGCCAGTTTAAAGATATAGCTAGTGGCCGAGCAAAAGCCTCAAGAAAGAGCATTTTACTAACTTTTGATGATGGATATTTTGATAACTATAAATTTGCATTTCCTATCCTAAAAGAGCTAAAAATTCCAGCTGTGTGCTTTTTGATAACAGATAAGATCAAAAATTTTAAAAGACAAGATTACGACTTTGCATTTAAAAAACATAAAGAAATAGACTACGAAAAAGATGCGGAGTATTTTTTAAATTTAGACGAGATCAGGCAGATGCAAGAGAGTGGCCTTTTTGAGTTTGATAGCCATACAGCGAGCCACTTTTCTTGCAAAAGTAACGATGAAGAAAAATTAAGAGAGGAATTTTCTAGCTCGCTAGCCAAGATAAAAGAGCTATTTCCCGAAAAACAAGAATTTGGCTTTTGCTTTCCAAAAGGACACTTTAACGAGCTTTCACTAAAAGTTGTGAGAGAGTATTATGACTTTGCTTTTAGTGTCATAGATGGCGGATTTTGCGCAGGAGATGATAAATTTAAGATAAGACGTATCGATATATCAAACAATGCAAAGAGCGAGAGTGATTACATTTTTAGAGTTAAAAAGAAGCTTTTTATCTATTCTACACCGGTGCTAGGAAATTTATATTCAAATTTTAGAAATAGAGGCTATAAATAATGCTTGAAGCATTAAATGAGACTTGTAAAGAAATTTTAAAAGATAAAAAACGAGCCTTAATCGCTCTTACTGGGCTTCACGGTAGTGGCAAAAGCACACTTGCAAAACAAATTAGAAAAAATGGATTTAAAAACTTTAAACCTTATCAAATCGCTGTAATCGATGATGATGTAATGAGCCTAAATTTATTTATAGCTCGTCCAAAGATAAAAATCAAAAGCGATCATCAAGATGAGTTAAAACCATTTTTTAAATTTATCATGCCATTTGTAAAAGTCGTAATATACGTAAGCGCAAATCCACTTTTACGCATAAGCAAATGCGATATACTTTGTATTTTAAACGCTGATGAAGAAGCTCGAATCGCTGGAATTTATAAAAGAAATTCTAGTGACGATTTAATCAACACACAAAAACATATAAATAAAAAAGAGCTTGATCTAGCAGGCCTTACATATAAAGTCAAGTTAGAATTTGACTTAAAAGTTGGAGCAAAAAATGAATAATCCCATCTATGTAATATCATTAAAAAGAGATGAAGAGCGAAGGCAAAATTTACAAAGACAATTTAAAAGATATGATGAATTTAAAATAATAGATGCAGTTGATGCTAAAAATTTTAGCGTCAATGAGTATTACAGCGCCATGATAGATTGCTTGTTAAAATCTTGTGATGAAGATTATAAATTTAAGATACCGCCATTAATTGCGACACCAGGTGAGCTAGCATGTACAATGTCACACATAAAAGCTTATGAGGATTTTTTACAAGGCGATGCGGAATTTACTTTAATATTAGAGGATGATGTTATTGGAAATGACGAACTAATAAATGAAGCCTTTTTGCTATGCAAAGATATAAGTAGTGATAGCATTTTGATATGCGGTGTGCAAGATGGATTAAATAGTAGATTTCGTGCTTTTGGTAAAAAAATAAAAGAAAATTTATATCTTATCTCACCATACTCATACGCTAGTATATATAGAACGGCTGCTTACATTCTAACAAGAAAGAGTGCAAAAGCTCTGCTTGATTTTTACAAAGATGGCCTTTACGGAGCCGATAAATGGGAAGCGATCCTAAAAAACACTGATCTAAAAATGTACTTTAGCAACATCTTTTCTCATCCAGAGGAGCTAAATAGCTCTAGCCTAGAAATCCAAAGAAAGCAAAAAGAGAAGATAAATTATCTTTTTAAAAAATCTAATAAAAATTTCTCATACAAAATTTCAAGATTTTATGAAAAACATATAGCTAAAAATGAGAGAATTTTTACAAAGTAAAATTTCTCTTAAGATTTTAGTGTTGAATATAGTGAGCCCAAAAGGTCATTTTGATAGATAAATAGTGTCTTTTTTAGCCAGTTTGCATCTTTTTTTACCGCTATTCGCCTTATATCATCAAGCACACCATCAGATTTATTTATCCCACGCTTTGTTGTAAAAAAAACCTCATAGCCAACGCTTTTTGCCACATTTTTTAGCTCATCATTAAATTTACCTCTTGGCCAGCAAAGTAGCTTGTCATCAAAGCCAAAATTTTTATACATAAATTCTTTGCACTTTGTAAAATTTTCTTTCATTTCACAAATACCAAAATAATCATCAAAATGCGTATAAGTATGCGAGTGAAAGTCAAAGCACTCTTTCATCTTTGCTATTTCCTCGTAGTTTAAAAATACATCTTCAGGTCTAGTTGGTGCAGCATTTTTGTATTCGTTATGATCTAGCTCTATAAACTCGCCACTTTTTCTACTCGCCTGCTCTATCCAGCCAGCAACTAAAAAAATAGTCGCTTTAAGATTAAATTCCTTGATAATAGGATATGCGTAAACAAAATTATCCTTCCAGCCATCATCAAATGTGATAAAGACACTCTTTTTAGGCACGCTAAGCTCACCTTTTTTATATGCCACAAACTCGGCCGAACTTAGCGACTTGTAGCCATTTTGAGCCAAAAATTTCATCTGATCTCTAAACTCATCTACACTACTTGCAATAAACCCACTTTTTTTAAGCACATGATGATACATTAAAACTGTTACGCTCATTTTGCAAGTTCCATATATAAATTTTGAGTGTTCTCTATCATTTTTTCGATACTAAAAACCTCTTTTACATACTCTCTGCCAAACTCACCCATCTGTTTTCTTAAATTTTCATCCAAAATAAGCCTTTCAAGCACCTTTTTAAGCCCCTCTTTATCGCCATTTTGAAATAAAAATCCACTCTTTCCGTCGCTTACTGCCTCGCCAAGACCTCCCACGTCGCTTCCGATGGTAGCCAGCTTACACGAAGATGCCTCAAGTAGCGCTCCACCGATGGCCTCCATATCTGAAGGTAACACACAAATATCAAGTGAGCCCAAAAAATCGCTCACATCGGTTCTATTGCCGAGCATAAAGATATTTTTTTTATCTTTTATATACTCTTTTAGGTTCTCATTTTGAGGACCGTCACCTACGATAAAAAGAGCTGAATTTTCTAAATTTAGTTCACTAAATGCATCGATTAAGAGCTTGTGGTTTTTAGCAGCCCTTAGCACTGCAACGATACAAACACCCACTACATCGTCACTTAGGCCAAATTCTTTTTTCATGTTTATCTTAAATTCTGGTGTGTATTTTTGCGTATCAATGCCAGTGTAAATTTTTAGCACCTTCTCTTTTTTGACGCCTCTTTTTATAAGATCTGCACATACCGAGTCACACACACCGACTACTTTTGTACTTAGATTATAAGGCAAAGGCGATGTTATAGGTAGCTGCAAATGCCTAGTACGAACCACACTAACGCCACAAATTTTACCCACTATAGCGCCTATTGTGCCGTCTTTGCCTGAGTGAGTCGAGATGATTTTTATATTATTTTGCTTTACAAATTTGCAAATTTTTAAAATTTCAAAGATATTAAAAGACTTTTTGAGATTAAACTCAACAAATTCACACTCTATTTGCTTCTCAAAGCTTTTTGAGCCAGGATTTAGCCCATAAAAAACCTTAAATTTGCTCTTATCTAGTCCATTTATTACACGCTGAGTGCGGTGTTCCTGTCCGCCAAATCCAAGAGAGCTTTCAAGCTCAAGTATATTTATCATCTTCTACTCTTTAAATTCTTTCATTTTTTTATTTGACAAAAAGCCATTTATTGTATTAAAGATTTTTAAAATTTTTGATACATTTTCGTACGATTTTACATTTTTTAGCACTTTAAGCAAAATTCTCTGCTTTAGTCTAAGCTTTGAAAAACCAGATGAGTTTATGATGCTATCAATATCTTCATAAAAAAGATCAAGTGCCTTTACATAGCTACTATTTTTAAGATTTGGTCTTGCCGAAATAGCTGGCATATAGACGCTTTTTATCTTTCTAAGCTCTAGATCTGACACCATTTCAAGAGCTAAATTTTTGTTTTTTAAAATTGAGATTATGTCGTCATAAACAAATTTATGATCCATCACAGCTTTTAATTTTTCAAAGCCAGCAGTGTTGTTGTCTCCTATCTTATAGTAATAAAATGCCTTGTTTAGCTTTACAAGAGTTTTTGAAGCGATAACATTCCTTACTACAGTGTGAAAATCTTCAGCTTGCGTGATCCCAACTGGAAATAAATTTTCTTTTAAAATTTTAGTCCTAATCGCCTTGTTTGCCGCATTATGCAAGACTTTGTTGTGCCTTGAGGCTAAAAGCCTTTTTAGATACTCATTTTTATCGATTGCGCCATCCTCTTTTGTCTCAAAATCCTTAAAAAGGAGCTTTTTATGACCATAGACCTTACACATATCTGTTATCACTATGTCGGCATCAAATTTTTCTGCGATATCATAAACACATGAAGCATAATCCTTTTCTACATAGTCATCAGCATCTACGCAGATAGTATATTTACCACTAGCTAATAATATACCGTCATTTCTAGCAGCACTAACACCAGCATTACTCTTTGTTTTTAATATTATTTTATCTTCATATTCTTCTAATATTTCTAGCGTATTATCAGTACTTCCATCATTAATAACTATAATCTCAATATCATCCATGTCTTGAGATATAAGCGAATTTAAACAATCCCTAATGTGCTCTTTTTTGTTAAAAACAGGCACTACAAAGCTTATTTTCACATCAGGCACGATACTTCCTTTTAATTTTTGTTTAATTGTATATTATTTTTAGTTCAGCAATGATAAAATGCCCATTTAAAATTTAAAGGATCTGCATGAAAAACGATATTGTGTCTAAGCTCTACAATCTCTTTTTAGTTATTGTCTTATTTACACTGCCAGTAACTGAGGGCTTAAAGCAAATTTCACTTACACTTTTTGTCTTGGCTGGAATTTATATTTGCGTCAAAGAAAAAAAGCAATTTAAATTTGATCTCATAAATATCTCACTATTTATCTTTGTTTTGGCTACTTTTATAAGCTGCTTGGTAAATGGAGTTTCTGCATCAAGAGCGCTTGATCCGCTAAGGTGTATGCTATTTTTCTTTGTAGCCAGAAGTGTTGGCATAGAAAAAATAAATTTTAAAATTTTATTTTTTGCCTTATTTGCTGGTTTGATTGCTGCATTTATCCCTGCTTGTGTAGAAAAATTCACTTCAAATGATCCTTTAGCACTTTTTGAGCTTAAATCAATAGGACACGTAAATCATAGCGCCATTTTTATGCTGCTAGTTTTTTGTATAGCATTAGTTTCGATAAATAGCAAAGAAATTTTTGAAAAGTATATAGGCATAAGTGTTGCTGGAATTTGCGTCCTTGGAATAATGATAGCTGGCTCTAGAGCTACAATGTATCTTTTACCAATCATTATTTTTACTTACTTGCTTTTTGAAATTTTAAATAAACAGATAAAAATAAAATTTTTATTAGGCTTGATAATTTTGTTTAGCATAATAGCTATTTCTTATATATATATATCAACGAATATTACTCAAGATCAAAGATTTTATAGTCAACTAACAAAGGGGGTCACTGGATCAGAAACTAGATATCCGATCTTTGCTAGCGCGTTTTATACATGGTTAGAATGTCCTTTATTTGGGATAGGTTCTGGTGAATTTAGGATTATTGATATAACAAAATATTTTCCAGGCAATGTTGAAGTTCATGTTGGTCACGCACACAATACCTTTTTAACATTTTTAACAGAAAAGGGCATCGTTGCCTTGCTTGCATATTTGGTATTTCAACTATCACTCTTTATAAAATTTATTAAAAATTTTAGACAAAATAGCATAGTTTTTCTTGCGCTTTTAATGCTTATGGCTAATAATATAATCTCACTTGCAAATACAACATTTCACCATGAAAATGCACTTTTAATGCTACTATTTTGGGCACTAGCTTCAAGTGCGATAGATGAGAAATCGACCTTAAAAATTAGCTAACGCTCCAACACACCTCAACCGTTTCAAATTTTACAAAGAAACGGTTGAAGCAAATTTTTTATTTTTTCTTCATTTCCTTAAGCTCTTGTGCGAGAAATTCTCCAGTGTAGCTGCCAGTTTTTTTATAGTTTTTGGCTACTTCTTTTACGTTGCCGCACGCTATCACTTTACCGCCTTTTGCGCCACCTTCTGGTCCAATATCAACGATATAGTCGCAGTTTTTAATAACATCCATATTATGCTCGATCACAAAGACTGAATTTCCAAGATCAACTAAGTGATTTAGCACCTTTACTAGCCTATCAACATCGGCAAAATGAAGCCCAGTCGTTGGCTCATCAAGGATGTAAAGCGTATTTCCGGTGTCGCTTCTACTAAGCTCTTTTGCTAGCTTTACGCGCTGCGCCTCGCCGCCACTTAGTGTGACTGCATTTTGTCCAAGCGTGATATAACCAAGCCCCACGTCTTGCAGCGTGGTGAGCTTTGAAGCGATCTTTGGCACAGCCTTAAAAAACTCAACCGCCTCATCTATACTCATATTTAGCACCTCGGCGATATTTTTGCCTTTATATAAAATTTCCAAAGTTTGAGCATTGTATCTAGCGCCATTACAAACGTCACAAACCACGTTTATATCAGGTAAAAAATGCATCTCGATCGTGATCTCGCCCTCGCCTTGGCACTTCTCGCAGCGCCCACCTTTGACGTTGAAGCTAAAGCGCCCTATTTTATAGCCTCTAAGCTTGGCCTCTTTAGTCTGCGCAAATAAATTTCTTATCTCATCCATCACGCCGGTATATGTCGCTGGATTTGAGCGTGGAGTGCGGCCGATTGGACTTTGATCAAGATATATGACCTTGTCTAAATTCTCAAGTCCGCTTAAATTTACCCCAGCTATCTTTTTCACTTTTTTAGCTCTATTTAGCTGCTCTTGTGCCTCTGGAAGCAAGGTCTGAAGCACTAGTGAACTCTTGCCAGATCCTGAAACGCCGGTGATACCCACAAGATTTCTAAGCGGAAATTTAGCGGTTAAATTTGAGATATTGTTGATATTTACATTTGAAATTTCAAGCCACTTCTCAGCTTTTCTATTTTTTTGATAGTTGATCTTTTTCTTACCATTTATGTATTGTGCAGTCTGAGTATCTGAGCTTAAAAGCTCTTTTGAGCTGCCTGCAAAGACCACATTACCGCCAAATTTACCAGCTCCAGGGCCGATATCTACGATAAAATCAGCCTCCTCTATCGTCTTTTTATCATGCTCGACGACGATTACAGAGTTGCCTTTGGCTTGTAAATTTCTAAGCGTCTTTATGAGTTTTAGTGTATCACGCTCGTGAAGACCGATGCTTGGCTCATCAAGCACATACATGACGCCACTTAGCCCGCTTCCTATCTGACTCGCGATCCTGATACGCTGCGCCTCGCCACCACTGATCGTCCTAGCATCACGCCCAAGTGACAAATATCCCAGCCCCACGTCATATAAAAAGAAAAGCCTCTCGTTGATCTCTTTTAAGATAGGCTTTGCGATCGCCTTGTCATAGTCGCTAAGATAGGCGAAATTTTTCTCATTCGAGAAAAAAGCGGTGCATTTTTCTATGCTCATATCTAAAATTTCACCAAGTCCAAGGCCAGCGACCTTGACCGCTAAACTTTGAGGCTTTAGCCTGTGGCCGTTGCAAGCGTCACAAATTTTCTCACTCATATACTCGTCAAAGTCCTTATAGTCCTTCAAAAGCCCGTGTGAAATTTTAACCACACCGTCAAATTTTCTAAGCAGTTTATTTCGCTTCCAAAAGAACTCAACTTCTTTGACATTTCCATATAAAACGAGCCTCTTTTCATCTTCGCTAAGCTCATAATAGGGCTTTTTGATATCGATGCCATTTTGCTCGCAAAAAGCAAGTAAAAATTTATAGTAATAGCTCATGTTATAGCCATAAAGTAGCTTGATCGCGCCGTTTTCTATCGACTTTTCCTCATCGATGATCTTACTCATATCTAGGCTATATCTTATGCCAAGTCCATCGCAGTGCTCGCAAGCGCCCTTTGGCGAGTTAAAACTAAAGCTTAGTGGCTCAAGCGGCGTAAATGAAATTTTACAATCAAAACAAGCCATGTGCTCGCTGTAATGTATAAAACTCTCTTTAAGCCCCAGCTCATCGGCATTTGCGATCTCTACCTCGACCTCTCCAAAGCTCTCATTTAGTGCCTTTTCCACATCACTTGCAAGGCGCTCGTGATTTTGCTCATCGATGGCGATCCTATCAACGATGACCTTTATCGTGTGTTTTTTCGTTTTAGCTAGCTCTATCTCCTCATCAAGCCTCACCACTACGCCATCTATCTGTGCCCTTACAAAGCCTTTTTGGCGTAAATTTTCGATCAAATCCGCCCATGTGCCCTTTTTCTCACGAACTAGCGGCGCATAGATGATCACTTTTGCGCCAAGTGGGAGCTTTGAAATTTCATTTATGATGTCGCTCGCACTCATTTTTGAGATAGGTTTGCCGCATTTATGGCAGTGTTGAACGCCGACCCTTGCGTATAAAAGCCTTAGATAGTCATAAATTTCTGTAATCGTACCAACCGTTGAGCGAGGGTTTTTAGAAGTCGTCTTTTGATCGATCGCAATAGCCGGCGTTAAACCCTCTATCTTATCAACATCAGGCTTACCCACGCGGTCTAAAAACTGCCTAGCATAGCTGCTAAGGCTCTCCATATATCTTCTTTGCCCCTCAGCATAAAGCGTATCAAAGGCCAGCGTACTCTTACCACTGCCACTAAGACCGGTAAAAACTACTAATTTATTTTTAGGAATTTTAAGATTTATATTTTTTAAGTTATGTTCCCTTGCGCCAGTTATTTCAATAATATCGTTCATTAAATTTATACAACCTTTTTAAAATTTTAATCTGTAAATTTAGTCTAAAAGTGATAAAAGATTTATAAAGTAGTTTTTCTAAAATTTAAGATCGTAGTTAAATTTAAGGGCTTATTTATATCATTTTCAGCTTTTTTTGATATTCTACGCCAAATTTTAATCTAAGGAGAAAAAATGTCTGTAAAAATAACTGATATATGCATAAGCTGTGGTTCATGTATTGATGAATGCCCAGTTTCAGCTATCGTTGATGATAGCGACAACCCAACTGGAGCAGATACATACTATGTTTATTCAAACAAATGCGTTGAGTGCGTAGGCTACAACGATGAGCCAGCCTGTGCATCTGCCTGTCCAACTGATGGTTGTATCGTATGGGACGCTATTGTAGCAGGACAACCTTCGCGCGATCAGATCGGTACTGATGCGCGCAATGGCTCTATTCCAGTTATTCAATAAATTTATATTTATAAATTTTTAGGCTCAAATTGAGCCTATTTTATTTTTAAGCTTTATTTGATATAATTGCCAACTTCAATTTAAATAACCTAGATTTAAGGAAAAATTTATGCAAAGAACACTTTCTATTATTAAGCCTGATGCTGTTAAGAAAAATGTTGTTGGAAAAATTATAGATAGATTTGAAAGTAACGGCTTAAGGATCGCAGCTGTAAAGAAAATCCAACTTAGCAAATGTGATGCAAAAGCATTTTATGCTGTTCATAAAGATAGACCATTTTTTAATAATTTGGTTGAATTTATGATAAGCGGGCCAGTTGTGGTTATGGTTTTAGAGGGCGAAAATGCAGTTGCTAAAAACCGCGAGCTAATGGGTGCAACTAACCCAAAAGAAGCAGCTCCTGGCACTATAAGAGCTGATTTTGCTGATAGTATTGATGCAAATGCGGTTCACGGAAGTGATAGCCTAGAAAATGCTGTGAATGAAGTAAATTTCTTCTTTGCTTCAAGAGAAATTTGCTAATTTTAGGTCAAGAAAATTGATTATATCTTTTTCTAAAATAGCAAACAAAGATATAAGCTTTGAGCTAGTAGGAAATGATAATTTAGTTTTTATTGGAATTTTAAAAAGAAAAGACCCTTTTTTGGTAAAATGTCAAGGTAAAATAAAGGGGAATGTAAATTATGTTTGCGATCGATGCGGTGAAGTATTTATGCTACCTATCGATCAAGATGTAGAGCTAAATTTAAGTGACGGTATTTATAAAGATATCGAAAATGAGCTTAGCGATACGATGGAATTTTTCGATGGCAATATTAATTTAAAAGAAGTCTTTGAGAGCGAGTTAGAAGCTTTTAAAAGTGATTATTTCTATTGTGAAAAATGTAAAAATTTATAAAGGAGAGTAAAATGGCAGTACCAAAGCGAAGAGTGAGTCATTCTCGTGCAGCAAAACGTAGAACACATTATAAAGTTACACTTCCAGTGCCCATAAAAGACAAAGATGGTTCTTGGAAAATGCCTCACCGCATAAACAAAACTACAGGTGAATATTAAAATATGATTCGCATTGCTATTGATGCTATGGGTGGTGATTTTGGTGCAGATCCTATAATATCTGGTGTTATTGATGCACTAAAAGAGACAGAATTTAAAGCTGTATTAGTCGGCGATAGCAATGTCATCAAACCACTCATTCCACAATCTTATTTAAAAAATATCGAATTTTTAGAAGCTAGCGAAGTTGTCTCAATGGCAGATGGCGCAACTGATGCGCTTAAAAGAAAAGATAGTACGATCTATAAAGCAATTGAACTCTTAAAAAATAAGGAAGTTGATGCTGTAGTTTCTGCTGGTCATAGTGGTGCAACTATGAGTTTAGCTACCCTAAGAATCGGTAGACTAAAAAATATTTCTCGCCCAGCAATTGCAACACTTATGCCAAATTCAAAAGAATCTGCGACTTTGGTTTTAGATGTTGGTGCAAATGTTGATTGCAGAAGTGAGCATTTGTTTCAATTTGCCATAATGGGTGAAGCCTATGCAAAAGAAATTTTAGGTAGAAAAGAGCCAAAAGTTGGTCTTTTATCAAATGGTGAAGAAGAGAGCAAAGGCAATGAAGTTAGCAAAGAAGCATTTAAATTAGTTTCTAGGCTTGATAGCTTTGTTGGCAATGCAGAAGGTAATCAAATTTTTGATGGCAGTATTGATGTAATGGTTTGTGATGGTTTTATGGGAAATATTCTTTTAAAAACTAGCGAAGGCGTTGCAGATGCAATAGGCAAAATCATCAAAAAACAAATTAAAAAATCACCTCTTGCTATAGCTGGCTCTGTACTCATGAGAAAAGTTTTTAAGACACTTAAAAAACAGGTTAGCTATGACGAATATGGTGGTGCACCACTTCTTGGTGTAAATGGTTGTGTTATCATAAGTCACGGCAAAAGTAATTCAAAAGCTATAAAAAATGCAATTTTTCAAGCAATAAAATTTGCTAATTCAAATATAAATAAAGTTATCGAAGAAGAACTTTCGCACTTTGCAAGGTAAAATATGCCAAAAGCTTCACTGATTTCTATCGCTTCTTATATTCCAGAAAAAATTCTGACAAATTTTGACTTTGAAAAAATGGTTGAAACGAGTGATGAATGGATAGTAAAGCGAACAGGTATCGAACAAAGGCATATTGCAACTAACGAAACAACAAGTGACCTTGGCACAAAGGCTGGTGAATTAGCTATAAAACGCTCAGGACTTGATAAATCTCAAATCGATGCAATCATCTGTGCTACGATATCTCCAGATCATCTTTGTATGCCTTCTACTGCTTGCAAAATAGCTGCAAATTTGGGTTTAAACTATGGAGTTACAGCATTTGATATAAGTGCGGCTTGTACCGGTTTTATTTATCTTTTAGAACTTGCAAATTCTCTCATTATTAGCGGTGCCAAAAAGAATGTTTTAATCATTGGAGCTGAAAAATTAAGCTCTATTGTTGACTATACGGATAGAAGCACTTGTATACTCTTTGGTGATGGGGCAGGCGCGGCTGTAATTAGTAGCAGTAATGAGAATGAGATCATTGATATTCATACGGCAAGCGATGGTAAGCAAGCTGAACTTTTAATAACTCCAGGATGCGGAAGTGTATTTCCAGCCAACGAGGAAACACTAAAAAATAGACTAAATTTCATCCATATGAGTGGAAATGAAGTTTTTAAAATAGCAGTTCAAACACTTAGCAAAAGCGTAATAGAAATTCTGCATGCAAATAAAATGCAAAGCGAAGATATTGATTTTTTTATACCTCATCAAGCAAATATAAGAATAATAGATGCAGTAAAAAATAGATTAAATTTTAAAGATGAGCAATGTGTCTTGACTGTTGCTAAATATGGCAATACAAGCTCTGCTTCAATTCCGATGGCTATAAATGATGCCTATGAAGACGGACGCATCAAAAATGGTTCTGTTTTACTTCTTGATGCATTTGGTGGCGGTTTTACATGGGGATCAGCGATTCTAAAATTTGGCGGAAAAAATTTTAGCGGCTTACAATAATTACAGCAAGTAATCTTCTAAATTTTTAGCAACGCTTTTACTGACTTCTTTCAAATACTCTTATCAATAAATTTTTAAAAATTCAAATTTTTACAACTTTTAACAAAATCCATTTTCTATTTTTCCAATAACACTAAATTTACTAAATAAAATTTTCTAAAATATGTTTAAACTAAATTTAATTTTGAATAGATATAATTTCGCAATCAATAAAATTTATTATTAAGGAGAACAAATGTTAGTAACAAAAAAAGCACCTGATTTTACAGCTGCAGCAGTTTTAGGAAACAATCAAATTGTAAATGATTTTAATCTTTATAAAAATATTGGCGAGAAAGGCGCAGTTGTATTTTTCTATCCAATGGACTTTACTTTTGTTTGCCCAAGCGAGATTATCGCATTTGATAAAAGATATGACGAGTTCAAGTCACGTGGTATCGAAGTTATCGCAGTTTCATGCGACAACCAATTTTCACATTTTGCATGGAAAGAGACTCCAGTAAACAAAGGCGGTATTGGCAAAGTTCGCTTCCCTATCGTAGCTGATATGACAAAATCAATCGCTCGCGGATTTGACGTACTTCTAGAAGATGCTGGTGTAGCACTTCGTGGCTCATTTTTGCTAGACAAAGATGGCACTGTTCGCCATGCAGTTATCAACGATCTTCCGCTTGGCAGAAATATCGATGAGATGATAAGAATGGTTGATACTATGCTATTTACAAATGAGCACGGCGAAGTTTGCCCAGCTGGTTGGAATAAAGGTGATGCTGGCATGAAACCAAGCACTGAAGGTGTTGCTGACTACCTTTCACACAACGAAGGCAAACTATAATCAATAGAAATTTCTAGGTATCCTTTACCTAGAAATTTCTCCTCCAAATAAATTTAAATACTTTTTTAATATAACTTTTTATATCATAGCCTTGGCTTTAATCAACAACATTCCGGAGACTACATGGATTTTAAAGGCAGGCAAGAGCTTGTAATAAATTGCGAAGACAGCATACTTAAATTAAGAGATAAATTTATCGATGACGGTATCAAATTTTGTAGGCAGCTAACATTTATCGTGCCGCACGATCAGGTAAAAATTTGTCTTGAAAATATCTTTGATACACTGCTTATTCAAAAGCCAAATGCTATGCAGCTACAAGATGATTTGAATAATCTAATACCAAAATCAAACGCAAGAGACGAATTAATCAATTTTCTACTTTTAAATTTGACTTTAAATTTTAGTCACTCTTGCGACAACAGTACCTTTGTAGGGTATTTCGTAAATGCCGTTTCAAGAATCAAAGAAATTTTATGCGATGCCAAAGACCAGCAAGAAACAAATGTAAAAGATATGATCGAAACCGGAACATTTTTTTATGAAGATCCGATCAATACATTCACTCGCATGAAAAAAGCCAAGGCAAGGCCAGAGCTTTTAAATTTATATGATGGATTAAATATAAAATATGAGGCTGAAATTTTAGAAGTTAAAGAAGATAGTGTCGTTTTTCGCGTGGATATGATGCAAATTTTAGCTATGAAGCAAGACGGCAAAGGTTTTATTTTGCCAAATAGCTTTTTCTCAAAGCCTTTGTGTGCAGATATCATAAATTATAATATAACAGATAAAAGTGTTACTTTTTCAAATTTCTCGTTAAATACAACAATGTATGCGTACAAAAGAAAATTCCAACGTATCTTGCCAAATCGTTTTACCAAAACTATTATCAAGGGCAAACAAGACAAGATCGAAGGTAGCCTTTATGATGTTTCTGAAGGCGGCATAAGCGTATTAAGCCCGCAAACTACAAATTTTCAAGATGGAGAAGAACTAGAAGCGACCTTTGATATCTCAATCGCGCCAGATAAAGTAAAAAACGTGACTTTAAAGCTAAGACTTGTTACAGAGCTAGCATATAAAGGCTACATAAGATACTGTATGAAGCTCATTGATGATGATGAAACGATAAAAGATTTTACGCAAAAGCGCATAAAAGAGACGCTTGACGAGCTTCGCTCACGTATAAATTTATACGAATAAGGTAGCTAGTGAAAACAATACAAGAAAATTTAAAACTTTTTTATATCGGACTAAAAGACAAAGAACCATTTTTTTATAAAAATAAGGATCTAACCACCCACGCAGCTATCATAGGTATGACAGGTAGCGGTAAAACAGGCCTTGGTATCACGCTTTTAGAAGAAGCCTGCATAGACAATATCCCTTCTATTATCATCGATCCAAAGGGCGATATCACAAATTTAGCCCTCATCTTTCCGCAGATGAGGCCGGAGGATTTTTTACCCTACATAGATGAAGCAGAAGCGGCTAATAAAGGTCAAAGTGTAGAGGAATTTGCCGCTGCTCAAGCCGAGCTTTGGAAAAACGGCGTAGAATCGAGTTTTCAAGATCTTGAGCGAGTAAAAATTTTAAAAGAGAGCGCTAGCTTTAACATCTACACACCAAAAAGCTCAGCTGGCATAGGTGTGGCGCTACTTAGCGACTTTGCCTGCCCAAATATCACTGATGAAGAAATTTTTAGCAACTATATAAACTCACTCGCAGCCTCGGTATTATCTCTTATTGGTATAAATTCTGAGGACATGAACTCAAAAGAACAGCTTCTCATCTCAACCATATTTGATACTAAATTTAAAGAGCAAAAAGATGTCAGCATCGAAGAACTCATAAATTTCATCGCAAATCCGCCTTTTAAAAAGATAGGCGTTTTTGACGTCGATACCTTCTATCCAAGCAGTGAGCGCCTAAAACTTGCCATGAAGATAAACGCGCTCATCGCAAGCCCAAGCTTTAAGGGCTGGACGCAGGGCGTTAGACTAGAAATTTCAAAAATGCTATTTGACGAAAACGGCAAAGCAAAGTGCAATATCTTTACAATCTCACACCTAAATGACGCCGAGAGGATGTTTTTTGTCACCCTTTTACTAAACGAGATCATCGCGTGGATGCGCGGAACAGAGGGCACTAGCTCACTTAGAGCGATCCTATATATGGATGAAATTTTTGGCTTTTTCCCACCAAACGCAAACCCTCCATCAAAAACGCCTATGCTTACACTTTTAAAGCAAGCTCGTGCATTTGGTCTTGGCTGCGTCTTAAGTACGCAAAACCCAGTCGATCTTGACTACAAAGGTCTTAGCAACATCGGCACTTGGTTCATAGGCCGCCTCCAAACAGCGCAGGATAAAGCACGCGTGATCGACGGCCTAAGCGGCATATCTGGCTCAAACCTAGATAAAGCCTCGCTTGAAAATCTCATATCAAATTTAGCAAAGAGAAATTTTTTAGTGAAAAATATAAACGAAGACGGGCTAAGCGTTATTTCGACACGGTGGGCATTAAGCTATCTAAAAGGCCCGCTTAGCCGCGAGCAAATTTCAAATTTGATGAAAGATAAAAAAGAAAATTTAAGCAGCCAAGGCGTAGATAAAAGCGAGATGAAATTTAGTATAAAGCCCATAATCTCAAATGAGATCACGCAACTTTATACTAATTCAAAAACCCTTACACCAAATTTATTTGCAAGCGCAAAGATAAGAATTTATGATACTAAAAAAGGCATCGATAGCGTTTATGAAGTAAACTATCTTTATGAACTAAACGAAAATGACAATGAGCCAAACTGGGATGAGGCTAGCGAAGGCTTGCATGTTAATGTAAGCAAAAATGAACCAAGTGACGCAAGCTTTGCAGCTGTGCCAAATTTCATCTTAAAAGCTAAAAATTTTGACAATATCCAAAAAGATTTTAAAGAGTATCTGTATAGAAATTTCAAATTTAACATCTTTGAAGCATTGGGAATTTATTCAAAAAACAATGAAACAAAGGAGCAGTTTTATATTAGGCTTCAAGATAAGTGCAATGAAATTTTAGAAGAACAAACCGCAAAACTCACAGCAAAATTTGAAAAAGAGCGAAAAAGCCTACAAGACAAGCTAAACAAGGCTCTAGCAAAGCTTGATAAAGAGCAAAAAGAGATGACCACAAGTGGGCTTGATGCTGCCATAAATATAGGCGCTAGCATACTTGGAGCGATATTTGGCAACAAGCTTTTATCTCGTCAAAATGCGGGCAAAATCGCATCGAGTGCAAGAAGCGCAAATAGAGTCTTAAAAGAGCGAAGTGACGTCAAGCTTAGCGAGCAAAGTGTAAATGACATAAATTTAGCCATTAGCGAACTTGAAGAGAGATTTGAAAAAGAAAGCGACGAGCTAAAAGAAGCAAATGATATAAAAAATATCACCATAAATGAAATACAAATTTCACCAAAGAAAAGCGATATCTATGACGAAAAAGTCGTACTTTTGTGGAGATGATTTATAAAATAATTAGTATTTTTTTACTATCATTTCTCTTTAAATTTAAAAGGTAAAATATGCAAAATTTAATACTTTATGCCGTTAGTTATTTGCTTGGAAGTATTCCGTCTGGCCTTATTCTTGCAAAAATTTTTGGGCATGTTGATATAAAAAACGAAGGTAGCAAGAGCATCGGCGCAACAAATGTTTTAAGAGTTTTAAAACAAAAAGATCCAAAATTAGCCAAGAAACTAGCCATTTTAACGATAGTTTGTGATGTTTTAAAAGGTGTTTTGCCACTTATTGTTGCCTCATCTTTAGGAGCTAGTCCAAGTGTGCTTTGGACTATGGCGGTTTTAAGCGTGGCTGGACATTGTTTTTCTATATTTTTGGGCTTTCAAGGCGGCAAAGGCGTGGCAACTGGAGCTGGAGTGATCGCATTTTTCTTACCAGTTGAGATCATTATCGCTCTTGTCGTTTGGTTTGTGGTCGGAAAATTTTTAAAAATTAGCTCTCTTGCTTCACTTTGTGCGTTGATAGCTCTGATTGCATCAAGCTTTATAATCCACCCAGAGTTAGATGAAATTTACACACACGCTCCGATACTAATCATCACATTTTTGGTGGTTTATAAACACATACCAAATATCGTTCGTTTAATATCTGGCAAGGAGAAAAAAGTCGTATGAAAAGCGAGATGACGACGATCATTAAAGATTATAAATTTGAAACGATCATCGGAATGCTTGATTTTGAGCGAGTCGCTAAGCAAGAAGTACAAATGAATCTAGAAATTTGCTCAACTAGTTTTATTGATTATGTTTTAATTATTGACTTCGTTAAAAATTTTTATAATGAAAGACAGTTCCAAAGCGTTGAAGAGTCGCTTGAAGAAACCAGCAAAGCATTAAAAGAGAAATTTAGCTCACTCACTAGCCTTAAAATGGAAATTTTAAAAACTGAAATTTTACCAAATGCGGTCGTCGGAGCAAAAATCAGCACTGTTTTTTAAAAATTTATTAAAGTATCTTGAAATGTTGCTTAATTTATGATACAATCGCCAATAAATTTTAGTTTAAGGAAATAAAATGCGTATTTTAATAGTAGAAGATGAAGTAACGCTAAACAAGACGATTGCTGAGGGCCTACAAGAGTTTGGCTATCAGACAGATAGCTCTGAAAATTTTAAAGATGCTGAGTACTATATCGGCATCAGAAACTACGACTTAGTTTTAACTGACTGGATGCTCCAAGATGGCGATGGCATAGATCTTATAAATATCATCAAACACAAATCTCCACGCACTTCAGTTGTAGTTCTTTCTGCAAAAGATGACAAAGAAAGCGAAATAAAAGCACTTAGAGCTGGTGCTGATGACTATATCAAAAAGCCATTTGATTTTGATATCTTAGTAGCTAGACTTGAAGCTAGACTACGCTTTGGTGGTACAAATATTATAAAAATTGATGAGCTTATCATCAATCCAGATGAGGAAAAAATCACATATTTGGGTCGTGATATTGAGCTTAAGGGCAAACCTTTTGAAGTCTTAACTCATCTTGCAAGACACTCAGATCAGATCGTATCTAAAGAGCAACTGCTTGATGCTATCTGGGAAGAGCCAGAGCTTGTAACTCCAAACGTTATTGAAGTCGCTATCAACCAAATCCGCCAAAAAATGGATAAACCACTAAATATTTCAACAATTGAAACTGTTAGAAGACGCGGATATAGATTTTGTTTTCCCAAAAAAGCCTAAGGAATAGATTTATACTACAATTAGCATCTGGTGCTATGATGCTAATTGTAGTTATTTCGGTAATGCTTTATCACTATATAAGGGTTACCGTTTTTCAAAGTGTAGTTAATGAGCTAAACTATCAAGCAGAAGCTTATAAAAAAAATCCTCAGAATTTCAATCCTTTAAATTCAAAAACATTTACGATAGAAAATCCAAATAAAACTCTAGCAACGATAAAAACAGACGAGCCACAAGATAAAGAAACATATATCGTAACACAAAAATCAAAGGATCAGAGTAAAACTTTTTTAATAACAAAACTCGATGAAAGCAGTTATTTAAGCCTAGAAAAAGATACTACTCTTCAAGCCCATATAGTAGAAGAAATTTTTATAGATATTATAATCGTAAATGTATCAGCGATACTTTTGGTACTTTTTTATGCGCTATTTTTATCAAGGATGCTTTTAATACCTATAAAAATTTTGAGTCACAAACTTACAAATTTAGACGAAAAATTTCTTCATGAGATCGATATAAAAAGTCTACCAGATGAGTTTTTACCACTTGGACAGAGCATAAATAGGTTAATCTCTCGAATCCAAACATTTGTCTTATACCAAAAAGAACTTTTTGTAGGCGTGGCACATGAGTTAAAAACACCGCTGGCTGTAATGAAAACAAAAAATGAAGTTACGCTTTTAAAGCCACGCGAGAGTGAAAAATATATCGAGGCTCTAAAATCAAACAATGAAGCTATAAACGGCATGAACGCAATGATAAGTTCTGTGCTTGAGATCGGCCGTCAAGAAGGAGCTCAGTTTGAAGAGCCAGTAAATACCGATATTATAGGATTTTTAAAAAAACTTACGAAAAACTATGAGATACTTGCGAAAAATGATGAAAAAAATATAAAACTGGACTTAAAGCCAGAAATTTTAAATCTAAAAATACAAACTAGCTTACTAACCCACATTGTGCAAAATTTTGTTCAAAATGCCATTAAATTTTCACCAAAAAATAGCACTATTACGATTAGCTCTAAGCTTATAAAAAATAAATTTATCATCGAAGTAATAGATGAAGGAATAGGCATAGATGAGAGCAAAGATTTATTTGCTCCATTTAAAAGATACGGCGACAAAGGTGGTGCTGGGCTTGGGTTGTTTCTAGCTAAAGGTGCAGCGCAGGCTCTTGGTGGCGAAGTAGATATTAAAAATAGAAACGATAGAAGCGGTGCAGTCGCAAGCCTAGTTTTAAATATAAAAGGATAAAAATGGCAAAGAGAACCGCAGTAATCGACCTTGGCTCAAATTCTATGCGAATGGCGATATTTGAGAGAACGTCACGCTTAGCGTTTTTTATACTAGCTGAGTATAAAACAAAAGTGCGTCTAGGCGAAGGCGGATATGGTTCAAACAATGAAATATCCGAAAGCTCAATGGAAAAAGCACTAAAGGCTTTTAGCGAATTTTCAAATATCATAAAAAGCTACAAATGCAATAAAGTCTTATGCGTTGGTACTTCAGCGCTTAGGGACGCTCCAAACGCAAATGTTCTGATCTCTCTTTTAAGAAAAAAACTTGGCATAAATTTAAAAGTCATTGACGGCAAAGAAGAGGCTACTTTTGGTGCAATCGCAGCCAAAAATTTACTCTATAATATCGATGAATGCGTCACTATCGATATCGGTGGCGGATCAACTGAACTTGCCAGAATAAGCAAAGGCAAAATAATAGATACGCTCTCGCTTGATATTGGCACAGTTAGGTTAAAAGAGCTTTTTTTTGATAAAAAAAACTTAAATAAATTGCCAAAATTTCTAGAGCAAGTTACAAAACAGATAGATGAGCGATTTAAATGCCAAAATATAATCGCTATTGGAGGCTCTCTTAGAGCGATATCATCTGCCATAATGAGCAAAAATTTATATCCGCTCTCATCACTGCATGGCTTTTGCTACAAGCTTGGCGACGAGCAAGCCTACATCGAGAGCATTGCAAATGTTAACGTGCTTGAGCTAAATAAATTTCCTATTAAAAAAGACAGATACGACACCATTAGAGAGGGTGCACATATCTTTTTAGCCCTTGCCAAAGCTCTAAATGCCAAAAACATTATAACAAGTGGAGTTGGCGTAAGAGAGGGAGTGTTCTTAAAAGATTTTTTACGCCCTAGCCTTAAATTTCCGCAAAATTTTAATCCAAGTATCAAAAGTTTGCAAGATCGTTTTATATTATCATGCAATAAATCGGTCACAAGATATGCAAAAGATATATTTATGGTATTAAAAAAGCTTCATGGTCTAAGCGATAACTATCTTGAAGTGCTTTTAGTTGCTGCAAAACTTCACAATGTAGGTCAAGAGATTGGCTTTTATGGCGATCATAAAAACTCAGCCTATATAGTCCTAAATGCCTTAAATTATGGCTTTTCGCATGAACAAAAAGCATTGATTGCAGTAGTAATTGGCACAAACGGAAAGAAAAATATATATGAATTTGAGCGATATAAAAATTTACTTCCAAAAGCCGAGTGTATAAGATGGCTGAGTTTTATACTCTCACTAGCAAAGGCACTTGATCTAACCTGTGAAAGGCTAAATTTAAACTTCGAATTTAGTGGGCACACGCTAAAAATAGAAGGTGCAAAAGAATTTGCTATGGCAAAAGAAGAGATAAAAAAGATCACAAAACCTGAAATTTTTGCTATTTCATTTGTATAAATTTTGAAACTAGCTTTAACGCATAAAATTTAAATTGGATGAGAATTTTAGCTAAAACTATTAAAATTCTCCGCTCATCTTATCTTTATAGTTACTTAAACTATTTTTTCGCTCTTCTAAAAATGAGCTTAGTTTTTTCTTGTTCTCTTCGAAAAATATAGCAAAATCCTGCTCATTTTGTATCTTGTCTTCACCAAAGCTATCAAGCATTACATTTGAGCTACCAACTATCACTAAATAACGTCTATTCTCATAGCTTAATAGCATTAGTTTATTCGTGCGATCAAGATACTTTTCATATATTATATTGACGTTACTATTTTGATTTTTAAGTAGCCAGTTCATTGATTTTGTATCATTTTGAGACTGATTTCTAGGTGTTTTAAACCCGCTAAAATCACTACCCTTTGAAGTAATATATCTTTTAAATACATATAAAAATACAAGAAGCGCAATAAGCACACTTAAGACTATAAAATACCTTGAGTCTATATTCAGCATAGGCTCTTCATCTGCCTTTGGAGTACTAGGGGTCTCTATTTTTGCACTAGCTTGAGGCATATTTTGTATTTGAGGTTTTGCATTTTTTAAAGTTACACGAATACGGAGTCCAAAGCTATCAGTCGTCTTTGAAGCATTTACGATAATAGCATCGTTTGAGCGCAAATTTAAGACAAGTGAGTTTTGCTTTGGCTCAATATCTAGCTCTTGAATAATCTTTGAGTTTATGTCTTTACTAGCACTTTGATCGTAATTTAGCGAATTTAATATCAAAGATGTTGTGTCCTTTTCGCGCTTTTGAAAGATATTTCCTTCATAAGGTGCATCAAAGCTAAGCATAATATCGACTCTATCGGCACGTTCATAGATATTGTAAGTTAATAGGTTTGAAGCTAAAATTTGAGTTGCAAAAAGTAAGAAAAATAGTATAAATTTCATAAAAGTTCTTTTTTGAAGTACTGAATAACTGACTTTGAATCCAAAATTTCATTTATCCTGATGGCTAAATTTTTCTCATAAACCATTACTTCGCCTTTTCCAAAAATTCTATTATTTATATATAGCTCCACACTCTCACCAGCTGGCTTTTCGAGGTCTATAACCGAGCCAGCTTCAAATTTCAAAAGTTCATTTATGCTAACCGTGGTAGTTCCTAGCTCAGCTATAAAATCAACGCTTATATCCATAAGCTCATCATAGCTCTTAAAAAGCCCTAGCTGCTCTAGCGTCTCTATCGCGCTCTCGTCGTTCATTGTATGTCGTAGCCTATTTGAAATGTTCTATTTTTTATTTTATATATAAATTTTTCTTTTAGCTTTATGTCAAAATCTTCAACTTCACCTAAAAATTCAGGCGTTCCAAGCTTATAAGCATTTGGCTCTTTTTCGTTTAGCAAATTTTTAGCTTTGCCAATAATCTGATTTGCTATCTCTTTACAAAGATCGTCTAGATCACCACCATCAACATCTTCGTGACCAAAAAAGGCATTCATGAAAATTTTCAAAGTATCTTTTTTAAAAAATAGGTAAAAATGATACTCGCTTTTGCCCTTATAGACTGGTATGCTAGCTCCGTAAAATCCTTTGCCTAGACTCTTGCCAAACTCTAAATCTAGCCCTAAAGTATCCTTGCAAAGATAGCTTGTAGCTTCATCTATAACTTTTCTCATATCTCTTCCTTAAGACTTGAAATGCATTTTCAATTATACTTTGGCTTTACTAAATTAGCTATAAATTTATCAAGCATTTTAAAAGAGTTTATCTATCTCTTTTACTAGCTTTTCACCGCTAAAATCGGCACAAAACTTAACTATTTGCGTACCTATTATTGCTCCGTCAGCATATTTTTTTACTTCATTAACATCATCTTTGTTTTTTATACCAAAGCCCACAGCCACTGGCAAATCGCTCTTTTTCTTAAGCTCTAGGACCAAATTTTTTATCCTATCTTCATCAGCCCTTTTTGAACCGCTAACGCCGATCGCACCAAGAGCGTAGATAAATCCTGAGCCAAATTTTAAAATTCCATCCGCTCTACTACCAGATGTGACGCTGATAAGTGGTATCAGGCTTAAATTTAGCTCCTTGCACTTTAGAGCAAATTCCTCGCACTCCTCGCAAGGCAGATCCGGAACGATAAAGCCGCTAACTCCAGCTTCACATGATCTTTTTAGAAATTTATCAACGCCATAAGCAAAGATGATGTTGTAATAAACTAGAAAAACAAGTGGCTTTGTCACTTTTGTCTTGCAGCCTTCAAGCATATCAAAGACAACGTCGGTATTTACGCCATTTTGCACTGTCTCAAAGCTAGCTTGTGCGATGAGTTTTCCGTCAGCCAGCGGGTCAGAGTAAGGGATGCCGATCTCAACTAGATCAAGCGTGCTCTCATCTAAATTTTCTAAAAATTCCTTCGTTTTTTCTAGGCTTGGATATCCAGCCACGATGTAGCCGATGTTTGCCTTTTTGCCGTTAAATGCGCTTTTTACCTTATCCATAAATTTTTCCTTTTTCGTAGCCGATAACTGTGTTTATGTCCTTATCGCCCCTGCCTGAGACGTTTACGACGATCACGCTTTTTTTATCAAGTTTTGGGCAAAGCTTCTCCAGATACGCCAGCGCATGCGCACTCTCGATGGCTGGGATGATGCCCTCCATCTTGCTTAGAAAATACAAAGCATTTATGCACTCATCGTCGGTTACGGCTTCGTATTTTACCCTTTTGATGTCATTTAAGTGGGCGTGCTCTGGGCCTATGCCTGGGTAGTCTAGGCCTGCTGAGATGCTGTGAACTGGCGAGATCATGCCATACTCATCTTGCAACACGGTCGTTTTCATGCCGTGGATGATGCCAGTTTTGCCTTTGCTAAGCGTAGCTGCGTGATAAGGCGTCTCTATGCCAAGTCCGCCAGCTTCTATACCTACTAAATTTACACTCTCATCGTCCAAAAACGCACTAAAAATGCCAATAGCATTACTGCCGCCACCAACGCAGGCTATGACGTAGTCGGCCTTTTTGCCATAATTTTCAAGCTGAGCTTTTGCCTCTGTGCCGATGACGCTTTGAAAGTCACGCACGATCTTTGGATATGGGTGTGGGCCAACGGCTGAGCCAATGACGTAAAATGCGCTCTCTATCTCATTTACCCACGCTTGTATGGCCGCCGTAGTTGCTTCTTTTAGCGTTTTTAAGCCATCTTCTACGCTCACCACCTTTGCGCCAAGAAGCTGCATGCGAAAGGCATTTAACTGCTGTCTAGCCACGTCAGTTGCACCCATATACACATCACACTCTAAGCCCAAAAGTGCTGCTGCAGTCGCTGTTGCCACGCCGTGCTGACCAGCTCCAGTCTCAGCTAAAATTTTCTTTTTACCCATTTTTTTAGCAAGCAGTGCTTGAGCAAGAGCATTATTTATCTTGTGCGCACCTGTGTGGTTTAGATCCTCTCTTTTTAAGTAAATTTCATGTCCGTAGTGCTCGCTCAGACGCTTTGCGAAAAAAAGCGGACTAGGCCTGCCAACATAGTTTTTAAGCAGATCATCAAGCTCATCTTTAAACTCTTTTGTCTTTGCGATGCTCTCGTAAGCATTTTCTAGCTCATCAAGGGCAAACATCACCGTCTCAGGCACAAACTGCCCGCCAAATTTTCCAAAATATGCTTTACTATTCATCTTCTATCTCACCTATGATCTTTAAAATTCTCTCTATCTTTTGCGCATCTTTTATGCCGTTTTCGTCTTCGACTTTGGAGTTGATATCGACTAGATATGGCTTAAATTTGAGCGCCTCTTTTATATTGTACTCGCCTATGCCCCCAGCCATGCCAAATTTAATTTTGACCTCTTTTAAAATTTCCCACTCAAAGCTAGTGCCATTTCCGCCGGCATTTTCGCCCTTGCAGTCAAAAAGCGCCATATCAAAATGCTTAAAATCAACCTCTGGCAAGCTATCTTTCACACTAAAAACCTGCCAGATCTCAAGCCCCATATCTTTTAAATTTGCACCTAAATTTTCACTCACCACTCCATGCACCTGAGCTACGTCAAGACTAGTAAACTGGCAAATTTCCATTATCTCGCACTCACTTTGCAAAGCAAAAACGCCAACTACTTTTTTGCCCTTGCTATGAGCAAATTTTGCTATCTGCCTAGCTAAATTTAGCTCGACCCTTCTTTTGCTTTTGGCAAATATTAACCCGATAAAATCAACATCCAAAGCGCAAACTGTACTCGCCTCATCTAGTGTTTTGATGCCACAAATTTTAACTAGCGCCATTAGCCCCAGCCTTTATAAACTCTTCATAAAATTTATACGCCCTGCCAGAATTTATAGCCTCTAAAACCATTTTTTTGGCCTCTTCTGGGCTCTTTGCGCCATCAGCCGCGTAGAGTGCAAACATCGCGTTAAAGACCACGATGTCAAATTTCGCCCCCTGCTCCTCGCCTTTTAACGTACGGATCAATGTTTTGGCGTTTTCTTCAGGTGTGCCACCCTCGATATCGCTGTGAAGCGCTCTTTTAAAGCCAAACTGCTCTGG
Organism: Campylobacter concisus; assembly: GCF_002912895.1. Taxonomy (GTDB): domain Bacteria; phylum Campylobacterota; class Campylobacteria; order Campylobacterales; family Campylobacteraceae; genus Campylobacter_A; species Campylobacter_A concisus_G. The sequence continues at coordinate 56,610 of NZ_POZX01000057.1, forward strand.
CGTGATACTGTATTCAAAAATTTCGCCATTTTTTAGCTCCACAACGCTTGTTTCACTGCAAAGCGTGATCTCATCTAGTCCGTCATCACCGCGAACGACTAGAGCGTGCTTTCTGCCAAGGATCTTAAGCGTCTGGGCGTAGAGTTTAAGAACAGGCTTATGATAGACGCCAACTAGCTGATTTGTAAGGTTTAAATTTGGATTTAAAAGCGGTCCAAGCACGTTAAATACGGTTCTTATGCCAAGTCTTTGGCGCACTTCTCTCACCTCGCCCACTAGCGGGTGGAAAAATGGCGCGTGAAAAAAGGCTAAATTTTTATTTGCTAAATTTTCACGCTGTTTTGCCAGTGATTTTTCACTTTTTACGCCTAAAATTTCAAGCACATCAGAGCTACCTGACTTGCTTGAAACTGCCTTATTGCCGTGTTTTGCGACCTTTATACCAAGACTTGCAAGGATAAAAGCGACCGTGGTTGAGATATTTATCGTCTTAAAGCCGTCGCCTCCAGTGCCGCAAAGATCGATCATAGGCGTATCATCGCGGTAAGTTTGCGAGTATTTTAGAATATTTTTTGCAAGTGCAGCGAGGCTTTTTGGGTATAAGCTCTTTTCGCTAATTAGCACCAAAAGGGCTGAAAGCTGCACGATCTCATACTCTTTGCTGGCTATTATCTCGCAAATTTGCTCAAAGTCGCTATCATCAAGTGGTATGCTCTCTTGAAGCTTGATAAGATATGGCTTAAGTGAGCGATTTTTTGGCTCTTTTATCTCTTCTTTTGCCTTGTAATTTACAAAATTTTCAACGATCTTTTTGCCGTATTGCGTGAAGTAGCTCTCAGGGTGAAACTGGATACCAAAGATCGGCTTATCTTTTACGCTAAGTGCCATAACTATGCCATCATCACTCACCACATCAGCGCTTAAGCTAGCTGGGAGCTCATCGACATAGAGCGAGTGGTAGCGCATAACCTCAAAGCGCTCAGGCAGCCCTGCAAAGAGGGGCTCTTTGTTTTTCACGTCGATAAATGAGGTTTTGCCATGCAGTGGGTCATCTAGTCTTTTTATCTTTGCGCCAAAACTAAGCCCTATGGCTTGGTGTCCAAGGCAAATTCCAAGTACCGGCACGCCAAGATCTGCCCCCAAAATTTCTAAACAAACTCCGCTATCTTTTGGGTGCTTTGGTCCTGGGCTTAAAATGATCTTGCTTGGGTTTAGTTTTTTGATCTCGTCAAGCGTGATCTTGTCATTTCTAACGCATCTAACCTCTTCATCTGTAAGCTCTTTTACATATTGCTCAACATTAAAAACAAAACTATCATAATTATCTATGAGTAAAATCAACCTATATCCTTTAAATTTAGCAGCGATTGAGCCTTGGCTAAATTTCTATAAATTTAGGCAAAATTATAACTAAAAGAAAGTTTAATTAGGCTTTTGTACGGCTTTCGTAGGCTTTTAAAAGTGAAAGCATGTCAACGTTTTCTAAATTTACACCAGTTGGTACGCCCTGGGCGATCTTGCTAAATGAAATTTCACTCATCCCAAGCTTATCCTCGACGTAAAGCATAAGTGCATCGGAATTTAATCCTGGTGTAAAAGCAAAAACGACCTCTTTTGAGCCATTTTGTTTGATCGCACTTCGCAGCCTCTCTATGGCATCCTCATCTATCTCGTCAAGTACGAAATAAAGCCCGTTATAAATTCCATTTTGCTCAAAAACTAGGATATCTTTTGGACTCTCAACCAGCAATATAACCTCACTATCCCTACTCTCATCGCTGCAAATGTCACAAATTTCATTTTCACTTAGCCCACCGCAACGCTCACAACGTTTGATAAACCTCACCGCGTCTTCGATATTTTGAGCAAGTCTTAGCCCTGCAAAGCTATCTTGCATACAGACAAAATAGGCAAATCTCGCGGCTGATTTTTTACCAACACCTGGTAACTTCGCAAAAGACTCAGTTAACTCGTTAAATTTTTCTAAGCCTCTTTTCATGCTCGCTTCGCCTTTGATCTAAGTAAAATTTTAAATACATGATAACCATCCTCGTAGTCGTAAGCAAGCTCAAATTTTTGCATCTGACAAATTTGCTCGATGATATAAAGTCCAAGCCCCATACCACTTCCCGCGCTCACCTTATCGCCACGCACAAAGGCTTGTTTGTAGTAATCAATCGGATGATTTAGCTTTTTGCCTAAATTTTTAACCGCTATAAATTCGCTATCGCAGATCAAAATAGCCTTTTTATCCTCTGCGTATTTTAGGGCATTGTCTATCAAATTTTTAATCGCCAAGCTAAAAAGCTGAAAATCCACTCTTAATATGACGTCATCTCTGATATCGCAGCTCACTCGCTCTTCAAATTTATCAAGCATTAGCATATCTTGCACTTGCTCTAAAATGAGCGAAAAATGGCACTCTTGGTAGTTTAGTGCGTAGCTTTTAGAAAGGAGCTGTTCAACTTTGCTAAATTCATTTATAAGCATCTCAAGACGCTCAAAAACGTTTATGAGCCTCATCTTTTGGGTCTCATTTGCGACCATTTCAGAGACGATCCTACCCTTTCCAATAGGAGTCTTTAGCTCATGCATAATCGCACGCAAAAATAGCTGCCTTGAGCGGATGAGCTCTCTGATCTTGCAAACGGCGTTATCAAACTCAACCGCAACCTGTCCGATCTCGTCTTGCTCGTTTTCATTTAGCCTAGCCGTCATCGCCATTTCCATATTTCCACTGGCAAATTTTCTAATGTCCTTACTAAGCCTTCTAAGCGGCGAAAGACTTCTAAGAACAGAAACATAAAGTGAGATGAGAAGGGCTGAAACTATCAAAAATGCGACCCAAAGCGGATCATTTACATGTCTTGCATCATTACTTTCAAGAAGTAGCTGAAAAGATGGGTTTTTAATAAGCAAATACAAATCGCCTTTGTAATTAACCGATTGTACCACTCCAAGAGGCGTGTGCTGTGTAAAAACAATAGTCCCATTTGTAGCTATTGAAGTGGCTAAATTTTTATTTCCAACATACTCTAAATAAAAATTTTTAAAATAATGTTCTAAATCTCTTGGGGGATTTCCACGTTCATAGAGTGCGACAAGGTAGTTCATCGCACTTATTTGTCTATCCTTTAGTTTTTCTAAAGCGCTTTCTTGCTGAATGTTTGCAAAAGTTACAAAGAGCAAGCACATCAGCGAGAAAGCTATGGCAAAGATAATAGTTATCTTCGTAGTTATGGAATATTTCATCCGATAAGCTTATATCCTATGCCTCTTACTGAAAATATATGTTTTGGGGCTTTTGAGCTATCACCGATTTTTGATCTAAGGCGTCCGATAATAACATCTAAGCTCTTTGAATCTTTATCTTTTAGGCTTTTGCAGTTGTAAACTAACTGTTCACGTGATACTGAAAAGCTGTGTTGCTTAATGAGATAAGTTAAAATTTCATACTCAGCTGGAGTAAGCGCTAACGGCTCATTGTTAAAGTAAATTTCGTGACGTTTATCATCGATCCTAAATGCGCTATCAACGACCTCTTCTTGTACTTCATTTGTCTTTTTATATCTTCTTATAAGACTTGTGATACGAGCATACATCTCTTTTGGATCGTATGGTTTTGGCAAATAATCATCAGCACCAAGCTGAAGTCCAACAACCTTGTCGCTAATATCGCTTCTAGCTGAACTTATGATGATAGGAATGTCGTATTTTTGGCGAATTTCTTTACAAACCTCAAGCCCATCAATGCCTGGCAAAGTAAGATCAAGTATTAGCAAATCATAGTTTTTTATCCCAGCGCTAAGTCCTAAATAAGGGTCTTCAAAATTCGTAACTTTTATATTAAAACTATCAAGATATTCAGATAAAATTTGTGCAAATTCTGGATCGTCTTCTATCATTAAAACATTAACCATGAATTATCCTTTTTATTAAAAATAGTAGAGATTATACGGCAAAAATGTAAATTCTTTTTTAAATTTAAACTTTTTTGGGTAAAATCCCATATTTAAAATAAGCTTAATTAACAAGGAAAAATGTGGAATTTGACTATTACGAAATCCTTGAAATTTCAAGAAATGCAAGCGGAGATGAGATAAAAAAAGCCTTTAGAAGACTTGCTTTAAAATATCACCCAGATAGAAATTCTGGCGACAAAGAGGCTGAGCAGAAATTTAAACAGATAAATGAAGCTTATCAAGTTTTAAGTGACGAGCAAAAACGCTCTATCTACGACAGATACGGCAAAGAAGGCCTTGAGGGTCGATTTGGTAGCGGTGGCGGATTTAGTGCCGATTTTGATCTTTCAGATATTTTTGACTCATTTTTTGGTGGCGGTTTTGCAAGTAGTTCTAGGCAGAGAAAAAGATACTCAGAAAAATACTCAGCCGATCTTGAAATTCCTATAAATTTGGAGTTTAACGAAGCTATTTTTGGTTGTGAAAAAGAGATAAAATTTGATCAAAAAGTGCCTTGCCCAACATGCAATGCAACCGGCAGTAAAGATGGCAAGAGCAAGACTTGCCAGCACTGTGGCGGAAGTGGCAGGATAACACGCGGAAATGGCTTTATGAATATCGTCCAAGAGTGTCCATATTGCCACGGAAGCGGTGAAGTAATAAGCGAACCATGCCCTGACTGTAACGCAAAAGCTTATAAAATCCAGCAACAAACTGTAAAGATTACCATCCCTGAAGGTGTTGATAGCGGCATGAGAATGAGAGTAGCTGGTAAAGGCAATATCGGCACAAACGGCGTTCAAGGCGATCTTTATGTAAGCATAAACGTAAAAGAAGATAAGCATTTCATTCGCCACAACGACGATGTTTATCTAGAAATTCCTGTCTTTTTCACGCAAGCTATACTTGGCGAAAGTATAAAAATTCCAACTCTTCGAGGAGAAACTGAGCTAAAACTACCTGTTGGAGCAAAGGACAAGCAGCAATTTATCTTTGAAAATGAAGGTATCAAAAGCGTAAATTCGCGTAAAAAAGGTAGGCTCGTAGCACAAATTTCTATTCAAACGCCTGAAAAACTAAGCGATGAGCAAAAAGAGCTTTTAAATAAGCTTCAAGCTAGCTTCGGTATAGAATCAGGCAAATCAAATACCGATGAAAGCGTCTTTGATAAGATAAAAAGCTGGTTTAAAGGCGATGAACCAAAAGGCAAAAAGAAAAAATAAATTTAAATTTGTGACGTTAAAATTGACGTCACAAATTCTTTCAAAACAAATTTTATATATCCTAATTTTTACAAGTAAATTTCACACAAATTTTAAAATTTCATGAGCGAGTAATTTCAGCTCTAAAATTTGAGCTAAGCGGTAAGTGAAGCCAAATTTTAGCAGTCAATTCTTGCGAGTGAATGAAAGTTTTAAAATTTACAAAGCAATCTAGTTAAATTTAAATGTTAGTTTCTTTTGTTAAGGGGGAGAAAGAGGCTTGAATTACGAAGTCGCTCCCTTCCCCCTTAACAATCCCCTAACCCCGACGACGTTAGAAGTGGCATGTCTCAGTACTAACGCACTGCATGCGTTATATTAAATTTCCAGCAAATTATAAAATTTATTATCGAGCATATCACGGCTATAAATTTAGTGCCAAACGAAGTGCGGCCTAAATTTAGTAGTCTGCTAAGATGAGCGAGTAAGATTTTAAAATTTGCAAAATTGCTTTGTTATATTAGGTAGGCATCAGGCAAATTTTAAAATTTCATGAGCGAGTAATTTCGGCTCTAAGATTTGAGCCAAGCAAAAAGCAAGAACAAATCTTAGCAGTCAATTCTTACGAGCAAGCAAAATTTTAAAATTTGCAGGAGAGTATAAATTTACTCAGTTGCAAGCTCCAAATAATAATCAAGCTGATCGCGTCTGATGATGCGTATAAGGTTTGTGCTACCCTCAACGCCCGTAGGGTGACCTGCTGTGACAAGATAAGTCTTATCGTGTTCAACATATCCCTCTTCATACGCCTTTTTCATGACATTTGCCAAAAGTGAGCTAAGCTTTGTTTTTTCTAGTACAAGCGCTGGCGTAACGCCCCAAGCAAGAGTAAGCATGTGCGCTGTTTGCTCATCGTGAGCGACTGCGATGATGTCAATGTTTGTGCGGTTTCTAGCTAATTTTATGGCCGATTTTCCTGAGCCAGTGATTGAGATTAATGCATCTGCTTTTATGCGAACAGCAAGAGATGCGGCGCTACTTGCCACCATATCAGTCTCGTCAAAAAAGTCAAACTCATCAAATTTATTATATGGATAGATGCTTTGAGTTTGGATGATCGTTTTACTCATCGCCTCTACGACCGCGACTGGGTTTTTACCGATCGCACTCTCCTCGCTTAGCATAACAGCATCAGTACCGTCTAGCACGGCATTTGCCACGTCACTGATCTCCGCTCTTGTGGCAGTCTCATGCTCTGCCATGCTTAGCATCATCTGGGTTGCTGTGATGACCGGCTTGCTTGCTGCATTTGCTTTTTTGATGATGAGCTTTTGGATAGTTGGAACCTTGTAAAATGGCACTTCTATGCCAAGATCGCCACGAGCTACCATGATACCATCACTCTTTGCGATGATGTCATCTATATTCTCGACTGCATCAAATTTTTCAATCTTAGATAAAACAGCAGCTCTTGAGCCAAATTCTTTTAAGATATTTTTTGCCTTTATTACGTCATTTGCATCTTGCACGAAGCTAATGGCGACAAAATTTACGCCATGCTTTGCGCCAAATTTCATATCTTCTTTATCTTTTGGTGTGATGATCTCGATACCAAGGGCTGTATTTGGAAAATTTACGCCTTTGTTTGAGTTTAAAATTCCATCATTCTCAATGATAGTTTTTACTATTTCTTTACCTTCGCTGACAACCTTTGCTCTTATAGAGCCATCATATAGATAGACATACTCGCCAACCTTTAGCATTGGCAAAATTTGAGGCTGATTTAGGCTTACTTTATAAATTCCTTTTTCCACTTTTTCACCAATAATCTCATCAGCATGGATACTAAGTTCATCACCAGCCTTTAGATAAAATGGCTCACTAAGCTTGCCAACTCTGATCTTTGGGCCGCAGATATCTTGTAAAATTCCTATTCTTTTATTTAGCTTTTTTTCGATATTTCTTATCTTGTCAATGTTTGATTTATGGTATTCGTGTGTCCCATGGCTAAAATTTAAACGAAAGACATTAACGCCTGCTTTTACCATCGCCTCCATTGTCTCTTCATTATCACTTGCTGGCCCCAAAGTAGCTACGATTTTTGTCTTTTTTATCATTTTATGCCCCATAAATTTGATTTTTGCGATTATAACACATTTTAATAATGTAATTTTTTGTATAATAGGCAAAATTTTAAAGGAGAAGATATGAATAAATTTTTATTAGCGTCTCTTGGTCTAGCAGCTGTTGCTTGCGTTGCTATGGGAGATGATAAAGTTTATAAGCTAAAGCTTGCTAGCTCATGGGAGAGTACTATGCCAGTGCTTGGTGATGTACCAAAAGAGCTAAAGGATAAAGTTGAAAAGATGAGTAATGGTAGACTTGAGCTAAGGATTGATTATCCATCAAAGCATAAATCGCCTTTTGCGATGCTTGATTTTGCTAAAAGCGGTCAGTACGACATTACCTACACAAGTAGCTATTATTATAAAGGCAAAGATGCTAAAACTATATTTTTTACAGCAACTCCATTTATGATGAATACTGATGAGCAAACAGCTTGGTATGAATTTGGCGGTGGCAAGGAGCTTGAGGCAAAAGTTTACGATCCATACAATATCAAAATTTTTAGAGCTGGAAATACCGGCATGCAAATGGGTGGCTGGTTTAAAAAAGAGATCAAATCATTAGATGATATCAAAGGCTTAAAGATAAGAATTCCGGGCTTTGGTGGTGAAATTTACGCTAAACTTGGCGCTAACATTAACACTATCCCAACTGGTGAGCTTTACATGGCTCTTGAGATGGGAACGATCGACTCAGTCGAATGGGTTAGCCCAGCTTATGACATGGCACTTGGCTTTCACAAAGTGGCAAAATACTACTACACAGGCTGGCAAGAGCCAAACGGTGAAACTCAATTTTTCTTTAATAAAAAATCATACGAAAAACTTCCAGATGATCTAAAAGCGATCTTTGAAGCAGCTGCAGCAGAAGTAGCAAGAGATGCAAATACAAAAGTATTTTATTCAAACGTCGAGTACTGGGATAAAATGAAAAGCGAGTATCCAGACATCCAAGTAAAATCTTTCCCACCGGAAGTAATCGCAGCTCTTAAAAAAGCTACAAATGAACTACTTGATGAAGAGAGTGCTAAAGATCCATTATTTAAAGAGATCGTTGAGTCTCAAAGAGCTTTCCTTAAAAAAGCAAGAGAATGGACTAAAATTTCAGACTACGCTTATATCAAAACAAACGAATAGTAAAATTTAGCAGGGATCTTCCCTGCTTTTTATATTTGCTCCAGTTACTTTCAAGAAAAATTTTAATCAAAATGTTTTTATACAAGCCATAAATTTTTACAAAAATAAATACTGGTGGCTATTATAGATAGAAAATTTCTCTCATTGAGCGCTCGATCTTTGACTCATCAAGTGTATTGTTAAAAAATAAATTTAGTGCTAAAACCGCTTGATATAAAAGCATATCGGCCCCATCTTTTACACTAAGGCTGCTTTGCTTGGCCATTTCTAAAAATGGTGTCTGTTTGCCATAAATCACATCAAATGCAAATTTAGCATCCTTAAAAATACTTTTTAAAATTTCTTTAGGTGCCGGTAAAAAATCATCCTTTAAACCAGCAGAGGTCGAGTTAATGACTAGATCAAATTTTTGCTCTTCGTAGTTATCCCAACTAAAGCATTTGTACTCATCTTTAAATTTCTCAAGCCTATCTTTGTTTCTATTTAGTATGCAAACATCAACGCCTTGTTCTTTTAATGCATAAGTTATGGCATTTGCAGTACCGCCTGCTCCAAGGACAATAGCTTTTTTTACATCTTTAAAATTTTTTATTGCTTTTAAAAATCCATGTGCATCTGTATTGTATGCATAAATTTTGTCATTTTTAAGTACAAGAGTATTTGCAGAGCCTATTTTGCGAGCTATATCTGAAGCTTCATCGGCTAAATTTAAAGCCCACTCTTTATGTGGAAGTGTTACATTTGCACCGTTTAACTTTAAGAATTTAAATTTATTGATTAATTCGCTACCATCTTTTAGCAAGACTCTTGTGTAAAGTGCTTTTAAGCCCAGGTCTGCAATGGCTTTATTGTGCAGCCTCGGAGATACCGAGTGAGCTATTGGATCTCCAAAGACTGCGAATGTTTTCATTTTGCTCTAAAGATAAAAGCGTCTTTATTGATATCTTTTCTAATATCGCCTACTACTTTTTGAAGCGTTTTTTCATCAAATGGACCAACTAAAATTTTAGTCAGCTCGCCAACTTTTATAGTCTTGTAGCTATATCCTTTGGCAGCGATCTTCTTCATATATTCAGCATTTGGATTAAATTTACTAGTCACAAATACTTGAACATAAGAGCCTTTTGTAGCAGGTTCACTTTTAGCTACTTCAGCTTTTTTGTCTGCTTTATCTATTTTGGTTTCAACCTTTTTTTCAATCTTTTTATCTACTTTATTTTCAGTCTTAGCTGGTTTTGCCTCACTCTTTTTATCAGTAGCTGCTACTTTTTCGACTTTTTTAACTGGAGTATCTACCTTTGTCTCAGCTTTTTTTGCTGATATTTCAGTAGGCTTTTCGATAGGCTTAACTATCTCTTTTGGCTCTTCAGTTTTAGAAACAGGCTTATTATTTTCTTTATCTTTTAGCTTTTTGATCATATCTTCAAATTCGTCTTGTTGCTTATTTTCAGGCACGATCGGTACTTGCTCAAAAAGCTGTGTATCGCCTTTTTTATTATCTAAATTTGTATCAGCTATCGGAGCTTGTCTATCTACTGGCTGCTCAGCTGGTACTGGAGGAAGTACTAGTCTCGAATCAGCTTCATTTTGAGCTTGTGAAGGGTCGCTTGAATTTACTAGCTTCATAGCCACTACAATGATCAAAAAAAGTATAATAAGAGCTGCTATAAATATAAGAAGTTTTTTTAGCTTCAATCCTCTTGCGTCATCGTCTCTTTCTAAAAGAATATCTTTTAACTCATCGTTTTCCACTTTTTATCCTTAATTACATATATTTTGACCAACTTGCCCCACGCTCTTTTTGATAGAGTTTATAAGGTAAAGTTAGTATGTTAAATTCTTTTGGCATATCGATATTTGGAAACATTCTCCACTCTTTAGGTAGCTTCTGTGAAAGCTTTGCGTTGAGCATATTTGCTAGCTGGCAAGCCTCATTTAGCGTAGTGTGACCTTTATGCACATAAAGATGCAGATGTCCTGGCGTCTTGCTCTCATAGGCTGTAAAATTTATAAATCCCTCTTCTCTTAAAAGAAGCTGTGCTTTATGCCAAAATCTATCAGGGGTTCTGCCATTATAGTCAAAGACTATATTTTCAACCTTATCATTTGCATTTATTAAAGAGTGTGCGATAACAGCCTTGCCCTCTTCATGCTCTTTCATGACACTATAAGTTAGTGGCTCGTTGATCTTTTCAAATTTATCAAAGAAAATTTTACCCCTGTATTCTATTTTATTAACGATCGTATCACGCTTGATATAGTAATGAGTTGTAATAATCTTTATAAGTGCCGTATCAATACTTTGCATCAAAATGTCGCTTTATCATAGATTATAAATTTATGAGCAAGTTCAACTAGCTCAGCTTTTGTCTTCTCTTGCAAAGATGTGTTGTTTATGTCGCTTAGCACATCAGCTATTTTATTTGCTATTAGTTCAAACTCAGCTTCTTTCATGCCACGAGCTGTAAGCGCAGGACTACCAACACGTATACCACTTGTGATAAATGGGCTTCTTGTCTCGCCTGGAACCGTATTTTTATTTACTGTTATGCCTGCATTTCCAAGAGCGATATCAGCGTCTTTACCGCTAAATTCGCGATTTAAAAAGCTCATTAAAATTAGGTGGTTATCGGTACCGCCGCTCACTAGATCAAAGCCTCTTTTTATTAGCACTTCGCCTAATTTTTTAGCATTTGCTTTTACTTGTTTAGCGTAAATTTTCCACTCAGGACTAAGGTTGTGCTTAAAGCCAACTGCCTTTGCTGCGATGACATGAACTAGTGGTCCGCCCTGGATGCCTGGAAAAATAGAGGCATTTATCTTCTTAGCATACTCTTCGTTATTTGTCATTATTATGCCGCCTCTTGGGCCTCTTAATGTTTTATGCGTAGTTGAGCTTACGACATCGCAGTATGGGAAAGGACTTTGATGCTCACCAGCAACAACAAGACCAGCAATGTGAGCAACATCTGCAAAAAGTATCGCCCCAACAGCGTCAGCTATCTCACGGAATTTTTTAAACTCGATCTCTCTTGTGTATGCACTTGCGCCACAAACGATCATTTTTGGTTTTACTATCTTTGCGATATCCATGACTCTATCGTAGTTTATGCGGCCATCGAGCTCGACGCCATAGAAAAAGCTCTCATACATCTTGCCAGAGCTACTGACCTTTGCGCCGTGTGTTAAGTGTCCACCATGGCTTAGATCCATGCCTAAAATTTTATCGCCTGGATTAAGTAAAGCGCCATAAACACCTTGGTTTGCCTGAGAGCCTGAGTTTGGTTGAACGTTTGCAAATTCACATCCAAAAAGCTCTTTACATCTATCGATCGCTATTTGCTCGATCTCATCGACAAATTCGCAGCCACCATAATATCTCTTGCCAGGATAGCCTTCAGCGTATTTGTTTGTTAGGATTGAGCCCATTACTTCCATAACTTCTGGATATGTAAAATTTTCACTAGCGATCATCTCAAGGTGATCACATTGGCGTTTTAGCTCTAAATTTACTAGATCGTAAATGTCCTTATCGTAGCTTTGCAAACTCATTTTTCATTCTCCTTTATCTCATTTTTAAGTGGCCTCATCGCTGGGAAGAGTACAACGTCGCGAATTGATTTTTTATCCGTTAAAAGCATCACGAGCCTATCGATGCCTATACCCTCACCTGCAACTGGTGGCATGCCGTATCCTAGGGCTTTTACATAGTCCTCGTCCATCTCATGTGCCTCGTCATCGCCTGCGTTTTTAGCATCGATTTGCGCTTTAAAGCGGTTGTATTGATCGATTGGATCGTTTAGCTCGTTAAAGCCATTTGCTAGCTCGCGACCAGCGATAAATAACTCAAATCTCTCAGCCACATCAGGGTTTGCATCACTTCTTCTTGAAAGTGGACTGATCGAAATCGGATAATCAATAACAAATGTTGGGTGTATAAGCTTGCTCTCTACATAGTTATCAAATAGCTCAGCCTGCAAGTGACCAAGATCAAGCTTCTCATTTGCTTCAAGGCCATCAGCTCTTAGTTTTGCTAAAATTTTATCTTTATCGTTTATGATATTATCATCTAGTCCACCGATCTCAACGAGAGCTTTTTTGTAGCTTATTCGCTTAAATGGCTTACTAAAATCAATCTCCATGCCGTCAAAATTTACAACTTTTTCCATATCCAGCTTGTCTAAAATGACATTAAAAAGATCCTCTGTGATACCCATCAAATCGTGATAGTTATGGTATGCCCAGTAAAACTCTATACTTGTAAACTCAGGATTATGAGTAAGGTCCATTCCTTCGTTTCTAAAATTTCTATTCATCTCATAAACGGCTTCAAAGCCACCTACTATAAGGCGTTTGAGGTATAATTCCGGCGCGATCCTTAGGTATCTCTCGACTCCAAGGGCATTGTGAAAAGTGATAAATGGCTTTGCGTTTGCACCACCTGCTATTGGGTGCAGCATCGGTGTTTCAACTTCTAAAAAGCCTTTTTCTTCAAAAAATCTTCTAATCGTACTAATAATCACTGAGCGTCTTTTAAAATCAGCTCTAACTTCAGGGTTCATTATCATGTCAAGATATCTTTGGCGATATCTTGTCTCAACATCAACTAGACCATGATACTTCTCAGGAAGTGGGCTTATCGACTTTGAAGCAAGGCTAAGCTCGCTTACATGCATAGAAAATTCGCCAGTTCTTGTTATAAATGCATAACCTCTAACATAGACGATATCGCCTATCTCTACGTATTTTTTAACGATTTTAAACCACTCTGGATCAAGCGTTTTATTACTAAAGTAAATTTGTAAATTTCCATCTTCATCTTCGATATTTGCAAAAACCGCTTTTCCAGCATCACGAATGAGTTTTATTCTACCTGCAAGACCCACTAGCTGACCTTCGGCCTTTTTCTCTTCTGTATCATTAATGTAGTTAAATTTTAGTCTAAATTTAGAGATATTCATATCTCTTCTAAGAAAATGCGGATATGGATTAATTCCTAAATTTCTTAGCTCGTCTATGCTTTGTAGTCGTTGAATCTCATGTTGGTTGTCAAATATCACCTTACTTTCCCTTTATATTATTTTTTGAGCATTTTTCACAAATTCCATAAAGCTGCATCATATGACCAGTTAGTTTAAAACCATGATCTTTTGCAATACTGATTTGTCTTTTTTCTATCATTGGATCTTCAAATTCTATGATAAGACCGCACTTTCTGCATATCATATGATCGTGATGTGGCTTTGTGGCAAGCTCAAATTTTTTGCCTTGTGAACCAAAGCTGATTGATGTCACCATCTCTGATTCTTCAAGTAGATTTAGTGTTCTATAAACAGTTGCGATACCAATATTTAGCTCAGGGTGCGTTTCTTTTATAAAAAGATAAAGTTTTTCTGGAGTAAAGTGTTCGCCATTGTTGTATAGCGTTTTTAGTAAAATTTCACGCTGTTTCGTATATTTTAAACCATTGTCGCGAAGCACTCTTTTGAATTTCTCAAGCAACGCATCATATTCTAAATTTTCTATCATTTTATTCCCCTTTTGTGATATTAGAGTCGGTATTTACACTAGTATTTGCATCCATTGAGATAAATGCGTCAGTTTTATTTGTATCCATTGGTCTTGCCACTATCTCATCTAACTCACTTTTGATATTTTTCACATCAAGATTTGTTATCCATTTGCCAGTTTCTATCAAAACCGGATAAACTTTACTATTCGCGAAATAAGGTGCAATTATATTATTTAGCGAAGTGCCAGATATTACAGCAACTACTGCCGAAAATGTTAAGAAAATTTTTCCACTTCCCATAACAAATCCACCAAGTCTATCCAAAAAACCAAGCCCACTTACTGAAACTATTTTTGATAAAAATTTACCAACTAGTAAGCAAACTATCCAAAAAACCAACCAAAGAGAGATAAATGCGACAAACTGTAAAAATGAAGGATTTTCAAATTTATATATATTTTTAGTTATAAACTCACCAGATAGATCTGAAAACCTGCTAGCTATAATTAAGCCACCGATAAGTCCGATAAGTCCGAAAGCTTCTTTGATAAGTCCATTTAATATGCCTTTTATGCCAAGCATCAAGACAAGAGCAATAATAATAATATCAAACCACGTTACTAAATCCATTATATAGTTCCTATTAAATTTTGAAGTTCTTGCTGACTAGTTGAATAAGCTAGCGCATTTTCTTTTGTAATCTTACCCTCTTTTAGCACTTTCATCAAAGCCTGAGTTTGCGTACTCATGCCAGTTTGTTGTTGATTTAGCTGCATCTGAGAGTAAATTTGATGTATTTTATTTTCACGTATCAAGTTTGAGATAGCCATATTGTTTATTAAAATTTCATACACAGCACACCTTCCACCGCCTATCTTTGGGATCAGACTTTGTGAAACGACAGCAGTTAACGAAACACTAAGCATATTTCTTACTTGCAATTGCTCGCCTCCATCGAAACTATCAACGATCCTATTTATAGTTTGAATGGCTGAATTTGTGTGAAGCGTACCAAATACTAAGTGTCCGGTCTCAGCCGCCGTGATAGCCGTTGAAATCGTTTCTCTATCTCTCATCTCGCCCACAAGTATGATATCTGGATCTTCACGAACCGCAGATTTTAAGGCCCTTGAGTAAGAAGTTGCATCAGTGCCGATATTTCTATGAGAAAATAGAGCTTTTTTATTGTTATGCACAAACTCGACTGGATCCTCAATTGTAATAATATGCTTTCTATAATTTAAATTTATCTCATTAAGCATGGCTGCAAGAGTTGTTGATTTACCACTTCCTGTCGGTCCAGTAACCAAAATAAGGCCTTTTTCACGCTTAATAATATGTTTAAAAATTTGTGGGGCATTTAACTCATCAAGAGATGGGATATTGATTGGGATTATACGAAAAGCAGAAGCTAAATCGCCATTCATGGTATAGTAATAGTTGCCACGAAAGCGACCAATATCTGGAAGCTCGATCGCAAAGTCAAGCTCTTTATTATTCTCAAGCTCACTTTTTTGTTCATCAGTAATCAAAGAAAAACATAAATTCTCTATATCCTTGCCACTTAATATGCCAAAATCAATGGGCTTTAAAGCACCGTCTACTCTTATTTGCGGCTCAGATCTTGAAACAAGGTGAAGATCGCTTGCCTTATCACTTACAACAGTTTTTAAAAGTGTTTTTATACCGCTAGCAAGATTATTAAGGCTATTATCTTCTGGTATTTTTACACTTAAATTCTTTGCCTGAAGCTGTTCGATTAGATCCATATTTTTACCATTATTCTATTATTTTTGGTACAGCAAAAAAATGCCCTTCACGTGAAGGAGCGTACTTTAAGATCGTATCAATCACATCACTTGGCCTTGACTCATCTTCTCTTAAAGGTGTGCCGCCTTTTATAGAGCTAACTACAGCTTCATCGCTACTTAGATCAAGTTCATTTAAAATATCAACAAAAGATACAATCTCGCTTAGTTGTTTTTTTACTTCTTCTCTTTTTTCATCACTGATTTGTAAGGCAGAAAGTTTTTCTAATTTATTTAAAAGTGTATCATCTATTTGCATTATATAAGTAACCTTATTAATTAATTTTGAGCCATTATACCACATTCAAGCTTTAATTTTGGGATAGTTTTAATTTAATTATGTTAAAATCTGCGAATTAAAATTTTTTAAAAATAAAGGAAAAGCGTTGGCTATAAAAGAAGATCTAACACAGATAAAACAAGAGATTGGTGCTCAAGAACAGTTTTTAGAAAGCATGATCAAAGGTGAGCGTTTCTTTAGAAAGTATAAAAAATTTATGATAATTGCCATTATCGTTGCTGTCATTGCAATTATTGGATTTTATTCGAACAAAATAATAAATGACAATAGAATTGAAGATGCAAATTTGGCTTACTCAAAGCTCATTTTAAATCCAAGCGATGCAAATGCCTTAAGCATTTTAAAAGAAAAAGAACCAAATTTATATGCACTTTTTTCACTTCAGCAAAAGCTTGATAAAAATGAGACAAATGGCATTAGCGAGCTTGCAAATTTAAAAGTAAATCCTATAGTAAAAGATATCATTCTTTCACAAAATGGTAATGCAAACAATCAAATTTTAAGCGAATATAGCACACTTTTAAAAGGTTTTGAGCTTTTAAAACAAAACAAAATCAAAGAAGCAAATGATGAGTTTAATAAAATTTCACTCGACTCTCAACTTCAAACTTTAGTTAAAAATTTAAAACACTATCAGGGAATAAAATAATGAAAAAAATTACTCTTTTCTTGGCTTTTGCCTTGGCTTTAGTTTTAAGCGGATGTGGCACAAAAAGACAATATTTCGAGCCAGCTCAAACCTCTGGCAAAATTTCTTTGTCAAAAGATATGCCATCTTATATCAAATCAGCAAATGCAAATGGTGCCACTCTTGATAACGGCAATATTATCACCAAAAATGGCCTAAATACAAACATTAAGTTGCCTGAAAATTTTAATTTCTTAAATGAAAACAACGGCCTTATCATCTCAGCTAGTATAAATGGCGATCTAAATGTGACAGATCCTAACGGAAGCAGCGTTTATAGCAATAAATTTCCAACAGCAATCGTTGCTGCTTCTCTTGATCAAAACCTATTAGCAGCTATCAGTGCGTCAAACCACATCTATCTAATAGACATAAATACCGCAACAACAATAATGGAATATAGCTCGTCTAATATAGCAGCAGTTGATTCAAGGATCGTAGCACCATTTTTTATGAGCTCACTGATTGTATATCCGGCATTAGATGGCAAAATTTACATAGTACAAAAAGAGACTGGTAGAATTTTACGTGACGTGGTCGTAAGCTCTGAAAATTTCTTTAATAACATCATATTTTTAGGCGTTGAGGGTGATAACTTAATAGCAGCAACAGCTAAAAAACTTATCGTCATTAACCCAAGTCAAACGGTTTATTATGACGGTGAGATCAAAGATGTATTAGTTAATAACGATGAAATTTATATCTTTAAAAAAGATGGTACGATCGTAAGAACAAATCTTATGTTAAAAGAGCAAAATAAAGTTAATTTCAAATTTGCTATCTTCTCAGCGGCTACTATCATCAACAATAAGCTCTATGTCATCGAAAAAACAGGCTATGTTATAAAGACAAATTTAGACCTCAGTGGCGCTGAGATTTATGAGTTTAGCGATGAGATAAAAGATAAAAGTTTTATGGGCAATGGTGCCTTTTATTATGATAATGAGCTTGTTAATTTAGGACAATGAACCAAAAAATTTGGGAGCTTTTTGAAGCCAAAAAAATCCTTTTAAAAGATATCAAAGCACTTAATACAAGTGAATTTAGTACAAAAAAGACGCTTGATATCTTTTGGGGAGTGGACAATAAGAGCTTTTATAATCTTGTCTTTTTAAGAACAGCAAAAAGTAGATTGCTACGTAAAGAGGCTTTGGAGCTTGAAGAAATTTCTAAAAAAATAGAGATGAAATTCCAAACAAACCTAAGAAAAAAAACTATATTTTACAGCTCTGGCATTTGTTCTAAAGCCTTAAAAGAACTACAAGATAATAATTGGCGATGTTATGATTTTGTGTAATATAGGCAATACTAACGCTACATTTTTAGAAGATGGCAAAATCTCACGTATGAAAATTTCTGAGTTTAAAAGCTATAAACCAGAGAAAAAAGTATATTTTATATCCGTAAATGATGAAATTTTAAATATTTTAACAGACAATAAGATATTTGTGGATCTAGAACCATTTTTTACTATTGATACGATATACCAGGGTCTAGGCGTAGATAGAATAGCTGCATGTTACTCTATAAATAATGGCGTAATCGTTGATGCTGGAAGCGCGATAACGGTTGACATTATGGCAAATTCTATCCATCTTGGAGGATATATCTTGCCAGGTATTTCAAGTATGCTAAATGCCTACAAAAGCATCTCGCCACGACTTGATATCACTATAAATTCACAAATTGACATAGATGCTCTACCACAAAAAACAGCTGATGCTGTAAGTTATGGCATTATTAAACCAATAATAACTCTACTAGATAAACTAGCCGGTGACAAAAAAGTCTATTTTACTGGTGGAGATGGCGATTTTTTGTCAAAATTTTTTAAAAATGCTATTTGCGACAAGATGCTAGTTTTTCGTGCCATGCAAAAACTAATAACTGAAAAGAAAGATATGATAATATGATAACAGTAGCACTACCAAAGGGAAGAATAGCCGAGGCAACACTAGAAATTTTTAGAAAAATTTTTGGTTCAAGTTTTTTATTTGAAGATAGAAAATTAATCCTTGAAGAAGGAAATTTTAGATTTTTAATGGTTCGCAACCAAGATATCCCAACTTATGTCACTGAAGGTGCAGCTGATATCGGTGTAGTAGGGCTCGACGTACTTGAAGAGCACAAGCCAAATGTTGTAAGGCTACTGGATTTAAAAATCGGTCAATGCAAAGTTTGCATTGGCATAAAAAACGACTCCGAGCTAGACCTAAACCAGCCAGAGCTAAAAATAGCCACAAAAATGCCAAATATAACAAGAAATTATTTTACAAAACAAGCCGTAGCTGTAAAGATCATCAAGCTTTATGGCTCGATCGAACTTGCACCACTAGTTGGCTTAAGCGACGCAATAGTTGATGTAGTCGAGACTGGCTCAACTATGAAACAAAACGGACTAAAGATCGCTGGTGATATCATGCAAAGCTCAGCTTATCTAATAGCAAATAAAAATAGCTTTATCATTAAAAAAGATGAGATTTTAGAGCTTTATAAAAAAATCAAAGAGGAAATTTAAAGTCCTGCTGCCTCATCATAAAGTACAAAAATTTCTCTAGTGATATAAAGTCCGACTATTTCACTTATAAATTTCTTTAGAATAACGTATTGGTAATTATTTACATACTTTTTATATTAATTTATCTTAATAGATTAGTACTGACATACAAATAACGATCTAAACATAACAAAAATAGTAGTCTCCAATGAGCCAAGAGCCAAATATAAGCTAAAGCCTCATCACGAGTACTAAGCTTTGATTGCATTAATTGCCATCAAAATCAAGGTGATAATCCTAGCAAATTTAAAGAGATCGGTGATAATGGCTGCACTATCTGTCATACAAATATGATAGGTAGCAATAAAATATCAGCACGAGCTCAAAAAATATGCACGCCCACTATAAAAAACTTCTTGGCAGTAATAAAGAGTTGAAATGTGTAAGCTACCACTATGATGCAGGATATAGCGCTGACTTTAGAAATTACCTTGAATACTGGAAGCCAATATATAAAAATTTATGAAAATAAGATGCTTGAGCAAGAGATTGATACTAAGAAAAAATTTTGAAAGATGATTATAACCCTACAAAAGAAGAAGAGGAATTTTTAAAACAAAAGGCAGATAAGAATAATACAAAACATGTTGGTGGGTAGTCTAAACTTTCTATTAATCAGGCAAGCAATTTAGTCTTACCTAATTTTACCTATTATATAAAGCTTTTTAATAAAAATTTATATTATAAAGATATAGATA
>NZ_POZX01000058.1:0-1476 GCF_002912895.1 Campylobacter concisus
GCTTTAATGACAATACCATAAAAGCTGATAGCAAAGAAATTTTTGTAACAAATTACATAAGGAAATAAGATGCCACGAAGTGCCGAAAGGAAAATCATAAGCTTTTCAACAACTATGAGAAATCCGCGCAGGATTGGTGAATTTTTAACTATAATCGCAAAATTTGAAAATGAAATTTTAGATAACCAAACAATTATGCAAATCGTAAGAGAAGTTCTGGCATATAGATTATACAGACCAAATTCAATTAACAAAAATCAAGAGCTAAAAAGGAAATTTGATAACGACGAATATATTTTTAGCGACAATGAGTTAAATCATATTTGCGAAATTTCGCCACAAAACCATAAAGAAAAAGGTTTTGAAAAAGGCTGGGAAAGTCGCTTTGATACTTGGTATAAACTGATGAGCGAATTTGGCTTTTGTTACTATGCAAAAAATGAAAGAATTTTAATTAGTGATAGTGCAAAAATGCTAATAAATGCATACTATGACAGCCAAAATGAAAAATTTAAAGATGAAATTGATGAAAATCTCGTAAATGCTGTATTTTTAAATGCTCTTAGCAAATATGAAGTCGGCAATCCATACAAGAAAAATTTAAATCACAACGCACCTTTAAGGCTCTTATTATCACTTTTAAAAACACTAAAAGAACAAGAACAAAATCCGCTTAGCACAAAAGAAATTCCAATTTTACTTTGCTGGCAAAACGATGATGGCAACGAGTTATTTAATTATATTGTGAGCTTAAGAAGCGAAATTTATGAATTGACAAATACTAAATTTGGCTATTCAGATGAATTTATATATGAAAAATGCTTAAATCTCTTAGAAAGTGACAACAGGACAAGATTTAAAATAAATCAAATCACGAGCGAAGCAGTAGATGAGTATATCCGCAAAATGCGCATTACTGGGCTTATTTCGCTTCGTGGAAATGGTAGATTTATTGATATTAATAGCAACGAAATTAAAAAAGCCGAATATATTTTAAGCTTAACAACTCTATTTAACGGCGACTATTTAGATGACGGTAATGCAAATAAACTTGCATTTTATAACTATATGGCAAGTATTGATAATAATTTAATCACTACAGAATCAGCCGTCATAAGTGATGATGTTAAAACGACAAAACTAAGAGAATTTGCCTCATCATATGAAATTGATTTTATCAAAAATGAGCTGCTTATAACTTGCGATAAAAGAAAAGCTTCGACTGATGAACTCTTAAGGCTAATTGACAAGCCACTTAGATTAGAGTTTTTAACAGCCATATATTTAACAAAAAGCTTTGATAATATAAGCATCATTCCAAATTATAAAAGCGATGACGAAGGACTTCCAGTATTTACGGCAAGCGGTGGCAAAGCAGATATTGTAGCATTTGACGACAAAGCAGAAAGCTATGTGGAAGTAAGTCTAATAAGAGATAGAAGTCAAAGCACAAATGAAATGATACCGATCGAGAGA
>NZ_POZX01000059.1:0-35704 GCF_002912895.1 Campylobacter concisus
ACTTGATATTATTTACAAAAAATTTACTAAAGCAAATTTGAAATTTCATATCAATAAAAAATTCTGTAGCAACGATTCTAACGTAAATTTAGGACAAATTTATTATTATTTATCCACATTTTAAAAGAACTGATGTATAATGATTGTAAACGGTAATCAAACAAGAAAGGAGCAGAAAAATGGATAGTGTTATACGTTTTAGTGTTTCTTTGCCTAGTCAGTTACTAGACGAACTAGATAGGAAAGTTAGCGAACAAGGCTACGCTTCTAGGAGCGAATTTACGAGGGATCTGATCCGTGAAAAGATCGTAAATGATAGCTGGAAAGACGCTAACGAGGAGTTGATCGGTGTTTTGACGCTCATTTATGTACATCATCACAACGATTTGGTGAATAAAAAAATGGATATCGAGCATGACTCTGACGTGAAAATAATCTGTACAAATCACGTACATGTCGATCACCATAACTGCTTAGAAACGATCTCTATAAGAGGAGAGGCAAGTAAAATAGAACGCTTTTCTGAGAGAATCGCTGGCTTAAAAGGTGTTAAATTTTCTAAACTTACAAAGGCAGCCGTTCCTAAATTTTAGCGTGCTAAAGTCTTTGAAGTGGTAGAGAATTTAGGAGTTTTTAGCAAGTATAGCAAGCAGCTGATTTCTTGTAGGTGCGGTGTTTATTGCATTAGTCTTTCAAAATAGTTTTTAAGCGGTTTTTGTAGTTTTTGTAAATTTATATGGAGTTTTGCCGATTTGCTCGTGCAAACTCCATATCATTTGGATAAATGATAATTTGATGGTCATTTACTCTTTTTATTGGGCTTTGGCTAAAATTCAAATTTCTAAAAATTTTTTGAACTCATCCAAATATCTCTTCTTAGCATTTACACTATATTTTTATATAATAACAACAAAATTTGATCCTTATTGCCACATTTTTACGCTGGTTAATAGGCTTCTTATGTTTTAATGAGCTTGCAAAGGAGTTGTTGTTGAACTTTTTAAATAGAATTTTTCTAGCAAAAGAGCTGGATCGGTGGCAAAGTGACGGTATAGTTGATAAAGAGACCGCTATAAAAATAGCAAATTTATATGACATCGATACTGACGCTCATAGTGACAAGATAAGTTTTGTCCTAAAACTAGTAGCATATCTCTTTTTTGCACTGGCATTTTTTACTCTCGTTGGTGCAAATTGGGAAGAGATACCAAGGCTGGGACGTTTGGCGCTTGTGTTGTTTGTACTTGGGCTTGTAAATTTTGGTGGAATTTACTATCTCGCAAAGGGAAAGGAAAATCTATCAATGGCGATGTTTTTTCTTGGAAATTTCTGCTTTGGTGCGGCGATTGCACTTATTGCCCAAATTTATCACATTAGTGATGAGCCAAGCGGCGGTATTTTACTTTGGAGTATCGGAGCGTTTTCGGTTTCTTTTGCTAGTAAAAAAGGTGTGTTGGTAGCCCAAAGCCTTATCTTTGCGACGGTTTGGTTTTTTATGAGAGGCTATCAGGGCGATTTTGGTTTTGGTTTTATCATTTTTATAGTACTTGGCGCATATACACTTTACAAAGACGACTCGAAATGGCTTGCTTT
This sequence comes from Campylobacter concisus, assembly GCF_002912895.1. Lineage (GTDB taxonomy): Bacteria > Campylobacterota > Campylobacteria > Campylobacterales > Campylobacteraceae > Campylobacter_A > Campylobacter_A concisus_G. The sequence goes on from NZ_POZX01000059.1 coordinate 1,594, forward strand.
TGTGCTTTTTATAGATATCTTTATATACATCATTTCATTTTGTGGCTACATTAGTGGTCTTAGAGCGATATTTGATTATGGATTTTTGTTTGGACTTCCTATGGTTGCGATCGTATCGCTATCTTATGCACTTTTGCTTATCAGTATTTCGCCGCTACTAGATAAATTCAGAGCAGGGCTTGGCACATTTGCAAAAGGATTTGGTAAAAATTTTGGCGTTTTTGTGTTGTTGCTTTGTCTGCTTTTATTTGAAGAGAGAAATTTATTTGAGGTTGGAGATGAAGAGCTTTGGTTTGTGAAGTCGTTTTTTAAAAGCAATTTTGGCTTTGTTTTTATCCTATTTAGTGTTGCTTATTTTGCACTATTTTTTAAAGAAAAAAACAAGAGTGGTTTGCTGCTTGGGGCACTACTCGTGTCGTTGCCCTTTGTCTTTAGCTACGGTCCTGGCTACGCAAATATATTTTTTTCGCTCGCAAATATCATAACAGCTGCGGTTCTTATCAAAAAGGGTGAGTTAAAACTTGGTCTTTGTATGATATTTTTAGTTGCAGCCGTGAGGTATTTCCAACTCATAGGTGATTATATCGGCGCTACGGCACTATTTATGGTATTTGCTTTCATAGTGCTAGTTGTGGCTAGAAAAGGACTTAAAAAATGAAGATAAAAGTATTAATAGTAGCTGTGGTTTTTCAAATTTCGCTTATTGGCATTATGCTTGGCTACGCACTTATGCCACTTTATTTTGGGCAAGAGGTAAGAGTAAGGGTCAATCTTTATGATCCAAGAGATCTTTTTCGCGGAAATTATGTTGATTTAAACTATGAATTTTCAAATTTCCATTCAAGAAATTTTGACGAAAATGATGAAGATAACCGCTATATCGACCAATACGATGAGAGAGTAAGAGATGGGGCTAGAGTTTATGCTGTTTTAAAGCCAGATGTTAATGGCACTTACAGTTTTGCTAAATTTAGTATAAGCAAGCCAGACAATGGAGTGTTTTTAGCTGGTAGATATGACGGCTACTCACTAGTAAAATACGGCATAGAGCAGTTTTATATGTCGCCTGATAGTGCGGCTAATACTGAAAATGAAATGAGAGAAGAAGATGTTAATGCATATGCGGTTTTGATGGTTATGAAAAATGGCAAAGCTAGACTAAAGGATCTAGTAATCCAAAAGAGTGCCGGAAAGAATAGTAAAAAATTATTTGGTGATGAAAATTTTGACAAGTTAGATGAGATTAGGTAAAAAGAGTAAAGTAAATTTAGTCAAAATTCTTATGCAAATTTCATTTATATTTTTAAATTTAAATAAAAATTTAAATAAATTAATTAATTTTGATCTATTTGCAAAAACTCCTAAATTTTAATTTTATTTTTAAATTTAAGAGTTAAAATCTCCATAAATTAATAAAAAAGGATGAAAAAATGTGTAAAGATTGCGGTTGTTCAATGGGTAATCACGCCCACGTTCACACTCACGCTGATGGCACCACTCACTCGCACCCACACACTCATGATGGATATACAGATCACGCTCATGACGCACATGAGCACAGTCACGAGGTTCACGCACACCCTGTGCTAAACGAGAGTAAAACCATAGACGTGATAGAGAAAATTCTCTCTGAAAATGATAAAGAAGCTGCCCACAACAGAGCCCATCTTGATGAGAAAAAGATACTTTGTGTAAATTTGATGAGTAGCCCAGGTGCTGGTAAGACGACGCTTTTAGAGGCTACGATAAAGGCTGGTAAGTTTAAAATAGGCGTTGTAGAGGGCGATTTGGAGACAAATCAAGATGCTGATCGCATAGTAAAGGCTGGCGCGAAGGCTCATCAGATAAGCACAGGTCAGACCTGTCACTTGGACGCATTTATGGTGCATGAAGGGCTTCATCACCTGCCACTAAACGAGCTTGATCTAGTCTTTATAGAAAATGTTGGAAATTTAGTCTGCCCTGCTAGCTACGACGTTGGCTCACATTTTAACGCTGTGCTTCTTTCAGTGCCAGAGGGCGATGATAAGGTGAGCAAATATCCAGTGATGTTTAGAGCTGCTGACGTGCTTCTCATTACAAAAGCTTCGCTTGCGCCGCACTTTGACTTTGATATCGAGCGAGTGAAAAACGACGCTAGAAAGCTAAATCCAAAGGTTGATATCTTTGTTGTAGATAGCAAAACTGGTGAAGGTATCGATAAGTGGATAAGTTATTTGGAATTTAAAAAAGAGCTAAGATAATGTGCCTCTCGATCCCTTCAAAAGTAATAGAAATAGATGAAAATAACGTTGCCACCGTTGAGACTTTGGGTGTTACTAGAAAGGTAAGCCTTGATCTCATCTCTGAAGAGGTAAAAGTTGGCGAATATGTGCTAATTCACGTAGGTTACGCTATGCAAAAGATCGATACACAGTTTGCGCTTGAAAGCTTAGAGGTCTATCAAAAGATCGCTGATGATATGAACGCGGGGAAAATTTGATGGATCTTATCAATGACTTTCGCGATAAAAATTTAATCCTTGCACTTTCAAAACTCATAAAAAAAGAGAGTATAAAGCCCCTAAATATCATGGAAATTTGTGGCGGCCATACGCACAGCATTATGAAATTTGCACTACCAAGTTTGGTGGGAGAGCATATAAATTTTATCCATGGCCCAGGTTGTCCAGTTTGCGTGATGCCAAAGAGCCGCATAGATGAGGCCTGTAAGCTAGCTAGCATGGATAATGTGATCTTTTGCACGCTAGCTGACATGCTAAGAGTGCCTGGCTCAAAGACAAGCTTACAAAAGCTTCGCGGAGAAGGGCACGACATAAGAGCACTTTACACGCCACTTGATGCGCTAAATATCGCTAAGCAAAATCCAGACAAAAAGGTCATATTTTTTGCGATCGGCTTTGAGACGACGACTCCGATGAGCGCAAATTTAGTTGAAAAAGTGGTGCAAGAGGGTATTAAAAATTTATACTTTCATATAAATCACGTAACCGTCCCAGCTCCAGTTAGAGCCATAATGAGCGACGAAAACGTGAGGATAGACGCATTTTTAGGCCCAAGCCACGTAAGCGTCATCACTGGCAGTAAAATTTATAAAGAGTTAGCAGATGAGTTTAAAAGACCGATAGCCATTAGCGGTTTTGAGCCACTTGACATCATGGCAAGTGTGCTAAATTTAGTCCGTCAGCAAAACGCAGGCACTTATGAAGTCTATAACGAGTACGCAAGGGCTGTCAAAGAAGAGGGCAACTTAAGAGCAAAAGAGCTCATAGCTAAGTACTTTGAGCCGTGCGACTTTGTCTGGAGAGGCCTTGGCGAGATAGCGCAAAGCGGCATGAAGCTAAGAGATGAGTTTGCCTATCTTGACACCAGAGTGCAGTTTGACTGCAGCGTAGATAGCGCTGGTGAGAGCAAGGCTTGCATTTGTGGGCAAATTTTAAGAGGGCTAGCAAAGCCAACAGAGTGTAAAGTCTTTGGCAAAGTTTGCAACCCACAAAATCCGATAGGATCGTGCATGGTCTCAAGCGAGGGCGCTTGTGCGGCATATTTTAAATACGCAAGAGTTGGTTAAGGAATTTAATGAAAAAGATAATGCTAAGCCACGGCGGCGGCGGCGAGGAAATGAACTCTCTTATAAACGAGACGATATTTAAAATTTTTGATAATGAAATTTTAAGGCAGAGTAACGACTCGGCGATACTAAATTTAAATGGCAAGATCGCATTTAGCTCTGATAGCTTTGTGGTAACTCCCATTTTTTTTAATGGTGGCAATATCGGCAAGATTGCAGCTTGCGGTACGATAAACGACCTAGCGATGGTTGGAGCAAGCGCAAAATACCTAAGCTGCTCGCTCATCATTGAAGAGGGGCTAAGTATAGAGGAGCTTGAGCACGTGCTTGGCTCGCTTGCAAAAACTTGCAAAGATAGCGGTGTGAGCGTAGTTTGTGGCGATACAAAGGTCGTGCCAAAGGGTAAATGTGATAAAATTTTCATAAACACAGCAGGCATCGGTGAGATAGTTTGCGAGGGTGTGGAGCTTAAAAATTTAAAAGCTGGGGCTAAAATTTTAATCTCTGGAGATGTTGGCAGACACGGCGGCGTGGTGCTTGCTGCAAGAGAGGAATTTGAGCTTGGACTTGATCTAAAAAGTGACTGCAAGAGCCTAAAAGAGGTTGCTTTGAGGCTATTTGAGGCTGGTATAAAACCGCAGTGCATGCGTGATGCGACTAGAGGCGGACTAAGTGCAGTGCTAAATGAATGGGCTAAATTTGCTAAATTTGACATCTTGGTTTTTGAAGAAAAGATCAAGGTCGCAGACGAAGTGATGGGCGTTTGTGAGCTATTTGGATTTGAGCCTTATGAGCTCGCAAATGAGGGCACTTTTGTGATGGCAGTTGATGAGAGTCAGGCTGAAGAGGCACTTAAAATTTTAAGAGAATTTGATAAAAACGCGATGATAATAGGCGAGGTAATGGAAGCCAAAAACGAGCGTGTCATTATCGAAAACGCCTATAAATCAAGAAGATTTCTCGAGCCGCCAAAGGGCGAGCTACTACCAAGGATCTGCTAATGCACGAGCTTAGTATCGTTCAAAATTTAGTTAGCCTTTGTGAGAAAAACGCCGCCAAAGAAAATGCCAGAGAGATAAGCAAGATCGAGATAAAGGTTGGTCGTTTAAGCGGAGTAGAGCCTCATTATTTGCAGAGTGCATTTGACGTTTATAAGGCTGGCACGATCTGTGAAAACGCTGAGCTTGTCATAAATTTACAAGGCATTGTTATTGAGTGTTTGGATTGTGGATTTAGTGGGGAGCTTAGCGAAAATGACTTCACCTGTCCAAAGTGCAAGAGCCAAAATTTAAAGGTAACTGACGGCGAGGATATGTATCTGATGCGCCTTGAGATGAAGTAAATTTTACATATTTTTATATGTAAAATTTCATGCTTTTTATCAAAATATTTTAATAGCACTAGTATCAAAAAAATAGCTACCAAAACCTTGATCTTTAGCTTTCGATATCCTTTTTACGCGCTTTGCGAGCCGAGGATAATATAAATAATCAAAAATGAGTGCCACTCTTGGCTTTAGAAGCAGCCAATAATTTTTCTATAATTTTCGTGCGTTACAGATTTAAACTACTCAAATATCAAAAACGGAGCCTGAATCACGTTTCTTATTATCTTTAGTGGCGAGAGCAGGGCGTCTTGCAGGATCTGCGTCGAGTACTCAGGCTCATCGGTAGTGCCTCGTATGGCGATGACAGTTGAGAGCGAGCGATCCTTGCCAAGGATTATTTGATTTACCAGTGGAATTTTATCAATGATACTGCTAGCGTCTTTTAGTAACTTTAGCTCAAGGTCGATGTTTATCTTTTTACTCTTTAGGTCGATCGTACCACGTCCGCCGATATCAGCACTTGTGCCTATCATTTCAATCGCCAAAAACTTGATCATATCGCCATTTCTAGTGAGTAAAATTTTACCATTTTTAACAGTAAAGCCCTTGTCGTTAAAATCAGGTGTTTTAAAACTAAGAAGAGATGGAACGGAGTTTAAAAAGCTAAGTAGCCTTTGATAAAAGATATAATCCTTTAAAAAAGTATCAAAAAATCTCACCTCAGCTTTGAAATTCTTCGAGTTTTCTCCAAGCATTTTTAGGCGAAATTTACCACCCTCAAAGCTCTTGATGCCAAAAAGGTCGTTGATAAATTCTCCGCTTATGTCGGTTGCGTCTAAATTTATACTTTTTTCATCGTTAAAATAGCCAACTCTTCCTTGTTTTGCTAGCCCATTTAGCGAGGTGCTTTTGTCCTTTTTCTCGGCGCTAAAGCTGGTAAATGGCAAGGTCTTGTTTAGATCCCTTAAAATGATATCGCCATTTTTTGCTAAAAGCTCAAGCGGCGTGCTTTGCTCGCTGGTTTTGTTATCGTCAAGCACTAGCAAATTTAGATCTTTAGTTTTTACGCTTATGGCTTTTTCTTTTATGTCTAGGCTTAGCTTTTTACTTGCGCTATCTACCTTTACGCCAGCTTTTGAGACTAAAATTTTAAGATCGTCATTTTCGTACTTTGAGCCATTTTTATCTAAAAACGGCAAATCAAAGTTTGCTCCTTTGGCAAAAATTTCAAGATCAGTAAAATCCTTGCTTTTTATACTAAGTTCATCAAAACCACGCACACCGTTTTGCTTTAAAACAGGTGAGTTCTCTATGAAAAATTTACTATTTTTTGTTGCTATTTTACTTTCACTGCCAAAGCTCATATCAAGCCCAAATGGCTCTATCTTAAGCAAAGTTTCATCAGCCTTGCTAAAGTCTAAAAATGCGCTAAATGGCTCATTTTTAAAGGCCAAAATTTCATCATTTTTCTCTTTTAGATCAAAGCTTTCTATCACACCTTTTATCTCGCCAGTACTTTTTTGTAAATTTATATCAGCCTTGGCATTTGCCTTAAAAAACTCAAGCCCAAAGCCAGTAGCATCGATACTTAAATTTGTCGTATTTATAAGCTTTACGAGAGCATTTTTGGTATTAAATTTACTTCCAGCAATCTCTAAAACCGCATCACTTAGCTTAAATTCTCCATTTGCAATGACGCTTTTTTCGTCAAAATTTTCTAAGCTTTTCTCATCAAGCTTTATCAAAATTTTTAAGCTAGCATCCATTTTTCCGCTAAGCTGCCTTACTGGCACGATGATCTTATAGGCTTTTAATATCTCATTTATTGCTTCATCATAGATCGATTTTATCTTTATAAGTAGCTCTAAATTTGCGCTTTTTTCATCAAAGATATTATTTATAGCAACGCTTGAGCCATCAAGTTTTTTGCCCTTGTAAATAGGTGAAATAAGATCAAATTTAAGCTTTGAGTTTTTAAGCGTGATATTTGCCTCGCCTACATTTACGGCTGGCAAGCCTTTTTCAAATTTAACGAGCAAATTTTTAGTATTTGCGGTGGCATTTAGGTCATTTAGATAAAAGTTATTTTTAGCTAGATCCACCTTACCATTTATCTCTTTAAGCTCGTAATCATCAGCAACGATGTATCCATATATCCAGTTTTTAACTTCACCATTTAGCTCTATGCGTCTGTCAAGCTCATCAATGAAGTTTTTAATGCTTCCAGCCTCGACATCGTAAGCTTTGTAAGTTAAAAATGTATCTTTTAGGGCAAAATTTAGCTTACCATGCAGCTCATGAGAAGTGAAATTTCCCTCAAATTTATAGTCATTTTTATCAAAATTTGCACTCCCTTCGCCGCTAATGCTGACGTTAAAATCCTTAAAGCTTAAATTTCTAACACTAAAAAGATCTATTCCGTCTTGCTGTTCGTTTTGGAATTTAATATCCACGTTTAAATAAGGGCTATCAACAAAAAATATATCATCCAAAAATAGAATTTTTAGTTTAAAATCATCGCCTATTTGCACATTTTCAAGTGAAATTTCTTGAAAAATCGTATCTATAAAATCTACGCTTTTACTAAGATTTAAAAGGCGCTCATTGCTGCTTTTTTGCTTGCTTTCTTTCTTAAAATTTGGGAGCTTTATCTGCTTTGCTCTTGCAATTATTTTTTTATCTAATTTTATATATAATTGCTCCAATTTTACGCCGTAAAACTCGAAATCGTTAATTTTTATGCCGTATTTTAAAAGCAAGATAAATGAAAGAATCAAGATGATAAAAAATTTTATGAAAAAGCCATATTTAGACATTTTTTTTGATATCGTAGCCATCATTTTCCTAAGTGTTTTTGTCTATTTGGCACGCCCTATAAACACAAGCAAGGTCGTTTTTATACCAAAGGGAAGTGTGGGCGAGATTATATCTTATTTAGCTAATCGCAACTTTAACTTAAGCGTGATAGACAAATACGCCATACTTTTTATCGGCCCTCCGCAATCTGGCTGGATAGAGATCGGTCAAGATAAAATTTCAAGGGTTGATTTTTTAAAAAAACTTGCAAAGTCAAAAGCGGCTTTAACCGAGATAACGCTAATACCAGGCGAAACGACTATCGTTTTTTTAAACCAGATCGCCGCCCAGCTAGGACTTGATCCAGTCAAATTAAACAGCGAATATAACGCCCTTGCTCCAGTGAGTGATGGCTTTTTGATGCCAAATACATACAAAATCCCAATAGGTATCAGCGAAAGGCACCTTGCTTTTTATCTTGTAAATTCATCAAAAAAGGCTCAAAGCGAGATCAGCAATAAAATTTTTGGCGAATACAATGAGAAAAAATGGTTTAAAATTTTAACGATCGCTTCGATCATTCAAAAAGAAGCGGCAAACGACGCTGAGATGCCACTTGTCGCCTCAGTCATTTATAACCGCCTAAATAAGGGCATGAGGTTGCAGATGGACGGCACACTAAACTACGGAATTTATTCACATGATGTGATCACGGCTGAGCGCATAAGAAGCGATATGAGCGAGTTTAATACATATCTAAACGATGGTATCCCGCCAAGTCCAGTCTGCTCGGTCTCGATAAGTGCGATCAAAGCGGCGATAAACCCTGCAAAGAGCGATTATTTATACTTTGTGCTTGATAAAAAGGCGAAAAAACACATTTTTTCAAAAACCTTAAGCGAGCACAACCAAAATATAGGAAAATAGAGCTAGAATTTGCGGCAAATGCCTAAAATACAACGAGATTTAATAAAGAAAGTGATAAATTTTAAAAAACTAAAAGGGCTAAAATGAGTGACATTATCTGGACCAAAACTGACGAAGCACCGCTATTTGCAAGCTACTCTCTCTTTCCTATCGTAAAGATCTTTTTATCACGCGCTGACATTAGCATAACTAGGGCCGATATTAGCCTAGCTGGGAGAATTTTATCTCTTTTTAGCAAAGAGCTTGGACTAAATAAGGCTGATGAGCTAGAACTTTTGGGCGAACTGACCGCTCACAAAGAGGCAAATATCATAAAACTGCCAAACATCTCAGCTACGCTCGTTCAGCTAAAAGCGGCTATTGATGAGCTAAGAAGCAAGGGCATAAATGTGCCTTTTTATCCAGATGAAATCATCACAGACTACGACGAAGAGGTTGCTAAAAAATACCAAAAAGTGTTTGGCAGCGCGGTTAATCCAGTTCTTAGACAAGGAAACTCAGATAGAAGAGTCTTGCCACCAGTTAAAGAATTTGCCAAAAAGCATCCACACAGCAACGGCGACTGGAACAAGGCAAATAAGACAAAAATTTGCTACATGCAAAAGGGCGATTTTTATGAGAATGAGCGCTCAATCATCGCTAGTAAAGATGAGAAATTTTATGTAAATTTCATAAGTTTGGATGGCAAAAAAGAGCTTTTAAAAGAGCTTGCTGTGCAAAGCGGTGAAATAGTAGATGCCACATATTTAAGTGTAGATGAGCTAGATAAATTTTATGAAAACTGCTTTGAAGAGGCAAAAAAAGAGAATTTGACCTTGAGTCTGCACCTAAAATGTACGATGATGAAAGTTAGTGATCCAGTAATTTTTGCTCATGCGATAAAAAGCTATTTTAAAGAGGTTTTTACTGAATACGGCGAAGAATTTAAGACTCACGGCGTGGAGGCAAAAAACGGACTAAAAGATATGTTTTCTAAAATTTCAACTCTTAAAAATAAAGATGAAATTTTGGCTAAATTTGATGAAATTTTTAGCAAAAAGGCAAAAATTTGGGCATTAAATGAAAGTGCTAGCAACTTTGATGTGCCAAATGACGTCATCATCGATGCCTCCGTGCCAGCGCTTATTAGAAACTCTGGCAAGGTAAAAGATAGAAGCGGCGAGCTAAATTTCTCGCTTTGCATGATCCCAGATAGGACCTACGCTAGGGTTTATGAGGCTTGCGTAGCGGACTTTAAGGAGCATGGCGCACTTGACGTGAGCAAGATCGGCAGCGTGGCAAACGTGGGGTTAATGGCTAAAAAGGCCGAGGAATACGGCAGCCACGATAAGACTTTCATTGCAAAAGAAGACGGAGAATTTGTAGTTTTTGATGAGGCTGGCGAGAATGTCTTTAAATTTAGTGTTAAAAGTGGCGACATTTTTAGGATGACGCAGGCAAAAGACGATGCGATAAATGCGTGGTTTGAGCTTGCTTTAAAAAGAGGCAAAATTTCAAAAGATGAGCTTGTATTTTGGCTAGATAGTAGCCGTGCTCACGATAGAAATTTGATAGCTAAATTTGAAAAATTTAGAGAGAAATTTGCTAGCGCTGGCGTAAAATTTGAAATTTTAAACTACGAGCAAGCGACTGCAAAAACGCTTAGCTTGATAAGAGCTGGCAAAGATGTCATAGGCGTCACTGGTAACGTTTTAAGAGATTATTTAACCGATCTTTTCCCGATCTTTGAGCTAGGTGGCAGCTCTAAAATGCTCTCAGTTGTGCCGCTACTTGCTGGTGGAGCGATGTTTGAAACAGGTGCTGGCGGAACGGCCCCAACGCTTGTAAAAGAGCTAAAAGAGAAAAATCACTTACTTTGGGATAGTCTTGGCGAGTTTTTAGCACTTAGTGCTTCGCTTGAACATTTAGCATTTGCTAAGCAAAAAAAAGAGGCAAAAGAACTAAGTGATGCGCTAAATAGAGCGGTTGCTAGCTATCTAGATGAAAACAAAACGCCAAATGCCACTCTTGATACCAGGGAGTCGCACTTTTATTTGGCACTATTTTGGGCAAGAGAAATGGCAAAAAGTGGCGGGATTTTAAGCAAAGTTTTTGAAAATTTAGCAAACGAGCTAGAGAAAAATGAGAACGAAATTTTAAAAGAAATAAGACAAAATGATGGTGCAAGCGTGGAATTTGGCGGATATTATTTGCCAGATGAAGTGAGGGCAAATGAGGTCATGAGACCAAGTAAAATTTTAAATCAAATAATAGGATAAGAAAATGAAAATAAGTATAGTTGGAGCTGGAAACGTCGGTGCAAGCATAGCTTATGCGCTTTGTATGAGAGAAGTTTGCGATGAGATCGCGCTTGTGGATATATTTGGTGATGTGGCACGTGCAAAAGCGATCGATCTAGCGCAGTCAAGCTGCGTTTTTAATGCTAAAACTACCGTTTGCGGTGGCGATAACTTTATGCTAATAGAGGGCAGTGATATCGTAGTGGTAACTGCTGGAAGCCCAAGAAAAGAGGGTCAAACAAGAGAGGACTTGCTTCTTAAAAATGCCGTAGTCGTAAAACAAACAGCTCAAAATATCGCAAAATTTGCACCAAATGCGGTGATAATTGTCGTGACAAATCCGCTTGATGTGATGGTCTGGACGGCTCATAAATTTAGCGGTTTTAGTAAAAATAAAGTGGTTGGCATGGCTGGCGAGCTGGATGGCGCAAGATGCAGATATGAGCTAGCACTTCTAAAAGATAAAGATGCAAAAGAGCTAAAGACAAAGATAATTGGCGCTCACAATGATGAGATGATCGTATCTGCTAGTAATATCAGCGAAAATTTAAACGAAAATGAGCTAACAACTCTTAAAAAAGAGACAAGTACAGGTGGCGCAAAGATCGTTAAACTCCTTGGCACTTCAGCTTATTACGCACCAGCAGCTGCTGTTGTGAAGATGTGTGAAGCGATCATGAGCAAGAGTGATGAAATTTTAAGTGCTAGCGTGCTTCTTGATGATGAGCTAAGTTGCGGTAGGCTAGTAAGGCTTGGACGTGAGGGCTTAAAAGAAATTTTAGAGCTAAATATAAATGAAAGTGAGCAAGAGCAGCTAAGTAAAAGCGAAGCTGATATTAGAAAAAACATTAAATTTTTAAAAGAAAATTTGGATTAGGAATATAGATGATAGTAAAAGAAAATGTACCTGTTTGGGTCGATGAGAGCAGGTGTAAAGCCTGTGATGTCTGTGTGAGCTACTGCCCAGCAGGCGTACTAGCGATGAGACTTGAGCCAAAGGCGGTGCTTGGCAAGATGATAGAGGTCGTCTATGCTGACTCATGCATAGGATGTCGAGACTGCGAGCTTCACTGTCCTGATTTTGCCATTTATGTGGCGGAAAAGGGATTTAAATTTGCAAAGCTAACGCCTGAGAGTAAAGAGCGAGCTGCGGCCGTAAAGGCAAATAAATTTGCAAAGCTTGGAGAGAGCGTATGAGAGAGGTAGTATCAACTGGAAACGCCCTAGTGGCAAGGGCTGCGGTCGAGTGCGGCTGTAACTTCTTTGGCGGATATCCTATCACTCCAAGCAGCGAGATCGCCCACGAGCTAAGCGTGCTTTTACCAAAAAATGGTGGCACATTTATACAAATGGAAGATGAGATAGCTGGCATTTCAGTAGCTCTTGGTGCAAGTGCGAGTGGCGCTAAAGCGATGACTGCTAGCTCTGGACCCGGAATTTCACTAAAGGCTGAGCAAATAGGCCTTGGCTTTATCGCTGAGATACCACTTGTCATCGTAAACGTCATGCGCGGCGGCCCTTCAACTGGCCTACCAACCAGAGTCGCACAAGGCGATATCTTGCAGGCTAAAAACCCAACTCACGGCGATGTAAATATGATAGTTTTAGCCCCTAGCAGCCTAGAAGAGTGCTATACGCAAACGGTGCGAGCCTTTAACCTCGCAGCTAGGTTTATGACGCCAGTTATGCTGCTACTTGATGAGACTATAGGTCACATGCAAGCAAGAGTGCGCCTGCCAGAGATAGGCGAGCTAGAAATTTATAAAAGAAGAGAATTTAGCGGCGAGCCAAAAGAGTATAAGCCTTACGAGGCTGCGCATGATGAGCCAGCCACACTAAATCCTTTCTTTAAAGGCTATCACTACCATATAACAGGGCTTCATCACGGCGCTACTGGCTTTCCAACAGAAGATGGCAAGATCGTTGAAAGCTCGATGAATAGGCTATTTGATAAGATAAATTTACACACTGACGAGTGCGAAAAATTTGAAGAGTTTATGCTTGATGACGCTGAAATTTGCATCATCGCCTTTGGAAGTGTGGCACTTTCAGCCAAGCAAGCGATATTAAATTTACGTGAAAATGGGCTAAAAGTTGGGCTATTTAAACCACTTACACTTTTCCCAGCTCCAGCTAAAAAGCTAAAAGAGATATCAGGCAAATTTAGCAAAATTTTAGTTTGCGAGCTAAATTTAGGCCAGTATAGTGGCGAAATTTCAAAGATCATCTTAAGAGATGACTTTGCAAAACTGCTAAAAGCAAACGGCAGACCGATAAGCCCAAGCGAAATCGAGGTGAAGATAGGAGAAATTTATGGCTTTTAATTACGATAAATATTTACGAACAGATAAAATGCCTACTCTTTGGTGCTGGGGCTGCGGCGACGGCGTCATACTAAAGGCGCTCATCCGCGCAATAGACACCATGGGCTGGGACATGAACGACGTTTGCGTGGTCTCAGGTATAGGCTGCTCTGGTCGCTTTAGCGGATATCTCGACTGCAACACCATCCACACAACTCACGGCAGAGCCGTAGCTTATGCGACTGGTGTAAAGATGGCAAACCCAGACAAGCATGTCATCGTGGTAACTGGCGATGGCGACGGACTAGCGATCGGAGGCAACCACACGATACATGGATGCCGCCGAAATATCGGTCTAAATCACATCTTAATCAACAACTTCATCTACGCGCTAACCAACTCACAAACCAGCCCAACCACGCCAAAAGGCATGTGGACGGTCACAGCACAATACGGCAACATCGATCCTAGCTTTGACGCCTGTAAGCTCGCAACCGCTGCAGGTGCTAGCTTTGTCGCGCGTGGAAGCGTCATCGAGCCAGAGAAGCTTACAAAGCTCTTTGTAGAGGGATTTAGTCACGATGGATACAGCTTTTTTGATGTATTTTCAAACTGCCATATAAATTTAGGTCGTAAAAACAAAATGGGCGAGGCGGTGAAAAATTTAGAGTGGATAAAGGGCCGCACGACGAGTAAGGTCAAATTTGACATGCTAAGTGACGAAGAAAAAAGGGGCATTTTCCCACTTGGCGTGCTGCACAAAGATGAAGAAAAGATCGAATACACCAAGGCTTACGACAAGGTAAGAAAGGCTGCTATGAGCAATGAAGCGATAAATTTTGAGGAGCTAGCATGAAGTCACAATTAAGATTTGTCGGCGTTGGCGGGCAGGGCGTCATACTAGCAGGCGAGATCCTCTCAGCTGCCAAGATAAAAGCAGGTGGATACGGCGTGAAGGCCTCTACCTACACATCTCAGGTGCGTGGCGGCCCAACAAAAGTCGATATCATACTTGATGAGAAAGAAATTTTATACCCTTATGCAAACGAGGGCGAGATAGACTTTATGCTTGCCACCGCACAGATAAGCTACAACGCCTTTAAAAGCGGCGTGAAAGAGGGCGGAGCGATCGTTGTCGAGCCAAATTTGGTAAAAGTGAGCGATGAGGATAAAAAGCGCTGGAAAATTTATGAAATCCCTATCATCTCTATCGCAAAAGACGAGGTCGGAAATGTCATCACTCAAAGTGTCGTCGCCCTTGGCGTGGCGGTGGCTATGAGTAAATGTATGGATGAAAATTTAGTGTGTGAAGAGATGTTAGCAAGCGTACCAGCTAAGGTCAAAGAAGCAAATGCTAAAGCTTACGAGCTAGGTCTAAAATACGCAAAAGAGCTTTTGAAATAAATTTTTGGCTAATTTTTAGCCAAAATTCTACTATAAACAGAAAAATCAATTATTACTTTTCTTAAAATTTTAAGCATAATTTTTCGATATAAAAGATTATATTTATAGTTTTTATTTATCTTATCAAAGCTATGAAATTTTTAAAAATCGTTCTCATAATGCCTTATTTTAGCTTTCTTAAATAAAATGTATTTTTAAATATTTAATAAATTAATAAATTATATTTAAGATTTGTTTTAGTAACATTTCAGACGTAAAATTTTTATAAAAGGAGTAAAAATTGAGTTACAAAATCTCGGTTGCAACATGTGCTGCACTCGTGACGTGCAGTGGTTTTTTTAAGTCAAGTTTTTGCTGTGCAAACGACAAAGCTTGAGGGTATTGAAGTAAATTCAGTCGGTGACAACATCAGCGAGAGTGGTATCGATGAGGGAATTTTAAACAAAAGAGTAGCCGCTGGTCCTTTGGCTGATAAAAAAGTTATAGATATGCCTTATCAAGTAAATACGATCTCAAAAGAGGTTCTTGATAACCAAGGCGTTCAAGCTTTTGATGAAGCTGTTAAATATTTTCCATCAGCACAACTTCAGTATCGTGGCGGTGGCGAAATGGGTCGCCCACAAACTCGTGGCTTTCAAGGCTCAGTCGTAGGTAACGTCCTTTGGGACGGCTTTTACGCAGTTTCTACGACAGCTATCCCTATGGTAATGTTTGAGAGCTTACAAATTCAAAACGGACTTGCTGGCTCACTATATGGTGGACAAGATCCAGCAGGTATTTTTAGCTACTCTCGCAAGCGTCCTGTTGCTGATTACAACGCTATTTGGACAAATTATATCTCTCGTGGAAATTTGGGTGTAGGATTTGATACATCAAATAAATTTGAAAAAATAGGCTACCGCGGAGTATTTTATTATACAGATGGAGAAAGAGAGCCAAAAGATAGTAAAACTTCACGCCGCTTAGCTTCTATAGGACTTGATTTTTATCCAACTGATGACTTGACGTTTGAGACAAATTTTAGCTACTACAAACACACTATGGGTGGCTATTATAATGGTGTTAGTTTTGCAAGTAAAGATGGAATATATCAAGGATACTCTCCTGTTAGACGAAGAGGAGAAATAATTGGTGTTAAGTATCATGGTATGCCTAGTTTTTCAGATGTAACTACAGAAACTAATGGTGAGAGATTTATGAGGACCATAACAGCTAGTGGTAAATTTAAATATGCTCCAACTGATAGATGGTATCTTGAAGGTGGCTATCAATGGCAAAAGGCTATTAGAAGTAGAAATGGCGATAGTGTATTTACTGTACCTAGTGCATTTTTAAAAGCTCAGACTGATTTTAATACCGGAAGCATCAAACATAACTTTGCTACTGAGCTAAATGGATATAGATGGTCAAGTGAAAAAAAGAAATCACTGCTAACAGATATGAAAAACATTTCAGTAGTCGATGATATCGCTCTTAATGATAGTTTAAATGTTATACTATCAGCTTCAAACACTTGGTTTAAAAAGACTGATTATAAAAAAGATGGCATAAGCTGGGCCGGAAGCGTAATATATAAGGTAATGCCAGATCTTAATGTGTATTTTACCTATGCTGATAGCTTAAAGGATGGCGCATCTAAAACTTATGAAAAGCCTGGATACGATATTACTCACCCTCTATATGGACAAACTATTAGTTTCAATCCTTACAGAAGCAAACAATATGAGTTAGGTGTAAAAACTAGAGTAAATGAGATCGACTTTAGTGCTGCTGTGTTCCAAATAACAAGACCAACTTATTATGAGGTTAATGGAATATTTGGCAAACAAGGTGATCAAAGAAATAGAGGAATCGAATTTACAACTGGCGGAAAGATAATGGATAGTTTAAGTGCTTATGGTGGTATAACATTTATAGATCCAAAAATGCATAAATCAGCAAATCAAAAAGTAGTTGGAAAAACTATCGTTGGTGAGCCAAAAGTTCAAGCAAATATGTTATTTGATTATGCAGTTCCTGGTACAAATAAATTTGCATTTACAACAAATTTTCACTACACAGGCAAACGCTATGTGGATGAGATGAATACTGCAAGCGTAAGCGGATACTTTACAACCGATCTTGGTGCTAGATACACTACAAAAGCTTGGATAGGTAAAGAGACATCTATTAGATTTAATGTAAATAACGTATTTGATAAAAAATACTGGGTCAGCATCTTCTCTGGCGATCTTGATGGATCTGTTCCAAGCAGTTATTCTGGCGCAAGCATGTTTAGAGGCTATGGCAGAACCTTCATGCTTTCAGCTCAAGTTAAATTCTAAAAACCAAAGCCAAATTTATTTTGGCTTTAGGCTCTTTAAATTTGCCCTTTTCGTAGGGTAAATTTAAATAACCAAAGGGAGAAAAGATGCAAGGGCTGGTTGATTATCAAGCGATTTTAGAGAGTATTTTCGCCTACTTTGCAAAAAGTAAAAGGCAAAGATGGTGGTGTAAATTGGGATGATTACACAGATATGTATAACGAGATGACCGGCATGGAGACGGCTTCTACGCTAAATTTGCTGTCAAATTTACCTATCACAAAAGATGACAGCGTGCTTGACGTGGGATGTGGTCCAGCAAGGCTTAGCTTGCCACTTGCAAAGCTAGCAAAGAGCGTTAGTGCGCTAGATCCGTTTGCAAAAATGCTTGAATACGCTAAAAAAAATGCAAAAGAGGCTGGAGTAAAAAATATAAATTTCATCCAAAAAGACTGGAGTGATGAGGCGAGCATAAAGGGCTTGCCAAAACATGACATCGTGCTAGCATCACGCTCGGTTGGGCTTTTTGATATAAAAAAGCTTTGCAAATTTGCTAAAAAATATGTCGTGATGACCTCGTTTTTGCCAGATCATCCGAGCCTAAAAGATATCTGGCAAGACTTCTTAAAAGGGATAAAAGATGAAAAAGAGGCAGGTCTTAGCGATAGGAGATTTGGCTATAGCTTTATCTTTAACATCGCTTACGACATGGGAGCAAATCCAAATTTAAAGATAATAGACACCATTTTTGAGAGGGATTTTGCTAGCCTTGAAGAGGCGTTTTCTTATTTTAGATTCGTAGGCGAGATCGCGCCCGAAAAAGAAGAAATTTATAAAGAAAATGTAAAAAGCTACCTCACAAAGACCAAAAGCGGCTT
The DNA here is from genome assembly GCF_002912895.1 of Campylobacter concisus. GTDB lineage: Bacteria > Campylobacterota > Campylobacteria > Campylobacterales > Campylobacteraceae > Campylobacter_A > Campylobacter_A concisus_G. The sequence continues at coordinate 19,381 of NZ_POZX01000059.1, forward strand.
TAAATTTAAAAGAGAAACCAAGAGCTATCTTATCTGGTGGGACGTGCGGGAGATGAAATTTGAGTAGCAAAAAGATCATTTTCGCATTATTTGCGCTTCTTTTGCTGGTGCTCTTTTTTTCATTAGGTATCGGACGCTACGAGATAAGCTACGCTCAAATTTTTGAGTTTATAAGATCAGGCATTTTAAACGAGCAACCAAGCGACGAGCAAGGATATACGGTCTTTACGCTCATTCGCTTGCCAAGGGTACTTTTTGCCATCTTAGTTGGAGCAGCGCTTGCTAGCTCTGGAGCTGTCTATCAAGGTCTTTTAAAAAACCCTCTAGTTTCGCCTGACATCCTTGGCGTCTCAAGTGGCGCAGCTGTGGGGGCGAGCGTGGCTATCATCTTAAATTTTAACTACATAGGCGTGCAGCTTAGCGCATTTGCTTGCGGTCTGTTTGCGGTTTTTGCTGTCGTTTTTATAAGCAGTGTCATCGCAAAAGGCAGGCTAAATTTACTCGTGATGGTTCTAACTGGCATCGTTATCTCATCTCTTTTTGGAGCGCTTAGCTCGCTTATAAAATTTCTAGCCGACAGCGAAGATAAGCTGCCAGAAGTTACTTTTTGGCTAATGGGAAGCCTTGCAAGAAGTGGCGGATATAAAAATTTGGCTCTGCTTTTTTGCGTAGTTATGATCTGTCTTGTGCCACTTTTTATGCTTCGCTACAAGCTAAACACGCTTAGTTTTGGCGAAGAAGAGGCTAGGGCGATGGGGCTAAATGTGAAATTTTATAACATCATAATCATCATCGCCTCAACGCTTCTAACCGCTACTTGCGTCTCATTTTGCGGTATCGTGGGCTGGGTAGGGCTTGTCATCCCTCACATCATGCGCTTTGTCGTGGGAGCAAATTTCATCACGCTCTTTCCAGCTTCGCTGCTTGGCGGAGGGCTATTTTTACTGATAGTTGATACCACTTCACGCAGCCTAATGGCAAGCGAGATCCCGCTTGGCGTCATCACTTCGCTAGTTGGCGCACCTCTTTTTGTCTATCTGCTCTATAAGAGCAAAAAGGGTTTTGCGTGAAATTTGAGATAAAAAATTTAAACTGTGGCTACGACAAAAAGGTCATTATAGAAAATTTCAATGCAAATTTACAAGATGGCGACATCTTTTGCCTGCTTGGTAGCAATGGCGTTGGCAAAACGACGACGTTTAAGACGATACTTGGCTTTTTAAAGCCACTTGGGGGCGAAATTTTAATAGACGGCAAAGACGCGCTAAAGATGAGTGAGAAAGAGCGAGCAAGCTTTATAAGCTACGTCCCGCAAGCTCACACACCGCCATTTGCCTTTAGCGTTTTTGACGTGGTGATGATGAGCGCAAATGCAAGACTTGGTATATTTGAACGCCCTAGCAAAGATGATGAGAAGATAGCGCTAGATGCGTTAAAGACGCTAAATTTAGAGAGCTTTAAAGATAAAATTTACACCGATCTAAGTGGCGGCGAGCGGCAAATGGTGCTGATAGCTAGGGCCTTAGCGCAACGCTCAAAGGTGATGCTACTTGACGAGCCAACAGCAAATTTAGACTTTGGTAATCAAATGCGAGTTTTAAAAGAGATAAAAAAGCTCGCAAAGCAAGGCTACATCATCATCCTAACCTCACATCAGCCAGAGCAGGTCTTTTATCTAAATGCAAAGGTCGCGATGCTTGGGCGTGATAAAAACTACATCTACGGCAAGGCTAGTGAGGTGATGAATGGCGAAAATTTAAAAAAAATTTACGGCGTAGATATACGAGTGGTGAAAAATATCATCGATGAGCGCGAGCATTACTCTTGTGTGATGGTGGATTGAAAGGAGAAGATATGTTTAAGAAAATTTTGCTTTTGGCTTTTTTGCTTGTTAGTTTGCAAGCAAGAGTGGTGCTTGATAGCGACAATAAAAAGGTAGAAGTGCCTGACGTGATCGAGCGTGCGACGCCTTTGATAGGGGCTTTTGTGCAGGTATCTGCTATGCTTGGCAACGAAGATCATATAATTAGCGGTGCACCAAAACTGCCTCCACTAATGTTAAAAATTTTTCCAAATATAAAGTGTAACGACAATAAAAGTGGCATGCTAAGTAGCAGCGTCGAGACTATTATCGCGTCAAAAACGCAAGTTGTTTTTGGGCCAGTTGGTATGATGTTTGATGAAAATAGCAAGGCTCAGCTAGAGAGCGCTGACATCGCGGTTGTGAAGATATATAAATTTCAAAGCATCAAAGAGATACAGGATAGCTTTAGCAAGATCGCTGAAATTTGGGGCGAAAAGAGCGTAAAAAGGGCGCGCGAGTTTAATGACTATTTTAACGAGAACATAAAATTTGTAAGCCAAAAAACGGCAAATTTAACGCCAAAAAAGAGAGTTTTAGTGCTTAACTACAACTCAGGAAACTTTAACACCATCAGCTCAAAAGATATCGGCGCAGAGTATATTAGCGTGGCTGGTGGTATAAATTTAAGCTCAGAGCTAAGCGATGGAGATTTTAAAATTTCAAAAGCGATAAATGAAGAGCAAGTCATTATCTTTAACCCAGACATCATCATCACAAATTCACAAAAAAGTGCCGATGCTATCGCTAAAAACACATCATTTGCCAAGCTAAAAGCTGTGCAAAATGGAGAAATTTTTGTAGTGCCAAGTGGCGTTTATCTTTGGAGCGTAAGAAGTGCTGAAGGTGCGCTCTATCCGCTTTGGCTGGCTAAGACATTTTACCCAGAGCAATTTAGTGATCTAAATTTAGAGCAAAAAACAAAAGAGTTTTATGAGAGGTTTTATAACTACAAGCTAAGTGATAGCGAGCTAAAAGAAAAAGGGTGAATTTTGATAATAGGACAAAAATAAGGTTATTTATTATACTTAATATATTTATTTAAGTATAAAAGTAAATTTATCTTTCTAATATCCTAAAAAAGAGCTTCTAAAGCTTAAAAACTCAAAAATAAAAATAAACTTCAAATCGGTAGAAATTTTTATGTATCTTATAAAATTTCTACCGCTAAATTTATATAAAGCGCCTCAAAAAAAGCCCATTTTATCCTTTTTGATTTTAATATCAGCTCTCATTTTTTAATCTAAAATAAATCTTTATGTTTCTTTTAAGTAAATTTAATGTAATGTTTCATTATTAATTATTTAATTAATATAGTTGTTTTAAAAAATATTAAGAAATGAACTGGCGGTGCGTTTTAAACGCTAAAAATTTACTAAGATAGGAAGTTATCAATGAGTGAAAAATTTACCAGAAGAGAATTTCTACAAAGTGCCTGTATCAGCGTAGGTGCGCTAGCTACAACGGCTGGTGCGACCAATGTTTTTGCTGGTGAGTTGCCAAAGGGCAATGAAAGTGGCTTGCCATCTGTTGATGTGCTAATAATCGGCTCTGGCGGTGCTGGACTTCGTGCAGCAACAGCCGTTCGCAAGCAATACCCAAACTCAACCGTTGTTGTTGCTACAAAGATGATGCCATCTCGCAATGCGACCTGTATGGCGGAGGGTGGAATAAACGGCGTTACTGACTTTAGTAATGGCGATAGCTTCAAGCTTCACGCTTATGACACGGTTAAAGGTGCGGCTTATCTTGCCGATCAAGATGCAGTTGTGAAATTTTGCGAGGCAGCAGGCGCAGTCATCCACGAGCTAGACCACAATGGCATGCTCTTTTCTCGTATAGATAATGGCGACGTATCCCGTAAAGATAATGGTGATGTTGCGTTTCGCTTCATGGGTGGCGCTAGTAAAAAACGCTGTAACTACGCGGCTGATAAAACTGGCCACATTTTGATGCACGCCTGTCTTGACGACGCTATCACAGCTGGTGTTAAATTTTTAATGGATCATGAGCTGCTTGAGATCGGTCTTGAGGACGGCAAGGTCGAAGGCGTCGTTCTTCGCAACATCCAAGATGGTCAAATTTATCCAGTTCTTTGCAAATCTCTAGTCATCGCAACTGGCGGATACACTAGAATTTTCTATAACCGCACATCAGTTCCATTTATAGCAACTGGTGATGGCATCGCTGCTGCGCTTAAAGCGGGTCTTGGTTTTGAAGACCCTGAGATGCTTCAGTTTCACCCAACTGGCGTTCAAAATGGTGGCACATTAATCACTGAAGCAGCCCGCGGCGAGGGCGGATACTTGTTAAACAACAAGGGCGAGCGCTTTATGAAAAACTATCATGAAAAGATGGAGCTAGCTCCTCGTGACGTCGTCGCTCGTGCGATCGAGACAGAAATTCGCGAGGGTAGAGGCTTTGGCGAGGGCATGAGCGCTTACGTGCTTTGTGACGTTCGCCACCTTGGCAAAGATACCATTATGAAAAAGCTTCCAAAAATTCGCCACACTGCTATGCTTTTCCAAAATATCGATCTAATCGAGCAACCAGTGCCTATTCGCCCAACAGCTCACTACTCAATGGGCGGTATAGAAGTAGCAAAATTTGATGATATGAGCACAAAAATCCCTGGAATTTATGTAGGTGGCGAGGCTTCATGTGTATCCATCCACGGTGCAAACCGCCTTGGCGGAAACAGCCTAACTGACGCAGTTGTAACTGGCGATCTAGCTGGAAAAGGAGCTGGCGCATACGCAAAAGATGCTAAATTTGCAAGTGGCAAAAAGACTTCAGAGCTAGCTAAAATGTGGCAGGATAAATTTAAAGCCATAGCAACAGGCGAGGGCGGTGTAAATGACATGTATGCGCTTCGCGAGGAGCTTGGTAAAAACAACTGGGATTTAATGGGAATTTTTAGAACAGGCGACAAGCTAGACCAGCTCTCTAAAAACCTTGAAGCTATCCAAGCAAAATACGATACCATCAAAGTGCCAAATCAAAACCCAGTCATGAATACAGCATTTACCGACTATGTCGAGCTTGGCAACCTTATACTTCTTTCTCGTGCAGCATGCCTTGCAGCGCAAAATCGTCTTGAGAGCCGCGGCGCTCACACAAGAGAGGACTATCCAAAAAGAGATGATGCGAATTTCTTAAAACACAGCATCGTTACATTAAATGACGGCAAGTTGGAGCTTGGCTACAAAGATGTTGTGACAGGCATATTTTCACTTGACGGCAAAAAGCCAGAGTAAGGAGCTGGGATGAAAATTATTATCGACCGCTTTGACGGAACTAAAAAATATGAATCAACTTATGAGCTAACAAATGAAGAGATCAAAGGCAAGACTCTTTTAACAGTGCTTCTTGATATCAAACAAAAAAAAGATGCGACGTTAAATTTCACAGCATCTTGCCGCTCAGCGATATGCGGTGCGTGCGCTGTTAGAGTAAATGGTCACTCATATCTAGCCTGTGATACAAAGATGAACGAGCTTTTGGCGGAGTATGACAACCCAGAGAGCATAAGAATTTCTCCACTTGGAAATTTCAAAGTGATCTCAGACCTCATGGTGGACTGGGAACCAAGTATCGAAAATTTACGCAAGATTAAGCCTAGCATCACTGCTAAGTCAGAATTTAGCGCAGAAAAAGGCTGTAAGCAAAGTCAAAAAGAGTATGACAAAGTAGCTCTTGAATGGGACTGCATACTTTGCGGAGTCTGTGCTAGCGAGTGTAATAAGCTTGAAGCTGATGCGAGCGACTATATGCAGCCATTTGTATTTGTTCATGCTTATAGGGCGGCATTTGACTCACGTAGCAAAGATCCTATGCCACATCTAAAACCAGCTATCGATAATGGCCTTTGGATGTGTGTAAAGTGCCAAGAGTGCGCTGATCGCTGTCCAAAAGGTATAAGCGCATGCAAAGACATAACTGATCTTCGCATTATGGCTATACAAAAAGGTTTTGATGATGGAATGGGACCAGATCACGCTGAGGCGTTCTTAACCGATCTAGTTGATGGCTCAGGCAGACTAAATGAGATCAAGCTTGCACTTCGCTCTGAGGGAGTGTTTAAAAATATGGGCAAAATGGATATCGCTGCAAATTTAATGCTTGCAGGTAAGATGAATCCGCTTCATATTTTCGGCGAAGAGGACATAGAAGGACATGATGATCTAGTAAAAATGATAAATGCGGCTCGCAAAGCTGCTAGTAAGGAGTAATTATGCAAAACGAATTCGCTTTTTTCCCAGGATGCGTACTCTCTCAAGCAGCTAAAGAGGCTAAGATGTCGCTTGAGGCTATCGCTCCGATACTCGGCTGGAAGCTTCACGAGATAAAGGGCTGGAGCTGCTGTGGTGCCCAACAAGCACAAGACGTCGATCCTATCGCTACACTTGTGGCAAATGCTAGAAACATAGCACTTGCAGAGCAGATGAATATGCCTATGCTTACGACATGCTCAACTTGTATGCTAACTCTAACAAGAGCTAAAACTACGCTTGATAAGGGTGCAAAGGACCGTATAAATACTTTCTTGGCTGAGGGCAATATGAAATATAATGGCTCAACCGAGATCACAAGCCTTCTTTGGGTGCTTTATCAAAACGTAGAAACGCTAAGAGCAAAGGTTGTTAAACCACTTAGCGGGCTAAAAGTAGCGCTATTTTACGGCTGCCATAGCCTAAGACCTGAAAAAGATCTGCACAATAGAGAAAGCTCAGTCAATCCAAAGAGCTTTGAAACTGTTGTAGGTGCACTTGGTGCTACTATTGTGCCATTTGAGAAAAGACTTGACTGCTGCGGATTCCACGCTAGCTACCCAGCTGGCACATCTGTAAGAAAAATGTCAAGCCAGATCGTAAATAACGCCGATGAAAACGGCGCTGACGTAGTTGTCACACCATGCCCGCTTTGTCAAATGCAACTTGACATCTACCAAGAGAGATATCAAGATGAGAACCACTCAAACGTGAGAAAACCTATCATTCACCTATCTCAGCTTGTAGGTCTTGCACTTGGACTATCTGTTGAAGATCTTGGACTTGATCTAAACATCATCGACGCTACCAAGATAGCGTAAATTTATCCCACGTCTTTTGGCGTGGGAAATTTAGCTTACACAATTAAATTTTTACCGATAAATTTTTACTGCAATAAAGATAATAAATATAGAAAATTAAATTTATAGAAGTATGTTAAAGCCCAAAATTTCTCTTGGGCTTTATAAATTTAGATAGCTTTTATCATCACTTTCGTTAGTAGCTCTGAAAATTTAGCTGGGTTTTCTAGGCTCATGCCCTCATTTAGTCTTGCCATATCAAGAAGCAAAGGCGCTATGTCATAAATCATCGCCTCATTTTTCTCTAGTTTTGCAAAAATTTCATGATCAGCGTTGATCTCCAAGATCGGCTTAACTTTTGGAGCGTTTGCACCTTGTCCCATTTGTTTTAGCATCTCTTGCATAGCATAATCAGGATCGTTTTTATCATAAATTAGCACCGCAGCCGAGCTTGAGAGCCTTGAGCTTAGCCTAACGTCTTTAACTTCGTCTTTTAAGATCTCTTTCATCTTAACAAGTGTGTTTGCAACCTTGCTCTTATCGACCTTCTCATCGCTTTTTATCTCGTCATTGATATCAGCGTGTGAGACTGATTTTAGAGGTGTTTTGTCAAATTCATTGACCATTGGCATAACGATCGTATCGATCTCTTCATCCATAATAAGAACTTCTATGTCGTTTTTCTTAAAGCTTTCAAGGAGTGGAGAATTTCTTAGCATATTTTCATTGTTGCCGCTGATGTAGTAGATCGACTTTTGATCCTCTTTCATCGCTTCTTTGTACTCTTTTAGGCTGATAAGTCCGTCTCTTTTTGAACTTTTAAATAGGCAAAGATCTAAAATTTGCTCTTTTTCAGCGTTAAATCCATAAAGCCCCTCTTTTAAAACCTTGCCAAATAGTTTGTAAAATTTTATGTATTTTTCTCGGTCGTTATCTTTTAACTTTACAAGCTCGCTTAAAATTTTCTTCACGCTTTGCTCTTTGACGCTTCTCATGATCGCATTTTCTTGTAAAATTTCACGGCTCACATTTAATGGTAGATCCTCAACATCAATGATACCCTTGATAAATCTTAAATATGGCGGCAAGAGTTCTTTTGCATCATCTGTGATAAAAACTCTTTTTACATAAAGCTTTACACCACTTTGATAATCAACCCTAAATAGATCAAACGGCTCAGAGCTTGGCACGTAAAATAGCGTCGAGTACTCGATCTTGCCTTCGGCCTTTGTGTGAATATAAAGGAGAGGATCGCTACTGTCGTGAGAAATTTGCTTATAAAAGTCGTTATAATCTTGCTCTTTAAGGCTGGCTTTATTTAGCCTCCAAAGCGCATTTGCCTTGTTTATCTGCTCATTTTTAGTCTCATATGTGCCTTCTTTTTCGCCTTCTTTTGGAGCAACATAACTTTGTTTATCCATAAATATAGGATAAGGAATGTGGTTTGAATACTTCTTGACTATCTCTTCAATACGCCAAGAATTTGCAAACTCATCATCGTTTAGATACAAAGTGATATCAGTGCCAAAGCTCTCTTTGCTAGTCTCTTCTATCTCGTAGCTTTTTGCATCAGATGTCCATTTGTAGGCCTTATCACCAAGTGCTCTTTGACTGATGACTTCGATCTTGTTTGCTACCATAAAGGCTGAGTAAAAGCCAACACCAAACTGGCCTATTAGTGAACTATCTTTTTTTGCATCGCCGCTTAAATTTTTCATAAAGCCTTTTGTGCCGCTTCTTGCTATTGTGCCCAAATTTGCGATAAGCTCATCTTTGTCCATGCCAATGCCGTTATCACTGATAGTTAGTGTTTTGGCTTTTTCATCGATTTTGATATCGATCCTTGGGGTATAGTTTAGTTTTTTGTACTTTTCGTCGGTCAAACAAAGATAGTTTAGCTTGTCAAGTGCATCGTTTGAGTTTGAAATGAGCTCTCTTAAAAATATCTCTTTGTTTGAGTAAAGAGAGTGGATCATCAAATTTAAAAGGTCATTGACCTCGGTTTGAAATTCAAATTTATCTGCCATTTTTCTTTTCCTTGTTTTAAAATTTTTGGCAGATTATAACACAAAGTGATAAAAATATACTTAACCTTGATAGCATTACTATCAAGGTTTTTAAATCAAATTTTTAAAATGGTTTTAAAAAAGTTATAATTTATGAATAAAATAATAATGATAATTTATTAATTATTATTAATTATGCATTCTTGTATAAAGTTTATTTAAAATAGTGCTATAATCAAGGCGAAAATTTTTGGAAAAAGGAGACAAAATGAATTTACGAAGCATTTTGGTAAAAGTTTCAGCAACGATTGCTACGGTTTTGGCTGTATCTATGACATGTTTTGTCATATATACATCAAATATTTTAGAGCGCGAGATAAAAGATGGTGTGCTTACGACAGTAGAACAAAACGTCCAGCTTGCTATGAATACGGTTAAATTATTTGAGAAAGATAATGTAAGTAGCGCAGAGCTAATAATGAGTGTTTTTAAAGAGATGATCGGAAAAATTTCAACCAATCACCAGATGAGCAAGACTGGTAAATACGAAGCGATAGAACTAATATCTCAAAATGGTATTTTAAACAACAACTACGATATTCTGGATAAATTTAATAAAGCTACAAAAGGCGGAATTTCAACCATTTTTGCAAAATCGGGTGATAATTTTTTAAGAGTTAGTACATCGGTGACGAAGGCTGATGGTAGTAGAGCTGTTGGTACGATGATTGACAAAAACGGTCAAGCCTATAAAAATATCATGAATAAAGAGAGGTATATAGGCGTTGTAAATTTATTTGGACGCAACTATATGAGTATTTATGATCCTATTATTGAAAATAACGAGGTAATAGGAATTTTATTTGTTGGTTATGATCCTACCGAGGGATTAAACAATATGAAAAAGACTTTTTCTGAGATGAAACTTGGTAAGCATGGATATTTTTCTCTTTACAATACTAAAACTGGTAAATTTGACTTTCATCCAACCAAGGCAAATCAAGAGCTAAGTAGTGAATTAAAAACTACTATGGATAATATTGTTAAAAAAGGAAAGGGCATTGAGCCTATTATAATTGATGGGGTTGACTGCATAGTTGCTTTTGAGTCATTTGATAAACTAGACTGGATGGTTTTAGGTTCAGCTGTTACTGATGATTTTTTAACACCACTAAAAGTAGTTAGTAAAAATTTCATCATAGCAAGTATCATAGTTACCTTACTTTTGATAGCTGTTTCGATGTTCTTGCTTAAGAAGATGGTTGCAAATCCTATCGATAGACTAGGAGCAAATTTAAATGCGATAACATCTGATTTTACAATTAAAATTCCTATTTATGGTAAAGATGAGATAGCTAAAATAAGTAGAGATATAAATGATTTTATTGAAAGAATAAGAATATTAATAAGTGATACAAAGCACCTTTCAAGTGAAAATAGCTCCGTTGCAAATGAGCTTAGTTCTACATCTCTTCAGACAGGCAAACGTGTAGAAAAATCAACCGAAATAGTGGAAGAGACAAATCAAAGATGTAAAGTAATGCAAGAAAATATGAAAGAATCTTTAGCAGTAGCTCAAGCTGGCAAAGATGACCTTCAAAAGGCTAGCACACATATAAAAACGGCAACTGAAGCTATAAGATCGCTATCAGCGCAGATTATTGACTCTGCTAATGTAGAAAATCAAATGGCTGATAAGATCGATCAGCTTAGCCGTGATGCCGAGCAGGTAAAATCAGTCCTTGTTGTTATCAATGATATAGCTGATCAGACAAATTTACTTGCACTTAATGCCGCTATTGAGGCTGCAAGAGCAGGTGAGCATGGACGTGGCTTTGCCGTTGTTGCTGATGAAGTTAGACATCTAGCTGAGAGGACTCAAAAGAGTTTAACTGAGATAAATGCAACTATCAATGTCATCGTTCAAGCGATCAATGATAGCAGTGAGCAAATGGGTATCAACTCCAAACAGATCCAAGAGTTAACTCACGTGGCAAGCGACGTTGAAAAAACTATAAATGTTATGAGTGAGACGATGAATAACGCTATAGCAATGTCTGATAAGACTATGCAAGACTACATCGCAACTGGCAAAAATGTAAATGAAATCATGGAAGGTATCTCAAATATTAACCAAATTTCATCTGAAAATGCTAGAAGTGTCGAAGAGATAGCTTCAGCAGCAGAACACCTAAACAAGATGACAGATGCATTAAATTCAAAACTTAGTGTCTTTAGAACTTGAGAGCTTACCTCTTAAGCTAATATTTTTAGGTCTAGCTCCCGCTAGACCTTTTTAAATTTATTGATAAAAATTTCTAGTATATAAAATCAAATTTTTATAGATAATGATATAGAAGCAGGGGGGCTTTGTAAATTTGCAAAGCCAAATTTATTTTCTATTTTCGTCTAGGACTCTTTGCATACTCTCTCTAGTCGTCTCTAGCCAATTTTCTTTTGAAGTATCGACTAGATCAAGGCAAAAGAGCTTGATATCTGCTTTTTTAAAGCTAAATTCTTTCACTTTCATCGCATCGCTTCCTACGATAACGATAGGCTGAACTTTTAAATTTAGCTTTTCAACTAATAGTTTCGCGCCACCTTTAAAAGGCAAAAGCTTATTAGTTTGAGATCTAGTTCCTTCGGGAAATATCGCTAAAACACGACCATTTTCAACCCTATCTTTTGCTTCGCTTAAAAGCTTTATTAGTGAATGTTTATTTTCACGCTCAACCGCTATCATTTTTGGTAAGCTTAAAATTTTACCAATTATAGGAATTCTACCGATCTGTGCCTTTGCGATCCAGCAGACATTTTTTGGGTGTAGCTCTTCGACGACGATGATATCAAGCATGCTTTGGTGGTTTATGAGCAAGATATTTGCCTCATCACTAAAATTGCCTATCACTTCAAGTTTATATCCACCAAAAAACCTTTGCGACCTTCCCCAAAATTTTCTTATGGCTCTATTTTTGTCATTAAATAGCCACATAAAAAAGACGACAAGAATAACGCTGATAACAAACTCAATAGCAAAAAATAAAGCTCTAATTTTTGACAAGATTATCCTTTTTTACCCAGCCAATCTTACCATCAGCAAATAAAATTTTTGAGTAGTCACCTTTTGTGTCTAAAATTTCTACATTTTCATTTTTATGAGATGTGTAAAAGATGGTTGAGTTTTTTGTAGGCAAGATCGAAACGCTAATGTCTGGTCTTAGAACAGCCTTACCAAAAGGGTTGTAGGTATAAATTCCAAGTGCTATAAAAATGGCTGCTACGAAAAAGTAGCTAAGCCTTCTGCGCCAAATAGCTAATAATATAAAAATTACCGCACAAGAGTAGATTATGACATCTTTATAGGTGCTAAACTCGCTTTGTTTTGGGTTTAGTCCGATTTGTGTGCTGACGTCGTCATCTTCGACACTCACTGGCAAAGAAAAGCTTTCAAATTTAGCCTTTTTTAGGTTGTAGTAGTTAAAGTCAAGCGATTTTTTATTTGGCTTAAATACTGCAAAATAATATGCACTTTGTGAGTTAAAGTCGCCATTTATCGTATCTACGCCTTGCTTTAAAATTGTCTTATTTTCTATATTAAAAGCACTTAGATCCACGTTGTTGCCATAAATTTCGACAACCATGATATTGTTTATATCATCAAATTTTGTTGTCTTAAATTTCTTAACTTCAAGATTATCAGCCACGATATGGTTGTAGTTTTCGTCACTTCTAAGCTCTTTTAGCTTTGGTAAAAAGATATTTATGCTTGAGCTTTGATAGTTTTCGCCATTTCTTTTTAGGGTTAAGCTAACTTTTAAAGTCTTTGCGTCAATGCTTGTTGCCTCAAGATAAAAAGTACCTACATATTTGTTGTCTTCACTTTTTACCCATTGAAAATTTTTCTTATTTAGCCATTTGATATTTGTTTCATCAAGCTGTGTCTCAAACTCAAACTCAAACTCAAAGTCATTTTGCGTATCAGCCACTATCTCAACACTAAAAATTTCTCCTATAACAATATTTTTTGGCACATTTGTGGCTTTTAAAAGAAGCTCTTTTACTTTGATCTTATCATATACTTGATTATCTGGGACGCTAATGTCTGGCTCGTTTGTTGGCACGATGTTTCGCATCTGCTCTGGAGTGATACGCTCTGGCTGTGGTGATACAAATTTTCTTGAAAAATCTTGTTCTTTTGGTAGTTTTTGAGTTTTTGGATTTGAAGTAGGGCTATTTACAAATTTATCCTCCCTAGCTTCGTCCATCATGTCAAAAACGCTTACCTCGTCAGTATTTACAGCAAATAAATTTAGTACGAGTAGGGAGATAAAAAGAAAATGTTTTACCAAACTAGACCTTTTAGCATCTTTATACCATCATCTGTACCTAAAATTTTCTCGCAAGCGCGCTCTGGGTGAGGCATGAGACCAAAAATCTTTTTGTTCTCATCACAAATTCCTGCTATGCTATCGACTGAGCCGTTTGGATTTATTTCGTTGCCTTTAGCATCACAGTATTTTAGTAATACTTGATCGTTGTCATAAAGGCTTTTTAGAGTGTTTTCATCAGTATAATAGTTGCCCTCGCCATGAGCAATAGGGATATTAACCACTTCATTTTTGGCTAAATTTGCTAAGAATTTATTGTTATTTGAGATCACTTTTAGATGGTGATATTTTGAGACGAAATTTAAATTTTCATTTCTTCTCATCGCACCCTTTAAGAGTCCAAGCTCAAGCAGCATCTGAAAACCATTGCAAATCCCTAAGATGTAGCCGCCTTTTTTTGCATGCTCTTTTACAGCTTGCATCGCTGGGCTAAATTTGGCTATCGCAGCTGTTCTTAGATAATCTCCATAGCTAAAACCGCCTGGAAGTACGACTAGATCAGCATCAATTTTATCTTCTTTGTGCCAAATGATCTTTGTTTGGCAACCAAGTAATTTAAATGCATGAGCTGTATCTTCTTCGCAGTTTGTGCCAGGAAAAAGTATTATCGCTACTTTCATAGCACGATCTCATAGTCTTCGATGACAGTATTTGCTAAAAGCTCTTCACACATCACTTTTAGCTGCTCGTTTGCTTTGTTTTTATCGCTCTCATCGATATCTAAAACGATTTGTTTGCCTATTCTGACATTTGATACACCACTAAATCCGAGAGAATTTAAAGCATGCTCCACTGCTTTGCCAGCAGGGTCAAGGACCCCACTTCTTAATGCTATATTTACAACAGCTTTCATTTTTGTCCTTACGATAAAATTCTTCTTAAAACTTCTTCGTAAGCGACTTTTACGCTACCAAGGTCTTGTCTAAATCTATCTTTGTCAAGTTTTTCATTAGTTTTAGCATCCCAGAATCTACAACTATCAGGACTTATTTCATCAGCTAAAATGATATTGCCGTCTTTATCGATACCAAATTCTATTTTAAAATCGACTAGTTTTAGATCTCTTTCGGCAAAAAATTTAAATAATATAGAGTTGATCTCTCTTGCTGTGTGTCTTAGAGTTTGAAGATCTTTTTCACTCTTTACTAATCCCATAATGATACAGTGCTCATCTGTTACTAATGGATCGTGCAAATCGTCGTTTTTGTAGTAAAACTCAACAAGTGTAAAAGGTAAAACCGTGCCTTCTTTTATGCCAAGTCTTTTGCTAAGTGAACCAGTTGCGATATTTCTAACAACAACTTCAAGAGGTATGATCTCACATTTTTTGACTACTTGCTCAGTGTCGCTAATAGTCTCAACTAGGTCAGTCACGATGCCTTTACTCTCCAAAAGCCTAAAAAGCTGTGTTGAAATTTTATTATTTAATGCGCCTTTACCAGCTTCGTTACCTCTTTTTTGAGCATCAAATGCTGTTAGATCGTCTTTAAATTCAGCCACAAGCAGATTTGCATCGTCTGTGGCATACATTTTTTTACCTTTTCCCTCGTAAATAAGCTCTCTTTTTTGCATGGAGATCTCCTTCTAATTTATTGTTTTATTTTTAAAATTTTGATCGTGTCAATCGCTGTTTTTAATTGAATATCTTCATCAACTTTTTTTTGCGTGATTATCTTTTTATCATCTTTTGCTTCAGTTTTATTACCCTCGCTTGTAGGATTTATCTTGTTTAGCTCGCTTTTTAGATGTGCTTTTAGCTCACTTTCTTTGATGCTAAATGCACTATCGTCGCTTTGCGGTACTTTGCCAGGATGCACGACAACATCAGGTGTTACGCCAACTGCTTGGATAGTTCTGCCACTTGGTAAGTAGTATCTTGCGATGGTTAGCCTTAATGCTTCTGTATCGTCTATCGGAAGGATTACTTGAACGCTTCCTTTGCCAAAGGTATTTTCGCCAATTATTACAGCACGTTTATGGTCTTGAAGTGAGCCACTTACGATCTCGCTAGCACTAGCACTTCCGCCATTTACCAGTGCAACAAGCGGTAGTTTTGAAAGAGTTTTACTAGCACTTGCTTTATACTCTACATTTTCAGATGCGTCGCGACCTTTTTGAGAGACGATGACGCCGTTATCTACAAAAAGATCAACTAGATCAACAGCTTGATTTAAAAGTCCGCCAGGATTGTTTCTAAGATCAAGTATGATGCCACTTGCTTTTGGATACTCTTTGATCGCTTCTTTTACCTTTGTAACAACATTTTTATCAAAATTTGTGACACGTATATAAAGGATATTTTCATTTTCTATCATTTTTGCATAGACAGACTCAACTTTTATGAGATCTCTTATGATTTTTACATCAAATGGTTTTTGCTCACCTTTTCGTAAAATTGTGATAGTTATTGGAGTTTTTGGCTTGCCGCGCATTTTATTTACAGCTTCATCTATCGTTGTACCGATAGTCGAGTTGCCATCTATTCTTAAAATAATGTCGCCTGATTTTATACCTGCTTTATCAGCCGGGGTATCTTCTATCGGTGAAATAACGGTTAGTGCGCTATCTTTCATGCCAACTGTTATGCCAAGGCCACCAAATTCTCCACTTGTTTGCACCTGCATATCTTTGTAGGCTTTTTCATTTAAAAAACTTGAGTGGGCATCTAAATTTTGCATTAAACCAGCAATGGCTTTATCGATGATCTCTTTAAATTTAATGTCATCAACATAGTATTTTTCAACGGTTGAAATTGTTTTTGTAAGCTTTGAAAGTGCTTCAAGCTTCGCACTTGCTTCGTCTTCACTCTTTGCAAAAAGTGCATTCACTGCTACGCTTGAGATAAGCAAAGCACCTGTAATTTTTAGTGCAAAAAATCTACTAAATTTATTCAAAATTTCTCCTATAATTTTTGGCTCAATTCTATTAGCTTTTGGCTAAAAAAAGTATAAATTTAAGCTTATATTTTTGCTTTTGGATAGTTTTTTGATACAAATTT
>NZ_POZX01000060.1:0-39359 GCF_002912895.1 Campylobacter concisus
ATATAGACATTATGATTTAATCAATACTAATATAGTTTTAATAAAATTTATTATCCATAAAACTCTTCATTTTAGGTATTTTATGCATTAAAAATTAAATTATAAATAATTTATTAAAAAAATTATTTAAATTAAATAATTATATTAAGGAATGAGAATTCTCTTTAGTATTTAAGTAAAAAGCTAGATTTTATGTATTTGATATATTTTTAGCTTAAAGCCATTGGTAATTTAAATTTGTTTAAATAGGCTATAATCCGCCAAAAAAGGAGAGATAATGCTAACGCATTTAGATGAGAAAGATCGTCCAAAAATGGTCGATGTGAGCCCAAAAGATCCTACAAAAAGAGTAGCAACTGCTAGCGGGATCATCAAGATGAGCAAAGAGGCTTTTAGAGCGATAAAAGAAAATACTGGCAAAAAAGGCCCAGTTATCCAAACGGCTGTCGTTGCTGCGATAATGGGAGCAAAAAAGACAAGCGAACTAATCCCGATGTGCCATCCACTAGCTATTTTAGGCGTGGATTGTGATATCGAAGAGCTATCTGAAATTTGTGCTTTTAAGCTTTATGTGAGTGTAAAAATAGAGGGCAAAACAGGCGTTGAGATGGAGGCATTAACTGGCGTAAGCGTGGGGCTTTTAACCATTTATGATATGGTAAAAGCTATAGATAAAAGCATGGAAATAAGTAATATTGTATTAGAGAGTAAAACAGGAGGAAAAAGTGGCGAGTATATGCGATCTAAATAACAAAAAAGCAAAAATTGATTACCCAACGCATTGGGAATATAAAATAATATTTGACGCAGATGTCAATGTAGAAGAAAAGGTAAAAGAGATAGTAAAAGATAGAGAATTTAAGCTAGTTTTTTCAAAATTTAGCAAAGATAAAAAGTACGCGAGCTATGACTTAGCCGTACTAGTTTTGAGCGAAGAAGAGAGGCTAGAGATATTTTCAGCACTAAAACACGAAGCAAAATACGTTTTATAAGGTAAAAGATATGAATAATTTAGAACAAAATTTACATGATTATAAAAGTAGCGATGGCTTATTAATAAGCATAAAAGCTCTTTGCAATAACTTCTTTCAAGATGTTGCAAACAAAGATATAAATGCTTTGCCAGAAATTTTGAAGGTTAAAATGAACGAGCTTTATGACAAAATGAACAAAGAAGATCTCATAAACGCAAAAAATCTAAAAAGTGCCATGGAGGGAATAAATCAGGCCATTGTCGGCACTGAAGAAAAGGCGCTTTACGAGCTACTTGATAAAAAAGATGAGCTAAATCGTGCAATAGAAGCAAAACGTGAAGAGATAAAAAATAGGCTCAAAATTTCATTTGAAGCAGCTGAAGAAGTCGTAAAAGATAGAAATTTTAGTGGAAAAGAGGAAATTTTAGAGCTTTTAAATAATGCGATCATTAGAGAAACAAGACTTCTTGGTATCTTAAAAGAGAGCGCTCAAATCGCATTTTTGACAACTCTTGAAGGAGCAAAAGATGTCGAGGAAACAGCTGGTGCGATAGCTAAAAATATGACCTATGTTGCGATAATTGGAGGTGAGTTTAGCAAAGAGCGGATACTTGAAATTTCAAAAAACATCATCATAGCAGCAGCAAATTTGGCAGACGAGGGTCATATCTTTGCAAAAGAGTTGATAAGTGGAGCGATAAGTGGCACAAGAGATGGTATTTTAAGAGCCATAGAAAAGCTCAAAGATGAGGCGAAATTTGCTCCAGATGAGCTTAGGCTAAACTCACAACTACTAAATTTAAAAAATATTGATGGAGAATTTATAGCCTTGCTTAGGGAACTTGAAAAAGAATTTGAAGGTGTAGCAAGAAATGAGATCGAAAATGTGATAAATAGCGAGCTAGATACAAATCTAGCAAAATTTAAACGCATTAGCGATCAAGCGAGAGAGCAGATCATTTCAAGGATAGAAGAATTAAAGTCAAACGGCATGGCAAAGCTTATGAGCGAGGCAAATAATAAATTTGAAGCCTTAAAGCAAGAGCTAAACGACAAGAGTAAAAAGCTAAAACTAAATTTTGATACAAATGATAAAATTGAAGAGATTAAACAAGAGATCGCTAATCTTGAGAAAAAAGCCAATGAAAAATTTGAAGACATTAAGCAAATAGACATCAAATCAGAAGCTAAGAAATTTGGAGATAGGGCCTACCAAGCTGCAAAAGATCTGTTAAATGTTATTAAAAAAGATAAAAAAGAGGATTAAATTATCAAGCTTATCTTGAAATTTTTCTTGAAAGATACTCGAGTTATATATTCTTGCCAAGTGTGAAAAATTTCTCCACACTTGGATTTTACTTTTTAAAGCTTTAAATCATAAAAATAGATAAAGTAAAAATGCTCCTAAAATCAAGCGGTAGATGACAAAGGGCAGCATCCTGATTCTTGAGATGATCCCCATAAATAGCTTAACGCAGAGATAAGCACTAACTGCACTTATGATGACTCCAAGGGCGATATCGCTCCAAGGAAGCGCATTTGGATCTTTTATAAGTTTGATACTCTCGAGTCCGCCAGCTAGGATGATGACTGGGATCGACATCAAAAATGAGAAATTTGCACTACCCTTGTGGCTAAATCCTAAAAAAAGTGCTGCTGTCATCGTTATGCCTGATCTTGAGACGCCAGGGATGAGCGCCACAGCTTGAGCAAGGCCTATAATAAGTGCAAATTTTATGGTCATTTCATATTCGCTTTTATTTGTTGAGCGTAGATCCGCAAAGTAAAGTGCTATACCAAAGACGATCGTAGTAATAGCAATCACAACGCCGCTTCTTGCGTATTCTTCGATAATGTTGTTAAATAAAAGCCCAAAGATCCCAACTGGAATGGTGGCAAATCCCACGCACCAGACAAGCAGGCTATCGCCCACCATCTTTCGTTGTGCTATCGAGGCAAAAAAGTCGCGGAGCAGCTTAAAAATCGTATCTTTAAAATAAAAAAGTATCGCGCTTAATGTACCAACGTGCACTGCCACGTCAAAAGCAAGACCTTGATCTGGCCAGCCAAGTAGCTTTGGCACCAAGATAAGATGAGCCGAGCTAGATATCGGCAAAAATTCGCTTATACCTTGTACCAGGGCCAAAACGATAACGTGAGAAATTTCCATAAAATGCCTTTTTTGATTTTAGATTGCAGTTGGGGATTTTACTCCCCAAGATTAAATTTATATAAGTTCGCTAGCAAAATTTGCAAGTTTTTGTGGCGTAAATCCGAAGTGATCAAATAGCTCATTTGCCTTGCCGCTAGCACCAAAGCCGTTCATACCATAAACCGCGTCGGCAAATTTATACCACTCATAGCCAGTTGCAGCTTCAACTGCGATGATAGTCGTGTTTTTATCTAAAATTTTAGCCACATACTCATCTGGCTGCTCGCAAAGTAGGTCAAAACAAGGAGCTGACACGATGTTTGCGCCAATGCCTTGTTCGCCAAGAATTTCAGCTGCTTTTACGCAAAGCGAAACCTCGCTACCGCTTGCTATAAATGTTATCTTCGCATCTTGTGACGAGCTTAGCAGATATGCGCCGTTGCTAACATCGCCAAATTCGCCTTTTGCAAGTGGCTCAAGCCCTTGGCGGCTAAGCACAAATGCGCTTGGAGCATTTAAATTTAGCGCCGCTTGCCAGCTAGCTGCGTTTTCGTTACCGTCAGCTGGGCGGAAAGTGTAGAAATTTGGCATAGCTCTAAATGTGCTAAGCTGCTCGATAGGCTGGTGCGTCGGACCATCTTCGCCAACACCGATACTATCGTGCGTGAAGACAAAAAAGTGTTTTATGGCCATTAGCGCTGCTATCCTCGCACTTGGCTTTAGATAGTCGCTAAAGATGAAAAATGTCGCTGAAAATGGCAAGAAAAGGCCGTATCTGGCGATGCCGTTGTTGATAGCTGCCATGGCGTGTTCTCTGATGCCGTAGTGGATATTTTTGCCATTTGGGAAGTCACCCATACCCTTTAGCTCAGTCTTATTTGACGGAGCAAGGTCAGCACTACCACCGATAAAGCCAGGGAGTTTTTTAGCTATCTCATTTAAAATGACATGGTTTGTATCTCTTGTGGCTAGCTTTTTGTCGCTAAAGTCTGGAAATTCGATCTTGCTAAAGTCTGGATTAAGAAGTGAGTTTAATAAATTTTTGCCTTCAATGCTTAGCGCCTCAACCTTTTTGTTCCACATCGCCTCTTCTAGATCGCCCTTTTTAACTGCACCTCTAAATCTTAAAAGCACGTCCTCATCGATAGCAAATTTCTTCTCAGGGCCAAAGCCAGCTGCGGCCTTTGCCTTTTTGATGATCTCTTCGCCAAGCGGTGCACCGTGGCTGTGGTGGCTGCCTTCAAGCTCCATTGCGCCGCGTGCTATGTGTGTGTTTGCGATGATGAGATATGGCGACTCTTTCTCGCTTGCTTGCTCAAGTGCAAATTCGATCTGGTTGTAGTCGTGTCCGTCGATGCGTGCGACCTCCCAGCCCTGCGCCTCAAACCTTGCCTTGACGTCCTCGCTAAAAGCTATCGCTGTGTCGCCCTCGATCGTGATGTTGTTTGAGTCGTAGATGAGCACAAGGTTGTCTAATCTTAAATTTCCTGCGATTGAACATGCCTCGTAACTTATGCCCTCTTCTAGATCGCCGTCGCCGCAAAGGCAGTAAATTTTATGATCGATTATTTTATTATCTGGCTCATTTAGCACGTTTGCAGCGTATTTTTCTGCCATGGCAAGGCCAACTGCGTTTGCTACGCCTTGACCAAGCGGGCCAGTAGCCATCTCAACGCCTGGAGTGTGAATTTCTGGGTGTCCTGGGGTGTTTGAGCCAAGTTGGCGAAAATTTTTAAGCTCATCAAGGCTTAGATCGTAGCCGCTTAGATGTAAAAAGCTGTAAACCAAACTTGATGCGTGACCACCGCTAAAAACTAGTCTATCTCTGTTTAGCCATTTTGGATTTTTTGGATTGTGTTTTAAAAAGTTGCTTAAAACCACCATAATATCAGCTAAACCCATAGGCGCACCTGGGTGTCCGCTGTTAGCGTTTTGCACCATGTCAGCGCACAAAAATCTTATAGTATCGGCTTGTTTTTTTAGCATATGATCTCCTTTTATTGCGCCAGATTATACAAAAAAGTAATTAAAACTTGCCTTGCGTTTTTGTCCAAAATATCTAAATAGTGATATAAATTTTTTAACTTTTTAGTAGTAAAAATCTAGAAATTTCTAGCTTTTATCTAAGGTGCTTATCCGTAAGCTCTAAGATCATCTTAGCGATGTTTGCATCTATCTGCTTTAGCGCCTCTTCTATCTTGCTAATAAGCTCATCTTTTTTCTTTTTTGCGCCCTCAAGGCCAAGTAAATTTGTAAATGAATTTTTAGCTAGGTCGTTATGCACAGGCTTTCCAGCGGCTGCCTCGTCGCTTGTAAGATCGATGATGTCGTCTTGTATCTGAAAAGCAAGGCCTAGCTTTAGGCCGATATCATAAATTTTCTCGCACTCTATTTCGTCTAAATTTACTATCACGGCACCCATTTTTAGGCTAGCAGCGATGAGCTTTGCAGTTTTGTGGATATGTAAAAAGACTAGCTCATTAAGGCTTAGCATCTTGCCAGAGAGACCAAATTTAGCCTTTGCTCTTTTGATGTCCTCTTTGTTCGTATTTTCAAAAAAACAATCCAGCGCCTGACCTAGCACCATGCCACTAACGCCAGCATTCTCGCTTAAAATTTCCACGCATTTTATACGTGTTTCAGCTGGCAAATTGGCACGTGAAATTTCATAAAAAGCATGCGTATTTAGTGCATCTCCTGCAAGTATGGCAGTAGTCTCATCGTAGGTTACATGAAGTGTTGGCGTGCCGCGTCTTAGGCTTGCATTGTCCATCGAAGGCAAGTCATCATGGATAAGCGAGTATGTATGCATCATCTCAAGCCCTAAAGCCACTCTCATGGCCTTTTGCGTGAGGCTTTTATCCACACTTTCCACCACGCCAAGAAGCAAAAGCGCCCTAAAGTGCTTGCCCCCAGCCTTTAGCATAACGCCAAGCGCCTCCTCATAATAAGGGTGAAAGCTAGGCGCCTTTGGCAAATTTGCGTTTAGAAATTTTACAAAGTCCTCAAGTAGGCTCATTTTGGCACTCTTGCAAAAAACTGAAAGTCATTTCTAGCAAATAGAAGCGTAAAATTTTTTAATTCACCAAGCTTCTCTAAAAGCTCTTCACGACTACTCACGCTTTGTTTATCAAAACCCAAAATTTTATCACCGATCTTGATGCCAAAAATTTCTGCATTCGACTTTGGCTCGACCTTGGTAACGACTAAATTTTTATCCACCGTAATGCCATAATCAACCAAAATCTTATCATCAAGCATTGTTTGTGGCTCTTTTGGCATGATGTTAAAATTTGGTATATCAAGGCTTGAAGGGGCGTCTACATCGAGGCTTTGGTTAAATTTCACATCCCCACTTACTGGTACTTGAAAGAGCATTTCTTGCTTATTGCGCTTCACGATGATGTCAAGCTTTGCGCCCTTTGGAGCAAAAAGTATCATCTCATTTAGCTCTCTTAGGCTCTTTGGCTTGATGCCATTTACACTAACTAGCTCGTCATCAACCATCATCATCTTGCCACGGCCCAAAGGATCGACAAGACCTACAAAAAATTTATCCTCTTTTTGTAAAAATTTCACACCTATATCGCCGTAATAGACGTCATCATAAGATACAAAGTGCTTCAAATAACGATTTGGTATAAATTTATCAGCTCCAACAGCTATGCCTATCATCTTGCAGCAAGGTGTGTTTATCTCGCCAGTCGCGTTATACTCGAAGCTTAACGTGTCAAAGTCGCCTAAATTTTGCCCTAAAGACTTGATGTGACCCATGACGGTGTTATTTGCGTCGTTTAAAATGCCAACCCAAGTGCTCTTTTTTATGCGCTCCTCATTGGTCTCATCAGCCATCACAACAGGGCTTAGCTCCTTGCTAGAGCGCACTAAAAAAAGCTGCAAATATGGGTCAAATTTGACATATTCGCCAAGCGGAGCTCCCTCACTTTTTGGCACTGCGATCAAATTTTTCGTAATAGCCACGCCAAAGTGTTTATTTACAGAGACGATCGAGTTTTTGTTCTTTTCAAAGCAGGCGTTAAAGTCCTCTTGCGTAGGTCTAGGATCGGCGTTTAGGCAAAGCGCTGATAGCAAAAAAGCAAGGGCAAATTTATATTTTAGTCTCATTTTATCCCCATTGAAGCAAGGCCGCCAAGCATCCTTGAAGCGGTGTTTTTCTTATCAGCCTCAACTGATTTTAGCACGTCATTTACGGCGCTTATTAGCAAAATTTGCATGCTCTCTTTATCTTCAAGCAAGCTATCATCTATGCTAATATCAAGTATCTCGCCGCTGCCGTTTGCCCTCACGCTTACTAGTCCGCCGCCACTTTTTGCTCCAAATTCTTTGTTTTTGCTCTCTTCTTCCATCTGCTTGGCTTGCTTTTGCACATCCTCGAGCATCTGCCCCATCTTTGAAAAGTCAAATCCCTCAAACATCGCCTACTCCTTTATGATCTCGTTTTTGTTATTTACGTGCACGATGGTAGGCTTAAATTTCTTAGCTTTTTTAAATTTCATGCTAGCGTAAGCCACGATAATGACCACGTCTCCTACGCAGACTTTTCTAGCAGCTGCGCCATTTAGGCAAATTTCGCCTTTTTTACCTTTTATCACATAGGTGGCAAATCTCTCGCCATTATTTACGTCTAAAATTTCAACCTTTTGATTTTCTATCAAATTTGCAGCTTTTATAAGCTCCTCACCGATGCTGATCGAGCCAACATAGTTTAAATTTGCGTCTGTTACGACGGCTCTGTGGATCTTGCTAGCTAAAATTTCTATATTCATTTTTACCTCTTTAAAAGCTCTTTTACTACTTCTTTGTCGCTAAATGGGTGCTTGACGCCATTTATCTCTTGATATGGTTCGTCGCCTTTGCCAAGTATGACAAGCGCCCAGCCTGGTTCTAGCTTACTAATGGCTAGAGCGATCGCCTCTTGGCGGTTGGCGTTTCGTATCAAATTTTCATTTTGGCTCATGCCAGCGCAAATTTCATCTATTATGCTCTCTGGCTCTTCACTTCTTGGATTATCACTTGTGACGATGCAAATTCTTGCGTATTTTTGGGCTATCGCTCCCATTTTAGGGCGTTTTGTCTTATCTCTGTCGCCGCCTGCGCCAAAGACAGCTATCAAATTTAGATGTCTAAGTGAGTTTAGCACCTTTTCTATGCCATCTGGCGTATGGGCAAAATCTACGATGACTAACGGATCGGTGCTAACCACTTCCATTCTGCCACTAACCCCTTTAAATTTACTTATCGCCTTTGAAAGTGCGACTGTATCTGGACGCTCTAGCAAGCAAACAGCACCAAGAGCGGCGATTAGGTTGTAGAGATTAAACTCACCTTGCAAGCTTGAGTCTATCTCCACATCACCATTTGGCGTCTTGATAACCGCGTCTATGCCGTCCTTTAACCCATAAACTATCGGCGCAAAGCTGGCTGGCTTTTTAAGCGAATACGTATAGGCGTTTTTTGGGTTAAATTTAATGCCATTATCATCAGCATTTATAAGCTTCATGCAATCATCATCAAAAAAGCTCGACTTTACCCTAGCGTACTCCTCCATGCTCTTGTGGTAGTCGAGATGGTCTTGAGTTAGGTTTGTAAAAATTTTTAGAGCAAATTTTAAGCTCTCTATGCGCTTTTGAGCGATCGCGTGCGAGCTAACCTCCATCACAAAGTACTCGCAGCCTTGCTCACTAGCTGCTTTAAGGTAAGAAAGGGTCTTTAAAATAGCACTCGTCGTAAGCGCCTTATCGTCTATCTGCTTGCCCTCTACAAATGCCCCTCTTGTGCCACTTAGGCCGCATTTTTTGCCTAAATTTCGTAAAGTCTCATAGATAGCAGCAGCCGTTGTGGTCTTGCCATTTGTGCCTGTGATGCCAACTATCTTTAAGTTTTCATCGATTTTTAAAAGCTTTTTGCACTCTTCAAGGCTGATTATCTTTGCACCATTTTTTACCGCTGCCTCTGCAAATTTTGCATTTGCAGTAGTTTGCACGAAGAATGAGCCATTTTCGCACTCGTTTGAGTCATCTGTTATGAAGCTATTTTCTACTGATATTTTCATCGTTTTGTCTTTTTTGTATCTCTTTAAAAAGCTGATCTATGCGCTCATCGCCACCAAACATCACCGCCGCACTCTCAAGATAGTTTATGCTCATTTCGATGAAGTCATTTTTTATCAAATTTCCCAAAAATTCTAAAAAATCATCTTTGTTTGAGATCATTACCTTGGTTGAGAACATGATATTTTCAAAGACCTTTTTGAAGCTTCCGTCCTTATAAACGGCCTTTTTAAAGTCCTCATAGCTGATCGCGTCTTGCTCTTCAAAATACTCATCGCTAGCCAATCTTGATTCTAAAATTTTTAAAATTTCATCCATTCCTTCATCATCTTCGCCAGCTCTTAGTTTATCCATAAAATAGTCAAATAAAAGTTTTGCTTCCTCTGCATTTTTCTCGCCAAGGGAGCAAATTTGTATCAAAAATAGTAAATTTTTATCCTGTGTCTTTTCGTAAGCTAGAGAGAAGTAAAAGATTGCGTCTTTAAATTTAGAACGTTTGAAGTGTTTAATGCCTGTTTTTTTATAATCTATCAATGTCAAATTCCTCGCCGATCGGGATATTTACGACCTCAAGCTCTGGGTGAATATCCATACGAAGTTGTCTTTCGAGTCCATATTTTAGTGTAGTTGTGCTAGCTGCGCATCCATGACAATGCCCTGTAAGTCTTACATAAATTTTGCCGTTTTTTATGCCAAGTAGCTCCATGCCACCGCCATCATTTTCAAGCATCGGTAATACCTTTTGCAAACTCGCACTGACTGGTTTTAAAAGTTCTTCATCGCTAAATGGGATCATATTTTTTCCTATTAAATTTTTGGGCTATTATAGCAAAATAAAAATGCAAAAAATAATGGCTATATTTTTGCTTAGTGCTAATTTTGCTTTGTAATGTAAACCCTTTTGACACACCTAGTCAGTTTTGATTATTAAATGCGTGAGCTAAAATTTAGTAAATTTTTAATTATAAGTTTTAGGATAAAAGGGCAAATTTGCCCTTTTGTTTAGTCTATTAGAAGCGATTTTATATCTACTTTTTGTTCAATCATCTTACTCTCAAGCATAAATTCTTGCGTGGCTTCAAGTGCTTTTATGTCATCAGCCGTAATCTTTGGACTAAAGTCATACTGCGGATACATACTCTTTACCGCCTCTATGCTAAGCCTGGTCTCTTCAGCTGTAAATTTTAATGCCTCTTCCTCATTTGCTTTCATAAAAGCCAAAATTTCATCTTGAGCCTTTTTAAATTTTTCAACTAGATCTTTATGCTTTTTGTAAAATTCTCCGCTTGTGGCAGTGACGATTACTGGAGTGATGACGCCCTTGCCTGTTGTTACAACACTAAGACCTGATTTTTTAGCATTATAAGCAGCTAGTCCAGCAAGAAGCGCTGCATCGACGCTACCATTTTCAAGTGCAGCTTGTGCAGCTGGGATGCCCATAGAAACGAACTCTACATCATTTATACCAAGTCCGCCAAGAGCAAGATATCTAACCAAAAGCTCATTTAATATCGTACCTTTTGGCCCTGCTATTTTTTTACCTTTTAAGTCTTTAGCGGTTTTTATGCCTTTATCTTTAGCAAATATCGCAAAAGCTTCAGGTGCTCTTGAATAGGCACTTATGATCTTTATGTCAGCTTTGTTCGCTGCGGCAAGTATGACTGAAGTTCCGCCCACGCAGTTTAGAAACTGGAGTGAATTTGAAGCGAGTGCTTGAGTCTGCTTTGCACCTGAGGTGATCTCGGAGTACTCGACTGGCATGCCAAAAGATTTAGCATAAAAGCCTTTAAATTTATCGACGATTGAGGGGACGTTTAGCGGCGATTTGACATAGGTCATACCGATCTTATCTAGCTCACTTGCGTTTGCGACTAGGCAAAGCAAAGAGGCTGCACACAAAATCTTAAAAAACTTTCTCATATTTGCTCCTTTAAAAATTTTCCAAATTATATAACTTTTTGCTTCGTTTTGGTTTTAATTATCATTTTATAAAATGCTAAATTTCGCTCAAAATTTTGCGTTTTACGGCTATTAGCTCCTCACTTAACAGATCTCTTGGCCTTGCTAAATTTGATAGGTCGTAGTTTGATTTTATCCCGCCCTTTTCAAGCAAAATTATCTCGTCTGCTAAATATAGGGCTTCATCAACATTATGAGTTACAAAAATGATGGTTTTACCAGTTTGGAGCTTTAAAATTTCAGCCTGCATGCTGGCTCTCGTAAAAGCATCAAGTGCCGCAAATGGCTCATCCATAAGGATCAAATTTGCTTCGTATGCAAGCACTCTAGCAAGAGAAACGCGCGAGCTCATGCCACCAGATAACTGCGAAACAGTGGCAAATTTAAAGTCGCTAAGCCCTATCATCAATATGAGCCTATCTATCTTTACCTCGTCTATCTCATGCTTTTTAAGCGCAAATACGATATTTTCATAGACATTTAAAAAAGGCATGAGCCTAGGCTCTTGAAAGACAAAGCCAATCTTTGCTTGCTCTTTAAATTTTATCTCGCCTAGACTTACACCCTCAAGTCCAGCAATAAGCCTTAAAAGAGTTGTTTTACCGCATCCACTTCTGCCAAGTATAACAGTGATCTTATCTTTTTTTATACTTAAATTTAGCTCTTTTAAAACGTCGATACGCTTGTCATTAATAAAAAAATGCTTGGATAAATTTAAAATTTCTATCATTTTTCACTTCGCAAAAGGCTAAATTTAGATATCAAAAACAAAAATATCCTATCTATGAGTACGCCACAAATTCCTATCGTAAATATGCCAACAAATATCCTATCCGCGCGTGAAAGCTCCTCAGCGTCAAGTATGAGATAGCCTAGCCCGCTAGAAGCTGCGATCATCTCCGCTCCCACAATCGCTCGCATAGCGTAGCCAAAACCTATTCGCATGCCGACAAAGATGTCTTTTATGGCATTTTTTAGGATGATTTTGTAAAAAATTTCAAATTTACTAAAACAAAAAATTTTACCAACCTCAATAAGCTTCACATCGCAGCTAGTTAGCCCTTTTGAAATGCTTAAAAACATTGGAAAAAACGATGCTAGGATGATAATTATAATTTTTGGAGTTTCGTTTATACCAAACCAAAGTACCAAAATAGCAATAAGGCTAAGTGGCGGAACATTTCTAAAAAACTCTAGTATCCACTCGTAATAAATACTAGCTTTTGGAAATAGCGCCGCCACTCCGCCAAAAGCAAATGCCAAAACAAAAGCCAAAATATAACCAATAAATATACGCTTAAAGCTAATCATCATATGCGTTATTAGCTCGCCACTTAAGCTCATGTCAAACATCGTTTTAAGTGTCGTAATAGGACTTGGCAAGATATAGGGCGTGAAAATTTCTAGCTCGCAAACGACCTGCCAAAGAGCAAAGATCGCTAGGATCAAAACGCTTTTTTTAAAAATTTCTATCACAGCCCATCTCCATTGTGACAGCCATTTTCACAGTATAAAAGCTCGATGATCTGATAGTTTTTAAGCTCGCTAAATTTATATAAAAATGCGTTTTGTATCTTTTCTTTACTGCATAAGCTTAGTGTTTTTATGCCTAAATTTTCAAAAAATCCAGGCGGGATCGGACTTGACTCTATTTTACTTATTTGTAAATTTATATCGTTTAACTCTTTAAAATTTTTCCATGTTAAAAATGTAGTTCGCTCTAATTTTAAAGAATTTCCAAGCTCAGTCAAGTCCTCACAAGGCGTTGTTATATAAAGCCACTCACCTTCTTTTAGCTTCGAGCTAAGCTCAATGGCGCTTTCTATTAAAATGGGATTTAAGTTTGAAATATTGCTTGAAAAATCTTTGAAATTTGATCTTATAAAATTTACAGCTCTTGGACAGCGACTATCCAAAACCATGCCTTTAGAGCATAAATTTTTATATGAATTTTTGACATCACAAACATGATCTTTTTCGCACTCCACTATGTTAAAGCCCTTATTTTGCAAAAGCTCTTTTAACATAGAGAAGTCATACATATTTTTTACAACGGGATTTAGCCAAAGTAGCTTTTTCACGAGTTCTCCGTAATTTTAATAATAGAAATCAAGATTCTATCATTTAAAAATTTAAACCAAGTAAAAAGAGCCGCTTATAACTAAAATCATAAAAGATAGGCGGTACAAAAATATAAATTTAGCCTACACTTTTATATCTAATTTCTGTTTTTGCTCCACCTTTTCCATTAGCTTTAGTATATCAACTCCGTTTTTCTCAAGTTGCATTAGCTCCTTAAGATAGGCAAATTTCTCATCTTTGTTGATATCGTAAGTAGCCAGTTTCTCGCTTCGTCCGATCACTGAAGCATAAACTTTGTTGCCATCAAGTTTGTCCGTATTTTGCACATTATAAAGCGAGAGTACACCCTCTACCACCTCTTTAAAATCCGCCCCACTCTTCATGCCAGCTTTCATGAGCATAAGAAATCTCTGTCTGCTCTCTTCATCAGTGAAATTTATATTTTGTAGCGTCTGGTACTCAATTGGTGGCTTATTAGTGCTTGTTAGCATAGAGATAGCCTTTTTGCCTATCGTAATGCTCTCCACACCGACTCTTTCGCCAAGATACTGCCTAAGTGCATAATCAATCCACTTATCTTTAAACTCATCTATGCTTAGGTCTTTATCAAGTATCTCAAACCCTTCCACGTGGCTCTTGTGACCAAGCCCAAGAAGTGTGTTATCAAGTTTTGATGTATACTCTTTTGCAAAGAGATCGACATCTGTTGGATAATATCCTATGATCTCTTCGTGAGCTCTGCCAAAACCAAGTGCTTTGGTCTGGTTGATAAAATTTTTGAGATCATTTATCTCATCTTGGCTAACTTGTTTGTCGTACCCCATGAGCTTGCCCCAGATGCTTATCTTGCCATTAGCAGCTATGCCTGAGAGCGAGAAATTGCTAGCAAATGTTAGATTCTCGCTATTTTTTTGAAATTTTATCGTATTTGTTTCATTTAAATTTATTGGTCTAGTATCGGTATGACTTTTTTGCTCATCAACCAAACTGCTAGATAAATCATTTAAAGAATTTTTGTCTATATTGGATTTAGAGTTATTGGTATCAAACTCTTGTGCTCTACTACTTTGCGAGCTAACATAAAAATTTGTGCCTACTCCATTTACACTACCTATCATCTCAAATCCTTTGAAATTTATTAGACGCCTGAAACAAATATCGTCTTAATAAAATAAAATTTTAGCATAGAGTTCAAAGGTAAAAATTTAAAATATATAATTTTAGATTAAAGGATTTACAACTTTTAACTATTAAATTTATGATTTTTTGGTTAATAAAATTTGATAAATAATTAAAGAAATTTATACTTTAGAAAGCTTTTGAAAGAAGGATTTTATTTTAAAGGTAAGAGAATTTTATATTCAAGAAATTAAAAAAAGAGAGCCGAAGCTCTCTAATAATTATTCAGCTACTAGCTCTATATAAGCCATCTCTGCTGCGTCGCCTCTGCGAACACGAGTCTTGATGATTCTTGTATAGCCGCCATTGCGCTCTTTAAATTTTGGAGCTACTTCAGTAACTAATTTATTTGTTGTTTCTTTATCTTGTAAAGAAGCAAATACTGCTCTGTGAGCGTTAGAGTCACCTTTTCTGGCTCTTGTAATTAGCTTCTCAACATAGCTTCTAAGCTCTTTTGCTTTTGGTAAAGTCGTCTCTATCTTTTCGCTTTTGATGATAGCTATCGCCAAATTTTTAAGCAATGCAGATCTATGAGATGACGTTCTACCAAGTTTGCGATATCCGTGTTTATGTCTCATCTATTGTCCTTTTATTCTTTTACACTCATTTGTGCTTTAAGCTCGGTTATTTTCTTTCTTAGTTGCTCTTTGCCATCTTTTAACACATCGGCACCAACTGGATAGCCTATCTCTTCCATAACCGCTTTAATCTCTTCAAGAGATTTTTTACCTAAATTTTTAAGCTCTTTAAGCTCATTTTCGTCCATTAATGCAAGCTCGCCGATAAATCTAATATCAGCTTTGTCAAGGCAGTTGAAACTTCTAGCACTTAAATTTAGATCTTCTACGCTAGAAAGTAGCTTTGAAAACTCGCCACCTGTACTTGAGCTAGCAACTGGAGTACTAACATCAATATCTAAAATTCCTTTAAATACTGACATTTGTTGATACATAGCTTCTAAACAATTTTTAAAAGCCTCTATCGGACTAACTTGACCATCAGTTGTTATAGTAAATACAATCTTTTCATAGTCTGGGTCATCCTCAACCAAGACATTTTGTATATCATAAACTGCTTTTTTAACAGGTGTAAAAAAAGCATCAAGTGCGATATAGTCGTCTTCAATCTCTTCTCTGATCTCTTCACTAGGAACATATCCGATACCTTTTTGAATGATAACTGAAAAATTTAACTCAGCATCTTCGTTTATTGTAGCAAGGTATGCATCTGGGTTAACGATCTCAACTAGATCATTATTTAGATCAGCCCCAGTTATCTCTTTTGGTCCTTTAAAGCTATATTCTATAACTTCGCGCTCGCTGGCGCTTTTTAATTTAAATCTGATTTTTTTCAAATTTATAATAAAAAATGCTACGTCTTCTAGCATACCACGCATACTATCAAATTCGTGACTAACGCCTTTTATCTTTACACCGATAGGAGCAAAGCCTACTGTGCTTGTGTAAAGAAGACGGCGTAGTGGGTGAGCCAAAGTAACAGCATAACCTGCTTCAAAAGGATATGCTGTAATGTTAGCGACATTTTCGCTAACACTTTTAACTTCTATTTCAGTTGGCATATAAGCTGATGTAGTAATCTTTCTCATCTTTATACCCTCTATTATTTTGAATAAAGCTCTACTATAAATCTTTCCTCAACAGGAATGATAACCTCTTCTCTTTCTGGATTTCTAGTGAAAATTCCAAATTTTTTCTCTTTTTCAACATCTACCCAAGCAACAATACCAGTTTGTGCTGTAAGATCTATTGCACGAACAATTTGTGGATTGTTTTTAGATTTTTCAACAATCTCTACTTTTGCACCTGGCTCAACTCTGTAAGATGGTATATCTACTCTTTTGCCATTTACTAAAATATGTCCATGAGTTACTAGCTGACGAGCAAAACGACGAGTTGTTGCAAAGCCCATTCTATAAACAACATTATCTAATCTTTGCTCTAATAGTTGAACCAAAAGAGCACCAGTATTACCTTCGCGGCGTGCTGCTTCTTGAAATAATCTTCTAAATTGTTTTTCAGAAACACCATACATAAATTTAGCTTTTTGCTTCTCGCGAAGTTGTAAGCCATATTCGCTTATTTTTGCTCTTCTTTGTCCATGTTGTCCTGGCGCATAAGGTCTTTTTTCAAAAGCACTTTTACCAGCAAGTCTTCTTTCGCCTTTTAACGCAAGAGACACACCAAGACGTCTTTCTAATTTTTCAACAGGTCCTGTATATCTAGCCATAATAATTTCTCCTATTTTTCTCTAATTATACGCGGCGGCGTTTTGGCGGTCTACAACCATTGTGTGGTAAGGGTGTAATGTCTTTAAAGAAAGATACCTTAATTCCTTCAACAGTTCCTACACTTTTAACAGCCGTTTCACGTCCGCTACCTGGACCTTGAACCTTAATACCAACTTCTTTTATGCCATGCTCTTTTGCTTTATTTAGAGCATCTTCAACCGCCTGTTGAGCTGCATAAGGGGTTGATTTTTTACTTCCTTTAAAGCCTAAGCCACCTGCACTACTCCATGCAATAGCATTTCCCATTTCATCAGTTACAGTTACCATAGTGTTGTTAAATGTTGCACTGATATAAACGATACCTTTGGCTATGCTTTTTCTAACTACTTTTTTCTTAACAATTTTTCTTTTCGCCATTTATTATCCTTTAACCCTTGCCTTACTTAGTAGCTGCACCGACAGTTTTACGTCTGCCTTTTCTGGTTCTAGCATTAGTTTTAGTCTTTTGACCACGAACAGGAAGACCTTTTCTGTGGCGAAGACCTCTATAACTTCCAAGATCCATAAGAGCTTTGATATCCATAGCAACTTGTTTTCTCAAATCACCCTCAACGATATGATGCTCTTGAATTTCTTTACGGATAGCTGCTGCTTCGTCTTCGCTAAGCTCGTAAACTCTCTTATCGTAAGAAATTCCAGCTGCGTCAAGGATTTGACGAGATTTGTAAAGACCTATACCATAAATATAAGTCAAACCATACTCGATTCTCTTTTTGTTTGGTAAATCTACACCTGCAATACGTGCCATGCCTTATCCTTGTCTTTGTTTATGTTTTGGATTTTCGCAGATAACACGAATTATGCCACTACGTTTGACAATTTTACATTTGTCACACATCTTCTTTACAGAAGGACGAACTTTCATTTTAGTCTCCTAAAAATTTATTCCACTTTTTTAGGGGCTGCATCAGGTCTAAAGAAAAAATTTAGACCAACTATTTTCAAAATAAGTGGGGAACTTTGAAAATAATTCTTCATACAGCTTTTCGCAAAGCTTGGATTTTATCCAAAACCAGCTTTAAATTTACTTAGCATATTTGCCAAGAGGCTAAATTTACTTATATCTATAAGTGATCCTGCCTTTATCTAGGCTATATGGCGTAAGTTCTACTTTTACGCGGTCGCCAGGCATTATCTTTATATAATGCATTCTCATTTTTCCGGCGATATGACATAAAATTATATGTTTGTTGTCAAGCTCAACTTTAAAAGTTGCATTTGGCAGTGCTTCAACAACATTTCCATCAATCTCAATGACATCGTCTTTTGCCACAAACTCTCCTTTCTTTAAATTTTTGCTATAAATTTTATGCTTGGCTTAAAATTTCGGCTTTGCCATTAACTATCGCCATACAATGCTCATAATGGCTGGTTCTTAAACCATCTTTTGAGGTTACTTTCCAGTTATCACTTCCCAAAACTGGTGTGCCGTCTTTTTGGCAGATCATCGGCTCTATACAAAATACCATTCCCTCTTTTATCTTTGGTCCAGCTTTTGGGTTGTTTCCATCAAGGTAGTTTGGAATTTCTGGCTCTTCGTGTGGCCTTTTACCTATGCCGTGACCACAATACCCACGTAAAGGTACATAGCCTCTACCTAGTATAAATTTCTCAAGCTCGTAGCAAATTTCTTTAAAATGCATACCAGCTCTTATGAAATCAATAGCAAAATATAGCGCATCTTTTGAGCAAGCGATCAAAGCCTCATCTTCTTTTGAAATTTTACCAACCCCAAAAGTCCTAGCCGAATCACCAAAATAACCATCTAAATTTGAGCCAATATCAACACTAACGATATCGCCCTCTTTTAGTTTGTACTCATTTGGGATTCCGTGGATTACTACTTCATTGACACTTATGCAAGCTGCATTTGGAAAGCCATAAAGACCTTTAAAAGCAGGTTTTGCCCCAGCAGCCCTTATCATATCTTCGCAAATTTTATCTATCTCAAGAAGTGAAATTCCAGGTTTTATGATCGTAGAAACGTGATCAAGAGTTCGAGCGACGATCTTGTTCGCCGCTCTCATTTTCTCTATCTCAGCTGGTCTTTTTAGCGTGATAGCCATTTTATAGACCTACTGCGCTTAGAGTTTGGTATTTGTTTGTATAAGACTGAGCTTCTATACGCCTCATCGTATCAAGTGCTACTGAAACCACAATAAGCACTGATGTACCACCAAAATAAAATGGAACACCCATAGTCTTTACAAGTACCCAAGGTAGTGTTGAAATGATGCCCAAGTATAAAGCACCACCTAAAGTTAGCCTACCAGCTACTTCATTTAGATAGCTAGCTGTACTCTCGCCTGGTCTAACACCTGGGATAAATCCGCCTTGTTTCTTTAAATTTTCACTTATATCTTTTGTGTTAAATACGATCGATGCATAGAAAAACGCAAAGAAGATGATAAATAAAAATGTTAAAACGTTAAACATATAGCCATTTGGACTTAGAAAGTCGTTGATAGCTTGGATTACTGGATTTGTGCTAGCCTGCAAAATAGTACTAGGGAACATCAAAATCGCACTAGCAAATATCGGTGGAATAACGCCACTTAAATTTACTTTGATCGGTATATAGTTCATTATACGTTTGTTTTGATTTTCCATTATCACTTTTCTTGAGTAAGAAATAGGGATACGCCTTTCACCCATCTCTACAAATATAATAGCACCAATGGTAGCTAGAATAATCGCTAAAATAGCGATGACTGTTAGGAAATTCATCTCGGAAGTGTTTACTAAATTTATAGTTCCACCGATCGCACTAGGTATGCCAGAGACGATGCCAGCAAAGATGATAAGACTTATACCATTACCTATACCACGTTGCGTTATTTGCTCGCCTATCCACATAAGTAGCATAGTTCCAGTTAGCATAGACACAGCAGAGATCGCGATAAATAAATTTATATCTATCATGATAGCTTGCTCGCCACCGCGTCCGCTTAAGCTTTGAAGTCCGATAGAAACACCGATTGATTGTACAAGAGTAATAACAATGGTTGTATAACGTATGATTTGCATATATTTTTGCATACCGTCACGTTCTTTTTTCATCTGACCTAATTTTGGAAATGTTGCTGCTAAAAGCTCCATAATGATCGAAGCTGTAATGTAAGGCATGATACCTAGAGAGATAATACTTAAACGCTCAGCAGCTTTACCACTAAACATATTAAATAAGCCCAAGGCATTGCTATTGTTTGAATTAAAAAATTCTTTAATTACGTCGACATTAACACCAGGAACTGGCACATAAGCCAGTATCCTGTATGCGAACAAAAATGCCAACGTGATTAAAATCTTGTTGGTCAGTGTTTTATCCATTATTTTGTTCCGCTAACGCTAACGTTCTCGTCTTTGATCTTAGAAGCAAGAGCTTTTGCGCTTGCACCGATTAGTTTTATCTTAGTAACGCTCTTTGAAATTTTATGAACGCTAGCTATTGTTGCTATTGAAATTTCAGCAAGCTCTTTTATAGCTGCAATTTTCTCGACATTAATAACATAAGGTTTTTCAAATTTAGAAGTAAAGCCTACTTTTGGAAGACGTCTTTGAAGTGGTTGTTGTCCGCCCTCAAAACCTCTTTTCTCATTGTAGCCTTTTCTTGCTCTTTGACCTTTGTTACCTTTGCCAGCAGTTTTGCCATTGCCGCTACCTTGACCACGACCTATTCTTTTGGTTGCATGAGTTGAACCTGCGGCAGGTGTTAATTTTTCTAATGCCATCTTAACTCCTTTCTCTTAGCTTTTTAGCAAACTAAGTGCTTTTATAGTAGCACGAACGACGTTTGCTGAGTTGTTTGAGCCAAGTGATTTAGTAAGGATATCCTTAATACCTGCAAGCTCGATAATAGGACGTGCACTACCACCAGCGATAACACCAGTACCCTCGCTAGCTGGGCGAAGTAGCATTCTACTTGCGTTATATTTTACCTCTACATCATGAGGGATAGTTGTGCCTTTGATCTTAACGTGGATAATATTTTTAAATGCGTCGTCAATCGCTTTTCTCATCGCATCTGGTACCTCTTTAGCTTTGCCATATCCAAAGCCAACTAGACCATTTCTATTACCAACAACAACTAAAGCTGTAAATCTAAATCTACGACCACCTTTAACAACCTTTGTAACCCGACCGATATCGACGATTACTTCTTCAAATTCTTCTCTATTATATTTTTCCATCGATTTTCCTTTGGGTTATAGCTTGATGCCATTTTCTCTTAAAGCTTCAGCAAATGCTGCAATAACGCCATGGTATAAATAACCATTTCTATCAAAAACTGCAGCATCTATCTTCTTAGCTTTTAAAGCCTTAGCAAATTCTTTAGCTAAAGTGACCGCACCTTCTTTATTTGCTTTTATGCCTAATTTTCTACCATCAACCGCAGCTAGTGTAGTAGCTGTAACGTCGTCAATCGCTTGAACGTAAATAGTTCTATTTGATTTGAAAATAGAAACTCTTGGGCAAGTTGCAACACCAGAAATTTTACCTCTGATTCTTCTTTTTCTCTTAATTCTAAGAGCGATTTTTCTTTTTAGTACTTTTGCTGTCATTTACCGCTCCTTACTTCTTAGATGTCTTGCCCGCTTTGCGGATGATACGTTCTTCTAGATATTTAACGCCCTTACCTTTATATGGCTCAGGTGGTCTAAATCCTCTAACTTGAGCAGCCACTTGACCTACTACTTGTTTGTCATCACCTTTGATAGTAATAACGTTTTTCTCAACGCTAGCCTCAACGCCCGCTGGTAGCTCATAGTTGATAAGGTGTGAAAAACCAAGAGAAAGCTCTAAAATTTTACCTTTTGCAGCTGCTTTGTAACCAACGCCGTTGATCTCAAGCTGGCGAGTAAATCCCGCAGTGATACCAGTTACGATATTATTAGCAAGTGCTCTATATGTTCCCCAGTAAGCTCTGCTTTGGCGATCTTCGCCTTTTGGAGCAAAAACTATATGACCATTTTCTACCTTGACATCAACATGACCTTTTGTGTCAAGCTCTTTTATATGATTGCCCTTTTTAAATTTTAGGACATTATTTTCAACGCTAACGTCTACACCACTTGGGATAGCGATAGGCTGTTTTCCAATACGTGACATTTTTTTCCTTTACTTGTCTAGGGTGTTCCTACATTTACGAATAAACACCACAATGCCGTAAATTTAATCGTCAAATTTGACGAAACCTTCATTTGAATTTCTAAATTTAGCTTTGGCAAAATCTAAAATTTTACCAAGCTAAAAATTTAACCTTAAAATCATAAGGTTAAATAGCATTTAATGCAGTTTATTACCAAACTGTACAAAGAACTTCGCCGCCAACGCCAGCTTTACTTGCTTCAATACCGCTCATAACGCCTTTACTTGTGCTAACGATAACTGTTCCGTAACCATTTTTAAAACGCTTAATGTCGTCTTTACCTTGATAAACACGGCGACCAGGTTTTGAAACCCTTTTAAGCTCGTTTATAACGCTTCTACCGTACTCATCATACTTTAAAACTACATTTATAAATTTCTTGTTACCTTCTTCGATAACGTTGTAGCTCTCTACATAGCCTTTTGCTGCAAGGATAGAAAGAGTAGCCTCAACAACCTTAGAATGAAGCAATTTCGCAGTTTCAAGCTTTCTCATACTTGCATTTCTAATGCGTGTTAATCCATCTGATATTAAATCGTTTAACATTTCTCTTCCTTACCAACTTGCTTTTTTAAGACCAGGGATTAGGCCTTCGTTAGCCATTTTTCTTAGGCAAACACGGCAAATTCCAAAATCTTTATAAACAGAGTGCGGACGACCGCAAATTTGGCATCTAGTATAGCCACGAACCGCAAATTTTGGCTTGCGTGCAGCTTTTGCTATCATTGATTTCTTTGCCATTTTACTTTCCTTTTGCAAACGGCACACCAAATAGCTCTAGCAATTTGAATGCCTCTTTATCATTTTTAGCCGTAGTAGCAATCGTAATATTCATACCATGAGTTCGTAAAATTTTATCATACTCAACCTCTGGAAACATTAGCTGCTCGCTAAGACCGAAGTTATAGTTTCCACGTCCATCAAAGCCATTTTTTGGAAGACCACGGAAGTCTTTAACTCTTGGGAGAGCAACGCTGATTAGCTTATCTAAGAAAGCATACATTTGCTCTTTTCTCAAAGTTACTTTGATACCAACAGGAAAACCTTCGCGAACTTTAAAGCCAGCAACTGATTTTTTAGCATCAGTGATAACCGCTTTTTGTCCAGCGATAAGTGAAATGGTATCAGCCATATTTTGAAGCACTTTCTGATCTTTCGCAGAGTCTCCAGCGCCTACACTGATCACGATTTTCTCAAGCGCAGGGATAAGCATTGGATTTTTGATGTCAAATTCTTTTACGAGAGCTGGCTTGATAGTTTCGTTAAATTTATCTTTTAATCTACTCATATCTCTTATCCTTCAACTTTCGCGACATTTGATATGTCAATTGGCATCTCTTTATTTACATGACCACCATTTGGAGTTTTTTCGCTTGGTTTGATAGCTTTTTTAACTATTTTGCATCCCTCAACTATAACCTGACCTTTTTTTGCAAGAACTGCTAAAATTTTACCAGTTTTGCCTTTATCGTCACCAGCGATGATCTTAACGGTATCGCCTTTTTTGACTTTAAATTTTACATTAGCCATTATAAAACCTCCGGAGCTAGCGAAACAATTTTCATAAAGTTAGCATATCTAACTTCACGTCCAACTGGTCCAAAAATACGAGTGCCGATTGGCTCTTTTTTGCTATCAAGTATAACAGCTGCATTCTCGTCAAAGCGGATTAGCGAACCATTATCTCTTTGAACCTCTTTTTTAGTTCTTACTACAACAGCTTTTACAACCTGTCCTTTTTTGATCTTGCCATTTGGAAGAGCTTTTTTAACAGAACAAACTATAATATCGCCAAGTGTAGCGTATCTTCTTTTACTACCGCCAAGAACTTTTATACACATTAACTCTTTTGCACCACTATTATCAGCAACTGCAAGTCTTGTAAAACTTTGAATCATTACTCAACTCCCTTTGCCAATACAGCTTTTAAGCGAAAATTCTTGCGAGCTGAAAGTGGTCTGCACTCGATTGCAACAACTGTATCGCCTGCTCTTGTCTCATTTTTCTCATCATGAACTAAATATTTTTTAAAGCGTTTTACAAATTTATGGTATCTTGGATGCATAACGCGTCTTTCTACCAAAATAGTAGCTGTTTTATCTCCAGCTTTTTGTAAAACAACACCTTGAATTTCTCTTTTTAATGCCATTTTACGCCCCTTGTCTTGTTGCACTAATTGCAGTGTTGATCTGAGCTATCTCTTTGCGAACAGCACTAATCTCATTAGGGTTGCTTAACTGCATAGTTTTTAGCTTTTGTCTTAAAGTAAATAAAAGCACCTTTTTCTCTTTTAGCAACGCGTTTAATTCTGCAACGCTCTTATCTTTTAACTCAGTATATTTCATTTTCACTCTCTCGCGTTACAAATTTTGATTTGAAAGGAAGCTTGTGTAAAGCCAAAGTTAAAGCTTCACGAGCTAGCTCTTCGCTAACACCGGCCATTTCAAATATTATACGACCAGGTTTAATGTTCATAACCCACTCTTCAACTCCGGCTTTACCTTTACCCATACGAGTTTGTAGAGGCTTTTTAGTCAATGGCTTATCAGGGAAAACCCTAATCCAAATTTTAGCCTGTCTTTTTACGTGACGAGTTAGAGCTTGACGAGCAGCTTCTATTTGGCGTGAATTTATTCTACCAGCCTCAACAGCTTTAAGTGCAAATTCGCCAGTTGCCAAAGATGCTCCACGAGTCGCATAACCACGGTTGCGACCTTTCATTTGCTTACGAAATTTCGTTCTTTTAGGCATCAACATAATTATTTACCTCTTCTTGCTCTACGTGTTTTCTTAGGTGCCTCTTCTTCAGTTTTCTCAGGTTGAACACCTTTTTGAAGAACCTCACCTTTAAAAATCCATACTTTAATACCTATATTTCCATAAGTCGTATGAGCCTCAGCTACACCGTAATCTATCTTTGCTCTAAGAGTATGAAGCGGAACACGACCTTCTAGATACCACTCGGTTCTTGCCATCTCAGCGCCACCTAAACGACCAGCAACTGAAATTTTGATACCTTTAGCGCCTGATTTTTGAGCACCTTGGATAACTTTTTTCATAGCACGTCTAAATGCGACACGCTTTTCAAGTTGCATAGCTACGTTTTCAGCAGCAAGTTGAGCTGAAGCTTGAGCTTTTCTTTCTTCTTTGATATTTACATTTACTTCTTTACCGATAAGTTTGCTAACTTCGTTCTTTAGGTTTTCAACATCTTGACCTTTTTTGCCAATGATGATACCAGGACGAGCTGCAACTACGGTTACACGAAGTTTTTTAGCCGTTCTTTCGATTAGAATTTGGCTAATTCCTGCATAGTAAAGTTTTTTCTTTAAAAATGCACGAATTTTGTAATCTTCACCGATATTTTCAGGAAGGCTTTGTTTAGTTGGAAACCATCTAGATTCCCAGTTGCGGTTAATTCCTAGTCTAAGACCTATTGGATTTACTTTTTGTCCCATATTATGCTTCCTTCTTTTCAGGTTTAGATACTTCTACCATTACATGAGAAGTAGGTTTGCGAATTTTGCTCGCTGTTCCTCTTGCTCTTGGTCTAAATCTCTTTAATACAGGACCAGCGTCAACGCGGCAACTAGTTACTACAACCTCTTCTGGCTCAAATCCGCCATTTGCTACTGCTGAGCTAATAGCGTTTGCTATAAATTTAGCACCACGATTTGGCATAAATTGCAAGCTTGCAAGTGCTAGCTCGGCATTCATGCCTTGAACTTCTCTTGCTATAAGTCTTGCTTTTGTAGGAGAAAGTCTTACAAATTTTATAATTGCTTTACTCATATCATCTCCCCTTACTTGCCGATTTTCTTTTGCACTGAGCCTTTGTGACCCTTAAATGTGCGTGTTGGAGCAAATTCGCCAAGTTTATAGCCTATATGATTTTCT
Source organism: Campylobacter concisus (assembly GCF_002912895.1). GTDB lineage: Bacteria > Campylobacterota > Campylobacteria > Campylobacterales > Campylobacteraceae > Campylobacter_A > Campylobacter_A concisus_G. The sequence continues at coordinate 25,772 of NZ_POZX01000060.1, forward strand.
GTAACATATACAGGAATAAAGCTCTTGCCATTGTGAACGTTAAATGTTAGTCCAATCATTTCAGGTACAATCGTGCTACGTCTTGACCAAGTCTTGATTGGTTTGTTATCGTTTGCATTTTTTGCGGCAATAACTTTTTTCATTACATGATCATCTACGAAAGGACCTTTTTTGAGTGATCTTGCCATCTCTATTTTCCTTTCCTTCTTGAAATTATAAGCTTATCGCTAGCTTTTTTACGGCGAGTCTTAGCACCTTTAGTTGGTTTACCCCATGGAGTAACTGGATGACGGCCTGAATTTTTCTTACCTTCACCACCGCCGTGTGGGTGATCAACTGGGTTCATAGCAGAACCACGTGTTTGTGGGCGGATACCGCGGTAGCGATTACGTCCGGCCTTACCGATAGTGATATTAGCCCAGTCTTCGTTACCAACTACACCAATACTTGCCATACACTCAGCCAGTACTTGTCTCATCTCGCCACTTGGCATTCTTAAGATAACATACTTCTCTTCTTTACCCATTAGCTGAGCATAACCGCCAGCTGAACGAGCTATCTGAGCGCCTTTACCAGGTTTTAGCTCTACGTTATGAACGATAGTACCAACTGGGATAAATCTTAGTTTCATAGCGTTGCCTGGTTTAATATCTAGTGAGCCCTCATCGATAGATGCGATAACGTCACCAACATTTAGGCCATTTGGTCTAATGATATAGCGCTTTTCACCATCTTTGTAAGCTATAAGAGCGATACGGCAGTTTCTGTTTGGATCGTATTCGATCGCTTCAACTTTACCTTCTATACCAAATTTGCGACGTTTAAAGTCGATGATACGATAAAGTTTTTTTGCACCTGCCTCTTTATGTCTTGAAGTTATACGACCATTGTTATTTCTACCGCCAGATGCAGGTATTTTAACAAGCAAGCTTCTAACGCTTGGTTTAGCTGTTATATCTTCAGAGCTTAGTCCAGTCATATATCTACGACTAGGTGTATATGGTTTATATGATTTTATAGCCATCTTACGCCTCCGTATTTTCTAGGCTTACGCCTTCAGGTAACTTAACGTAGAATTTCTTTATCTCGTCACGTTGGCCTGCTCTTCCTCTAAAACGCTTAACCTTGCCGCTAATTCTAAGTGAATTTACGCGAACAGGCGTTACTCCAAAATACTCTTGTAAAACCGCTTTTAAGCTGTTTTTTGTAACCCTTGGTGAAGTTTGGATAACAACAACGCCTTGTTCTTGAAGGCCTAGAGTTTTTTCTGTATAAATAATTGTTTTGATATCAGTTATATCCGCCATTTTAGCCCTCTTTTGTTATAGTTTTTAGTGCAGCTTTTTCAATGATAACCGAACTAAATGTAGAGACAAGATAAGCATTTACCTCATTTGCATCTACTACATAGCAGTTTGCTAAATTTCTAAAAGCAAGTAGTGTTTTATCGTCTAGTAAATCTTTAACGATAAGCGCGTCTTTTACTTTTAAATTTTTGATGATATTAGCTGCATCTTTTGTCTTTCCAGACTCGATTGAGATGCTATCTACTGCGAAAATTTTACCATCTTGTGCTTTTACTGCCAAAGCGTACTCAAGAGCTAGTCTTTTTTGTTTTTTATTGACTTTTTGAAAATAGTTTTTCTCGTTTGTTGGACCAAATGCAACTGCACCGCCTACCCAAACGTTAGTTCTAGTTGAACCCGCTCTTGCACCACCACGTCCTTTTTGTCTCCATGGTTTTTTACCGCCACCGCTTACAAAAGCACGGCTTTTAGTATGAGCCGAATTTGCTCTTATACCAGCAAGGTAAGATTTTACATAAAGATATAGGTTGTGCGGATTTACTTCAGCGTAGCCTGCAGGAAGCTCTAACTCGCCTGAATTTTCAAATTTATCGTTTAATACGTGAATTTTACTCATTTTACAATCCTTATTTTACCCATTGCACCATTGTGACCAGGAACGCAACCTTTTACAACTACGATGCCATTTTGAGCGTCAAAGCTTATTAGCTCGTTTTTAACAGTAACTTTCTCATTGCCCATGTGTCCTGCCATTTTCATACCTGGTTGAACACGACCTGGCCATTCGCAGTTACCAATTGAACCGTGGCGTCTGTGGAAACGTGAGCCGTGGCTTTTTGGACCACCACCGAAACCATGTCTTTTTACCACACCTTGGTAGCCTCTACCTTTTGAGTTAAAACTAACTTTTAAAATTTTAGCCTCGTTTAATGGTGTAAAGTCTAGGTTTCCAACTTCGCTATTAGCTACTTCAAGCGTAGCAAATTTGTTAAATTCTGCAGTCAGATTGTATTTCTTTTGCTGACCAGCGATAGCTTTGTTGTTTGCTTTAGTGTGGGCATACGCTACGATAGCACGTTTGTTTTCGTCGATCTCACATACTTTAGCCTCAACTAGCTTAAGTAGCGTAACTGGCGTACTCTTCGTGGCAATCGTTCTACTCATGCCTATTTTTTCTACAATATATTCCATACTCTTATCCTTTTGTCCGCTTATTTCATCGCACGAACTTCGACATTAACTTCTGGAGCTAGGTCGAGTTTTGTTAGGCTATCTACAGTTTCTGGAGTAGCAGCTACGATGTCAAGCATACGAGCGTGTATTCTCATCTCAAACTGCTCACGTGAGTCTTTGTTGATGTGTGGAGATTTTAAGACTGTATAGCGTTTGATCTTTGTAGGCATTGGTACCGGGCCACGAACGTCGGCACCTGTTCGTTTGACAGCTTCTACGATTGCTGCAACAGTGCGGTCTAGAACTCTATGGTCGTAAGCTTTTAGCTTTAACCTGATTCTTTCCATGTGTTTTCCTTTAAAAAGAACTTGTCGCAAACTCGCGACCTCTTTACATCAAAATAACTCGCATAGGATCAAGCGATCGTACGAGCAAAGACGCTTGTCTTTTCGTAAAGAGAATGCGATTTTACAAAAAAGCTATTATAGTTGTCAAGAAAAACGTTATTTTTTGATGAATTTTGATTAATTATTTCCTTTTAATAAGGAAGATATAAAATTTAAAAAGATAAAATTCCAAGAAATTAAAATTTTAAAGAGAAAAGATGCCGATCTTTAATACAAAATTCTTATTAACTCAAGAACAAGACGAGAAGAAGCTTAAAAAGCGTTATATAAATTTGCAAATGTATCAGGCAAAAGCTAGCGACATTAAGTGCTTCAAAGAAGAGAAATTTCAAACGCAGTTTTTAAAAGATATCTTTGAAAACTGCCTTGGCTACACTTTGGACACTACTAATCCTACAAATTTCAATCTTGAACGTGAGAAAAAGAACGAAACTGACGGCAAAAAAGCAGATGGAGCAATCATTATAAATGGCGAAGTTAGATGCGTGATCGAGCTAAAAGATCAGACCACACAACATCTTGATAAAACTCCGTCCAACCGCGAACTTAGCCCGATAGATCAAGCTTTTCGTTATTTTGTCTCACACGACAATGCCAAATATGTCGTTGTTTCAAATTTTAATGAACTGCGTTTTTACATCGGCAATAAAACAACATTTGAAAAATTTGACCTTTTTACAGCAAGCTTTGACGAGTTTAAAAGACTTCATTTGCTGCTTAGCTTTGAGAGTATTAGCACGGATCTACCGCTAAAGCTAAAAGAGAAATTTGCCACTCACGAGCGTGAAATTTCAAACAAATTTTATAAAGACTTTAGCGCATTTAGGCTTACTCTTTTTGAAAATATATGTAAAAACAATGCTAGCATTGACAAAAATAAGCTTTTAAGCCTGACTCAAAAACTATGTGATAGGTTTGTCTTTATACTATTTGCTGAAGACCGCGGACTACTAAGACTTCGCACGATAGCCGAGATAAAAGATAAATTTCAAAACCAAGTTACCGAGCTAAGCTTTTATGACTTTTACAAAATTTACTTTAAAGCCATTGATGAAGGCAGTGAACGTCTTGATATCAAACGCTACAATGGCGGACTTTTTGCCACAGATACTGAGCTTGATGGGCTAAAGATAGACGATAGCGTGCTTGAGGCGCAGTTTTTAAGTGACTATGACTTTTTAAGCGACATAGGTGTGAATATCCTAGGACATATTTTTGAAAGCTCATTAAACGACCTTGAAGAGTTAAATGCGCAAATAAATGGTGGCGAATTTGATGCTAAACAAAGCAAACGTAAAAAAAATGGCATATTTTATACGCCAGAGTTTATAACAGAATTTATAGTTGAAAATTCGCTTGGTGCGCTTTGTAAAGCCAAAAAAGATGAGCTAGGGCTTGATCTAAATGAGCTATTAGCACCAAAAAATCCCAAAAAATTAACCAAAGCAGAAAGTGAGATCAAAGACAAAATTTATGCTTACCGCGACTGGCTCTTGTCTCTTAAGATACTTGATCCAGCTTGTGGCTCTGGTGCGTTTTTAAACCAAGCTTTAGAATTTCTCATTAGCGAGCATGGCGCATTAGACACTTACCGCAAAGTATATGAGGGCGAGGGTTTGGGGCTTTACGATATAGAAAGCACGATTTTAGAAAATAACCTTTACGGCGTAGATATAAATGCCGATGCGGTCGAGATCGCCAGACTGTCTCTTTGGCTCCGCACAGCTGCAAAGGGACGAGTTTTAAAAGATCTTAGTAAAAATTTAGTAGCTGCAAACTCGCTTTTAGAATTTCCTTTTGACTTTAAATTTGATGTCGTTATCGGCAATCCTCCCTATGTCAGACAAGAGGCGATAAAAGAGCAAAAGCCAGCCCTACAAAAATATAAAGTTTATAGTGGTACGGCTGATTTGTTTGTCTATTTTTATGAGCTTGGCATTACACACCTGAAAGAAAATGGGCTTTTAGGTTTTATATGTTCAAATAAATTTTTCCGTGCCAGCTATGGTAAAAATTTACGTAAATTTATATTAGAAAATACACAAATAACACACATTATTGATTTTACTGGGATTAAAGTTTTTGAAGATGCGAGCGTAGATAGTGCGATTACTATTTTTAGAAAAATAAGAGCTGGTGAAAATTCAAAATTTAATTTCCTAGCTTCAAGCACCATAAATTTAAAAATGCAAAAATTTATCCAAATATCACAATCCACGCTAAACGAAACAAATTTCACTTTTCTTGATAAGAGCAAATTTGAGCTAAAAAGCAAGATCGAAAAAGTCGCAAAGCCATTAAAAGATTGGGGTGTAAATATTAATTATGGTGTCAAAACTGGGCTAAACGAAGCTTTCATTGTAGATAGCGACACTCGCGATAAAATTTTAAGCACTTGCATTGGAGACGAAAGAGAACAGATACAAAAGCTCATTAGACCGATCTTAAGGGGTCGAGATATAAAGCGTTATGACTATGAGTGGGCTGGACTGTGGCTCATAAATATCCATAATGGATATGGCACCGAGCTTCGCATCAATATAGATAATTTTCCTAAGCTAAAACTATATCTTGATAAATTTGAGCCGAAACTTTCCAATCGTTCTGATAAAGGAGCCACTCCTTATAATCTGCGAAACTGCGCATATCTGGAGGAATTCGAAAAAGAGAAAATTTTATGTGCCAGAATGGTGCAAAGCCCAAAATTTGCTTACGATACAAATAATAATATTCCAGACAATACTACATATTGCATAACTGGCGAAAATCTAAAATTTTTATTAGCTTTTTTAAATTCAACAGCTGTTTATAAAATTTTCAACTTTTTCTATGCTGGAGGCGGACTTGAAGGCGAAATAAAAATAAATCGCTTAGAGATTTTATCTATTCCCCAAATAACGCCACAAAATGAAAATTTAGCAAACGAGATAATAAATTTGGTCGATGAAATTTTAAAAGCCAATGAAAAAATCAAGCTTTATGAGAAACACATGCCTACTTTAAGCCTTGATGAAAAGCTAGAAGCCAAAGAAAATATCGACGCGCTAAACGACAAAATCAAGACAAGTGGCGGAAAAATAGACAAACTTGTTTTTGAGCTTTATGAACTAACAAGCGATGAGATCGCGCTTATAACAGGGGGGGGGGGAAATTGACAGTATAGTAAAAATTTACATATGCATCTTACAAAGGGGAGAAAATGAACCAATTAGAGCTTTATTACAATCAGCCGCTTAAATCAAGTAAATTTATCCCCAGAAAATACGGAATCATCTCGCCAAAAACGCTTATAATAGGCGCCATTTCAAGTGGCAAAACAGCCCTTGTTTATGAGTTCTTGAGTCGTTATAAAAGCGAGGAGAGACTTTATGTAAATTTAGGCGATCTAAGGATAGACAGAGCCTTGCTTTTAGCAAATTTGAAAGAATTTTTAGAAAAAAATACCCAGATAAAGGTGCTCGCAGTTGAAAATTTACAAGCTGCTGACCTTGCAAATTTAGACTTTTTAAAGGGCGCAACACTTGAAAATATCATCCTTACAAGCAAGGAATTTTCACTCACGATTGACGGCTTTGCTCGCATAAATTTAAACTATCTCGATTACGAGGAATTTATACTATTTTTTAAGAAAAATTTGGATCAAGATCTGCTGTTTAGCTACTTTTTGGCTCACGGCAACGAGATAGCAAGTGCCTTTTTAGACTCTAGCGAGGTCACAGCGCACTTGCAGCAGCTCTTAAAAGCAAATTTAAGCGAGCAAAGCATTGCGATTTTAAAAGAATGTGCTCCAAAATGCCACGATGTGCTTAGTACTTTTGGTATCTATAAAAACCTAAGAGAGCAGATGAAAATTTCAAAAGATAGTGTCTATAACGCGGTAGCCAGCCTTAATGAAAATGGCTTTATAGAATTAGTACCAAATTTAGATGAGAGCAGCACGAGTAAAAAGCTCTATTTTACAAATTTTGCACTTCGCAACGCTTTATACCTAAAAAAGGACTTTTTAGCTGTCTTTGCAAATATCGTTTTTTGCGAATTGCTTAAATTTAAAGATGAAATTTACTACACAAAAGAGATTGATTTCTTCCTTAATAAAAGGAAGATCGCAATCATCTGTGTGCCGTTTTCTGCACCAGAGATTATCTTTTTGAAATTTAAAAAACTCCACGCAAGCTTAAAAGAGCTGGGCGTAAGTAAGCTTCAGATAATCAGTGTCGCAAACCAAGCCGAGCTTAGCTTTGAGGGCATAAAATGCGAAATTTTGCCCTTTTCTAGGTGGAGTCTAGGTTTATAAATTTAAACCTTTATTTGATTATTGTTTTAAAAGCTTAAAGTAAAGAAGCTATAATCAAAAAAACTATGAAGGACGGACATGAGAGCATTTATTGGGATTTTTATACTTATAGTAGACCTATTTGGCTATGAGATAAATCACGAAAACTGGGCAAAATTTTATAAATTTATTGGCGAGGCAAATGGTATAAAATTTGAAGTTTATATGAACTATTTTAAAGATGAATTTGAAAATTTTAAGCAAAGTAAGAGCTTTAAAGTGCCGGCCAAGATAAGCGGACATATCTTTTTTGATGGTACAAAATATGACTACGAAAAAGGTAATCTTGAGCAAAATAGCAGTGAAATTTCATCGCTAAATGCTGTATCTGATAAGATAAATTTAGACGTTAAAAATGAAAATGGCGAGCTAAAGGGCAAAATAATCGTTAAAAACAAAGCCTATAATGCGACTATTAAAAAAGGAAAAGAGTACGAAATGCTAAATATTGGCATCCAAATGATCGAAGCAAATGGTACGAGATACGAAGCTATAATTAACGATATATTTGCCAAAGAATCGGCTAAAAAAAATAAAAATAAATTACTCTCGACACTTTATGACCTAAAAAGTGAGCGTAAAAAATGGCCAAATAACCAATTTGAGAGCCTAGATAACATCTACTATATAAATGACAAAATAAAAAGCATCTGCACCTATAAAAATAACAAAACTAGCTGCGATGTCGTCTTGCTTAAAACCAACAAAAAGCTAAAGTTAAAGCAGATTTTTAAAGATATGAACGACCCTCATCTAAAAGCAATCCTCGCAACAGCAGGTGTTAGCGAAAATTTTGTACTTTCGCCACTTGGGCTTACCTTTTTAAATGAGGAGCAAATTAGCGTGCCACTTGATGAGCTAAGACCATATTTTAGTGAGGATATCGGGCTTTAATGGCAAAAATTTGTGGCATAGATGAGGCTGGACGTGGGGCTTTAGCTGGGCCTTTAAGCGTAGCGGCCTGCGTGCTTAATAAAGAAATTTCAGGCTTAAACGACTCCAAAAAACTAACTGCAAAAAAGCGTGAGGAGCTTTTTAAAGAGATCATAAAAAGCTCAAATTTTCTCATCATCTACTTCTCAAATGCGCAAATAGACGAACTTGGGCTAAGCGAGTGCTTAAGACGAGCACTCAAAATTTTTAAGGCGCATTTTGAGGGCTTTGAGATCATTTACGATGGAAATTTAGACTATGGCGTTGGTATCACAACAATGATAAAGGCTGATAGCAAAGTCGCTGGGGTAAGCGCTGCTAGCATATTAGCAAAGGTTAGTCGTGATAGTTTAATGAAAGGCTGGAATAAAATTTACTCAAAGTATGGCTTTGCTGGGCACAAAGGATACGGCACAAAGGCTCACCTAGATGCCATTGCTAAGTTTGGCTATTCAAGCCTTCATAGAAAAAGCTTTGTAGTAAAATCTTTTGAAAAATCTCTATTTGACTAAGATTAATTATCTAAGCATCAAATAGATGCTTAGATAACGCCTTTTTTAATGGCAGCCACAACCACAACTACCGCTACTTTTAATAGCATCAAATACAGCATCGTAGTTTGGCTCTTCTGTCACTTCGGGGACGATTTGTTTGTGAATTATTACGCCATCATTGATGACAAATATCGCTCTTGCAAGTAGTCCTTTTAGTGGGCCATCGCTCATTAAAACGCCATAGTTTTTAGCAAATTCTCCGTATCTAAAGTCACTTCCAACATGTAAATTTTCTATGCCTTCAGTCGTGCAAAATCTCCCCATCGCAAATGGCAAATCGTTTGAGATGATGCTTAGTTTTACGCCGTGTTTGCCAGCTACTTTTTCGTTAAATTTACGAGCCTCTGCTGCGCAAACTCCGGTATCAAGTGATGGCAAGCAAACAAGTACTTCTACGCCATTATTTCCGCCTACGCTAAACTCGCTAAGATCTTGTGCTACGACTTTTGCTTCAGGTGCATAAGAGCCAACAAAGACCTCATTTCCACTTAAATTTACCTCACTACCTTTAAATTTTGTAGTTGCCATATTTATCTCCTTTATTATTTTTTTGCTTTTTTAAATGCTTGATCAAGATCTGCTATTAGATCATCAGCGTTTTCGATACCGATTGCTAGGCGAAGCAAGTTTTGCTTTATGCCGATCTTATCTAGCACCTCTTTTGGATACGCCTCATGTGTCATCGTCGCAGGCCTGCAAATAAGGCTTTCTACGCCACCAAGGCTTACCGCTAGATCAAAAATTTCTAGTGCTTTTACAAATTTATTTACATCATATTTTTCATCGAGCTCAAATGAGATGAGAGCACCGATGTCGCTTGCTTGAGCTGCTTGTATCTTTGCCTCTTGCTCGCTATATGAACCAGCAAAATGCACCACGCTAACAGCGTCATTATTCTGCAAAAATTTGATGATTTTATGTGTATTTTGCGTTTGTCTATCAAACCTAACGCTAAGCGTTTTAAGCCCACGTATTAGGTAGTATGCGTCCATCGGGCTGATGATGCCACCAAGCGTGTTTTTAGCAAATTTTATCTTCTCAGCCAAAGCATCGTCGTTTAGCGTGACAATACCAGCGATCACGTCAGCGTGTCCGCCGATATACTTTGTAGCGCTATAAACCACGATATCAGCTCCATGGTCAAGTACTCTTTGATAATAAGGCGTTAAAAATGTGTTATCCACGATGACTAGAGCGCCCTTTTTGTGAGCGATCTTTGAAATTCTAGCGATGTCTGTCACTCTTAAGAGGGGATTTGACGGAGTTTCGATAAATATCGCTGCCACGTCGTCACTTATATCATCTTCGCTTAAAAAATTTAGATCATCTATAAATTCGCTCTTTATGCCATGGCTTTCAAAAACGGTTGTAACATACCTATAAGTGCCGCCATAGACGTTGCTATTTAGTAGGACCTTTTGCCCAGTTTTTATAAGGCTAAGTGCGGCTGCTGTTGCTGCCATGCCTGAACCAAAGCTAAATGCATATTTGCTGCCTTCAACCTTTGCAAAAATTTCATCAAATGCTTTTTTGGTTGGGTTGCTACCACGCGAATATGCAAATTCTTGAAAATTTTCAAGATCATCTTGCACAAATGTACTTGCTAAAAAAATAGGCGGAATGACAGCTTTATTTGGATTATTCTTAGCTTCAATGCCTTTTACGATCAATGTGTCAAGTTTCATAAATTTCCTTTTAAAATTTTATGAAATCTTACATAATAAAGATTAATCTTCCCCAAACCCACCCAAAACGTAGCTAAATCAGTAAGTGGTAGTAACATTTATTTTTAAGAATGCATTTTTTAAATTGCTAGGATAAATTTAAGCTTTTGCTCTCTCCCCGCAAGCCTAATAAATTTTTCTTTTTACTCGCCTTTAGCTACATTTTCACCATAAATTTTATTCTATAAGATCAACTTGCCAGTTTGCCTCTTGCAGCTTCATATCTAGCTCTCTGATCTCTTTTGATAGCTCGTCTATTTGCTTTTGGAGCGTGGACACATCGACACTACTTAAAATTTTTATCTCACTATTTGAGTAAAGATCGACCTTTTGGCTTGCGCTTTTGGCAAAATCCCTAAGCACGCTTGCTTTTTGGCTTAGCGTATCTTTTTTAGCGATCATTTCAGTTAGACCCACACCTTCAAATTTTGCACTTGAGTTTGTTAAATTTATAGCCAAGATCAGCCTAAATAGCTCATCGCTTAGCCTATCAAGCTCTTTTAAAAGAAGCTTTGGATCTTCGCTAGGCCTTTCATTTTCTTGCATTTTTGCATTATCAAGCAACCTACCTTTTAGCTGCTCTAAACGTTTTTGTGTATCGGCTCTTAAAATGAGAGCCTGAGCTAATTTCATCATTTTTCCTTTTGAAATATTAAATTGAGAGAAAATTTCAAATTATATTAGTATCTTTTGGGTTATAATTGATTTAAAATTTTATTTTAAGGAAAAGCTATGAAGTACGATTTTGATACGCTTATTAGCAGAGATGGCACTAACTCATCAAAGTGGCGAATGAAAAATGATGTTTTGCCAATGTGGGTTGCTGATATGGATTTTAAGGCTGCACCTGAAATTTTAAATGCCCTACAAAAGCGTCTTGATAATGGCGTCTTTGGCTACTCATTTATTCCAAAAGAGTGGAACGAAGCGATTAAAGGCTGGTGGAAGAGGCGTCATGACGTTAGCTTTGAAAACGAGTGGATGTGCTTTTGCACTGGCGTCATACCGGCTATCTCAACTGCTATTAGGAGATTTAGCAGCCCAGGAGATCAAATTTTAGTTCAAGCTCCCGTCTATCACGTATTTTTTAACTGCATTAAAAATAATGGCCGCGAAATTTTATCAAACGACCTTGTCTATAAAGATGGCTCTTATGAGATTGATTTTGAAGACCTTGAAGCAAAGCTAGCTCAACCACTAACAACTATGATGCTTCTTTGTAATCCTCACAATCCAATAGGAAAAATTTGGGACAAAGAGACGCTTAAAAAAATAGGCGAGCTTTGCTACAAACATGATGTTTTGGTTATCAGCGATGAGATCCACTGCGACATAACTGATCCTGGTCTAAGCTATGTGCCATTTATCAGCGTTAGTGAAGAGTGTAAAAATAACTCAATCACATGCATCTCGCCTACAAAAGCCTTTAATATAGCAGGACTTCAAAGCTCAGCTATCGTCACGCCAAATGAGCAGATACGAGCCAGAATAAATGCGGCTGTAAATTATGATGAGATAGGTGAAGCAAATGCCTTTGCGATAACTGCGACAATAGCGGCATTTAACGATAGCCAAACATGGCTTGATGAGCTTAGGGATTATCTCTTTGAAAACAAAAAAATCGTTATAAATTTCATAAAAGAGCAAAATTTGCCAGTAAAACTTCTGCCTTCAAACGCGACTTATCTTTTGTGGCTTGATTGCAGCGCGTTTTGCGAGGATTCGAGTGACTTTATGAATTTCTTGCGTGATAAAGCTGGACTTTGGCTAAATGATGGCAATGCTTACAGAGGAGATAGATTTTTCCTCCGTATGAATATCGCAACCCAAAGAGCTAGAGTGCTTGAGGGGCTAAAACGCTTACAAAATGGCATAAATTTATACACTTCAAAAAGATAAATTGAGTAAATTTGGCTGGGTGGCTTTGAAATTTAAGCTACCCTTGCCTAATTAATACAGCTCGGGGCATTTTTGAAACAGTAAACATTGCCCCAACATTTTTAAATATCAAATCAAGTTTTACTAATAAATTTAAAGACAAGATGGCCTACGCTAGTTTTTATTTGGTTGCTTTAAATTTAAGTATATAACCGCTCTCAATTACGATATAGTAGATTGATAAAGCAAACATTTTATGCCTTTTTGAAGTGGTAAATTCTATGCCCATAGCTTGTAAATTTAGCAGTGGCTTTAAAATTTTCAACAAAGTAGAAATTTGAAGTTGAGATAGCTCACACTGGCTTTAAATTTAAGAGAACTTGTTTGCTAAAACAAAATTTTGAGCCATTTTTGAAGTTACACTTTCTTTTAAAACAAGATAGTTTTTGCTGATAAATTTGATAACTTTATAAATTTAGATAAAAGTAGAAATTTAAAGGCGGGAAAGCCCCGCCAGATATTATTTATGAAGCTCTTTTGTGTAAAACTCAACTGAGCCAAGACCCTCTTTTAGCGCCCACTCGTAAGCTTGGCTTACAAATTCCCAGTTTATATTCTCATAAAATGTCTCTAGGTATTTTGGGCGAGCGTTGAAGTTGTCGATGTAGTAAGCATGCTCCCAAACGTCAACAACTAGAAGCGGCACTTTACCGTCACTCACTGGAGTTTTTGCATTGCTAGTTTGTACGATCTCTAGCTTTTTGTTGCTTAGATCAAATACAAGCCACGTCCAGCCTGAGCCAAAAAGTGTTGTAGCTGCTTTTAAAAATTCCTCTTTGAAATTTGCAAAATTTGCTTCGATCGCAGCTTTTAACTCGCTTGACATCTCGCTTTTTTTAGCGATGCAGTCCCAGTAAAAGTCGTGGTTGTAAACTTGAGCAACATTGTTATAAAGCCCACCTTCGCTATTTGTTAGAATTTCATAAAAAGATGCGTTGGCAAATTTTGTATCTTTTATAAGATTGTTTAAATTTGCTACGTAAGTTGCATGATGCTTGCCATAGTGGTATTCACAGGTTTTTGCGCTAACTACTGCATTGCTATTTGCATCAAATGGAAGTTTTCTAAGTTCAAACATAATAATTCCTTAATAATAAAATTTGTTGTTTTGTATTATAGCCATAAAAAATTAATAAATAAAAATCTTTTAAATTTAGCCGCAAAATATAGGCTAAATTTAAGCAAGACTAAACTTACATTTTTTGGCGGGCTTTTAAAC
>NZ_POZX01000061.1:0-844 GCF_002912895.1 Campylobacter concisus
TTGCGTGATCAAAGAAATTTGTATCCTCGCTTTGGCAAAAGTACTGCGTCTGGTGCAGCTCTTGACAGACCACGAGATCAGCACCTCCCTTTTTTGCCTCAGCGATTAGCTCAAGCGTCTTTGCGATAGTCGCCTCTTTTGTGCCTTTAAATTCTTGTTGAAGTAGTGCTACTTTCATCTCATTTCCCTTCTTTGTCGTTGTACGGGTCTAAATGCGTGGTTATCTGCCACGAATAATCCCTAAATTTCTCTCTTATCTCAGCTTCAAGCGAGTCGGCCACCTCATGCGCATCGTAAAGCGAGATATCTTTGTCAAAAACTAAATGCAGCGTTAAAAATATGGTATTTGCGCTCTGCCTTGTGTTTAGATAGTGAAAATCAGAAATTCTTTCTTTTGCCTTTATCATCTTGATGATCCCCTCTGTGACTTCAGGGCTTGCTGCATGATCTAACAAGATACCAAAGGCGTCTTTACCTAAATTTATAGCACTTTGAGCGATGTAGCCGCTTATCACGATACCAAAGATCGCATCTATCATCACAAATCCGCTAAATTTAATGATAAGTAGCGAGATGATGACTGCTAGGTTGCTAAAAAGGTCGATCTTATAGTGCAGTGCGTCTGCTTTTATGATAAGGTTTCCACTTTTTTTAGAAATTTGGTTTAAAAATAGCACCAAACATAACGTCACAACTACCGAAAAAACCATCACACCAAGGCTTAAGCCAAGGTCTATCACTGAATTTCACTTGCTTAATTTCTTCACGCACTCATAAATGCTATGTCCAGCAGACACGACGAGGAGGATGCTCTCAGATTGCGCAGCCAAGGCCTCTGGCTTTG
>NZ_POZX01000062.1:0-40030 GCF_002912895.1 Campylobacter concisus
TTATATATGAAAGCATATCTTTAAAACCTCCCAAAAATGTCAAGTCAATATTTAAAATTTGCTCAATCTTTTGGAAATTTGGCTCTTTTATATCACTTTTTAACTCTAAAATTTTTATATTATTTTGCTTTGCTAAAGATACGATGTTGTCTAAAAAATTTGCCCAATTTTGATCGTTAAATAATAAAAACGATAGTTCTTTTAGCTTTGAATCAAAATGAGCATTAAATTTTAAAACGCTAGAATATTTGCCTTTTAGCGTTTCAAGTATTTTTGACTCTTCATTTATTTTAAAATTTTTATCCCCACTAGGTGAGCTAGTCGATCTTAAATAATCTCTTGTTCTTGAAAGATCGTTGCTAATTTTAGTATGCGTATTAAATCTTTCATCATAAAAATCTTGCGACGGATCAAAGCAAAGCATATAAACAATATAAATAATAATTAAAGCTGAACCTAAAAAAATTATATTTGTTTCGCTTTGTTTTTTTGCGTCAAAATACTTATCTATTTTACTTAAAACATCTTGTCTCATTGTCTAATCTCTATACTTATATTACTTTCATACTCGTTGTTTTGCCTATCTTCTTTAATTTTTTTTGTATTTACTGAATATTTAGGCGTCTTGCTAATATCTTTTATTAGCTGCGTAATCCTTTTTTCATTATCGCTAACAACAGTTACTGTTAAATTTTTATCGTTATTTTTAATATTTGTTATAAAAATGCTATTGTTGTTTATCATATCTGTAATTTCAAAAAGATTTAAACCTTTCATTACGTAGTGATCTTTTTTGTTTTCAATTTCTTGAAGCAACCCTTTTCTAAAATTTAACTTCTCTTCCTCTTTATCAGTTAATCCTTTTATATCATTTTGCTCTTTTTTTAGTCTTTCAAGAGTATTTCTTATTTGTGCTGCTTGTGCATTAAGAACATCAAGCTCATCGCTTAGTCTTTGCGAATCTGCCTCTAAAATACTACCAGCTATATAATTATAAAGTGGATAGGACATGCTTAGGCAAAAAGCAGCAGCACATGTCAGTATAAATTTACCACTTTTTCTTTTTGTGAATGGATCAGGTCTAAGCAAATTTGAGAAGTTAAAATCGGCATTAAAGGCCTCTTTTTTATAAAAATTTGCATACAAAGCCATCATATTATGCCGTTCGCTGATAGCTAAATTTTTAGAATTTATTACAGTGCTTGTATTTAATTTCGTAGCATTTGTGCCGAGCTTTGTATTGATAAATTTTTCAAAACGCTCTATTTTATAGTCGCAGTCAATATAGATATTTTTTATATTTATGCTGTAAATTCTATTAACAACATTTATCGTGTCATTTACGTAAAATATGTAGTCCTCAAAAACAGTATTTAGATCGTAGCTAAAGCCTTCTTCATTGCTATCTAAAAGTCCTCTTGTCTTTAGGATGTCTAAAAAGCTTTCTAGGCTTACTCTCTCGCCGCTTTGCTCTATAAATTTATCTTTTAAATAATTTAGTGTGTATCTTAAACCTCTTGATGTAAGGTATTCTCCATTTACATAAATGCTTATAAATGCTTCATCGGCCCTAAATGTCAAAAAACAATCACTCTGAGTGCTAGGAAGTAAGCCTTTTTATATATAGCACTATATAAAAGTGGTTCTACAACGACATAATCTATAAAATGGACTCTTTTAGAAATATTTTTAAAAATTTTATTTATCGTTTCGTTTGTAGCAATAAAAACATTAAAAATTCTATCTTCTTTTTCAACATTGCTTTCAAAATAAACTATTTTATAGTCAATCGCAGGATCAAGAGAGAGCTCTTCGTAAATTTTGATAGAGATATTGTTTTCAATATCCTCATCATCTATTGTTCTTGAGATGTTTATGGTAGCTGTTATTATATCTTTGTACTCGATATAAGATATAAAGAAGTCTCGCTTGAGAATATTCTTTGAAAGACTTAGCGTATCGACATTGCTATTAGAAAATCTAAAACCTTCATATTCATAAGGATCTAGCGTAACGATTGGATTATCGTTAATTTTTCTAAGCTTTAACATAAAAATTTACCTCATAATGCTCTAATTGGGCTGTATTTTAATATTTTTACAATAAAAAATCAATAACCAATTATTTTATTAAGGCTCTTTTCTTCTTTACTCCAGCCCTTCTTAACGACTACATCGAGCTTTAGAAAGACCTTTGATCCGGTTAAATTTTGTATTAACTTTCTTGCAAAAATTCCTATTCGTTTTATCGTTTCACCATTCTTACCGATGATCATACTTTTGTGAATTTCGCGCTCAGTGATGATGCTTGCAAAAATTTTAGTAATGCCAGGTTTTTCTTTTACACTTTTTATGATCGCATCGCTAAGATATGGGATCTCGTCGCTTAAATTTTCATAGATTGCTTCAAGTATAAATTCTCTAAAAATTTCTTTTTCATTTGTTGAAGTAAGAAATTCTGGATCGTAAAAATATTCATGCTCTGGCAAAAGCTTGCAAATTTCATCAAGAAGCGGCTTTTTATAGGTAGGCTGCTTGGTGCTAAAAGTAAGTAGGGCTGCAAATTTATCTTGAAATTTTTGATACTGGGTGATCTTTTCTAAGACTTTTGCGTTTGAGCTCTCATCGACTTTTGTTAGCACTAAGATGTGTGGTTTTTCAGGATTTAGAGCTAGAAATTTCTCATAGTCGCTTGTATCATCATGAATAGGCGCTAAAAATACGATTAGATCGCAGTCTCCCATCGATTTTATTGCTTGGCTAATTAGTAGTTGATTTATCGCCTTGTTGCTCTCGTGAAGTCCTGGCGTGTCGGTGAAAATGATCTGATCTTCACCGTTCATTACGATGCCATTTATCTTTCTGCGAGTTGCATTTTGTTTATGCGAGACGATGGCGATCTTTTCGTTCAACAAGGCATTTAAAAACGAGCTTTTGCCAGCATTTGTGCGTCCTATGATGCTAACAAAGCCTGATTTCAAAGTATATACCTCGCTAGATCTTGATCCTCGACCACGTCTTTTAGACGCTCCTTTACAAGCTCTTTTGTCACATTTATCTTCTCGCCGCTCTTTTCGCTAGCCTCAAAGCTAATATCTTCTATCACGCGCTCGATCACCGTATGAAGGCGTCTAGCACCGATGTCTTCCATCTTTTCATTTGCTGCGTGAGCGATCCTGGCTATCTCTTTTATCGCTTCATCGTCAAATTCTAGCTCAACATTTTCGGTTGAGAGTAGGGCGATGTATTGTTTTAAAAGCGAATTTTTTGGCTGAGTTAAAATTTGATAAAGCGCGTCCTCATCAAGGCTATCAAGCTCGACTCTTAGTGGAAAACGGCCTTGAAGCTCTGGGATGAGATCGCTTGGCTTGCTTATATGAAAGGCACCAGCAGCGATAAATAAAATATGATCTGTCTTTAAATTTCCAAATTTTGTATTTACATTTGAGCCCTCAACGATCGGTAGCAAGTCTCTTTGCACGCCTTCTTTGCTAGGATCTTGTCTATTTGAGCTACCTGAGCCAACAGCCACCTTATCGATCTCGTCTATAAAGATGATGCCCTCGTTTTCAGCTCTTCTTAAAGCCTCTGTTTTTACGCTCTCAAGGTCTAAAATTTTATCATTTGCCTCGCTTTGAAGAGCTTTTTTGGCGTCTTTTACCTTCATCTCTTTTTTGATATTTTTACCGCCAATGCCAATTATCTTTATAAAGCTCTCTTGCATCTGCGCCATATCAGGTGGCACATTTGAGCCAGCTTCAAGCGGGTTTTGCTGCACCTCTATCTCTATACTTAGCTCGTCAAGCTCGCCGTTTCTTAGCCTATTTAGCATTTTTTCATAGCTCTTGGCATACTCTGCTTGTTTATCTTCACTTGCACCTTTTGGAAGTGGCGGAAGTAACTTTGAGACGATCTTTTCTTCGATGTAGGCGTTGATTTTATCTTGGTTTTTTTCGCTTTGCTCGTTTTTTACGAGATTATATGAGGCCATTGCAAGGTCTCTTACCATGCTCTCAACGTCACGCCCAACAAAGCCAACCTCAGTATATTTGCTAGCTTCAACCTTGATAAAAGGCAGTCCCATCATCTTTGAAAGGCGTCTTGCGATCTCGGTTTTACCAACGCCAGTTGAGCCGATCATCAAGATATTTTTTGGCATGATGTCATCTTGCAAACTCTTTTCAAGCTTCATACGGCGGTAGCGGTTGCGAAGTGCGATTGCTATGATCTTTTTGGCATCCTTTTGACCGATCACATAGTCATCTAAAAATTTAACAATTTCTCTTGGTGTTAAGTTCATTTTCTCTCTTATTCTAAAACATAAGTTTTGATGTTTGTATTTGTATAGATGCAAATTTCGCCAGCGATCTTGAGACTCTCTTTAACTAGCTCCTCTTCGTCGATATCGGCAAATTTATCTAAGGCACGGGCTGCTGAAAGGGCGTAGTTGCCGCCACTTCCGATAGCTGCTATCTTGCCATCTTCTGGCTCAACTACATCCCCAGTGCCACTAAGTAAGAAAATTTTATCCCTATCAAGCACAAGCATCATCGCTTCAAGCTTTCTTAGGTACTTGTCTTTGCGCCACTCTTTGCTAAATTCTATCACCGCCTTTAGCAAATCACCCTTTGTATGCTCTAAATTTTTCTCAAACATATCAAAGAGGTTAAACGCGTCAGCGGTGCTGCCAGCAAAGCCAGCTAGGACTTTGCCGTTGTGAATTTTGCGAATTTTTACGGCATTGCCTTTTAAGACGGTATTGCCAAAGCTCACCTGTCCGTCTCCACCGATGACTGATTTGTTTTTGCCTTTGTAGGCTAAGATGGTTGTCGCATGAAACATCTACTCTCCTTGCACATCAACCTTTAAGCTCGCATTTATCGAGTGTCCAAGCTTTACGTGAACGTCGTAAAGACCGACTGCTTTTAAGTGAGTGTCCATGTCGATCGCTCTTTTCTCGACTACTAAATGGTGAGTTTTTTCAAGCTCTGCTGCGATCTCCTCTTTTGAAACTGAACCAAAAAGCGAGCCATTTGCACCAAGAGTTTTTTTGATGACAACTGTCACTTTTTCAAGCTCTTCTTTAAGCTTTTCTAAATTTGCGATCTCATATTTTAGCTCTTCGGCCTTTCTTTTTTGAGCCGCTTCGTATTGACGAAGGACATCTGGAGTGGCTGCTTTTGCAAAGCCTTTACCTATTAAGAAGTTGTTGCCGTAGCCGTCTTTTACCTCTTTTATCTCGCCAGCTTTTCCAAGTCCTTTTACATCTTTTATTAATAATACTTTCATTTTTTTCCTTTTAAATTTTATTTTTAGTCAAATTTTCGCCCATTTTTGCGTGCGATTATAAAGCGAAGTGCATTTAGCTTGATAAATCCTTCCGCATCTTTTTGGTCATAAACGCTGTCTTCTTCAAACGTGCAGTACGCCTCGCTAAATAGATTATCATCTTTGCTGTTTCTGCCAAGGATGATCACATTACCTTTATAAAGCTCAACTTTTACAGAGCCATTTACGTGTTCTTGGCTTTTGTCGATGAGAGCTTGGAGCATATTTCGCTCAGGTGACCACCAGTAGCCGTTGTAAACTAACTCGGCGTATTTTGGCATAATTTCATCTTTTAAATGAGCAGCACCACGGTCAAGCGTGATGCTCTCTATCGCTCTGTGAGCTTTTAGCATTATCGTGCCGCCTGGAGTTTCGTAGCAGCCGCGGCTCTTCATGCCAACAGAGCGATTTTCTACGATATCAAGTCTGCCGATGCCGTGTTTTGCACCAAGGCGATTTAGCTCGGTTAAAATTTCAGCTGGGCTCATTTTTTTACCGTTTATGCTTACTGGATCGCCTTTTTCATAGCCGATCTCGATGATCTCGCTCTTATCTGGAGCATCTTTTGGGCTTACTGTCCATCTCCACATATCATCTTCTGGTGCATGACTTGGGTCTTCAAGTACTAGACCTTCGTAGCTTATGTGAAGTAAATTTGCGTCCATTGAGTATGGGCTCTTGCCTGGTTTTTTGGTGATATCTATGCCGTTTTTTTCAGCGTATGCCAAAAGTTTTTCACGGCTGTTTAGATCCCACTCACGCCAAGGAGCTATGATAGTTAGATTGTCGCCAAGCGCGTAGTATCCAAGCTCAAAGCGAACTTGGTCGTTACCTTTGCCTGTTGCTCCGTGGCTCACGCCATCAGCACCAACAAGTCTTGCGATCTCGCTTTGGCGTTTTGCTATTAGTGGGCGAGCGATTGATGTGCCAAGTAGATACTCGCCCTCGTAGACTGCATTTGCTCTAAACATTGGAAATACATAATCACGTACAAATTCTTCTCTTAAATCTTCTATAAAAATATTTTCAGGCTTTACACCAAGTGCTAAGGCTTTTTTGCGTGCAGGCTCTAGCTCCTCGCCTTGGCCGATGTCAGCTGTAAATGTGACTACTTCGCAGTTATATTCATCTTGAAGCCATTTTAAAATGATACTTGTGTCAAGTCCGCCAGAGTATGCTAAAACCACTTTTTTTACGTCTTTTTTCATAGCTCTTCCTTTTGTTAAAATGGTCGTATTTTAGCCTAAATTGATTAATTTTTAATAAACTAATTTAATAAATAATGTAAGTTTTTTCTTAGAAAATTTTATAAAAAAGATTACTATTTAAAATTATGATAATTAATATTGTTTTAAAAGATACTTTGTTAAATTTCAAACTTTTTCAAATTAAATTTTAAAAGGATAGTCGTGAGAAAAACAAAATTTATTGCCATCTGCCTTAGTGTTTGTGTGACAAATTCACTCTTTGGAGCAGAGCATAAAGACAATAACGAAACAAGGCTTGATGGTGTTGTAGTAAGTGCGAGTGGCTTTTCGCAGCAGATCAAAGAGGCTCCTGCGAGCATAAGCGTGATAAGTGGCGATGAGCTTACAAAAGATAGCTTTACTTCGCTTCACTCAATCGCCCAAAAAGTACCAGGCGTAAATGTCGTTGGCGGTGAGGACGGGGCAGCTAGCGGTATCTCGATACGTGGCATGGAGAAGTCTCAAACGCTAGTTTTAATTGATGGTAAAAGAGTAAATTCAAGCAGCGCAAACCCAAAGGGTGGAGCAGGGGATATGAACTCAAATTTCATCCCGCCAGCTGAGGCGATCGAGCGTATAGAGGTCATCCGTGGTCCTATGAGCTCGCTTTATGGTAGCGACGCAGTTGGAGGTGTGATAAATATCATTACCAAAAAGGATTTTTCAAAATTTAGTGGCAATGTCGGCATCTCAACCACGATAAACACTCATATAGGTATAGGCGATGGTAGACAGGGGGACTTTTATCTAAATTTACCTCTTTATAAAGACCTTTTTGCGCTTCAGCTTTGGGGATATAAAAAGCTAAGAGACGAAGATGGCTACATCGGTGGCTATCAAAAGAGTGATAAGAGAAATTTAAGCGCAAAACTTTGGATCACTCCAGATGAACACAATAAATTTTTCATCCTTGGCTCAAACGAAAGGCATGATTATTCAAAAACGGTTGGCAAATCAGCCGATCCAAACCCAAGAAGAAGACCATTAGATAATTATGACTACGAGAAAAAGAGCTATGGCGTGGGCTACCTTGGTGAATTTGATAACCTAAATGCCGATATCAGCTACATTTATGATCAGACACAAAGAACGAGCCTTTTTGATAGCCTCATACCTGCAAAAGCCAAAAATCACAACTTTAACTCAAAATTTACAACCTTTCTTGGCGCTCACGCACTAACTTTTGGCTATGACTTTAGCAAGCAAAATGTCGGCACGACCTTCATCGTCTCAAACGCCTCAAGAAACGGCTTAAAAGATCCAAAGACCTACTCGATGAGCGAGCATGCAGGATTTATCGAGGATGAGTGGCAAATTTTAGATGAAAAGCTATTTTTAACACTTGGCTCAAGGCTCACGCACAACGAATTCTTTGGCAACCACCTCTCACCAAGAGCCTACCTAGTCTATAACGCCACAGATACGCTAAGCTTAAAAGGTGGCGTAGCGACTGGCTATAAAACACCAGATGTCAATCAAATTTCTCCAGAAGTAGGCACTATTCAAGGTGGCTGGACGATAGTTGATTTTGGTAATAAAGATCTAAAACCAGAAAAGAGCACGACTTATGAAGTTGGGGCATATTATGACAATCAAGCTGATTTTAGAGGCTCGGTAACGCTTTTTAGAAATGAATTTAAAGATAAAATCCTAGACACCGACGGCAGTAATGTAAATAAAATCCCAGCCTTTGGCGCTTGCCCAGCAAGGACAAGGGTAAAAACAGTCGGTTGCCCTGGCTGGGGAACTTACTTTAACATTGAGGGTGCGACCGTTTGGGGCGTGGAGCTAAGTGGCGATTATGACATCCTTTCAAATCTAAATTTAAGCTCAAACTACACTTATAACAAATCAAAGATAAAAACTGGCGACCCAACGATAAACACGCCAAATGGCCCTATGAAATTTAGCCAAACAGGGCTTAACAGACTTGATGGTAAAAGCCTAACAGCAACGCCAGAGCACACACTTCACGCCACGCTTACATATAAGCCTATAAAAAGCGTCAAGACATTTTTTGGTGCAAACTACGAGAGCAAGCTAACAAGTGTAAATTTTGGTGCTGGCAACAGCATAAGAGAGAACGCAAAGGACCTACTCACCTTCGATACAGGCGTCAGCTGGGATGCAAACAAGCACCTAACACTTAGCCTAAATGCTTATAATATCTTTGATAAAGTAAGATACGATGAGGCGCTTGTGGGAAATACATATTACTTTTATCCGCAAGAAGGCAGGAGATTTTGGTTTAAGGTCGCTGCAAAATGGTAAGAGTGTTTAAACTTTTGCTTTTTACGCTTGGTGTGACGCAAACTTTGCACGCAGGACCTAGTCAAACGCCAGAGCCATTAAGCCAAAAAGCTGCTAGTAAATTTGAAATTTCAAGCTTTAAAATGAGCGCAAATAATGAAATTTATAAAATTTTTATAGCCAAGTTGAAAGGGCAAAATGAGTTTAAAAATGTGCTCTATCTACTGGATGCAAATGCCCAGTTTAATATGCTTTTAAATGAATTTGATGGTTCTTTTGCCCCGCTAATAATAGGCATAGGATATGACACGGACAAAAGCTACGAGGTGCAAAAACGCACAAGAGATCTCACGCCAAAGGCAGAGGGCGAGGAGTTTAGCAAAGGTGGGGGCGCAGATGCGTTTTACCACTTTTTAACTAGAAATTTAGTGCCGCTAATCGATGAGAAATTTAACGTGCAGGGTAGCCAAAAAAGCCTTTGCGGGCACTCTTTTGGCGGTCTTTTTGCGCTTTATGCTATGCTTAAAAATGATGGCGTATTTTCGAATTTCTTTATCGCTTCACCATCTCTTTGGTGGGGCGAGTCTAAAATTTTAAAACAAAACGTGAGCGAGGGTAAATTTAAAGAGAAACTAAAGGCTAAATTTGTCTTTCTCAGCGTTGGCGAGCTTGAAAAGAGAAAGGGCAAGACTGATAAAGCTGGCATTTTAAAGACAAGCGATCTGGCTGGGATTTTACAGCAAAGTGGGGTAAATTCTCACTTTGAGCTTTTTAAAAATGAAACCCACGGCAGCGTCATACCTCTAAATTTAAAAGAGCTTTTAAAATATCTAAAGGATTAAAAATTTAAGGCTATTTTTGTTAAAATCCGCCACATGAGAGTAGATAAATTTTTAAACGTAGTAAATATCACCAAAAGGCGTGCCGTTAGCGAAGATATGTGCAAAAGCGGCGTTGTGAGTATCAACGGCGTGCAGGCAAAAGCGGCAAAAGATGTTAAGGTTGGCGATGTGGTTAGCATCAAATTTCTAACGCGCGAGGCGAGATACGAGGTGCTAGCGATCCCAACTACAAAAAGCATACCAAAAAGCGCTCAAAACGAATATGTAAAAGAGCTTTGATGGTTTTTGAGCTTTTAGAAAATGAACTTGATGAGCTTGTGCGGGTGCTGCCAAAAAGTGGCGTGGTGCTACTAAGTGGCGATCTAGCAAGTGGCAAAACGACGCTTGTAAAGGCGATCATCAAGGCTCATGGCATAGATGAGAGCGTGACGTCACCTACTTTTTCTTTGATGCAAATTTATGGTAAAGATATCTACCACTACGACATTTACCAGATCGGTTTTGACGGGATGGCAAAAAATGGCCTTTTTGAAAATTTATTTGAAGAGGGGCTTCATCTAGTAGAGTGGGGCGATGAAAATTTAGAAAAAGCTCTAAAGAAAAATGGCGAGAGCTATACGTTAGTAAAAATTTCTCCTAGCAAAAATGGCAGAAAATACGAGGTTATAAGTGCATAAACTAGAAGTAAAAGATCTAAAAAAGACGATTAAGAAAAGTGAGATCATAAAAGGTATATCTTTAGAGGTAAATAGCGGCGAAGTCGTAGGGCTTCTTGGGCCAAATGGTGCTGGAAAGACGACTACTTTTTATATGATCTGTGGGCTTATCTCACCAACTAGCGGAGATGTCTTTTTAAATGATGAAAAGATCACAAACGTCCCGCTTCACAAAAGAGCGCACCTTGGTATTGGCTATTTGCCGCAAGAATCAAGTATATTTAAAGAGCTAAGCGTAGAAGAAAATTTACTTCTTGGTGCTGAAACTTTAAATCAAAGCGAAGAAGAGATCTCTAAAAGAGTAAATGAGATGCTAAATATGCTAAACATCGAGCCTATCCGCCTAAGAAAGGGCGTTAGTCTAAGTGGCGGCGAGCGCAGACGCTGTGAGATCGCTAGAAGCCTCATTATAAAGCCAAAATTTTTACTTCTTGATGAGCCATTTGCAGGCGTCGATCCTATCGCAGTTAGCGATATCCAAAGCATCGTTAGAGACCTTAAAAAGCTAGGCATCGGCGTTTTGATAACTGACCACAACGTCCGTGAGACGCTAGCCATTTGCGACAGAGCCTACGTCATCAAAGATGGCTCGCTACTAGCAAGCGGCAGTGCGAGCGAAGTGGCAAACAACAAGCTCGTTAGAACGCACTATCTTGGCGAAGAATTTAAGCTGCTTGAGTAGATGATGCTAAGGCAAAAGCAAACTTTAGCGCCAAAGATCAAACTAAACCAAACACTGCGAAGCTGGCTTCCCATCCTTCAAAGTGGGCTTGATGAGCTAAAAGAGACGCTTGAACCTTTTATAAAAGACAATCCATTTGCCACGATCGAACATAAAAATTTAGAAAAAAGCGAAAAAAAACGAAATTTTTTTGAGCAGGTCAGTAGAAATTCTGTTACTGAGAGTATCGAGGCTTTAAGTATTTACAAAGAAAGCCTCTATGAAAAGCTAATTAGTCAAATCAATCCGCCACTTTTTCCCACGCAAAAGTCTCAAGATATCGCGTATAAGATCATTGAGTGCTTAGATGATGAGGGCTATTTTTCTTATGATGATGAAATTTTTGCTGGCTTTAATGAGAGCGAAGTAGAGCGGGTTAGGGCGAGATTTGCCTACCTTGAGCCCTGTGGCGTGGGCGCAAAGGATGTGAAAGAGAGCTTTTTGTTTCAGCTAAGTGAGGCAGAGGCAAGCGATGAGATCATAGAGTGCACAAGAAAGATCATCTTAAATTTTGAAAATATAGAAAAGCTTAGAAAGCTAAAATTTTACGACGACGCGCTAAAGATCATAAAAAAATTTAAAAATCCTCCGGCCATTGAATATCTTGAGGACGAAAAAGAGGCAGTGCCTGATATCTTCGTACTAAGCACAAGTAGCGGCATAAGCGTGCAGATAAATGATGATTATTATCCTGAAATTTTGGTTGATACCGAGGGATTAGACGAGAAAGAGGCTTTTGTAAGCTCGCGCATAAAAGAGGCAAGCGAGCTCATAGACGCCCTTGAGATGAGAAAAGCGACGCTTTATAAGATAGGGTTTATGATAGTTGAGTATCAGTACGACTACTTCTTGGGTGGTAACATAAAGCCCATGAAGCTAAAAGACCTAGCAGACGAGCTTGGGCGCAACCCTTCAACCATATCAAGAGCGATCACAAACAAATATCTAAGCTGTTCAAGAGGCACGGTCGCACTTAAAAATTTCTTTTCAACTGGCTTTGACGAGGAGACTTCAAATGCTGCGATAAAGGAATTTTTGCTAGAGCTTATCAAAAATGAAGACCACAAAAAGCCACTTTCTGATCTAAAAATTCAAGAGCTAATCCAAGCTAAATTTAACATCCAAATCGTTCGCCGAACTATCACAAAATACCGCAAAATTCTAAACATCGGTAGCTCAAGCCAGCGAAAAAGAGTCTATCAGATAAACGGCTAACTACCACTCATTTACAGCAAAAAGTATGGCCTTACGCATCTGCGTAAAAAGCTCGTTACTAAGCTCTTCGTACTCTTTGCCACGTTTTTTATATTGTGCCATACCTGCTGCATCGTCGTTCCAAGAGTTCATACCACCAAAAACATCAGCCAAGCTTGCCGTAGCAAAAAGAGCTAAATTTTTCTTTGGCATAAGCGGTGCATTAAATATCTTTTGATCATCATTGCTTGAAGATCTAAGTGATTTTAATGCCCTGCGAAAACACTCACCAAAATTCTCACACTCTATCTCATCTGCAAAGGCTGCTATCTTGGTAAGTATGGCCATAAAAGCCTCTGTGTTGTCGCTAAAATTTTCTAAATTTACATCTTTTTCAAGACCAAATTCTTTATATATTATGTCCCAGCCTCTTTGATCTTTGTTGTATTTCCAGTAGGGCACGAAGCAGCTCATGTGCTCTTTAAAAATACAAATGATCGATTTTGCGGTAGAGTTTGAAAAGCTAAGCAATAAACGTTTATCTGATGAGCCAGTTAAATTTGCAGTAAGTCTTACATCGCTTAATCCAAGTTTTAATGCGTGCTCAAACCACTCATTTACGCCATTTGCCTATACTATTTTCGTAGTTAGTGCCATTATATAGGATAGGAGAATTTGACTTTATGGCCTGCTTTACGGCAACAATAATGGCGCATATATTAAACATTTCACCATTCATTTTCTCTCTCTTTAATAGCCCTTGTGGTAAGCCGTGCTCTAGCCAACCATTACAAAATTTTCTTGATTTTTAAAGTATGGTTTTAGACTCTCATAAGCAGATTGAATATTTTTAAATTTCTTTGCGTATTCTTCTTGTATGAGAAGATTTTTGTTGGCATGTCTGTCTGGATGATAGATATTTACGAGTGAAAGATAGCTTTGTCTGATAGTTTCAAAGTCATCATCTTTTTTGCAACCTAAAATCTCAAAATTTTCCTCAAGCAAATTTGCAAGCACAGAAAATCTACTTATAAATTTTGATGAGCTTTTTATTTTTATACCTTGTTTAAAGTCTTTGTAATCTTTTTCATCATAGATAAAATTTACGCTAAATTTTGGATAGCTTCTTTTGTAGAGTAGCTTGTTTAATGTATATATGTCGTTGTCGTTTGAGATAGTAATGTTTAAAAAATCATCATTTTTACTAAAAGCAACATTGCTTTTTACTAGACTCTCGCTGATATAGTTGGCAAAATCTCTGCAAAGTGCATCTTTTAGTTCAAATTTGACTTCATTTTTTACAAAATTTACGTTTAGGCTAATGACTGGAGTTAGGGTATTTTTTTGAACAAAGCCAAGCTTTATGGTTTTATAGTTTGCAAAACGAATATCGAGCTTATCATCACTTTGCTTTTCATAAAGTTTTTTTATAAATTTTAAAAAGCACTTGCGTTGTGGGATTTCGCTCTCTTCATAAAACGAAATAACCTTATTTTTATTAGATAAAATTTTTGTAAAATTTCTGCTTATCATATCTCTAAGCTCACGAAACAAAGTGTCATTATCAGTTAAAATGCTTAGAGATTCTAATGTTTGCGTAACTTTCATTGCCTACTCCACATAAAATATGACATGTTTTAGCAATAAGCATTCCAAATTTATATTTTTCTTATATCTTGGCCTTTAATGTACTCTGCAAATTCGTTTTTTAGCTTATTCTCTTTATACAAGATCGCCTCTTCTTTTGTATGAGAAATGGCTTCTTTTTGAGTTTTTTTGGCCTCACCTTGCTCTTTAGTAAGTTCTTTTTTTATCTCTTTTAAACTATCGAAAAAATCATTCATTTTTGCTCCTTTTGTTTTATTGGATTTTACTAAAACAGTTATAAAATTAAAATGAATACAATTTTTCTTTAAGGAAAGTTTGGCTAATATCTCGACTTAACTTTCTTGTGCGCTCATAGCTCAGCTGGATAGAGCATTTGATTGCGGTTCAAAAGGTCAGAGATTCGAATTCTCTCGGGCGCACCATCTTTTTAATTCTTAATGACAAACTTCATAATTTTTATAGTAAAATAAGCAAAAAAATTAAAAGAGAAAAAAATGGATTTTCAAAATATTCAAAAACAAATTTTGGTACTAAAAGAGAGTTTGACAGCATTAGAACAAAATAGTGAGCACGAGATTGGCTTGGCAGTTGGGGTTGTTGAATTTAATAAAAACGCTGATGAACTTAAAAAAAAGCTTACAAATTTAAAAGGTGAAAGCGATTTCTTTAAAAGTGTCTTCAACACAGAGGACTATTATGAAAACATTAGTACTTATTTGGAGCAGATAAAGAGAAGCTTAAATTATAAAATTGAGAAAAACGGTGTAAGCTTTAAGGCAAATGAAAATTTACAAGAGAGCTATGTTGCCATTTTAAATATAATAGAAATTTTAGTAGCAGAGTATCAAATACAAAACAAAAATAAAGCGAAAAATATCTTTTCTAGGACAACAGATACTACTCAAATAAAATCAATACTTGCGGAGCTAAATACTCTACAAGAGCGTATACATAATGTTTTACATATTCATTCTAGGATAGTTTCAAATGTTATTTTGCAAAATTTTAAGATAATTTATACGTTCTTTTATAATTGTATTAAGGCTGCAAAGCAACGCAAAGATGAGCTTTTACTAGTGGAGATCGCGGGTATAACTGATAAGATAATAACTATGATAAAACCGGTCTTTAGTACAAAAATTTTAAATACAAATGAGCTTATTTATCATTACTTGATCTTTGAGCTAAAAGAACTAAAAGCTTGTGCGATAGGCGAGGAGCTAGTTTAAAAAATTTTATCAATTATATCTTTTGCTCCATTTGGCAAAAGGATCTCTTTTAGAGCTTTACTGCTTTTGTTTAGATCAAAATTTTCTATCATTCTTATAACTTCGTCTTTGTTTAAAATTTCTCCATTTTGCAAGCAAATTTCAGCAATGCCTTTATCTTTTAAAAATTTAGCGTTATAAAACTGGTGATTACCAGCGGCATAAGGAAATGGCACAAAGATAGATGGAAGGGCGTTTGCACAAAGCTCCCAAAGCGAGCTAGCTCCTGCTCTTGATATGGCAAGGTCGGCTTTACCCATCTTTTTTTCTATCTCTTTACTAAATTCAAAAATTTCTAGATTTGTGCTATCAAAGCCAAGTTTATCATATCTTTTTTTAAGTTCATCAAAGCCATTTTTACCACATTGATGAATTATATTTATGCCTTTTTCTTTAAGATATGGAGCTAAATTTATAGCTAGTTCATTTATCGCTTTTGCGCCTTGCGAGCCACCCAAAAACAAAATAGTCTTTAGCTCCTCTCTCACTCTTGCACTATCGAAAAATTTCTTTGCCACAGGGTAAGGGTAGGGCGAAGCTTCATCATAAGAGCTAAAAAAGCCTTTCGCGTAGGGCTTTAAAATTTTATTTAATTTGCCCATTACAGCATTTTGTTCATGGATAAAAAGTGGCACTTTTGAGATAATGGCAGCAATGGCTGCTGGCGCTGCTGAATAGCCACCAACGCTAATGACTGCCTTAATGTCATTTTGCTTAAAAATTTTTCTACATTTTAAAGCAAGATTTACGATATTTGCTAGTGATTTTAGTTTAGCAAAGCCTCTCTTATTTACCACGCCACTGCTTGGTAAGAAAAATTTTTGTAAAAAATTCTCGTCATTTTCAAACCAAAATTTATCTTGACCGCTAGTTGAACCAATAAAAATGGGCTTAATATCTCTTCTATTTAGCTCCTCGCAAAAGCTTCTTGCGATCGCTAAATGCCCACCAGTGCCTCCACCGCAAATAACAATCATAATTTTGCCCTTTTACTAACCATCAAAACCATGCCGATACCGATACAAATCGCAAGCACAGAGCTACCACCGTAACTAAGAAATGGCACAGCAATACCCTTGATAGGCGTGATCGATGTGATACCATAGCTATTCATTAAAAATGAAAACGATAAGATAAGCCCGACACCAAGCGTAAATAGATGATAGACCTTATTTTCGCTTCTAGCTGAAATTCTAAAAATTCTATAAAGTAGCGTTATAAATATAGCTACGATACACAAAATACCAAATACACCGACTTCTTCAGCGATACCAGCTAATACAAAGTCAGTATGAACCTCGCTTAAGAAGCCGAGCTTAAAGATACCAGCGCCAAGCCCTTCGCCGAAAAATTCGCCATGCTTTATAGCATTTAATGAGTGAGAAATTTGATATGGCTCTGGTGCATCAGCCACTCTTAATACATCTGCAACGCTATCAGGCAAGAAAGAAAGCACCATGTTTTGTATCGTGCCCCACCATGACTTTATACGTAAAATTCTATGCTCAGAGCTGATTATCGCTACTGTCATAACAAAAGCAGCTCCTAAGATACCGATGCTAAAAAGTCTCGCACTTGCTCCTGCAAAAAGTGCCATTGTCACAAATGTAAGTGCCAGCACGACCACTTGACCAAGGTCATTTTGCATAACAGCGATAAGAAAGATAGCAACACCAAAAAGAATAATATAAGGCATGAGTATCTTAATCTCATCTAGCAAGGTTCTTTTGCCTTCACTAAATTTTCTAGTAAAACTCCAAGCCAAGAAGTAGACAAAACCGATTTTAAAAAACTCAACTGGAGCTAGTGAAAAGCCAGGTAGTCTAATCCAACGCCTAGCACCACCAGCGTCAGTCACCATTGAAGCTGGCAATGCATGCATTAGCCCCATGGCGATACCGCAAGATATAAGAAGGCCAAACCCTATCCAAACAAGCGTCTTTTCAGGATTAAGCCTAGAAAGCCACCACATAATGAAAATTCCGATACAACCAACAATAAACTGACGGATGAAAAAGTGAAACTCGTCGTAATTAAAAAATAAAACCGTAAAAACTGGCAAAGATAGTGAAAAAATAATGCTTATAGCGATCAAAGTCGAACAAAGATAGAAAATGATCTTATCAACTGCCAAAATTTAACTCCAAGTTTAAAAAGTGCCAAAGTATAATAAAAAACGGCTTACAAAGATATTATTTGCTATAATTGCAGGCTTTAAGGAAGGGCATGAAGATAGGTATATTTGACTCAGGACTTGGCGGACTGAGCGTCTTAAACGAAGCTTTAAGCAAGCTTAGCGAGCATGAATTTTTATATTATGCAGACGTTAAAAATGTCCCATACGGACAAAAGAGCAGGGATGAGATTTTAAAATTTAGCTTTGATGCGGTGAAATTTCTCATAGAAAATGGTGCAAAAGCTGTCGTAGTAGCTTGTAACACGGCAACAAGCGTAGCGATAAAAGAGCTTAGAGCAAATTTAAGCGTGCCAATCATCGGCATGGAACCAGCTGTAAAAAAAGCTCATGACTTAAGCCATAATGATACCTTAAAAACGCTTGTCATAGCCACTCCGGTCACCGTAAATGGTGCAAAATTAAAAGAGCTGATCGCAAATTTACACGCAAAAGATAAGACTGAGCTACTTGCACTGCCGCGCCTTGTCAATTTTGCTGAAAATGGGGAATTTGACACCGAGAATGTGAAATCATATCTAAAAGAAGAGTTAGCCAAATTTGATCTAAGTAAATTTGGCTTTTTGGTGCTTGGCTGTACGCACTTTAACTATTTTAAAGATAGCCTAAGAGAAATTTTGCCGCCAAATATAAGCATAATTGATGGCAACGAAGGGACAATAAACCGCCTCATAAGTGAGCTTGGACTAAGAATTTCTACTTTAAATAAAGCCCCAAAAGTTAGATTTTTCTATTCTGACAATGAAGTATTCAGTAAATTTGAGCTAGATAAAATTTTAAGAAATTTAACTCATCTAGAAAAGATGAGGGCGATCTGCTAGGTTAAATCTAACTAAATACCACAAATAAAAATTTTATAAAATACACTAAATTTTACATATTTTTATATGTATTTAGCCTTTTCTTTGCTTTATTATATAGACCACGCTTATTACTGCAACTACAGCCAAAAGAGCGATCGTGATTATTAAAAGTGTCTGTTTGTCAGGGTTCGAACCTATAAAATAGCCAACTCCAAGTAAAACAGCACACCAAATCCCAGCGCCAAGCGTGGTAAATAGACAAAATCTAAAAATGTTCATCTTAGCAAGTCCGGCTGGCAGGCTGATGTATTGGCGAATGCCAGGAATCAGACGTGAGTTAAATGTAGAAATTTCGCCGTGTTTATTGAAAAATGCTTCAAATTTATCCATTTTTTCGTGAGTGATTCCCACAAATTTGCCGTATTTTAAAACGATCTCGCGACCAAAAAAGTAGCAAAGATAATAGTTAAAAATAGCTCCAAGCAGGCTTCCAAGCGTGCCTGCAAGAAAGGCCAAAATTAAACTCATTTCACCTTTATGCGCCAAATAGCCAGCCGGTATCATTGCGACCTCGCTTGGAAATGGAAAAAACGAGCTTTCTAAAAACATCATCACAAATATGCCAGCATAACCCCAGCTACTTACGCTCGCAACTATAAAATCAATAACATCATACAGCATTTAAATTCCTGAAAAATTTTAAAGTGAGCCATTTTAGCAAAGCATAGCTTAAGCTTTTTGACAAAAATAAAGAGAGTTAAAACAAGATGAAAGTAGAAACAAAATAGGGCGAAAGCTCGCCCTATTTTAAAATGCAGGTATGACTTCGCCTTTATAGCGAGTAATGATGAAATTTTTAGTATCAGGGCTAAGCACCGCATCAATCAAAGCTTTGATCTTAGGGTTATTTTCGTTGCCAGCCTTTGTGACGATGATGTTAGCGTAAGGACTGTTGGCATCCTCAAGCAAAAGTGCGTCTTTTGCCACGCTCATACCAAGATCAAGGACGAAATTTGTACTAATGGCAGCGATATCGACATCATCAAGCGTTCTTGGTATCTGAGCACCCTCAAGCTCTACAAACTGTAAATTTTTAGAATTTTTAGTTATGTCATTTACAGTTGCAACTTTTACGTTTTTATCGATCTCGATAAGACCAGCCTTTTCTAAAATTCTAAGCGCTCTATTGCCATTTGATGGATCATAAGCGATCGCAACTTTTGCACCATCTTTTAACTCTTTTATGTTTTTTATCTTTTTAGAATAAAAGCCAAGTGGCTCAACATGGACATTTGCAACACTTACAAGATGCAAGCCTCTAGCCTTGTTTTGCTCCTCAAGATATGGTAAATGCTGAAAGAAATTTGCATCCAAACTGCCATCTTCTGTGGCGACATTTGGGATAGAGTAGTCTGAAATTTCAGAGATAACAAGGTCGTAGCCTTTATCTTTTAGCTTTGGCTTTACAAATTCTAAAATTTCAGCGTGTGGTACTGGCGAGACGCCGACTATGATAGTGTGGTCCTTGTCGGCTGCGTGAAGGCTTAGAGCAACTAAAGATGCGGTTAAAAGTTTGATAAATTTCATTGTTTTTCCTTTTTATTTGGTTTAAGCGACGCTAAAAAGGTAAAAGCTTTTACGTCGCTTATTTAAATTTTAATTAAAATGCTGGAAGAATAGCGCCGTTGTATTTGATCTCGATAAATTTTTTAACTTCTGATGAGTTTATTGCTTTATCAAGAGCCTTTATTTTAGGGCTATTTTCGTTACCAGACTTTACTACAACGTAGTTTACATACGGGCTATTTTTGCTTTCAAGCACAAGTGCATCTTTTACTGGATTGAGATTAGCATTTAGAGCGTAATTTGTGTTGATAACTGCAATAGTAACGTCATCAAGTGTTCTTGGTACTTGAGCAGTCTCTATCTCTTCAAATTTAAGCTTTTTAGGGTTATCAACTATATCAAGCGGAGTTTTTAGTGGATTATTGTTTAGCTTAATAAGTCCAGCATTTGCAAGGATATCTAAAGCACGGCTTTCATTTGTCGGATCATTTGGGATAGATACGGTCGAACCATCTTTTAGATCTTTGACGTCTTTTATCTTTTTAGAATAAACTCCCATTGGCTCAAGATGAACGCCAACTGTTTTTACAAGATGAGTGCCTTTGTTTTTATTAAATTCGTCCAAATATGGAAGGTGCTGAAAGAAATTTGCATCTAAATCGCCATCTTCTGTTGCAAGGTTTGGCGTGGTGTAGTCGTTAAATTCTTTGATCTCAAGCGTATAGCCATCTTTTGCCAAAATAGGCTTTACAACCTCCAAAATTTCAGCATGTGGGATAGGTGTAGCACCGACGATTATTGTTTTTGACTTGTCAGCAGCATTTGCGCTAACGCTAAGGCCTAGGGCAACTAGAGAGGTAAGAAGTAGTTTTTTCATTTATTATCCTTTTTTAAAATTTGCCAAGCACCAAAAAAGGATAAATTTAAGCTAGAAGGTTAAATTTCTTTTTAAGCGCTTAAGCTATTTCTAAGCACTTAAAAAGAAATTTTGTGCTTAGAGATTAGTCTTTCGACAACGCGTTTTTTAATAGGCGGCACATGTGGCACATATCTGATTTCATCTTTTATCCTTTCAGCTAAAAATTAATTCGGGCAATTTTAAGGAAAAAAGCTTAAAATCAGATAAAAACAAAGGCCTATTTTTTAGAAATTTTATATAAGTAGTTACCTAAAACTTGAAAAATTTGAACCATAATGATAAGAATAACAACGGTATAGAGCATGATATCTGGACGAAATCTTTGATAGCCGTAGTTTATAGCGACAGATCCTAGTCCTCCACCACCAACTGCTCCAGCCATCGCTGAAAAGCCGATATTTACGATAAGAGTTAGCGTAAATGCCGAGATGATACCAGGAAGTGCCTCTACAAACATCACTCTAAAGATGATCTGAAATTTCGAGCTTCCAAAGCTTTGAGCAGCTTCTATGATGCCTTTATCAACCTCTTTTAGGGCATTTTCGATTAGTCTTGCTACAAATGGAGCCGCTCCAATAGTTAGCGGGACGATCGCAGCTGTGGTGCCAATACTTGTGCCAACGATCATTTTTGTGACCGGAAAGAGCACAATAATGAGGATAATAAATGGAAAGCTTCTAAGCACGTTTATAATGATATCAAGTACAAAATAAAGCTGTTTGTTTGGCTTTAGTCCGTCTTTGTCTGAAAGTATGAGCAAAACCGCAGGTATTAGGCCTATGGCAAAGGCGAGTAGGGTGGAGACTATGCTCATATATAGCGTTTCGCCGATAGCTGGCAGCAGTATCCTAGAAAATACATCTGGAAATTTAGAAAAATCAATACCAAACATCAAGCAACCTCCCATAAAACGCCACTTTGCTTGATATAGTTAAGCACGTTTTCTTTATCTTTTTCATCTATGTTTATGACAAGCGAGCCAAGGACGTTGTCGTTTAGCTTCTCAAGCTTGCCCCAGACTATGTTAAAGTCGATATTTAGGCTTCTAGCCATGTGCGTAATCACACTGTTTTGAGCCACTTCTTTTGGGAAAAATAGCCTGATATTTGTACCAGTGCTTGGCAGAATTTCAACCTCGCCCAAAAACTCTTTCATCTTCTCATCTGGCTTTAAAAATAGCTCTTCGATGCTTCCAGAGCCTATGATCTTGCCGCCTTCTAGTAGTATCGCACGTTTTGCGATAGATTTTACAACCTCCATCTCGTGCGTGACGATGACGACGCTGATATCTAGCTCTTTGTTTATCTTTTCAAGCAGCTCTAAAATTTGATTTGTAGTGTTTGGATCAAGAGCCGAAGTCGCCTCGTCGCTTAGTAAAATTTTAGGATTTAAAGCAAGCGCTCTAGCGATAGCGACACGCTGTTTTTGCCCGCCACTTAGCTCGCTTGGATAGCTTTTTGCCTTGCTTTCAAGACCGACTAAATTTAAAAGCTCTCTCACTCTTTTTTCAGTTTCATCGCTTTTATAACCCCAAAATTTAAGTGGAGTAGCGACGTTTTCAAAGACGTTTTTTCTAGCCATCAGGGCAAAATGCTGAAATATCATCCCAACATCTCGCCTTAAATGTCTCTGCTGCATCTCATCTAAATTTTTTATCTCTTTATCAAAGACTTTTAGGCTGCCACCTTGATAGCTCTCAAGCCCGTTTATGCACCTTAAAAGCGTTGATTTACCAGCGCCGCTGTGTCCCACGATAGCAAAAATTTCACCCTTTTTAACCTCTAAATTTATATCAAAAAGGATTTGCGTATCACCATAAAATTTGCTTAATTTCTCTATTTTTATCACTATTTTTCTCCAAGAGCTTCTAATTCTTCACATACTTTTTTAAATTTAGCCTCAGCACTATCTAAAGCCTCTTTGTTCGTCTCTATAACTTCTTTTGGTGCATTTGACACAAAATTTTGATTATTTAACATACCTGAGAGCCTAGCTATCTCTTTTTCAAGCTTTGTCTTTTGAGACTTGAGTCTTGTGATAATACCGCTCATATCAAGTCCTTCAAGTGGGACAAACGCCTCTAAATTTTCACTCACATCTCTGATAGAATTTTCTATTTTTTCATCTACAAAGCCGATCTCCTCGCATTTTGCAAGCAGCTTGATATACTCTTTAACCTCGTCAAGATCTATTTTGTCATTAAATTTAACAAAGGCTTTTGCTATCTTTGAGTTGCCAAGATCGATGGTCGCTTTTGCACGGCGAATAGCCACGATCGCTTCGATAACTAGCTCAAATTTCTTCTCAACCTCTAAATTTCGCTCTTTTATCTTTGGGTAGCTCATCACCATTATTGATTTTGCATTTTCAAGCTGTGTGCCACTAAGTTCCTGAAATAGATACTCTGAGAGAAACGGCATGAAAGGATTTAGTAGTTTCATCGCCTCTTTAAATATACTACCAAGCTCTTTTACGCTCGCTTTATCAGCCTTGCTAAGCTCGATGCCCCAGTCACAAAACTCATCCCAAAGGAATTTATAAAGTGTGTTTGCAGCGTCATTGAAGCGGTAAGCGTCGATGTTTTCACGCACCTCTCTCACGCACTCGTTAAAGCGGCTATTCATATAAATTCCAAGCTTTGTTTGAAGCTTGATATCCTCTAAATTTTCAAATTTGCTCTCATTTAGCATGAGATATTTGCTCGCGTTATAAAGCTTGTTGGTGAAATTTCTTACCTGCTTCATCTTAGCGTCGCTTAGCTTGATGTCGCGTCCTTGAACGGCTAGAAGAGTTAGCGTAAAGCGCAAGATATCAGCGCTATACTCATTGATGCTATCAAGCGGGTCGATGACGTTGCCAAGGCTTTTGCTCATCTTTCTGCCAAACTCATCTTTTACAAGCGCGTGCAGGTAGATGTCGTCAAATGGCAGCTTTCCAAGGGCATTTTCACCCTGAAACATCATCCTAGCAACCCAGAAGAATAATATATCAAAGCCAGTTATTAGAAGATTATTTGGATAAAACTCAGCAAGGTCTCCCTCAAACCATTTTTCATTTTTTAGCTCGTTATCATTGCCCCAGCCAAGCGTGCTAAATGGCCAAAGACCAGAGCTAAACCACGTATCTAGCACGTCTGGGTCTTGGTGGATGTTTTTACTTTTACACTTTTTGCACTCGCACGGCTCTCCCTCGTCAGCCCACATATGACCGCAATCATCGCAGTAAAATACTGGAATTTGATGTCCCCACCAAAGCTGGCGTGAGATACACCAATCTCTTAGTTCTCTCATCCATGCGTTAAAGCTGTTTATCCAGTGCGGTGGATAAAATTTAGCAAGACCCTCTGAGACCTTTTGTATCGCTTCATCTGCGATCTCTTTTTTGACAAACCACTGCTTTGAGATGTATGGCTCTACGACGTTTTTGCAGCGGTAGCAATATCCCACTTGGTTTTCGTAGTCTTCTATCTTTTCGACATTGCCAAGTTTTTCAAGCTCGGCTACTACGATATCTCTAGCCTCAAGTCTTTCAAGACCTGCAAATTTATCGCACTTGTCGTTTAAAATGCCTTTTTCATCAAATACAGTGATAAACTCAAGGTTGTGTTTTTTGCCAACCTCGTAGTCGTTTTGATCGTGCGCAGGCGTGACTTTAACAAGGCCTGTTCCAAACTCCATATCAACGTGCTCATCTGCGATGATCTCGATCTCTCTATTTATGATAGGTAGTACCACCTTTTTGCCGATTAAATTTTTATAGCGCTCGTCGTTTGGATTTACCATTACGGCGGTGTCGCCAAAGTAGGTTTCTGGACGAGTTGTTGCAACAACAATAAATTCACTTGGCTTGTCTGCAAAATAATATCTCAAATGATAAAGCTTGCCTTTATTCTCCTTGTGCTCGACCTCGATGTCAGAAAGCGCCCCATCATGCGTACACCAGTTTATCATGTAGTTTTTCTGAACGATCAGCCCTTTGTCGTATAAATTTACAAAGGCTTTTTTCACAGCTTTTCTTAAGCCCTCATCCATGGTAAATCTCTGGCGTGACCAAGCTGGAGTGATGCCAAGTTTTCGCATCTGATGGACGATCATGCCGCCGCTTTTTTCTTTCCACTCCCACACTTTTTCTACAAATTTCTCACGTCCAAGCTCTTCTTTTTTGATGCCTTGGGCTAAAAGCTGCTTTTCAACGACGTTTTGAGTGGCGATGCCAGCGTGATCAAGTCCTGGCTGCCAAAGTGTCTTGTAGCCGTCCATTCTTTTGTAGCGCGTCATTATGTCTTGCAACGTGAAGGTTAACGCGTGTCCGATGTGAAGCGAGCCAGTCACATTTGGAGGTGGCATCATAATGCAAAATTTACGTCCATCTTTTTGGATTTCTTTGTTCGCGTCTATCTCGAAGTATCCGCGTTCTTCCCAAATTTTATAAAATTTATCTTCTATCTCTTTTGCATTGTAAAATTCTGCCACTTTAGTATCCTCTTTCGTTTAAAAAATGCTTAATGTTATCTAAAATTTGTTTAAAAAAATCTTTGCAAAAGTGGGGAAATATGGGCTTGGGGCGATTAAACGCCCCGGAGTTTAAATGGCTATTTGACGTTAAAGCTTCGCTGAGCTAGGTCGTAGTCGTTTTGCCTTTCGTTATACATATTTTCAGTTGTGACCGCACCAAGTGAGCATTTGCCGCCAAGTCTTACACGATAAGGTGTGTAAAGCACAGCCTCTCTCTTGTCACTATCTAATGCATAAAAACTTAAAACGCGATCATCTTTTATGCTCTGATATTCAAGCTCAATGCTATCTTTAAGACTCTTATTAAAGCCACTTAAATTTTCATTTATTGGCTCAAAGCAGCTACTTACTATCTCGTTTATTACACCATTTTTAACCATAGCTTTAGAATTTATCACTATTTTTGAATAGACAACATCATTTACTCTTAGGCTGTCAAGACCTAGCTCTTTGCCTTTTTCATCGACAAACGTTCTATAAATATCAAGCTCTTTTGGCTCTATTTTGTGCTTGATCTCAAGTGGCACGTAAGCGTAGCTTAAAATAGTGGCGTATAGCTTGTTTTCGCCAAGTGGTGTAATGGTGAAATTTCCATCTTTTGTTGTAAAAGATACGCTTAAAAGGCCATCAAATTCTTTACTTGAACCGTTGTAGGCAAGCTTAAATTTATTGTTTTTCTCGCCACTATCTTTGCCAAAGTAGGCGTTTAGCGCCCTAAGGGTAAATGCACGCTCCTGTGTTGAGCTTAGCTCATTTAAATTTGTGATCAAGAAATTTGCAAGATCATCTGAGTAGTCGTTTTTCTCAAAATATTTTGCGTGCAGATACAAGATAAATGCATTGTCTCTCATCTTTGAGCCAAAGCTAGAATAATCCCTGCTGTAATCAGCTATCTGAGCTTTTTTAATATCTTTTAGCGCCACCTTTGCTTCGTCATTTAAGCCGTTTAGCTTTAGAGCCGCTGCCATTAGATATTTATTAAGTGCAGTCGTATTGTAAGCTTTGTGGTCATAAATTTTATTTAGCACTGATTTGTCAGCAACATTTGCACGGGAGCTTACATAGATAGCATATAGAGCTTCAATATCTGTGTTTGTATATTTTAAGAGCGAATTTAATGCTCTTTGCTTTACATTTTTATTTAGCTCATATCCAGCCTCTTCAAGATCAAGCAGTACATCAGTTGCATAGATCGAAGCAAATGCATTAGTACTACCTAGATCGCTCCAGTAACCAAAGCTACCATCTGGTTTTTGCATCTTAATTAGCTCACTCATACCGCTTGCAATAAATCTCTTTTGATCATTTTTTTCAAGCTCATCTTTTGGCTTTAAATTTAAAAGTGCAAGCAACCTTGAGCTCCTTTGCTCCGCACATCCATAAGGATACTCGACTAAATTTTTAGAAGCTGCTAATAGCACGCTTGAAACCGAGCTTGACGCATCTATACCAACATTGTGAAAGCCTTTTGGAAGCGAGATCATGCTCTCTTTATCAAAGACGCTACTTCTTGCATAGGTGCTAATCGTATAAGGATTAACTACATCAAGTAAATTTTGAGCCGTTTTTGAGCTGTTTTTATCGCTTATTGTTATATTGTATTCGCCAGCTCCAGCTTCAAGAGCTGAAATTTTAAATGTAAAGGCTTTATTTTCAAGCGGCTTTAAATTCACATTTTCTTTTGTTTTGATGTTTAAATTTTTACTGCTAGCCACTTTTATGGTTAAATTTTTGTCCTCATTTGTTGTGTTTATGAGTCTTAAGTTCGCATTTAGCTCATCGCCTTTTAGCAGATAAACTAATGCACTTGGCTTAATAATCACATCATCTTTTACTAAAATTTCTTTATTTACAGCGTTCATACTATTTTCATTATTTGCCACGACATCTACTCTAATGGCAGAGTTAAAGCCATTTGGCGTTTTAAACTCGTATGAAATTTCACCATTATCGTCAGCTTGAAGGCTTACTAAATTTGCGTATGTTTTTATATTTTTACTATCGACCGGGCTAGCATGTTTTGCCATCTTTGCCTCCATGGCAAGTGCCGCCATATCGCCACCAAAGCTTAAAGTTTTGCCCTCGACCTTATAGTTTGTGAGCATATTATAAATGTCATAGTCAAAGACGCCATCTGGCAAAATTTTGTCAAAAAATTTAAGTGGATCAGCTGGCTTTTGTGACGTTATATCAAGCACGCCAACATCTGTGATAAATAAATTCACATAAGCTTTTGGCTTTGTTTTTAAAGAAATTTTTATATTTTCATCGCTTTTTGCCGTATTTGGTGCATCAAGACTTAGATCAAGTATCCTTGATGACTTATCAGCCTTAGCATAAACCTTACCGTAAGTCCTAAACGGAGTTAATCCACCATCTGTCATGCGGTAGATATTTGCACTCACGTAAAGTCCGCTAAAATCAAAATCAAGTTTAAATTTCACATTTGCTGAGTTGTTTTTTATCTTAACGACCTTGTAAGCTTTCACGCCACCATCTTCAAGCGTAACAAGTGCGATGCCTTCTTTTATAGCTGAGCTTATATCAGCACTTAGTTCATCACCTTTTTTGTAGATATTTTTATTTAGTTTGATTTGAGATTTACTAAGCTCTTTTGTAGGCGCTAGAGTCGAGTAGTTGTAGCCACTTACGTCCATATCAAGGCTTGTGCTTGCTCCACTTACTAGATTTGTAGCGATGATCACATATGAGCCACTTTGTGTAAATTTATAGCTAAACTCGCCATTGTCTTTATAAAAATTATCCACATCTTCTAGTGTTTGAAACCACTTTATATAGCCATTTGCATCTCTTTGGTATTGCCAAGTGACACGTTTTATATCAAATTTTAAATTTGATTTTACGGCCTTTTGACTTGACATATCTACTACAACCGTTCTGATTTTTACATCTTCGTTTGGTTCAGCAAATGTCGTGCTTGCTGCGATACCAACCATATCCTTGTAAGGATAGAGAGTAAAGCTTTTTGTGTCGCTTACGTTTTTGCCATCATCATTTACATTGAAATTTATCACGCCTGTTATGATAGAAGAGGCATTTTTAGTGCTAAAGCTAAGATCTATCATTTGACTTGATTTACCATCTTTTGAAAGAGTGAGATCATTCTCAAAAGATGGATAAGCACTTGGTTTTAGCGTATTGTTTTTAAATTTATAATCTTTAAACTCGCTATTTTTATATTCATCATCAAAAAAGCTCACCTGCATGCTGCCATCAAGCTCGCTAGCAGCGCCACCAAAGAGATAGTTACTGGCTAGATTGGCTCTAACAAGCTCATTTGCGAAAAATTTATCCCTCTCAAGCGTTATCTCATTTTTTATCCTATTTGGCATAAAACTCTCAACAAAAAATGGTACATTTGAGATCACTTTGCTTGCGTAAATTACTTGCATATTAAATCTACCGCTAAGATCACTTAGTATCTCTTTTTCAAAATTTACCATGCCAACGTCATTTGTATTTTTTGAAATTTCAGCACTACTTTTGCCTTGTGGATCGAAAAATTTTATCTTTATAGGCATATTTTTTAAAGGATTAAAATCTCTATCCCTTAGGTAGATTGCACCCTTTAAACTCTCATTTGGTCTTATGATATTTGAAGCAAAATGAACGTACGCATCGATACTCTCACTGGCATTTTGGCTCATAAATTTCGCTTCATTTAGCGCTTCGTCTTCTTTTAAAATAAGAAAATTTTGCTCTTTTCCAAGAGAGACAACCACTGAGGAGATATCTTTGTAAATATCTTTTTTATTGAATTTAAAAACACCTATATCATTTGTCGCACCAACTGCGATCTCTTCGTTCTTCTTGCCATAAATTTTCACATTTGCGTTTGGAAGCATTGTATTTTCGCCAAGACGATTTGCAAATACGAAAATTTCATCCTTGCCAAGCTTTGCATTTACGGCGATATCACTTAGATAGACTACTTTTGAGACGCTCTTATCCTTGCCGTAGTTTAAATTTATTTTATAAACGCCATCTCCAGCCCCAGCAAAGTCGAGTTTGATTTTATTTAGAGAAATTTCATTTAATGCGCCATCAAGCTTATAACTTTTGCTTGCTACTTTTGTACTGAAGTTGCTTAACTCTTCGTTATTGTCATTAAAATTTAAGAAATATCTAAAATTTTGATCGCTTAGCTTTTCAATGCTTATATTTAACTCAGGCAAATTTGCACTTCTGATACCGATTTCGCCAACACTTGAGATATATGGCTCATTATTTATAAAATTTGCAAACGGAGTGAAATTGCTAGCTACTACTTCATAGTTACTTTCTTCTCTTACTACATTTCTATCATCGCCAAAGCCTGGTTTAATGGTGATTTCATAACTATTTTGTGGCTTAAAATCGTCGCTTGTAATATCAATGTAGTAATAATACTCGCTAAGCTCTGAGTTTTCTTCATAGTTGTCACTATATTTAACGTCACTAATGCTAAAGTTTTTTACACCTTTAATGTTTATAAATTTTTTTAAGTTAATGTCGTCATCAAGCCAATTTTTTAGATAAATTCTAAAGCCCAAGATGCCATTATCAAGGCTTACTGGATAAATTTCAGGTATCTCAAGACTCTTTGCATTATCATTTATATTTACGCTTTCTTCGCTTATTTCATCGGCAAAATTTACTATCGTTTCACCTGAAAGCGTTGCTCCAAATTTGCTCTCAAATTTTTTACCAAAATCAAAAACTGGATTGCTTAAATTTTTATCAAGATTAAGCTCAAAGCTATTGTTAGAAAGCTCAATCACTTTAAATTTTGCATCTTTTACGGCAATATTTTTGATAGCTTCAATATTTACTTCATCATTAAATTTAAGTATATATTTACTATCGCTTATTTTTTCTATCTTTGTTAGCTCAAATTCTTTCGTGGCAAAACTAGCAGTGCTTCCATTTTCAAGCTTGCAGCCATAATCCAAACCAGCGTGCATATCTTTTGTAAAAAGCAGCAAGCTTTGACTATTAAATCTAACCGTACCATTTAATGCTGGTTGGCACAAAAGTAGCTTTTTATCACTTAGCATACCAACAAAATTTTTATCGACT
The DNA here is from genome assembly GCF_002912895.1 of Campylobacter concisus. Classification (GTDB taxonomy): domain Bacteria; phylum Campylobacterota; class Campylobacteria; order Campylobacterales; family Campylobacteraceae; genus Campylobacter_A; species Campylobacter_A concisus_G. Next base: position 30,249 of record NZ_POZX01000062.1, read on the forward strand.
TTATCTTCTAGTCCAAACTCTACGCTTAGGGGCGATTTTATCTGCGCAGTGCCATTTAGGCTCAAAGCATATAAATTTGTCATTCCCAAAAGTGCTAGAAGCGCTACTTTTTGCCACATTTTATCTCCTTATTTTTATTGTTATTTCACTTTGATTTGAGTTTTGATCAAGGCATTTTATACTGTGCTCGCCAAGAGTTAGATCAAACTTTTTTTCGCTTGCATTTTCTATCTTAGAAAAGTTCAAATCATCTATTTTTAGGTAAATTTCATCGCCTAAAAACGCGTAGCATTTTACCATAACTTGTGTAATATTTTCATCTGTCACTATCTCTTCATTGTCATACGGATAGGCAAAAACTGGCTTTTTATCTTTAAAAATTTCAGCACAAGGACTTTTTTGTATCTCTTCTTTATCCAAAAGCTCATTCTTAACCAAAAAATCAAGCTCTTCACCTCTTAAACTTTCGCATTTATCTTTTAAATCTACACCCTTTATCCTATCATCAAGCGCCATTTTTTTACACTTTTCATAGTTAAAGGCATCAAGGCAGGTTGGCAGCTTTTCTATGCCATCTGGCTCACTCATAAATCTTAATTTCTCTTTTTGAGCGATTATCTTAAACATATCAAAAAGACTCTTTGATACGTCATTTAGTCCTGTTAATTTATCAGTTTTACTGGCATTAAAATTTCCAATCCAAATAGCAATTGTGTAATTTTCATCAACACCTATGGCGTAAAGATCGCGTGAGTTTGCGCTTGTACCAGTTTTAAAAGCAATCTTTGGCGTATTTTGGGCGTACTGCCAAGCATTTTTTAGATACGATCTTGAGGCTTCGCTTAGCATTTTAGCGGTTAAATAAGCACTTTGAGGCGAGATGAGAGTTACATTATTCTCTTCATTTTTGTAGTTTTTGCCAGCAAACTCAAGCGGCCTATAAATGCCGTCATTTGCATAAATAGTATAAAGATGAGCAAGATCAAGCAGGCTCATTTCAGCACTTCCAAGCGTTATAGAAGCTCCATAATACTCTTTATCTTCATCTACTAAATTTACCTTTTCAAGTAGTTCGTAAAGCGAATTGTCTTTTAGTTTTAAGTTTAAATTTATAACCGGAATATTTAGGCTGAAATTTAGAGCATCTTTCGCGCTTACGATACCTAAAAAATCATTACTAAAATTCTTTGGGGCATACTCTTTTATATAAATTTGCGTATCAATTAACTGCGAATTTGGCGTGATAAGCCCACTATCAAGTGCTAGCGAATAAATAAAAGGCTTTAGCGTACTGCCGGTGTTTCGCTTCATATTTATGGCTGAGTTTTTGCCATCACGTGCGCGCTCATCGTGTGAGCCGATGAAGGCAACAACACTCATTTTTTTATTATCAATGACTACCGCAGCAGCGTTATTTGCATTTTTAGCCTTTAGCAAAAACATCGCATCTTTTAAAATTTTAAGCATATCTTTTTGTAAATTTAGATCCAAACTCGCCTTTGAAATTTGGTTTTTAAAAGCGACATTTGCATAATCTTCCGCGGTTACGATAGCTTTTGCTCTTACATTTTTAAATGGCTCAGCCTGCGCTCTTTTAAAAGCACTAAGATCTATTAGCTTTGCTTTGTAAAGCATCTTTATGACCCTGTTTTTTAGGGCGTTTATGTTTGAAACGCGGTCTAGTCTATTTTTGTTTGGATTTTTAGGGATCGTGCTTAAAAGTGCAGCCTGAGCGTAGCTAAGCTCGTTTAGTTCCTTGCCAAAGTAAAAAAAGCTAGCCGCCTTTACTCCCTCGATATTGCCGCCGTATGGGGCTAAATTTAGATAAAAATTTAAAATTTCATCCTTGCTAAAGTGAAGCTCGAGCTGAAATGCTCTAAAAATTTCTCTTATCTTGTTTTTATAGCTCCTCTCATTTGGTTCAAGCATCCTGGCCACTTGCATCGTGATAGTGCTAGCCCCTATGCGGTTATCGCTTCTTAGGTTGTGAAAAAATGCTCTAAAAATGGAGGCAAAATTTACCCCAAAATGGTAGTAAAAATACCTATCCTCAAAGAGTACGACGCATTGTTTTAGCGAGCTTGGGAAGCTTTGCTCGTGAAATCTCCAAATTCCATCGCTACTAAGCTTCATATTTATGATCTCGCCATTTTTATCAAGCAAAATTTTGGCTTCATCTTTTTTAAGCGCATCTAAATTTAGTGGATAAATTTGATCAAATATCAAAAAAATAGCGACCACTAAAGCCAAAAATAGGGCAAGGAATTTTAGAAATTTAAACTTTTTCATCCGCGTGATTATAGCTGTTAAAGTTTAAGTAGCTATAATTAGCCCTTTTTAAAAAAGAGGAAACAATGCCCTTATCTAGGTTAAACAAAGAACAATACACCGCCGCAACTGCGCCATTTGGACACAATCTCATCATCGCTTCAGCTGGCACTGGCAAGACTAGCACCATTGTCGCACGCATCGCTCATTTACTAAATTTAGGCGTTGCGCCAGAGAAAATTTTGCTTCTAACATTTACCAACAAAGCAGCCAGCGAGATGATCGAGCGCTTAAATAGATATTTTGACAAGGCCATAACCTCTAAAATTACCGCAGGCACCTTTCACTCGGTCTCATTTTCGCTTTTAAAAAGCCTTGATAAAGGCGTCACGCTAAAGCAGCCAAGCGAGCTAAAGACGCTTTTAAAAAGTCTTGTTGAGAGGCGCAAATTTTATCATTTAAGCGACGTCAAGCCTTATGGCGGGGCATATCTATACGACCTTTACTCGCTATTTCAAAACAGCGAACAAGGCACAACTTTTGGCAAATGGATAAGTGAGAAGAGCGAAGAGCAGGGCGTTTATGCTGAAATTTATGAAGATGTTTTAGAGGAGTTTGAGGCTGAAAAGGCTAAATTTTCTTACGCTGATTTTAACGACCTTCTTATTAAAATGCGCGACGAGCTAAAAAATGGGGCAAATTTAGTTTATGATGAAATTTTGATCGACGAGTATCAAGATACAAACACACTTCAAGGCAGCCTAATAGACGCATTTAAGACAAAGAGCCTCTTTTGCGTGGGCGATTTTGACCAGAGTATCTACGCATTTAACGGCGCAAACATCGAGATCATTGGCTCATTTAAAGATCGCTTCCCAAACGCAAACATCTACGCTTTAAATGTAAATTACCGCTCAAGCTCAAGCATACTTGCCCTTGCAAATAAGGTCATAAATAACAACCCAAGGCTTTATGAAAAGCACCTAACAGTTAGTCGCGAGGGAAATTTCAAGCCTCCAAGGCTGCTTGTCTATAACGAGCTTTTTGATCAGTATCAAAATATCGCCGACATCATCTCACTCTCGCCATTTAATAGAGAAAATATCGCCATAATTTTTAGAAATAACTCATCAGCTGATGGCATCGAGGTCGCGCTAAAAGAGCGAGGCATCGGCTCAAAGCGAAAGGGTGGGGTGAGCTTTTTTGAGAGCCGCGAGATCAAGGCACTCATCGATATCATGGGAATTTATGTCAATCCAAAAGATATAATGGCATTTATCCACATTTGCGAATACGCAAAGGGCGTTGGCAGCGCAGTTAGCAAAGAGATTTTTGACGCACTACTTAAGCTTGGGCATGGAAATTTGATAAAAGGGATAGTTGAGCCAGATGAGAGCGTAAATATCTCATCAAACAAAAGGCGAAACTATCAGCTGGGCCTTTTTGACGACCTTGACGAATTTGCCGAAGTTTCGAGGTTTTCTAAGCTTGGCTTTAGCGATAAATTTCTAGGTCATCCTGTACTAAAACTACAAAAGCTAAGCGAGAGTGGGGCGCAGTTTTTATATGAAATTTACAACTTTTTAAGAGGTATGAGAAATATCTCTAAGCCAGCCACGATGATAAATGAGATAAAAACTAGCAAAATTTACTCGTTAATCGTCGAAAACATCAGCACAAAAAGGGCAACTCTAAAAAATGGCAACGTCGATCTGGCGCTCAAAGAAGAGGTCAAAGAGCGCATAATGGCAAAGAGCGTGGTGCTAAGTGAGCTAGCTAAAAAATATCAAGATATCAGTAAATTTTACAACTTCTTAGCTCTTGGAAGCAACGAGATGAGCGAAGGGCAGGGCGTTAGCTTGCTTAGCGTGCATGCGAGCAAGGGGCTTGAGTTTGATCAAGTTTTCATCGTTGATCTCGCGCAAAATCGCTTTCCAAATTTAAAGCTAATGAGCATGGGTGGCAGCCTAGAAGAAGAGAGGCGCCTCTTTTACGTAGCAGTTACTAGAGCAAAAGACGAACTCTATCTTAGCTACGCAAAATACGACAAGATAAAGAAGGTGACCTACCAGCCAAGCAGGTTTTTGATAGAGGCTGGCATGGCAAAAGAGGAAGCCTAAAGAGTATTTACTATTGTGAAGTAGAATTTACCAATTTTTTACAAAGAGAAGCGATGAAAAAAACTAAAATTTTAATAATCCTACTTATTTTAGGCGTCGGTGGATATTTTATCTACGATAAATTTTTTAAGGTAAAAGACGAAAAGGTGGAGTTTATCACCAAAAAGGCAAAGAAGGGCTCATTTAGCAAGAAAGTCGATGCGACTGGAGAAATTTTCGCTACCGAGCTAATCGACGTGGGAGCTCAGGTGAGCGGTCAGATAAAAAAGCTCTACGTTAAGCTTGGAGATCAGATAAAAAAGGGCGATATGATCGCAAGTATCGATAGTTCGACCCAGCAAAATAGCATTGATAACAAAGAAGCTCAGCTTGCCATCTACAAAGCCCAGCTTGAAAGCGCAAAAGTAGCTCTAAATATCGCAAAAACGCAGTTTGATAGAGAAAATGCACTTTTTGCCAAAAACGCCACTTCAAAGCAAGAATTTGAAAGCGCAAAAAACACTTTTAGCGTAAACAGCGCAAAGATAAAGGAGCTTGAAGCGCAGATCAAGCAGACAAATATCGAGCTAAGTACCGCTAAGATAAATTTAGGCTATACAAAGATCACCGCACCAAGGGACGGCACCGTTGTAAGCGTGCAGGTTGAGGAGGGGCAAACCGTAAATGCCAACCAAACTACGCCAACTATCGTAAAGATCGCAGATCTAAGCTATGTCAAGATGAAGATGCAAATAGCTGAGGGCGACATCACAAAGATAAAGGTTGGCACGCCAGTTGAGTACTCGATCCTATCTGAGCCAACGAAAAAATTTCAAACAACGGTTAGCTCGATTGACCCTGGCTTAACAACATTAAGCGATGGTAGCTACGGCTCTAGCAGTAGTAGCAAATCTACAAGTTCAAGCACTTCAAGCAACTCAGCTGTTTATTATTACGCGCAAAGCATAGTTGAAAATAAAGATAAAATTTTAAGAATAGGCATGACCACGCAAAATGAGCTTTTAATAGCAAATGTAAAGGACGCTATCATCGTACCAAGTATTGGTATTAAAAAAGATGAAAACGGTACGTTTGTCTATGTTTTAAAAGATGGCAAAGCGGTAAAAACAGCGGTCAAAACTGGCATAAAAGACAACCTCGATACGCAGATCATCAGCGGTGTAAATGAGGACGATGAAATCATCACATCCCAAGGCTCATCAAGCGAGATCGCCAAGATGATCGAAAAAGAAAATAAGAAGTTTTAAGTGATAAGTCTAAAAAATATCACAAAAAGCTTTAAGCTTGGCGATAATGAGATAGAAATTCTTCATGGTATAAATTTAGAGATAAAAAAGGGCGAATTTATAGCCATTATCGGTCAGTCTGGCTCTGGCAAATCAACGCTTATGAACATCCTTGGCTGCCTTGATAGCCCAAGTGGCGGACGGTACTTGCTAGACGGCAAAGATATATCAAAATTTGATAGCGACGCACTTGCTAAGCTTAGACGAGATAAATTTGGCTTTATCTTTCAAAGATATAACCTTCTTAGCACGATGAACGCTCTTGAAAATGTCGCACTTCCTAGCATTTACGCAGGGGCAAATAAGAGCGACCGAGAAAAAAGAGGAATGGAGATATTAGACTCTCTTGGCCTTAGCGAAAAGGCTAAAAATTTACCAAATAAACTCTCAGGCGGACAACAGCAAAGGGTCTCCATAGCAAGGGCACTAATGAACGGTGGCGAGATTATCCTGGCTGACGAGCCAACTGGTGCGCTTGATAGCAAAAGTGGTCTTAGAGTGATGGAAATTTTAGTGGATCTTTACAAAAAAGGTCACACCATCATCATCGTCACACACGATCCAAAGATCGCCGAGTATGCGAGTCGTGTGATCGAGATAAAAGATGGCAATATCGTAAGTGATAATGTAAGAAATAGTGAAATTTTTGAGGCCAAAAAGCAAACTCAACCAGAAAAGAGCAAATTTACTTATTATAAAGATCAGCTAATTGAAAGCTTTAAAATGTCGGTAAATGCGATGCTAGCTCATAAATTAAGATCGCTTTTAACGATGCTTGGCATTATAATTGGCATCACAGCGGTAATTAGCGTCGTAGCTCTTGGCAAAGGCTCACAGGAGCAAATTTTAGCTGGCATCAGAAAGATCGGTACAAATACGATCGACATAATGCCAGGAAAAGGTTTTGGTGATATGCTCTCGGGCAGGGTAAAAACGCTCTCTATAAGTGACGCAAATATGCTCTCAAAGCAGTCGTTTCTTGACTCAGTCACTCCAAACACAAGCACTTCAGGCGTACTAACGTACGAAAATATCTCCTTAACAGCGACACTAAAGGGCGGTGGTGTAGGAAGCTTTGATGTAAATGGGTTAAAACTAGAAAAAGGAAGAATTTACGATGAGGACGAGGTTTTAAACTCAGATTCTGTCACATTAATAGATCAAAATACCAAAAACAGTATATTTAAAAACGAAGATCCTATTGGCAAGATCATACTTTTTAATAAAAAGCCACTTCGCATTATAGGCGTTTTGCAAAAAGATGAATTTAAAGTCGGCGATGCTAGCTCGCTTAAAATTTATGCTCCATATACGACTGTGATAAACAAGATAACGGGCGATAAATTTATTAGCTCAATAACCGTAAAAGTAAATGAAAGCGTAAATGCTCAAATTGCAGAAAAGAGCCTAACTGATCTTTTAACGATAAAACACGGCAAAAAAGACTTCTTTACAAGAAATTCTGATAGTATCAAGCAGACTATCGAAGAGACGATCTCAACCATGCGCCTTCTAATATCAAGTATCGCCGTGGTTTCGCTAGTAGTTGGTGGTATAGGCGTGATGAACATCATGCTAGTCTCAGTCACCGAACGTACCAAAGAGATAGGCATCAAAATGGCGATCGGAGCTAGGCAGAGCAACATCTTGCAGCAGTTTTTGATAGAGGCGGTGCTACTTTGCTTAATTGGCGGAGCTATTGGTATAGCATTTTCTTACGCGATCGGCTACATCTTTAACAACTTTTTAGATGGCTTTAGTATGATCTTTTCAAATGGTTCGATCGTGCTTGCACTTGTTACGTCGATGGCCATTGGCATCATCTTTGGCTACATGCCTGCCAAAAATGCCTCAAAACTAAATCCAATAGATGCGCTTTCAAGGGAGTAATATGAAATTTCTAAGCTTAGCTTTAGTGTTTGTTTTAAGCGGATGCGCTGTTAAAAATATAGATGAAAACTACAAACAAATTTTACTTGAAGATAATGCCAGCAGGGAGCTAAATTTAAACACTTCTTGGTGGAAAGAGTATCACCAAAGCTACCTTGATGAGCTTGTAGAGCTTGCGCTTAAAAACAATACCGACCTTGCAAAAGTAGCGATAAATGTAAATAAAGCGCTCGCTCAAGCTGGAATTTTGGAGGCAAATTTAATCCCAAGCTTTAACGTTGGCATTGAGGCATCAAGCAACAAAAATATAAAAGAGGGTGGTGCTTCTAGCAGAAATTTTGGCTCAAGCATAGGGCTTAGCTACGAGCTTGATCTTTGGCAAAAGCTAGCAAATAGCAAAGACGCAGCGATGTTTGAGGCTGAGGCTACTAAATTTGATCTGGAAGCTGGCAAGCTAAGTGTGATAAACTCAGTAGCAGACGCTTATTTTCAAATTTTATATCTAAACGAGAGCATTAAAACTTATGAGCAAATTTTAGAAATTTACAATGAACTAAATGAGATAGTCGGGCTTAAATTTGAGCTTGGCAAAGATGAGGCGTTAAGCCTAAAACAGATAAACTCACAGCAACTAAGCGCTCAAAATAAGATAGAAAGCACCAAAAAAGAGCTTGTGAGTGTTAAAAAAACGCTTAGGATTTTGCTAAATGAGAGGCCAGAATTTGAGCTTAAATTTGAAGGACTCACGCTAAGTCCTGTAAAAAAAGTGTGCGTTGATCTAGAAGTGCCAACAAGCGCCATAGCAAACCGGCCTGATCTAAGAGCGGCCATTTACCACATAGAAGAGGGCATCCTAAACTACAAAGCGAGCCAAAAAGAGTTTTATCCAAGCATCACGCTAGGAGCTAGCCTCAAAAGCAGCACCGACAAAAAAGACGAAGCGTTTAATCTTAAATTTCTTAATGGAAACATCGCTTTAAATTTGCCATTTTTAAACTACCACAAGCTAAAGTCAAATTTAAAGGTTAGCGAGGCAAATTTCGAGCTTGCAAAGCTAAACTACATAAGCACTCTAAATAGCGCTCTAAACGAGATAGATGCTTTTTATAAAGGCTACTTAAACGACGAAGCACTACTTGTTAACTACCAAGAGCAGATAAAAAACTACGAGGAAATTTCAAAAATTTACGAGCTAAAATACTCCTATGGCAAGGTCGAGCTAAAGCAGTTTTTGGAGGCTAAAAATAGCGAGTTAGAAGCCAAAATAGGGCTACTAAAGGCAAAATATATTCTCTTACAAGACGAGCTAAATATCTACAAAGCCATGGCAGGCAAATTTAATAGGTAAATTTATGAGCTCGGCTTGGGACTATGAGGCAAATGCGTGTAGCAGTGATGGCAAATTTAGCGCCAAATTTGAAGGCTGTGAGGTCGCTATGGGCGCTCCAACCCTTGGCGAGCTACGACTTTTTATAAATAGCAAGCACTGTCTAAAATTAAAAAATGAGCCTTCAAACCACGAAAAAAGACTATCAAATTTTGAACAAAATTTAGTTAAAGATGACGATGCGCTCCAAATTTTACTTAGCGAAAGGGCGACTGCTTGCTTTTTGTTTTCAGAGGACTCTAAATTTCTAGCTTTTTCTGAATGGACGGCAGATAAAATGCAGATCGTAAAGGTAGTGCACCTAGCCGATATGAGCATAAAAACTGATAATAGGCGCAAAAGAGTAGTGGAATTTCTCTCATTTGATGATGGCTTGCTTGAAATTTTAGACTCGCCGATCTTTATGCCCAAAAACTACACACTGGATATCCGCACACTTTTTGACGATAAAATTTAATTCTTGAGCGAGCGCTTTATGTACATTTATCGCAGTTTTTGCAAGGTTAGTGCTCTGCACTTAAAAGCAAGAACCACAAACTACAAAGATAGCTCTTGCTCACTTTTTCAAAATAGGGTAGATCAAATTTTAAGTTATATATAAGATAAATACAAATTTCACATTTTTTGAAAAGTGTAAAATTTAACTAATTTTCTTACAAATATTTTTATGTCAAATTTAATGGATAAATTAAAATCATACAAAAGATAAAATCCAAAATAAGCCTATAAACCAATATTTAAATTCATCTAAAAGAAAAAATAAGAAAACTAAAATAACAATTTGAAAATTATAGTTTTCAATACAAATATATAAAAAAGCTTGTATTTTAC
>NZ_POZX01000063.1:0-32392 GCF_002912895.1 Campylobacter concisus
TCCTCCGTTTACGCTTTTAACTACTCCGGCTTCTTTAGCCATCATATTCTCCTTATTGTTTATAGTATTTAAAATTCTGAATGAATTATATAAATTTTAAAAGGGTTTGTCTATTGTACTGGGGTACAATGTTGAAAAATTTGTGTGGCTAGCTTTTATCGTAGCCCTAAAATTTAGCCTTTGCTTTTAAAATTCTTAGCATTAGTTTTAGTAGAGATTGATTTTATTTAAAAATTTAAAGACCTACTAAAATACAAAGTAAGTCTTTAAATATGATCTTATAAAGCCTTTATATCTCCACCAATAACTCTTAACCCTCTACTATCAAATATCGCCTTTACGCCAGCTACTTCTATCACGACGCTTGATCCTTCTATCGTTACTTTTGTGCTACCTACTTGATGGATTATCTTATCTTTAGCATTTACCTCATAAGTCGTCTCTATATTGCTAAATTTTGAATCAGCAATCTCTGTGTACTGGGCAGCTGTTTTTGTTGTGAAATTTGACTTAGCATTTATATCAATGTAGCTATTTGCCTGAAGCACAATATGCTCGTTACTAAATTCATTTATACCTTTTTGTGAATTTAGCTTATAGCCACCATCTATGTTCTGCTCTTTTGTACCCTTTACCTCTTTCATCTCATCATTATGTATGGTCGTATTAAGATTTGATTTTACTTCTACAAATTTATCATGTCCTACAAATTCATGACTATCTTGACCTACTCTTGTATTGTTATCAACAGCTACGTTTAGCGTATTTGAGACACCAACTACTGTATCTTTTGAAAGTCCAACTGTTGTTAGATACTCAGCTCCCACATTTACATTTTTTGCCAGATCTATCGTCTGGATGTGGGCTTTTTTTACTCGTTCGGTATAAATTCCATGTACTTGTGAGCTTTTATCATTTAGTATTGTTTGAGAAAAGTCGTTATTTACAAGCTCGTCATAGTCCTTTTCTGCTTTTACATAAATTTGCTCTTTATTTTTTAAATTTGATAAAGTGATCTCGTTTATACCGGTCTCATTTGCACCAATTGTTTTTGAGCTAAGAGATGTTTGGTGATAGTTACTGTCCACATTTACAAGTGGCGTATTTGAAGCATTATATAGGCTACCACTTATTACTGGGTTGTCTATGTCATTTTGTAAAAAAGAGATGATAACCTCATCGCCGATCCTTGGTATGGCAAAAAATCCTGAGCTATTGCTAGCAATAGGCGTTATCACTCTTAGATAAGCACTCTTGTGATAGCTTGCGTTGATAGCGTCGTCTTTATCGATTATCTCTTGTGTACTAAAAGCATTTAACCTCACCTTTACCCTACCATAGCTATCAGTATGGATCGTGTTATTTTGGCTGTTTAGTCCATCTTGACCGACTACAAGACCTAGCGTGATGTCTGGTGCTTTTGGCTTTTGCTTGTAGCTTGGGATAAATTTTACACTACTTGGGATGATGCTTATCTCATTTGTGTATGAGCTTATAAATTTTTTATCTTTAAATGGGACATTGTCGCCTAAATTTAAAGTATTTTCTAAAACGCTCTCATCAATATAAGTATGCTTTAAAGCTATTATTTTAAACTCATATTCACCCTTGCTAGCGTCAATGGCTACCGAGATATTGTCATTTAAATTTAGTGCAAATACATTTGAACTAGCGGTAAATTCTTTTAAAAGCATATCACTTCTTAGTTTCTTAAGATAGGTGCTAACTTCAAGCAAGCTAGTGTCACTAAATGAATATTCATCTAAATTTATATGCTTGTCATAGATATTTACCTGCTCGTCAAATATCTTTTCATTTTTACTCTCTAGCACATTTGGATAAGCTGTATTTTGAAAAGAGTGCGTAAAGCTATTTGCCTTTAGCGTCTCGCTCTTTGTTATTTTATTTATGTGTTCTGTTGCTAGATTATTATTCAAATTTACATTAAAGCTTACTTTTCTAGCTTCCTTGCCACTACTTGTATCGCTTGAAGTAAAATTTTCATTTTGATTGCTATAAGCTAGTATAAATGTATCATGAAAATAAATTTTTTCATTGTCTTCATAAAAATATATACCACTATCATGACAAAGCCTTGTTATGAAAGCTAGATCACTCTCATTGTACTGGGCTATAAATTCTCTTTTGTTGTAGTTATTTTTGATATTTGAGAAGTCTAGCTCTTTGGTTAGTCTTTGTTTATTAAAAGCCAAAATATCCTTTACTACTTCTAAAATGCTCTGGTCTGTATAAATTCTATTTGCTCTATTTATGCTTAGTCTATATAGTGGCGAAGTTAGCTTAAATTTAAAGAAGTATTTTTTATCTATATTTGTACTAGTCTCATCATCTACGCCAAGATACTCTACATCGCTTACTATTCCACTAAAGTGCATATCGTTTGAGCTACCATCTGGAACGATGTTTTTATTTGTTGAAGACGGCCTTTTTATGATTAGCTTTATACTTTTATCAAGATATTTATATATGCTTGAGTAACTTTTATCGTTATTGTAGATGGTGTCTAAATTTTCATAAAGCGGGTTTTTCACTAAATTTATATAAGCAAAGCACTCTATGCTAAATATACTTTCTAAATTTTCATAAATATCTGCACGTGTAACGATAAATTTATCGTTTGACTCGTTTGCTATCTGAAGAGTCGAGAAGGTATCGTTAGATATGCCGTAGTCCACAAAGCCGTCTGTTGCCACTGAATTGCTAGATGCTAGCATGACAGGCTTAGTCAGTGATGATGTTGGTGATGTTAAATTTTTGTCCATTTGTTGCTCTTTCAATCTTTTTTCGTTTTCTTCTTCTTGTTGTAATGCTTTTTCAAACATTTCAATATCGGTGTCAGTGAGGTTACGATAGTTTTTAAACCACTCTATTTGATCCATTTGCTTAGCACTTTTAAATTCCCTGTAATGTATATTATTAATAGTATCCACACCTGATTTCACTAAATCAACGACCTCATTACATGTTCCACAACCTAAAGCACCAAACGCTTTCCCAGTACTATCAATAGCATTTTTAGCTCTTGTATATTTATCTTGCTCGCTAAAGTCTTCTAAATTTGTATTATCGTTTTTTATATCAAGTTTCTTTTTATTTATATTAAAGAAATCCATTATTTTTTCCAACTATTAAGTAAATTATCTAAATCTTTTTCATCATTTATGAGTTTCAAAATGTATTTTAAATATTTGTAATCTTTAGGGTCTTGTCCGTATTGTAGTTGCTTTTTAATTAATTTAAATTTTTCTTCTTTAAATTCTTTATATTTTTTAGTTTTTATAAAATCTAGTAGCTCCTTGCTAGGTGTTTTACTCTCAAATCCAACTCCATTATCTTGAAAAAAGAATAAAAATTCTGATCCCATAGAAAAAGCTAATCTACCATTTGGCTTTGTGCCTTTATCTAAAAGGTCATCAAAAGTCTTAAATTTTTTCATTAAAAAGGCGATTTCTAATAAATTTGGCTCATATCTAAGTTCATTACTTTTAAAAGTTATATTCGCATCACAATTAAACTTGTCTATATAGTAATCTATGATTTTAATGGTATTTCCATCACTTACATTTTTATCAAATATAGCAGCGAACATATCCGTACAATTTGCTTCGTGTGAATATAAAGATGTTATGAGAAATATGATTATTGCCAATTGCTTCATTGCGCTAATTCCTTTTGAGTTCCATTCTTTAATAAATTATCTAAATCTTTTTCATCTCCTACTATCTTTAATATAACTCTCAAATAACCATAATGATAAGGATCTTGCCCATGATCTAATAGTTTTTTGATTAATTTAAATTTCTCTTCTTTAAATTCTTTATATTTCGATGTTTTTATAAATTCTAATAGCCCAGGGCTTGCTTTTTTATTGTCTATACCAACACCATTTTCCCTAAAGAAAAATAAAAAGCTCATTCCTATGGATGTTGTCAAGCTAGTATTGGCGTATGTGCCTTTTTCCAAAAGAGTATCAAAAGTTTTTGTTTTATTTGCATCATAAGCATATTCTAATAGATTTGGTCTTATTGAAAGATCAGGAATTCTTATAGTCATATTAGCATCACACCCAAGCTCATCTATATAGTATTCTAAGCATTTAGAAGTATTCTCATTGTTCGTATTTTTATCAAAGATCACAGCAAACATATTTAAACAATTTGCTTCGTGTGAATATAAAGATGTTATGAGAAATATGATTATAACTAGGTGTTTCATATCGCATTTCACATATCATATTAATTTAAAAGATAAAGATAAAAAGGGCTCATCTGTGTCCTTCTAGCTAGAAGATGATTTTATTAACCCTAGGGGTAAACCCTAGGTTGGTTTTAAGCTTTTTTAGTAGCTTCTCTCCAGTCATCGCTTCCGCTTGTACCTGCAGCTACGTGCTCCCAAACTATCTTTCTATAGTTCATTGAAACTTTGAAAAGCTCTGTTTTGTCGCTGTTTAGCTTGTCTTGAGCATTTGGACTTACTAGAGTAATATCTGTTATAGTTGCATCTTCTAGTTTTGTAGTAAAGAAATGCTCCGCACCACCACTAGTTGATGTTCTATACCAATAGATCTCAACCTCTGGAAGTCTTTCACCTTGTGTTAAAGCATTGTAAAGAAGTGGAACAGCTTTATTTAGTGATGTAGTAAAACTAAATGGCTTATGCACTCTTTGGCCTGATGGTTGGCCACTTTGTGGATCTGTTGGAACTGTTACTATATGAGAAACCTCTTGAGCCATAATCTCATCTTCGTGACCTGACTGATAGCGATTACCTATACTAGCTTCTGTTGAAGCACCACTTGAAATAAGTCCTTGTGTAGAACCTTTCACTTTAATATACACTGGTTGTGACATATTTACTCCTATTAAAAAGTTTGGATTATTCTATCTTTTATTTACTTTCTATTTTATTAAAAACATTACTTTTTTAACATATAGCTTTGAAGAGCTTTATGCAATAGATAATTAAACGCTTCCTTATCTTCCTTAGTACTTTTTAATACGGCTCCTGAAAGATATTTAAAAAATGAGTTATTCTCGACTATATCATACATTTGGCTATATAGCTCTTTGCATATAAGCTTAACCAAAACCGTATTTATTAGTTCTGTCGAGTCACTAAGAGGAAGAGTTTTCATGATTGTTTCCATATCTTTTGTATTTAAAGTCCTAGTCTGCTCACTTATAGGGCTCATATTTGGTTGCAATTTTATACTCTCAACTATCTTTGTCAAAAGCTCATCCATGCTTTTTGCAGTTAGCATATTTTGATTATTTGCATTTTCTTCTTCATCAAAATTTTGAGCTATCTCATTTAAATTTAAAACTGCATCGTGCGCATTTTCATTTAAAGTGATATCTTTTTTATCATTTATTAATGAGTTTATCTTTGGTTCTTCTTTAAAATCAACATTTGAAATTTTACCAACTGGCTCAAAATGTTTATCATCAAGTTTGTCAAAATTTTTCGTATTTTCTATTATCTTATGGGCTTTTCCTATATATTCATCAATCCTAGAAGGATCTATAAATATAAATTTTAACTCCCCTATCCTAAAGACATCACCCAAATTTATGACGCTCTCATAGTCATCTGGAAGCTTTGAATATGAATCACTATAAAAAATTTCACAATCTTTATAGCCACAAATTGTAAAAACCCCCTCTTCAAATCCAACATGAGCGTGTTTTGGTGCGATTGAATCGCTCATATCATTACAAGAAAATTTTGTAGTGTCTAGTGAGCCTATATCACCGCCATTTTCATCAAAAATGATAAATTGAGCTGAAAAGCTTGACGCTTTATCGTAATTTTGTATAATTGCTGCTATTTGTTGCATATTTTTTCCTTAATAAAGCATCTTCTTTGGTAAATTTATCGTTGGTATGATATCCATAAGCTCTAAAAGCTCTCCTCCATTTGGTGTTACTTCAAAGCCAAAATAAGAATCTCTTCTACCATCAAAATTAAGTGTACTAACGCCAACGCTACTAAAGTTTGAAGCTTTTAATATCTTATACCAGCCCCATTCTCCATCAAAGCTTAGCTCTTTTCTCTCACTTCCAGTACTTGAAACTGCATTGAATTTAAACTGTGTTGATATATCAAAATTTTTACTTGAAACTATCAAATTTGAGGCAATTGTATGATCATAAGTCAAAGAGTTATTAGAATAGCTAATATTTATATGGCTAAAATTTGCCGATAAATCGACAGCTTTTAAATTATAATTTAATTTTAGCTCATCATTTGAATCAAGCATTAAATTTGAAATTCTGTCTATATAGGCGATATTTTTAAGGAAATCCCTACTAAACCTTAGCTCTTTTGCATATTTTGGTCTTATTTTATAACCATCAGCGGTTTTACTTAAGATTTGTTTTAAATATCTATCATAAAAGCTATTCCAAGTTCCGTTTTTGCCAAAGAATCTTTTAAATTCTTCTGTGCTAACAGCCTTTGGAGATTGTTCATTAAATGGATAAAATGGCTTGATAAGACTTTCAAAATCATCAAAAACATCATCTCTATATGCTGTTGATAAAAGCACCGAAGCACCATTTTCTACTTGTTTCCATGCAAGTGTCGATAACTTTTGATAATATTCATTTAACTCATCTGGAAGCTTCTTAGCATCATTATTTAAGACAACAAATGGATCGTTTTCGTTTTTTATGCCATTTATTGCATAAACTATTTTATCATCGTTGCTTTGAAGCATTTCAAAGTTATAGTCACTAACTTTTTTATAAACGCTTGTTACATCGTTGCTTATAATATCCAGCAAGTCATTAGAATTTAACGTATGATAATTAGTAAATTTAGCACTAAAATCACTGAAAACACGCTTTATCTCACTTGAAGCAAATCCTAGAGAGTAGATATATTTTAGTAAATTCTCATCATTTAAATTTGTATTTTGATTAGTTAATTTTATTAAAGAATTTAAAGGATTTTCTCTCTTTGACAAGATATCAAGCTCTTCTATGACCTCTTTTTTTGTGCTAAATTCATTTGGCTCTATTTCTCTTAAAATTTGGCTCCACTTATCAGCATAATTTTGCAAATAAAGCTCTATTACAGCAATACTTAACTCTTTCTTATCATTTGAGCTAATATCTTTTAAAGAAGAATTTGTCTCCATTAGCCAAGATTCTATTCCAGCTGTTTGATCTATGTTTGAGCTAAGCTTTGATAAGAAATCTCTTAAATTTTCTTTTGTATAAATTTTATTAAATGGCTTAAATGCTTCTTTCTCTTGGACTACCGTATATAAATTTTCAACATCTTTTTTAATATCATAAAAAGATTTATCGTCTTTGAATGATATGAACTCAAGTATATAGTAGAGCCTTTGTGCTCTTTGGACAGGTGATAGTCTCGTATTTGCTATACTTTGAGCAACTGTATCTGCAGTTATGTTTAAATTTTCTGCTTTTAAAATAGCCTCAATATGGGCTAAAAATTCATCTTTTGCAACGCCATATTTTTCAAATTTATCCCAGTTTGTGCTAATCCAAATTTTAAATAAATCCACATTTGTATAATCTTTGTCAAAGAGCGAATCATACATATAAAATGCTTTTATTAGCTTATCTGGATCAATTTCATTTTTTAGTATATTTTCCATCTCAGTTAAAACTGTATTTTTGAAAAAATCAGCATTTAAATCATAGTAAAGTGCTTTAACTGGAGTGAAGCCTTTATAAGAAGTATCTAGTGTTATATACTCAAATTTAGTATCGCCGCTAAAGATTCTTGGATAGTCATTTAGACTTTGTTTTAGTAAATTTAGAAGCTCAATCTTTTGTGTTGGAGAGAGATCCTTGTATTTTTTACCATCAAGGTATGAAGAAATTTTATTTGCATTATTTATAGCATTTTGCTCTTTTATGTTTTTGGTATCTAGAATAAAACTAGAGCCTAAATATACTCCGGCACAAAGTATGGCTACTAAAACAAAATTTGCAAATTTTGTAAATCTATTTTGAGCACCAAATTTATTTAAGTTGGCTTTAAAAGCTATCTCTTTTAAAAATGATTTTACAAAATAGCTTTGTTTACTATAGTTATTTACTACTCTTAAAAGTGGTTTTTTGATGTTATATCTATCGCAAATAGTGTTTGTAAGGTAGTTTATAGGTATATTTTCTTGATAAGCACTGACGAAATAAATTCCATTTATGGTTGAGCTATTTTTAAGTGCATTTTGAGAGCTTAGCTTCGTTACAAAATCTTTCACTAAAGCAAAAAAATTATCAAGTTGTTTTAAAAAGAGATATGAACGTTTTTTATCTTCCAATAAATGCGAAATCGAGTTCTTACTCATGAGATGTTTAAATAGTGACTCGCTTAGGTTTTTTAGTTCAGTTTCTAGTGATTGTTTTGAGAAATTTGGATCTAAGTTTATTCCTAGAGCTTTATTTGCCACATCTTCATTGAAAAGCCTAAAATAATCTCCCATGCCATCTATTAAGTCAAGTTTGCTAAAAACAATATAAATAGGGAATTTAATATTTAGATATTTCTCACAATCATTAACCCTTTTTATCATATATCTAATTAATTCATCAAAATATTCTTGCGTGCCTTCAAGGAATTTTTTAGTATCTATGATTAAAACCGCACCACTTAATCTAGCGTTAAAATCATTTCGTTTTAAAAAGTGTAAAAATTCACTCCAGATACTTTTTTTAAGCAAGTAATCCCTATTTTTATCCACATCATCTTCAGGAAGCTCTTCAGTAGCTGTTGGCTGATATAAGCTCTCTTGTGCAAAATGTATACCCTCAGTATCTAAAAGTGCACCAAATTTTGAAATGTAAAGATTAAAGTTTGTTGTACTTTTGTGTATTTTTTTATAAGTATCTAAACTATCAGATAGTGGAAATTCAATATTTGAATAGTTTATAAACGCGCTCTTTCCAGCACCTTCGTTACCCATTATCATTATCAAAGGCAATTTTTTAAAATTTATATCTTTTTTCCATGTTGTTTTGGCATCTTTCAAAGAAAGCATAAAATTTCTTTTTGCCTTACCAAAACTATCCATAGACTCTTTTTTGATCTCTTTTAGCTTGTTATTTTTTTCATCTTTTTGAGATGCTAGATAGTGCATTAATGGCTTGATTAAAACAAAAAATAAAATAACTGCCCAAAATGCAATTAATATAGTGACTCTTGAACTTATACTAGCGAAGCTATATACATCGTTAAAAGCTATAAGTGGAGCGTAAAGCCAAAATAAGATGCTTAATGCAATAGAAGCTACCAAAATGGTACTGTGTTTAAATCTAAAAAAGACAAAAAATCTTCTTAGGTAATCGATAAATGCCATTGATGCACATCCTTTTACAAATAAATATATTTCTTTAATGTAATAATAACAAATATTTTAGATTTTATATCTGAAAATTTAAGAGCAGAGCCTAAATTTTATAAAATTTGACATATTTTTATTACTTTTAAGCCTTGCACCAAGGCCTATTTTACTATAACTTTCATCCATTCCAAGCTTTAATTGCATCTTTGGAGAATAGTTTATTTTTATGTATAAATCGGCAACAAATTCATTGTTTGTAAAAAAAATAAGAGTATCTTGAAGCTCTTTAAATTTTCTTCTTTTTGGGAAAAAATCAATAGCTTCTTCATAATCTATGCCATTTATATAAACTGCTATTTTAGTTTGTTTCTCAAAAAGCTTTTTACCAAGTATAAAATTTCTGCCCAAAGTCCTATTTTTAATACCAAGTAAATTTAAATTTGAAGGAGATATAAAAATTTGATTTGGTAGATTTTCTAGCAAAAATAGTTTATTTTTTAAATTAAAATGACGCTGCAATGCAAACTCAATCTCTCTTTTAGGCCTTCTTTGGCTAATGATAAGCGGAGAAAATGGTAAGAATTTTTTTGCTAATTTTTTATTGCTTATGTTTAATATATCCAATAAAATCTTTGAAATTTTATCATCAAGCTCTTTTTCAAAGGATCTTGCATAATTTTTCAGACTAATGCTATCAAAGAAAAGCCAAAGCAAGTAATTGTCAAAAAAGTCAAAAAATTTCTCGAAATTATTATCGCTACTCTTTGAAATCTTCTCCAAAATATAACTTGTAAGATGCGAGCCACTCCCCAAAAGACCCATAAAATTTACGACGATTTTTAATACATCCTCTTTATTTAAGCTTTCAAGTTCATTAATCGGATAGGCAAAACTTGGGCTATTTTTTAAAAAAATATCTCTTCTATCGTGGTGCTTTAGGCAGTTTTTTACTAACTTAAAAAAAGAAGCATGATTTAGTTCTTTGTTCATATTAATTTTTTTGTACCACCTAAAAAGTCATAATTAAGCAAAATTTTACTCTTTATACACTTTATTTTAAGCTCACAAAATGAATTAATTGATGCAAATTTTGATAAAAATTTAGCCAAATTTATACCTAAAGTATATACATTTCCAATACTCTCAAATTCGCTTTCATCTATATAGAATATGCATAGTAACCCTCTTTTTGCAAAGCCTTGGTCAACTCTATAAATTTGCTTCGTTTTTATATCATAAAGCGAGTTTGCAAATTTTTTAAAAAACTCATCATCTGGTGTGCTAAAGGTATTAAGAAGTGCTAAAAAAGAGCCCTTCTCTAGTATGCTTTGATAGCTAAAAGATAATATGCTAACTAGTTTCCAAAGAAGATTTCCATCTATTTTTACTCGCTTTACACTAGTTGGAATGGTTAAATTTTTAGTTGTTACACCTTGATGGGATAACACTCTATCTATCTCGCCAAGTTTTAGCTTGCAAGGTAAATCACCATTGCAGCAAAGTGCATCTATGCTAATGGTTTGATCTTTAGAGTCGCCTTTAAAAAAGGAAATTTCTTTATAAGAGTTTAGTTTTATATCTGTTTTATTGCTGACAAAATAATAATCTTTTGCTCGCTCATCATTTAAAAATTCAAATCTCTCAAAGCTTTTATAGTTTTTTAATATCCTTTTTTCATTATTACTACTATGAGCGACCACCTTATTTATTGAAACGATTTCATAAGCATCGATATTTGAGCGATCTAGAAAAATTCTATATTCGCTTCGTCTATTGTTATTCAAAATAGGCTCGGCACTCATTGCAAATAAATTTATTGCAGGCGTAACAAAAAGAGAAAAATACTCTAACCTTGGCACATATCCACTTGGCATATCTTTTGAAAATATGAATTTAATATTAAAGCTTTTTGTAGAAAAATTTTTAAGAAAGCTAAGGCCGTTTAATCGCACAAAATTTAACTTTGAAGGAAAAAATGATAGCTCTTTTAAAAGCTCAAACGCTTCAAATCCAAACTCATCACTCTTTATCAAACGCTCATCAAACTCATCTAAACTAAGTTTATCAGAGCTTAACTTTATCTCTTGATCGCTATCTTCAAAACTTATTGTAATAAATTTCAGGTAATTTTTTAGCCACATTAAGAGCGTAGAAGAGAAGTAAACATTATCTCCAAGATATAAATTTAAAAAGTCTATATCAAGTTCTTTAGTGCTAAGCTCGTCCTTTGTAACGCTTATATTTAAATTTAGAAGATAATCGCTCTTATTGTTTGACATAAAAGCTTTTGTTATCTTTAAGGGAAGCAAATTTATGTCAAAGAGTGTTTGAAATTTGCACGTTATGCCATTGATCTGCTTTGACTCAACTATACTTCCTTTTGGTATAAATTCTTTTACCCCAGAGAAGTCATCTCTTAAGGTAAATTCTTGCATACAAACTGATGGAAAAGGATTTGTATAGCTTGGCATTAATATATTTACCAAAGACTCAGCGATTAGCGGGATATTTTCGTCTAGTTCTTGCCTGATCCTAGATGTTAAAATAGCCATATTTTCTATTATGCTCTCAACATCAGGATCTTTGCTTTTAGTATCTAAAAAGGGTGCTACTTTTGGAAAATTTTTAATAAAAAGGGCTCTTGTTTCATCAAGATATGCTATCTCTTTTTGAAAATAAGCTAGATTATTTTCATTATAATCCATTATAAAATCTCACAATATCTATTGTTTTTAAAAATAACTTTTAGCAAATACTCTTTGAAATTATCGTTTTTATGCTTGTAATTTATATTAAAGATGATACGCCAAGGCTTTAGTGAGTCATCGTATCCGATAGATGTTACTTCTATTCTATTCTCATTTGAGCTGATTAGTTCATATATTGCCATACCAAGTTTATGACCAAGCTCATTTATCTCAACACCCATCGACCAAAGATCAATAATACTATCATTTAATCGGCCGTAGTTACCAAGCCTAGAGTTTAAAATAGTATCAATGTGATCTTTTATGTCGCTGTCTAGATCTTTAAAATATGGACGTGGTTTTGATTCGTCGCTAAATTCATATAAAATTTTATCTATCAGCGACATAGTAAGCTTACTCTTTGTCTAGTTTTCCGACCAAAGAAAGCTCGAAATTTGCTCCCATAAATTTAAAGTGAGGTCTAGCCAAAAGCTCTATTTTATACCATCCAGGCTCGCCGGCTATATCACTGACAATTACTTTTGCACTTCTAAATGGTCTTCTACTTCTAACATCTGCTGGTGGGTTTTCCTGATCTGAGATGTATTGTCTTAGCCATTCATTTAAGCCGCGCTCAACATCACTACGCTCTTTCCATGTACCTATCTCTTCTCTTTGAAGCACTTTTAGATAATGAGCCAAACGAGAGATTAAGAATACATAAGGTAGTTGAGTTCCGAGTCTGAAATTTGTCTCAGCAGCTTTACCTTCTGGAGTATTTGGGAAAATTTTAGGTTTTAACGCAGAGTTTGCTGAGAAAAATGCAGCATTATTACTATCTCTTCTTAAAGTAAGAGCGATAAATCCATTTTCTGAAAGTTCAAATTCTCTTCTATCTGTGATCAAAACTTCGGTTGGAATTTTTGTTTGGACGCTTCCATAGTTTTCATAAGTATAAGTTGGAAGATCTTTTACGGCACCGCCACCTTTTGGCCCAATAATATTGCCGCACCATCTATAATCAGCAAAACTATCTGTAAGCCTTGTAGCAAACGCATAAGCTCCATTACCCCAAAGCATATCACCGTGATTATTTACAGTTTCTCTATAATTAAAGCTCTTTATAGGGTTATCTTCTGGCACATAAGGAGATCTTGTAAGAAATCTATTTACCATACAACCTGTATATTTTGCATCTTCATTTTCTCTAAAAGTTCTCCATCTTGTATATTGTGGGCCTTCTAGCATGCTTTTTAGATCTTTTATATTTTCAAGCTCACCAAAATTATCAAGTCCGAAAAATTTAGCAGAAAGAGATGTAAGAAGCGGTGAATGGCTCATTGCAGCAATTGATGACATTTTATTTAAAAAAGTCATATCTTGATTTGATTTATCTAGCTCATAATCAGCCACTATCGCACCAACTGGCTCGCCACCAAATTGTCCATATTCAGCTGAATAAATTTGTTTATAAAGTGTACTTTGAGTTATATCTAGATTATTTTCAAAATCATCTAAAATTTCTTCTTTTGTGGCGTCCAAAAGATCAATTTTTACATTTTCATTAAAATTTGTTCTCTCAACCAAAAACCTGATTCCACGCCAAGTTGATTCTAGCTCTTGAAAAGATTTATTGTGTAAAATTTCATCCATTTGAGCAGATAAAAGGGTATCAATGTGAGCTATCATCTCATCAAGTGCGAGCTTATTTATTTTATCTTCAGCATTATTTGTTGTGATTATATTTGAAATAAACTCAGCAACTCCTTGCTTTACAACACTATAACTCTCGTCATCTTTTGAATATTTACTCCTTTGCATTATGCTTTCAATGATAGGAGTTTTAACTTTAGTTTCAGACATTTTTATTCCTTATCTTGTTCGTCTTTAATCTCTAAAAGAAGTTGTTTTCTACTATCTTCATCTTTTATAGCTTCTAAAACCGCTTTTCTAAAATCAGGCATATTGCCCATAGGACCTTTTAGTGCAACTAAAGCTTTTCTAAGCTGCAAGAGTTTTTTTAGTTCAGGGATTTGATTTATAATATTATCTGGATTAAAATCATGGATGCTCTCAAAATCAAGGTCAATATTTAAATCTTCATTGTTAGAATTTAGCTTATTTTTTACAGAGAAATTTGTATGAATATCTAAGCTTTTCATAACCTGATCAAAATTTATTTTATTGATAGAAATTACTTCACGATCTTCAAGTGGAGTTTGGTTTTCACCAGTTAAATTTGCAACTACCATAAGTTTTAATGGGAGCTCTACATCAGCCTCTTGGTCATTTGTCTTAGTTTTATAAACTATATTTATGCGTTCTTTTGGTGGGATTAGATTATCTGCCATAGTAACATCCTTTTTTCATAAATGATTTAAGAATTATATTTAAATAAAATTAAAGGTGATTTAAAAAAACATATTTTATCACACAAATGTTTTTGCCTTTATATATATGTCTGATAAATAATCTTTAAGCTCGGTATTTTCTATAAAATTAACTATTTGTGCATAGGTAGCTTTTGCATTATTATTCATACCTTGAGTAGTAAAAATTTTTGATAATTCAAGCATAAAATTAAGCTCGCTTTGGGCACTTGAAGCATGCTTGCTTTTGTCTAGTTCTTTTATTAGATCTTCAAAACTCATATCTTTTTTATTATCATTGCTGGAAGTAAATTCCAAAGAGTTGCTTTTAATAAAAAATTTATTTACATCTTCACTAAAAAAAGCTTCTCCGCTTTGAAATTTGAGCTTTTTTATATCTGGAAATTTATCAATAAAATTTAAAACCATATCACAAATAAGATCACTTTGCCTTGCAAGTCCAGCACTATTTAAAAACTCACAAAATATCTTAATGCCTTCTATCCAAAATGGGTTAAGTGCTAAATTTCTTATAAATTTTTCTAAATTGTCAAGATTTAGTTCGTTACTTTTTTTAAAAAGCATAATTAGATTTTCATCAGGATAACGTATCTGTGTTATTTGATCGCTACTTGATGGAAGCGCCTTTATTCTGCCCCACATTGCTTCAAAAATTAAAGCATAAGCGGTAAAATTTTTAATATCACTCCTTAAAAGCATTAGTGATAAATTTATAAAATATTCCCTAAATTCTCTATCATTAAATGTACTAATGTCATTGCTACTAAATGAAACGCTTTGATGGTAAATTGGCTCAGTTTTAGTAATGACTTTTGGCTCTTTGGCTTTTAAAATTTCTTCTTTTTTTTCTTCTATATAAAGCGTATCAAAATGTGTGCCAAGCTCTTGCGAAAGCTCAGGCACAAGATCATTAAACGCTTTTGCGTCAGCTTGATCCAAAGCTTTATCATTAGCTTGCGTAAAAAGCTCTATTGTTTGAGCTATTATCTTTTTTTTAGCAGGTAGTTGTTTTTCATTTTTTGCAAGTAAATTTGGCTCTTTTTTTAAAATAGATAGAAAAAAGGCAAAAGCTTTTATAAGCGTCTTAAAAGCCTCTTTGTCATTTAAATTTATAGCAGAAATCGCTAAGAAATTTAAAAGCTTGGCGTCAAGACTAAATTCACTTAATACCTTTAAAGATGAGCTAAATACATAATCCCACTTTATGCTATCATGCATCAAAGTTTTATACTTTGACATTTCATCAGTTAAACTAATATAAAGCTCATTCTCTAAAAAATCTTCATTAAATTTATTACAAAAATTATCTTGCACTTACTTGTTATCCATAAAATTCTCTATCTTATTATTTAGGACACTATCGTTTCTGATATTGTTTTGATCCATAGAATATGTACTATATAAAAATGCAGCTGCAA
Source organism: Campylobacter concisus (assembly GCF_002912895.1). Classification (GTDB taxonomy): domain Bacteria; phylum Campylobacterota; class Campylobacteria; order Campylobacterales; family Campylobacteraceae; genus Campylobacter_A; species Campylobacter_A concisus_G. Next base: position 15,836 of record NZ_POZX01000063.1, read on the forward strand.
TCATAGCAATGGCTAGTAAAATGAAATAAAATTTTAAACGCTTTAGCGAAAATACCTCAAGAAAGCTTTTCTTTGTCTGTTTTAAGTAACTCTTTTCAAATACATTTTCATCGGCCTTTATGAGCGGAGAAACGGCTGCAGCTATATTTTCACAAAGATAAGAAATTTTTTCATTGCAATCTTCTTGTGTTTCATATTTTCCTTTATAGCCAAGCACCAAACAAGCATATATAAATTCTAAGAAATCTTTATTTTTGCCAACATTTTCAAACCACTTATCCATAATGCCAAAGAATTTATTTCCACCTAGATTTTCATTAAAAAATCTTGTTGTCAGTGTATTATTTGCCCAAAAGCTGTTCATAAAAATTTCATTTTTTAGCAAGCTCTCATCTATAAAAACACAAAGGCAATATCTAAGTCTAATAATATCGTCTTCCTCGTAAATGCCTAGATTTGATATCTTTGAAGTAGTGCTTAAGATATCGTTTATCAATTTTTCACGTAAATTTGCCATTTCACTTTGTGAAAAATTTTGTAATTTTGAAACCCTATTTGCCAAAAGAAGCAATGGTAACACATGATCTAGTGCAAGATTTGTGCCAAGGCCTAAAAGATTTGTTTGACTTAAAACTGAGGTTTCATTTTGATTTTCGTTCATTTTTATCCTTATAATAAAGCCCACATTTTAATGTCAGCATTTGGTAAATTTGCCGTTATATAAACGCTAATCACATTTTGATTTGCAAAGCTTTTAAAAATTTCATCTTTTTTGTCTATCTTGTAATAGATATAATCGTTTAACTTCGGTAAAGTACTAGGAACAACAGAAATTTGCTCTACGTTTATACCTCTTAGCTGTGAAGAAACTATGCCTTTTATATTTGATTGAGTATGGATTTTGCATTGCGCTTTGAAATTTTTAAGAAGATACTCATTTTTTGTATCGCTGTGAATAGCAAAATAAATTTCTGAGTTTTCAATAATGCTTGGATTATCAAAAATACAGTCATAAAAGCCGTGATTATTTTTAACAATTTGCGCCATTATATATTTTGGAGATAAGATATGTGAGAATAAAAGTCTTAGATTATTTATCAAAGGCACAAATGTTTGAGTTAGATTATTGTGATCGTAGGCTATAAATTCGCTAAAACTATTATCGTGACTAAGTGCCAACAGATCAGCCTGAAAATCAACTAATTTTTCATACAAATACTCTGGGTGAAATTTATCTTTCTTTAGTAAATAAGAGAACATTAAATGCCATTTTTTTAGCATATTTAGTGTTAAATACGTTGAAAAATCAAGTCTATTTTTAGCTTGATCAACACCTCCTAACAACCCAAAATAACTCTCTTGATGTTGCTTTGTAGCAAAGCTAAGCTCCTCTATAAAATTTGTTATGAAGGTGTTTTTACTGATGTCAATACAAGTTGGAATAAATTTTTCGTCAAGTGTTATTTGCTTATTTAGGTCTATATTTTTTATTTTACAAATTGGTATGCTAAGCTCGTAAGGCATCTTTGAGCCAAATACTCCAAGAGACGATCTTTGGCTTGCTAGGATTAGATTTTCTTTATCTTGTGTAAAGGCCGAAGATAGCTCAAAATCATCTTTATCATCTAACTCGCTTAGTATATCGTTGCTAGCTTCATCATGCACTCTTGAGCTGATAAGCACTTGCTTGGCTGTAAATTTTAGATTTGGTAAATTATTTTGCAAGCTAATATCAACCAGACCTGAGCTAATAGGTAGTTTTAACACTATAATGGCTGAGTTTAACTCACTTGGGCTTATCTCAAGTGGCACTGGTAATTCATCTTGATCTGGCGCGTTAAAAATAGTGCCATCTTGAGAGATACAAGAAATTTTAGTTAGCCCTATTTTGCCTTGAAGCAAAAGATCGCTTGAAATTTCTAAATCTAAAACACCGTATAAATTTGAAAAAGAAGAGATGGTTTTTAGGTTTAAATTTCTCTCAAAATATCTTTCTTGTTGCTCGAAATGAACCTTATCAACGTTCATTCCGTTATACCAAACGACTTTTAGCTTTTCAGACATTTTATTTGCTTGCTTGTATTTTAGAGCTACTAGCGTCTAAAATATTTACGCCATTTTTTGTTATCTCAAAAACTATATTTTTTTCTTTTATCTCTTTTGTAGCCTTGTAAGCCTTGATATTTGTCTTGCTCTGATCAGCATAAAGTACCAAAATACCAACATACGGAACTTCATCAGGATATACATTTGTAAAAGCATATCTATTTGTATTTGGCTGAATTTGTGTTTTTATAGAGTCAATCTTATCATAGCCTAGTATTTCACCATTTTTCTCGGCTAGATCGATAATGCTAGCTTCTTTAAATTTAGCCACATCTCTTAATTTATAAGCTATGATAGTTATAGGAACATTATCGCCATGATAGTTTAAATTTGAATTTGGCATATTGCTTATAATAAGATCTTTTGCACATCCTGCAAGAAATAGCATAAATACTAAAAAAGATAGAAATTTAAATATTTTTTTCATGAGTTCCTTTACCTGATTTTAATAATATTATTTTTGCGTAATTATATCTAAAAATTTAGATGATGCTCATTTTAAAATTAATGTTCTTAAATAAAACTTTTATATTTGCTCTAATCCTTTATATTATGCTCTTTTGCATAGCTTAGTATCTTTTGCCTAAGATCTTCGGGAAAGCTTTCTCTATACATTACTGGTGTTAGAGGGTTTAACTTTTTATCTAATTTACCAGCTTCATATAGTCTTGTTAGCTCTTCTGGTGTGTTATAGTATGGTGCATTTGGATATCCCTCTGGTGGGGTTAGGGACATTATTTTGGATTCTAGGAGGGTAGAGTCGATAAAAAAGTAAGTGTTCTATCATCCCAATCTTCAGGAAAACCGGGAAATTCTAGCCTATCCTGGAATTTAGGTAATTCACTTTTTACATATTTCATAAATTCCTCCCTTGCAGTCTCATTAGCATCAAAGTCTCTAGGATCTAGCAGCTCGTCTTTATCTTCTACAAGCTCTCTTAGATCTTTATATAAAGAATTATCTGGCATTGCTGCCACCCCATCTCTATTAAAATCCATCACAAAGTAATTACCTACTATTTCATCTAGATAAGGCATCATACCATATTCATCTAGTGGAGGATTGCTGGCTAATTTTCTAAATTCTTTAGCCATTTATAAATTTTTGTTTAAACCTGCCAGGAGGTAGAATATTCAAACAATTTACCTAAAATTCTAAGGCTTACTAAGAAAATTCTTTGATATCATCTTGTAGCATTATAACCAACCCACATTATAAATACAAATATAGCTTGCATCAAAAAGATACCCCCTATTGTGACGTCCATTTCTTTAAAATTCTTTTTTGAAAAGTTGCTCTTTTTATGCCGTTTTTTATCATAAAATATACATTTGTAAGTATGATTAATGTTGCTGTGGCATCAACATAGTATTTTCTAAAGAAGCAAACTAATATCCTTAAACAAATAAGTAAAAATGCTACAACAGCAATTGATGCTAAAAATTGAAGAACACCCTTTTTCATTTTTATCATCTTTATTATTTTTATTATTTTTATTATTTTTATTATTTTTACTGCTCATACTATCTACAACTACCTGTGTTATTCCGGTAAATTGCCCCATTAGTAAAAATAAAAAATAATGAACACGAGAGTTAAGAGAAATTTTAGTAAAACATAGATACAAAATAACCATTTAAATATAGTATATTTGATATTACTTATCATAAATAATAATTGATAAATTGCACCAGTAGTTCAACAGTAGCAATATAAAGTTAAATATTATAGTAAATATTTTTCTAAATATAATACAAATATGTTATATTTTAAACTCTAGTTTTCAAAGCCATTTCTATATTTTCCCTTAGCCATAATTTAAACGCCTCATTTGTCGCAAAAAGCTTATAAAGCTCAAACTCTTTTTTCTATTTTTATTTATCACTTCGTCTATTATTTTTGCGATAGCGAGTCTTCTGTTGATTTCATCTGTATTTTTCTCGTAATTCTCCTCAAAATCCTTATGTGCTTTTACTTTATCCATAATGTGTATAAATTTAACCCTCTGCTCATCAGGCGTAGCGTCCCAGCGCTTAAACCACTTCTCATTAAAATTTCTTATTATCTCATCTAGCGGATCTTTTTCTCATCATCTGCGTGAGCGCCTCTTAAATTTGGATTTTGCGGCTCTAACTCCGCCTCGCTACACTTATAGGCTAAATCTTAGCTCTAACAAAATCGAACGCGATAACGGAAGCAGACTTAAATTTAACCCCGATATGTCTATATAAAACAGATGGCGGCTACAGCAAAGAAGGCGTATTTGTAGGATTTTTAAAGAATTTTAAACCAAAAGCTAGCGATAGCGGGGAAACCGAGCTTACCGATCAAATAAAAACCTACTCAATACTCAATATAGAACAAAGTAAAAAAGATATAGACTTCATAAAAAGAGTAAATGGCGGAAACGATATGGCTAGAGACAGAATTATGCAAGAAGAAATGACAATAGCCGAACTCTTGAGATATAGACCAGGCAAGACAAACCAAATTTTAAGCGATAAAGACAGAGAGAAATATGTTAAGACCATAAAAGAGAGAGTAAACGCTCTTACGTCGATGACCTCCCTTTAAGATAGTTACAAAGGTCGTCTATACGGCGGCCTGCTCCGTACTCTTTATTGCACTGCTAGCGTCTTTTTAGCTAGTTCGCTAAGCCATGCCGAGCGGTTATTCGTAACTGCATCGATTGCATTTAAAACGCCTTTGGGTATAGTTAAATTTATGCGGACTTTGACGTTTTCGTCGATAGGCTCATAGATGCTTTCGCCGTTTTTAAGAGCCCCTTCGACATAGCAAGCAAACGCTTCTTTTAGATCCGCTATCGCTTCGGCTTCGGTAGCTCCCCAGCCGGCCATTAGATTATTTTTAGTTAGTCCTATATCTGCGTACTGAGCAAAATAATCGCCATCGTCCAGTCTTTTGATTGTGATCGTGTACGGCAAGTTTAAATAATAGTTCAAGTCTTTTTTCATCATGACTCCCTTATCTTTACTAAGATCTGTAAAACATAGATCTCTTTAATCGGCTTATGGTATGGTATGACTACCGTGTCGCTGCCTTTTTTAAATTTATGGTGCGAGCCTTTAACGTGATCTAATTCGTATCCGTGATTTAATAACAGGCACTTAACATCGTCAAAGCTTGCATTTTTAGGATTATTTTCAAGTTTTTTGATTAATTTATCAAGACTCGACACGCCGCCCCCCCCTTTTTTTTATGTTTTATACTTACTATTATACATACTATTTTTTATAGGATGCTTAATAGCCATATAGTAAACTTGTTATTAATCCTAAATATTTTTAAATTTTATTCGATATACAAGCAAGGCTTTTAAAAGGATTTAAATGATAAACAGTTCAAACAATGTCTCGTTTTTAAAGCTACCAGATATAGATATCGCAAGAGTAAATAAAACCCAATCTTAAAAGAGACCGTCAAGGTTGGCGACGAAAGTATGACTTCGGCGGAATACCTAAATAGACAAGCGCAAATAGAATATAGGGCAAAAGGCTTTTTAAGGGCTCAGTCAAGCGGTATTATCTCAAAAATGCGCGTAAATAATATTATGGGATATTAACTATAGCGATACCATAAACAAAGACGGCTCGCTTAAGAAAACCTATGCAGGAAACCTATTAAACAGAAACAACGGTTTAGACTATCACTATAGCTCGAATCCAACTTTAGTAGGGGATTTTGCTAAATACGACTTTACGTATCTTGATTCAAGATACTCGGTTAAAGAAGAGCAGAGGGTGGATAGCGTAGTAAGTGATCATAATGCGCTAAAAGAGATTAAACAAAAATATGGAGTTGATACCTCAAATGCCTATCTCAACGGCTCCCTTAGGGGCGAGAGATACTTTCAAGGTATAAATGCGGATCCTCACTCGATCAATATGTCTTTCATAGATCAAAGCGGGTATCTTGAGAATACCAAATCATCAAATTTAAACTCTTACGCATCTTCAAGTACCCTGCATACTAAATACGGCTACGTAGAGGTATTTTTGGATCTATACGGCGATAACGATAAGTTGGGTATTGGAAAACTCACTAGCAATGCTTTGCTTTTTAGCTTCGACAGTAACGGCGACGGAATTTTAAATAGCTCCGATAAGCTATTCTCAAAGCTCAAGGTCAGAGGACACGATAAGGACAGCAACGAAAAGATAGCAAATTTAAGCGATGTAGCATCAGATATCGATTTGACTAAATTTATAAATTCAGATATCGTTAACTGGAATTAAAAAAGAAGAGATATCATCAACTCCGAATCTCTTGCCAATAACGATATGAGAAATTTCGTAGATACTACAAACATAGATCATAGGATATCTTACTACTCTTCAAACCCCTACACCGTATTTGAGCCGGAGAGTAGATACAAAAAAGCGGAAGCCGATAATATTAAGAACTTCTTTGATGCATACGCAGATAAAGACGGCTGGGTAGACATAAGAAACAATAACGTATTTATAAAAATAGCCCATTAATAACTTTGCCTATGAAAAGGCTGGATTTGACGGAAAGCTAAAGTTTAGCGATTTTAATCCTATAATAAATTCTGATACTCCTAAAGATAAAGACTTCTCTTATAACGGATATCAAAGAAGCAGCTCTATGAAATTCTACGACGATTATAACAAAGAGCTTGACGCCAGCAACAAAGATATAGAGTGGCTAAGCAAGAACTTAAAAGACTATAACGTAGAAAATGCAGATGAGCTAATATCAAAATTATCACAGAGTAAGTCCGCCTATATGGTAGCTATGGAAAATGAATTTGAGGCTTCTGCCAGATTAAAATTTAGCGAGGAGAATTTAGAAAAAGTTAGGTGTGCTTTTGAAACCGATATTGATAGGGCGGCGTCATCATTACGAGACAGCGATAGCATAATAGCTATGAAGCTAAACGATAACGGATATATAACCTTAAATTTGATAGCGGTAGAGAAATAGAAGTAACGGAGCTGTATTCTGATACGGGTAAGCTTTTAGGAGATAAAACCAGAAGGGCAAGCCTAAATTTAGAAACTAAAGTCATGAGCGACACCGAGCTTGGCTCTATAAGCTTTAATAATATAGGCATACTAGATACTGACGGCAAATATAAGACGCTCCAGGAAATAGGGGCTAGCGCTATAAAATCCTTTTCTGTTAAGCATGGAAAACAATTTTTGATATACCTGGGGGATAATAAAACATTAATGGCGAAGGATCTATACAATATTTCGTTTTTAAATAACGAGCTTGGCAAGGACGCTAATGTGAGTGAGAAGGATAGATTCTACAAGAAGATAGATGTAAGGGTTTAGGAATATGGCCAGATAGTCAGCCTATTTGTCTATATGTTTGGATATCAAATTTCTAGACACTTGATTTTTGCTGACGTCTTTTTCTTTGCCATCTTTGGTTAAAAGCTCCATCTCGTTATCCGGTAGATACGTCGCCGCCTGATAAGTAGGCGGATTTTCCGAGAAAACATATGAAAGATATTAAGCTGAGTCTAAACACACAAAAGGTATAAGTATAAATTTAGAGATTGATCATTAGAAAAAACGTCAGTCATTAAAAAGGGTGCGATATAATGACGATAAACACAAGGAGTAAGAAATGATAACTTCAATAAATATCCAAACCGCAAACCATAGCATTGTAGAAGCTATTAGAGCTATTATTGCGCTAGATCCTGAAACAACCATTGCTTACGACAATGAAGATTATCTAAGTCAAGCCGATCAGCAAGATTTAAATAAACTAGTAGAGGCCGATAAGCGCGGGGAGCTAAAATACCAAGCCTTTGACGAATTTAAAACCGAGATGAGATCCTACCTAAAAAACAAAGGCGCTTAAAGTGGAAATTATCTTAAGCGAACAATTCAAGGAAGAAATTAAAAGTATTTTAGATTTTTATGCGGATAGAAGCAAGAGCGAGAAGACGGCAAACGATTTTCTTGAGGGCTTATTTGAAAAAATCGAAAGCTTATCTACTTTTGCTTACCGATTTAGAAAAAATCAATACTTTCACAAAGACAATATAAGGGATCTAATTTTCAAAGGATACGTTATTCCTTTTATAATCGAAGACGACACCATAAAGATCCTATCAATCTACAAGCATAATCTACCAAAATTTTAAGGTCTAAAATTTAGACCTGACTTGAGTAGTATAGTCTTTTTCTCAAAGACCATTGCGCAGATATCGCGAATTATGGGAAATAAATTTTGCCTATCCTTCTTTAAATTTATTTTTAAGAAGGATAGGCTGTGAACGTTTCCGCTACTAAGATAAATTATTCGTAGATGCTATCCAAAGCTCAAGAAAAGAAGCAAGCCAAAACGCAGGACGTTAGCTTCGCAAATCTTATTCAAAACACTTGTGCGTCTGGTGCTACCGCATTTAAAACATACGATCTGACGTCAAGTGGTGCGCAAGATCAAAAATTTAAACTCATTAAAATTTGACTCAAATTTGGCTTACGGATACTCGGTGGATAATCTCGACTATATGGGTAGCCACTTTAACAAAGCAGCCAGACTTCCCAAAAATTTCAAAATCCACAAAAGCTCTATCGACGAGATAGTGAGGTTTAACGATAAGACTTATTTGTTTACGCCCTCGCCGGATCAAAAACCCTTTGAAAATATCGACTTAGCCAATACTACAAGCTGTTTAACGCAGTCGTCCCTGAAGGTAAAGAAACGTATAGCCAAAACGCCTAGAAAAGCTAATCGAGCAAGAAAAGCGAACGCAAAAGATGCTGGGTAAAAACAGAAAATACGACAAAGAGCTAGAGCAAAATACTAGAAAAAATTTAGAAGAACTTGAGGCGATAATGAAATTTAACGCTAAGGGTGTGGATATAAAGGCTTAAAAGGATTAATATGATAAGCGGTATAAACGGATTTAACGCAAACGTAAATTATGATTTTAGTAGCGCTCACGAGCGAAATTTAAAAGCACGCGAGGGGAAAGAGGCTATAAATTTAACCTCAAATTCGGCGCCGTCTCGATCAAATTTGACCGAACCTATTAATTATGACGCTCTTGATCCAGAAAAACTAGACCGAGATCAGCTCAAAATTTGGGCGGAAAATGTAGATCCAGGGAAGCTAACGGGTAAAAACTTAAGCAAATGGCTGGGAATAAAAATGGGGTTTGAAAAGTTTGAAGACAGCTGGCGTAAAGAGCTTGGTCTAAATCCGAACGAGCCAGTAGCCATAAGGAGGATATTTTCGCTAAGCGGCTACACTAAGGACGATAAAATCAGAGTATGGGGCAAGATAAACGGGCTTGATCCAAGCGTGAATAAGAGCGAGGTCGCCGAGCTAAAAAAGTTCATAGACAGCACTAAAGCTTTAGCGGCGAACGAGGGGCTAGCCGGATATAAAAACTTAAACATCGACGATATTCGCACGGATTTAGGCGGCGTAGGAACTGGATTTATGCCGGGATTTGTTATGCTGCGAGAGATCACCGACTTGCTCGACTCCGATATGGACATAGATAAATTTAAAGATAAATGGCTCGAATTTACCGCCGAAAAGATACTAGGGGATCACGCAAACGTCAAGATCTCACTCAAAGATGGAAAGCTAAATTTTGATCAAACGCCCGAAAAAGTCAGGCTAAGATCTCTTAATCGGCCGCTTGAAAAAAGAGTGAGCTACGCAGACGAAGCAACTAAAAAAGAGTTTTTAAATTTCTTAAAAGACGCGTTTAAAAAAGGCGAGAGTATCGGAGACGTGCTACAAAATATAGCTCTAAAAGAGGGTACGGCAAGCGATCAAGCTCCTAAAGAAACGCCAGAAGAGAAGAAATTTAAGCCTATCCAAGCCACTAGTAAAAGCAAAACCTACGAGGATAAGGATATTAGACGCGAATTTTTCGAGAATTTCCTGAAAGCCGAACAAGAAAAGGGGATGGATATAATGGAAATACTGCGCAAAGTGAGCAAGATTGGCAAGACGGATATTATCGCATAATGCCCAAAATCCATGTGCGAGTAAAGGTTTAAAAAGCATTTCAAATAAATATTTCGCCGGGCTTGGCGTATCGAGCGCTTACGTGGCAAGTGCCTATACGAACAAAAAGCGTACAACTTGGATGAAGTTACGCAAGCTGGTATTAGATTTTGCGGATCTGCGAAAATGGCAAATTTGGCTTTTCTATAAGTATGCATGATTATTATGGTCTTTATGGGCTGTATAATTCTAATCGTATTTGTATTGTAGCTTTATATCACCTCTAAAATCGCAGCCGCCGACAGCATCTTGTAAATTGTAACCCATTCGTAAAAGTAATATTTCCAAATCTTTTGCGAATTTTATCTTTGTAGGATTATTGTGGTATATTTCATTTCTGGCTTTTCTTATTTGCCCTATTTCGGTTATTAGGTGTTGGCGTCCGTAAGCCGGAAGTATTTGGGACTTGTATTCTTTCGTGCTTGCAAAGATGTGCTCTACCATATGCCAATATTCATCGCTTAGCTCTTCTAAGAAAAACTTGGCCTGATGGGTTCTACGTCTTTTATTGTAGATTGAAATTATTAAATCAAATAGATTGAGGTTGTTTAGGTCTGTTTTTGGTAATACGACGTTAGCTTCTTTTTAGGTTCCAAGTAAATATTTAAGGCTTTCTAACTTAATGCTCCTTTGTATGAGCTTAAGCTAAAAAGAGCCTAGATAAAACAAGGTATTGTTTTCTTATTGTTTATTTTGCTATAATTGCAAATTGCAAGTCATATTTAAAATACCAGACACAAGGATTATAGTTTATGACTATTTTATCACATAGAGGTTTTTGGTCAAACCCCAGTGAAAAGAATCAGGCAGTGGCCTTTAATAATAGTTTTATGTTAGGCTTTGGAACGGAAACTGATATTAGGGATTATAACGGCAAATTGGTTATATCTCATGATATAGCAGATGAGAAATGTATATCTGCCGGCTCCTTTTTTGAAATTTATACAAAAGTAAATCCATATTTGCCACTAGCATTAAACATAAAAGCAGACGGTCTCCAAGAAAAGCTCAGGGTTTTGCTTGACGAATTTAACATAGAAAACTATTTTGTTTTTGATATGTCTGTACCTGATGGACTTATTTATCTGAAAAATAAGCTAAAAACTTTTACTAGACAAAGCGAATATGAGAGACAACCATCTTTTTACGATGAAGCTGTCGGAATCTGGCTGGATGAGTTCAAAGAGCACTGGATAGACGAAGCCACTATATTGCAGCATATAAAAAACGGTAAAAGGGTTTGTATAGTTTCGCCCGACTTACATAAAAGAGAGTATTTGAAAGAGTGGGCGGAGTATAAAAGCGTAGAGCAGAAATTTGGCTTAGATTTAATGATTTGTACAGATTATCCACAACTTGCAAAGGAGTTTTTCGAAAGATGATAAAAGCCATTATATTTGATATGGACGGAGTGCTTATAGAAGCCAAAGATTGGCACTATGAAGCCTTAAATAAAGCACTTAGGCTTTTTGGAATGGAGATTAGCAGATACGACCACTTGGTTACTTATGATGGATTGCCGACAAGAAGAAAACTCGAAATGTTAAGTTTAGAGCGCAATTTACCGAGAGGATTGCATAAATTTATAAACGAAATGAAGCAACAATATACAATGCAAATGGTTTATAACCTATGTAAGCCTAGATTTTACCATGAGTATGCATTAAGCAATCTGAAAAAAGACGGATATAAGATGGCCGTTTGTTCTAACTCTATTAGAGAAACTATTGAGATAATGATGAAATGCGCTAGCCTAGATATATACTTAGACTTTTATGTATCAAATCAAGATGTAAAAAATGGTAAGCCAGACCCAGAAATGTATAATAAGGCTATTGAAAAAATGCATCTATCTCCGAGCGAATGTATGATAGTAGAAGATAATGAAAATGGAATAAAGGCAGCAAAGGCAAGCGGTGCCAATGTTATGATCGTGGCGGACGTAAGCGATGTAAATTATGACAATATAAAAAAACATATAAAAATGTTTGAGGGGCGAGTATGATAAATATTTTAATTCCGTTAGCTGGGGGTAAAAGCCAATTTTTCCCAGATGAGTTGTATCCTTTTCCAAAACCGCTCATAGAATTTTTAGGTAAAACTATGATAGAACATTTAATGGATAGTTTTTCCAGTATACAAGACGAGAAACGATTTATTTTCATATTGAGCGACGAAGAATGCAAAAAATATCATCTAGATAATATTTTAAATTTGCTCACAAGCGGCTCTTGCAAAATCATCACAGTTGACAATAAGACAAAAGGAGCCGCTTGTAGTGCTATTATGGCCATTGATTTTATAAATGATGATAATCAACTGATTGTTTCTAACTATGACCAAGTAATAGATATTAACTTACAGGATGTTATAAATAAATTTAGAAACAATAATTGTGATGCCGGAGTAATTATATTTGATTCCATCCACCCAAAATGGTCCTACGTAAAATTAGATGAAAAAAGTAATGTCGTCGAAGCAGCAGAGAAAAAACCCATTAGCAAGAATGCAATAGCCGGTTTTTATTACTTTAAATACGGTAAGGATTTCGTACAGGCAGTTTTTGATATGATTAAAAAAGATGTAAATTTAAACGAAAATTACTATATTGCCCCTAGTTTAAACGAGTTGGTATTAAAAGGAAAGGAGATAGATACTTTTAAAATTAAAAACGATCTTTATCATACTTTCTATACTCCACAAAAAATTAAAGAATACGAGGCTAAAAAAATACTGGAGAGGGATAATAAATGAGAACCGCTAGGCTCGACGATATGACAAAGGGTTGGTTCGTTGGAAATTTTACGCCGACCCTTTTCAACACAAATGACGTAGAAGTAGCCGTTAAAGAGTATAAAAAAGGGCAGAAAGAGGCGAGGCATCATCATAAAATCGCAACAGAAATCACGGTTGTAATTTCTGGTAAAATTAGGATGAACGATATTGTTTATTCAAAAGGAGATATTATAGTTATGTATCCGAACGAAGCTACCGACTTTGAAGCACTTGAGGATACCGTAAATGCAGTAGTTAAAATACCGGGCGCAAACAACGATAAGTATTTAGGAGAGACAAATGATTAATATTCTTATACCAATGGCAGGGCTGGGTAGCAGATTTGCAAAGGCTGGATATAAAAAGCCAAAACCTTTCATAGATGTGTCAGGAAAACCTATGATAGTTAGAGTTTTAGAAAATTTAAAGTATCCAGACGCAAAGTATATTTTGGTGGCTCAATGGGAACATTTACAAAAGGAAAAGGAATTAGTAGAAAAAATAGAACATGAGTTTAACGCGGTTTTCGTACCGATTGAAAAACTTAGCGAAGGAACGGCATGCACTGTACTATACGCAAGGAAATTTATAAATAATAGCACCCCTCTTTTGATTGCCAACTCAGATCAAATCGTTGATATTGATATAGCCGCTTTTATTGACGACTGTAAAAATAGAGAGCTCGACGGCTCTATATTAACTTTTGTTGATGAGTATAAAGATCCGAAATGGTCTTTTGCTAAAATTGACGATAATGGCTTGGTAAAAGAAGTAAAAGAAAAGGAAGTGATTTCACCATATGCGACGGTTGGAATTTATCTATATAGTAGAGGAAGCGATTTTGTCAACTCCGCAGTCGATATGATTGCAAGGAACGATAGGGTAAATAACGAATTTTATACGTGCCCTACGTATAATTACGCTATAAAAGACGGCTTAAAAATAGGAATTTATAATATTCGCTTTAATCAGATGCATGGCATTGGAACTCCAGAAGACTTAAATTCATATTTAAAGATAATACAATGAGTAAATTTGAAGGACATTACGACCTGTGGACTAAAAATAGAGTCGATTTTATAGTAAATAGGTTTGGTAATAACTTTTTTAGCGATAAGAGTATACTGGACATCGGAGGCGGCAAGGGACATCTCTTAGAGCTTTTACCAAAAAACATAAAGTCGGCAGAAATAGTAGAGGGTAGATATACTAATTTTAATGATAAGTTCGCATACTCTATGAATAACCTAGAATATGAATTAAGCACGAAGCATAAAAAATATAATATAGTTTTTAATTTCGGGATCTTGTATCATATTACTAACTGGGAAATCTTTTTGGTAAATTCTATTTTAAAGGCAAAAGATATCGTATTCTTTGAGACTGAAGTTTTGGACTATGAAACGGATATGACTTTTTATAGCCTTGAAAATTCTACTTTATATGATCAAGCCATATCGGGACTAGGCTCCCGGCCAACCGAATTCGCTATAGAAAATTTATTGAAAAAAATCCCCTTCATTACTTTTGAAAAGATAAAAGACGGATCGTTAAATGCAGAGTTTCATAGATATGATTGGCAAAACACGTATGAATTTAAGATAGAACACGGCCTTAGGCGATTTTATATAATAAGAATTATGCCTCAGTCTACATTTCAAAAAATAAGAAACTATTTTTTAATTAAAGAGCTAAAAAAATTTTTGTATCAGCAAAAAGTACTTGAGCTTTTAACATATACGCATAAGCACGAGAAAATAACGGAGGATAAACTCCATCAAATAATCACGAGGCTAGAATTTATGGAAAAAAAATAGATGAGATATATAAAACTAAAACATAGTGAAAAATTAGTATTTAAAATACCTAAAAACAAGCTATTTTTTGATTATTGCCTACTCGATAAAGATACGACAGCCGTGAGTTTTAGAACGATCTTAAATACGCCGTGTCAAACTATGAACGTGGATGCCTTTTTTAGGTTTGATGCCGCCGGCGTTACTCACATTAGCCTAATCGGGCTAGTAAGCGATAGCAGATTTAACTATTTATTGTTTTGGGATATTTTTCATACATTACCGATAGGTGCTAAGATTATAGTAATAGAGGATTTTGATTACGATACGGCATATGATAAAAGATATTACGAAAAGTGTATTAGGTTAGAAAAGCAGTACACCAAGCACGGTTTTAGTTTTAAGGAATATTTAAAAATAGATGCTTCCATGGTAGAAAAGGAGAGCGGGCTTGACGAGTGGAGCTTTGGTATACCTACCGGCCCCGGGGATCCGACCTTTTTAAATGCAAGCGTAAAGAGGATTTTAGAACTTCCTATAAAAAAGAAAGAAATTATTTTATGCGGTATGCCTTCCGCTGATTTTAAGTACTTCGATAAGGTAAAAATAGTCGGCGAAGATATACCTGCCCCGCCGGTACATATAACAAAGAAGAAAAATCTTATAGTAAAAAGCGCGTCCTATAAAAATTTATGTATTATTCATGATAGGGTTTTGTTGCCTTTAAATTTTATAGATGCTATGCAAAAATACGGTGATGGATTTTCATTTTTGGGTTTTACGTCGTTATACTTTCAGGATACTGCCAATTTCTACGGATTTAGGTATTCTGACTACGCTTTAGCTTTGGGAGATATAAATTTTTTAAAGACGTATTTAAGTAAAAATTCGTCAACCAATATTTTTAGCAAGGAAGTGTTTTCTAATTTTGAAAAGAGTATTAATATCTCTACAATGTATGCGAACGAATACTATGGCAAAGCATATCTAACTGGTAGCTTATATGTATTTAAAAAGTCCCTTTGGGAGTTCGTGCCGCAAAATGAAAAACTTTTTTGGGCAGAATTTGAAGATTTAGAACAAGGTTTTTATGCATATGATTCCGGTGTACCGAGCAGGATAAATCCTTACGCATATACACAAACCCTTTTTGCTAGAGTTTTACTGACTCTACCCCAACACTTTTTAAAGTCTTTAAACGGCGAGAAAAGTAGTATTGTTAGGTTTAAGCAATCTACACTAACAAAAGTAATGGCGATTTTTTTTGAAAAAAAACCGCTATTAAAGATTAGCGAGCCTAGCTACAAAAAGCAGCTTCTCAAATTTGCAAGTATATATTTAAAGGAGTATGATTTTTGCACCATTCAAGCATTCTTAACAAAAAATACCAGAATAACTCGGTTTCAAATTTTACTACTTACTACGTATATTTTAAAAAATATAACCTATAACCTTCTTGACAGAACATTTCAACAAAATTTGGCAAATGATCTGGAAAGATATATTTTTAATGAACAGATCCCATATTCCATGAGAGAACATATAAAAACATCTATGTATTCTGGTAAAGATATTTATCGAGGCATAGTGTCTGATAGAGGTATTTTTACTAAGATAATATCGAAAGATTTTGGGAAAAAACTTTTTTTTAATAATATGCAGGATTATTTCGTAGAAGACGGCTTAAAGGTGAAGATCGGAACATTTTTATTTGTGCTATTTTTAAAGTTATCTAGGCGAAAAGATATATATAAAGATAATTTTTGGACTATGTATAACAATATAGTTTTTAGTACACCATTTAAAAAACTTTTAACGGATGATTAATGAAAAAGATAGCCTATAT
>NZ_POZX01000064.1:0-15084 GCF_002912895.1 Campylobacter concisus
ATTTAAGCTTTCTTGTCCTATACTTTTAAACTTTATATTGAAAATTTAGAAGAAAGAGCAAGTAATGCGTGAGATTTTGAAGAGAGATGGCACAAGACAAGAATTTGTAGCATATAAGATAGTAGATGCGATAAAAAAAGCATTTGCTAGCGAAAATTTAGCTTATGATGAGAAAGTTTTTACAAATGTTGTCCAAGATATCTTTCAAAAATCAAGCGCGATAACAGTCGAAGACATCCAAGATGCGATCGAAAAAGAGCTATTTAATAGCGGGTATTTCGACGTTTTAAAGAGCTTTATGCTCTACCGTCATACCCACAAGCTTCAGCGTGAGCAAATTTTAGGCCTAAATGACGATACGACTTACATAAATTCAACTCAAACGATAAATGAGTATATAAATGGCACCGACTGGAGAATTTCTGCAAACTCAAATACAAGCTACTCAAACGCAGGACTCATTAACAACACCGCTGGTAAAGTCATAGCAAACTACTGGCTAGACGCTGTTTATAGCAAAGAAGAGGGCCTAGCTCATAGAAATGGCGACTACCATATCCACGATCTTGACTGCCTTACAGGGTACTGTGCTGGCTGGAGCTTGCGAGCCTTACTAAATGAGGGCTTTAACGGAGTTCGTGGTAGGGTCGAGAGCAGGGCTCCAAAGCACTTTAGAGAAGCACTCTATCAGATGGCAAATTTCTTAGGAATTTTGCAAAGCGAGTGGGCTGGTGCTCAGGCGTTTTCTAGCTTTGATACCTACCTTGCGCCTTATGTTTTCAAAGACGATCTAAGTGATGCCGAGATCAAAAAGGCGATAACTAGCTTTATATTTAACCTAAACGTTCCTGCACGCTGGGGACAAAGTCCATTTACAAACGTAACAATAGATATCACCTGCCCAAGCGACCTAAGAGATCAGATCCCAACGAGCGATGATATACACCTTTTTACAAATGTAAAAGATGAGAAAATTTTGAAAAAAGCCAACGAGCGTGGCAGGAAAAATTTAGTCGATATGACCTATAAGGACTTCGAGCCTGAGATGGCACGCATAGATAAGGCATTTTACGAGGTTTTAACAGCTGGCGATAAGTGCTCGCAGCCTTTTACATTTCCGATACCAACGGTAAATATCACAGAGGATTTTGACTGGGATAGCGAAGTGGCGGATGTACTCTTTGAAAATACTGCCAAAATGGGCTCAAGCTACTTTCAAAATTTTATCGGCTCACAATACACTTACGACGAAAATGGCAACAAGATAGAAAACGAAAAAGCCTACAAACCAGGACATGTCCGCTCTATGTGCTGCCGTTTGCAGCTTGATCTAAGAGAGCTTTTAAAACGAGGTGGTGGTCTTTTTGGTAGTGCTGAGATGACAGGCTCGATTGGCGTCGTTACTATAAATTTAGCTCGCCTAGGCTACAACTTCAAAGGCGATAAAGTCGCACTTTATAACAGGCTTAGCTATCTTTTAGAGCTTGCTAAATCAACACTTGAAAAGAAGCGTAAATTTATCCAAGAGATGTATGACAGAGGGCTTTATCCTTATACGGCTAGATATCTAAAGCACTTTAATAACCACTTTAGTACGATCGGTATAAATGGCATGAACGAACTTCTTAGAAATTTCACAAATGATAAAGAGAATATCTCAACAAAATTTGGACGCGATTTTGCTATTGAGATGGTCGAGTTTTTGCGCGATAAGATAAGGACATTTCAAGAAGAGACTGGAAATTTATATAACCTTGAGGCGACTCCAGCTGAGGGCACAACGTACCGCTTTGCTAAAGAGGATAAAAAGCGCTATCCAGACATCATCCAAGCAGGTGGGGGAGAGAATATTTACTACACAAACTCAACCCAGCTTCCAGCAAATTTTACAGATGATGCTTACGAGGCACTTGATTTACAAGATGATCTTCAGACTTCATATACTGGTGGCACAGTATTTCACCTTTATATGAAAGAAAGGATCAGCTCACCTAAAGCTTGCAAGGAGCTTGTAAAGAGCATAATCTCAAATTATAAGCTTCCATATATCACGATAACGCCTGTGTTTAGTGTTTGTTCAAAACATGGTTACATAGCTGGCGAGCATGAATTTTGTCCGCTTTGTGATGCAGAATTAATAGAAAAAGAGAAAAACAATTCCAAATAAGGAGAGAAAATGACAGAAAAAGAAATTTTGGAAAAAGTACAAGATAAACGCACAAAATGTGTAGTCTATACTCGTGTTATGGGTTATCATCGCCCAGTTGAGAGCTTTAACCTTGGTAAAAAAGGCGAGCATAAAGAGCGTATTAAATTTGATGAATACGCAAGTTGCTGCAAAAGATAATCACCGCAGCCAATAAAAATATAAAAACTCAAATAAAAAAGGCACAATCTTCTGTGCCTTTTAAATCTCAAAAGGCCCATAAATTTGCATAAAGTCTTTAGTATAACGCCATTTACTACGCTTGATTATCCAGACAAAGTGGCTGCGGTAGTTTGGTTTGCAGGCTGTAATATGCGGTGCGTGTATTGCTATAATATAGAAGTTGTAAATTCAAATGGCAATATAGAAATGGATGAGGTTTGTAACTTCTTGGACCGCCGCATAGGTAAGCTAAATGGCATCGTCTTTAGCGGTGGCGAATGCACGGCAAATCCTTTGTTTTTGAAGCTTGCAAGAGAGGTTAAGTCAAGAAATTTTTGCCTAAAGGTCGATACAAATGGCTCTCATATTGAGATTTTAAAAGAGGCGATAGGCGAAGGGCTGATTGACTATATCGCACTTGATTTTAAAGCACCAAAAGAGAAATTTACGGGCGTAACTGGCTCAAATTTATATGAAAAATTTATTAGCACACTAAAGTATCTGCTTGAGATAAATTTTGATTTTGAAGTAAGAACAACCGTGCATGCAGATTTTTTAGATGAAACAGATATTTCTTTGATGTCTGAAATTCTTTATGACCTTGGATATAGAGGCAATTATTATTTGCAAAAATTCCTTAGCACAGGTGAAAATTTTGGAAATTTAGTTGATGCTAAAAGTAGCTTTGATCCGAAAAAGATTATCTCAAAACTTCCTATCAAACTAAGAAACTTTTAAATTTCTACTCATTATTTTTAACAAAAATTTTTGCTTTGCAAAACTATAATCATTAAAACTAATAAGGAGAAACTATGCAAAATTTTAGCTTTTTAAATCCTACAAAAATAGAATTTGGCAAAGACAAAGAGCAAAACATCGGCAAATATATGAAAGAATTTGGCGCAAAAAAGACGCTCATCATCTATGGCAGCGACAGGATCATGCAAAACGGAATTTTTGACGTTGCCACAAAGAGCCTAAGTGCAAATGGCATCGAGTTTTGCAAGATAGGTGGCGTGAAGTCAAACCCAGTGCTAAGCAAGGTAAATGAGGCTATAAATTTAGCTAAAAAGCAAGGTGTTGATAGCGTGCTAGCCATAGGCGGTGGCTCGGTGCTTGACACGGCAAAGGCCGTGGCTGCAGGAGTAAAATATAACGGCGATGTTTGGGACTTTTTTACTGGCAAGTGCCCAAAAGAAGCGCTTATGATCTTTGACATCATAACTCTAGCTGCAACTGGCTCAGAGATGAACGGCGGCGCAGTCGTCACAAAGGAAGCCACAAAAGAGAAATTTGCCATGCACGGCGCTTGTCTTTACCCAAAAGTTTCGGTTATAAACCCACTGCTTCAAGCAAGCGTTAGCAAGGAGTATTTGGTCTATTCAGCCTCTGACATCATCGCTCACAGCATCGAGGGCTACTTTACGGCGAGCATTCAGCCTGAGATCATAAATTTATACATCGAAGCAAACATCAAAACGGTCATGAAAACGACTGAAATTTTACTAAAAGAGCCAGAAAACTATGGCGCTAGAGGCGAGTTTGCCTGGGCTGCTACGATGGCGCTAAATGGCTTAACTTACGTTGGCACGGCTGGTTACTCTTATCCAAACCACATGATCGAGCACGCCATAGGTGCGGTGGTTGATTGCGCGCATGGGGCTGGGCTAAGTGTCGTTATGCCAGCTTGGATGAAGTGGTATAAGAGTAGAAATTTAAAGGCATTTAAGCGCTTTGGCAAAGAAATTTTTGGCGTGGATGACGCAGACGAGGCTATTAAAAAGCTAAAAGAGTGGTTTAGCAAGATCGGCACGCCAACAAGCCTAATTGAAATCGGCGTTGATGAGTCAAATCTAGACGAGATCATGGCGCTAGTTTATGACTACGCCAAGAGCAGGGGCTTGGAGCAAATTTATACAAAAGAGGCCATAAGCGAAATTTTTGCCTTAGCGAGATAGAATTTATCCAAAATTTACAAAGGATAAACATGAAAAAAGTCGCCCTTATAGCAGGAGCCAGCGGCGCTGTGGGAAGTGAAATTTTAAAGGATTTATGCCAGAGTGAGCACTACAACAAAGTGATCGCCCTTGTTAGGCATGAGCTAGAATTTACCCATGAAAAGCTTGAAGTAAAGATAGTAAATTTTGATGATTTTAAAGATGAGGTGCCATTTATCGCTGATAACGTTTTTTGCGCGCTTGGCACGACGATGAAAGCGGCGAAGCACAAAGAGCAGTTTTACAAAGTCGATGTGACCTATCCGATAAATTTCGCCAAATTTGGCTTGGAGTGCGGCGCAAAACGCTTTGTCTTGCTCTCGGCTGCAGGCGCAAACAGAAAGTCAGGCTCGTTTTACCTAAAGGCAAAGGGTCAAGCAGAAGCAAAGATAAAAGAGCTTGGATATAGCTCATTTCATATCGCCAGACTGCCACTTATCGAGGCTGAGAGAAAGGACTTTAGGCTTGGCGAGTATCTGGCGATAAAGGCGTTTAAATTTATCCCAAAAGGCTTTTTTGACGAGTATCGTCCGATGAAGGCAGCTGATATCGCTAAAGTGATCGTACAAGTAGCGCAAGATGACCACAGCGAGGGTGTCAAAATTTATAGCCCGGTGGAGTATGCGAAGTGAAAAGATACATCGCCATCACTGGAGCAAGCTCAGGCATAGGAGCGGCCGCGGCAAAGGCATTTGCAAGGCGCGGGGAGAATTTGATCCTTATCGCAAGACGTGGCGAGCTTTTAGAAAATTTAAAAAGCGAGATAGCTAAATTTGCAAATGTCGATGTCGTGATAGAGCTTTGTGACCTTTCAAAGCAAGAAAATGTCCTTTCTCTTTGGCATAATTTAGAAAAATTTGAGCTAAAAGCGCTTATAAACAACGCTGGCTTTGGCGACTATAACAAGGTCGGCGAGCAAAATTTAGAAAAAATCACGCAGATGATAAATTTAAACATCATCTCACTTGTCACGCTCTCAACGCTCTTTACTAAAAAATATAAAAAAGATACGCAGCTTATAAACATCTCCTCAATAGGCGGCTACAAAATCGTGCCAAATGCCGTCACATACTGCGCTAGTAAATTTTTCGTCAGCGCCTTTAGTGAGGGGCTTTACCACGAGCTAGCGCAAGATAAGCAGGCGAAAATGCAGGCTAAAGTGCTGGCCCCAGCTGCCACAAAGACAGAATTTGGCATGGTGGCAACTAGCAAAGAGAGCTACGACTACGACAAGGCGTTTAAAAAATACCACACGAGTGAGCAGATGGCGGAGTTTTTGCTTCGCCTTTATGATAGCCATTACTGCGTTGGCGCGGTGGATAGAGATAGCTTTGAGTTTAGCCTAAGTAAGCCAAAATTTGACTATGCGGTCAAATTGGGGCCAAAAGATAACTAGGCGCTAAAGCAAAAGTAGGACAAAATAAAAAGGTGGATCATGAAAGGCGTTAGAGTTGCTATTTTAGGGGTTTGTTTAGTAGGTGTTTGCTTTGGAAATGAACTTAAATTTGATGAGAGTAAATTTGAGCTAAAAAGCGTGCAAGTTGGCGATAGGACGCTTAAATTTAGAGCTTATGAGGGCATAGGCTATGTGGCAAAGCCAGTTAGCGACTATGAGGTCTTAAATTTCTACGTGCCAGAGGGTAAATTTAGCGACCAAAAGGCAGCTATTTTCATGCCAAATGCGATTGGCGGCTACATGCCAGCAATGCCTTCAGAGCCAGAAATTCAAAACGAAAAGCCAAATGCCACTCTTGAAGCCCTTCTTAGAGGCTATGTCGTGGCAAGCGTTGGCGCTAGGGGCAGGACGCTAAAAGATGGCGAGAAATTTATCGGCAAAGCACCAGCTGCGATAGTCGATCTAAAAGCGGCCGTTAGATATCTTAAATTTAACGACAAATTTATGCCAGGCGACGCAAATAAGATTATCTCAAACGGCACGAGCGCAGGCGGGGCGATGTCGGCACTTCTAGGCGTTAGCGCAAATGCAAAAGAGTATGAGCCATATCTTAAAGAGCTAGGAGCTGCAAGAGCAGAAGATCAAATTTACGCAGCTTCAGTCTATTGCCCTGTTACAAATTTAGAGCATGAGGATGAGGCCTATGAGTGGATGTTTGGGGATTTGGATAAATTTGAAAGGATAGACTTTTCAAGCCTTGATGCGACCAGCTTTAATGACAGGAGCAAAAAGCCAAAGATGATCACAGGTGAGTTAAACGCCACACAAAAAGAGCTCTCGCGCGAGCTAAAGAGCAAATTTCCAGCCTATCTAAACTCGCTAAATTTAAAGGACGCAAAAGGTCATGCATTAACTCTTGATGAAAATGGCGAAGGCAGCTTCAAAGAGTATATAAACGTCCTCATCTCAAGGGCATTTACCGCTACAAAAAACAGCGACAAAAATACGCTAACACCTAAATTTATCACGCTTGATACGCAGGGTTGCTCGCTTGGATATACATTTAAGCTTGAAGATTTTATCGCCTCGCTGAAACGCGCCAAAGCAGTGGTTGCCTTTGATGGATTTGGGCTAGAAAATCCTGAAAACGATCTCTTTGGAGATAGCAAAACGCCCGCAAAGCACTTTACTAAATTTGCAAAAGAGCGAAGTGAGGGCGAGATGGCGGAGGCTGGTGTCATAAAGATGATGAATGCGATGAACTACGTCAAAAACAAAAATGGGGCGAAATTTTACCGCATAAGGCAGGGGACAAACGACACCGACTTAGCGCTTGCTGTGCCTGCTATGCTCGCACTTTCGCTTAAAAATGCTGGCAAAGAGGTTGATTTCGAAGCGGTCTGGGGACAAGGACACGGCGGCGACTACGACTTAGACGAGCTTTTTGCTTGGATAAAAAGAGTTGAGCAGAGATAAATTTAAGGAGATTTGATGATAAAAAAGCTATTTTTACTAGCGGTTTTGGCAGCTTTTGCCTTTGGGGCGGAAGAGAAAGTGAGCTTACAGGAGCTGCTTGCGACGCCAAATAACAAGAGTTTGCTAAGACAGCTTGGTAGGGAAAAAATACTAAGCTCAAAGAGTGAGCCAGGCACACAGGCGATCTTTTTTGCGAGTGCAAAGAGTAAGACAGAGCTATTTTACGTGCTTGAGTTTTACAAGGACGAGACGGCTTATAAAAAGCATATAGGCTCGGCGCATTTTAAGAAATTTGCGAGTGCGAGCGCTGAAATTTTAGCTAGCAAAAAGGCTATCAGCCTGAAAAAACGGGCTACTTTTTCTAAAAATTTAACCCCAGAGCGCCTAAAAGATAGCTACTTTCACATCACAAATTTAAGCCTTTTGGCAAATAGTGATGCGAAATTTGAAAAGATTATCAAAAAATATATGCAAAAAAGCGTAGATGAGGGAGCTTACGCGCAGTTTGCCTTTAGTCAAAAAGAGGCACCTAACAAGTGGGTGCTGGTTGAAATTTACAAAGATGAGGCTAGCTTTGAGAGCTACCGCCACAGCGAAAACTACAAAGTTTACGCCAAAGAGCGAGCAGGGCTTATAGACGAAATTGACGGCTTTGGTCTAAAAAATGAGATCTCGTTTAGTAAGGTAAAATTTTAGGGGATATTATGAATAAAATTTCACTTTTTACGCACTAGCACTTGTGCAGCACGGCTTTTATCATTGATAAGACAGGATGCGAGAGCTTAAAAGATGTGAAAATTTTAAACAACGAGATGATAGATACGGTGTGGAATGAGAGTAGCGAAGTATCAGCCGATAAGATGTCCACGCTAACTGGTGGTAGTAAAAATAATATCAAAGCAAAGCCTCACTGCGTGGTGCATGGCAAGCTATATAGACGCGTAGGCTCGGACGGCAAAGAGTATGGACATCGACTACGAGCTAAGGCTGCCATAGCAGTGGAATGAGAAATTTTTATTTCAAGGCGGGGGCGGTATGGACGGCTTTTTAGTGCCTGCTCTTGGTGCAGTGCCGATACGAACAACACAGCCACGCCAGCGCTTCTTAGAGGCTACGCGGTCGTTACTACAAACTCAGGACACCCAAAACCAACGGCTGAGTTTGGACTAGATCAGCAAGCAAGGCTAGACTACGCCTATCAGGCGATCGGCAAGGTAACGGACGCAGCTAAGCAAATTTTAGCCGCCGCGTATGATAAAAAGCCAAAGCATAGCTACTTCATGGGCTGCTCAAATGGCGGCAGGGCAGCGCTCATAGCAGCCCAGCATTATCCGCTAGAATTTGATGGCGTCATCGCTGCAAACCCTGGCTTTAGGCTATCTCGCGCGGCGATCGCTCAGCAGTGGGACAATCAAGCCCTTATGAAGATAGCTCCGAAAAATGAAAAAGGCGAGAAAATTTTTGCAAATGCACTAACTAAGGACGATCTTGACAAGCTAAGCCAAGCCGTGCTAGAAAAATGTGACGCCTTGGGCGGACTAAAAGATGGGATCATAAATGCGTGGGAAGCGTGCAAATTTAACCCAAAAAGTCTAAATTTAGAGAAGCAAAAGATAGAGGCGATAGAGAAAATCTTTAACGGAGCCAAAAACAGCAAGGGCGAGCAAATTTATAGCGGTTGGTTTTACGACTCAGGTGTGAGCGCTGAGGGCTGGAGGCAATGGAAGCTAGGCGACTCACAAAGCGCCAAGCCAAACGCTAGAAATATCACGCTTTCAAGTGGCTCGGTGAATTACTACTTTTTGACGCCAGCGCAGCCAAATTTTGATACGATAAATTTTGACTTTGACAAAGACACGCCAAAGACTTTCGAGACGGTAGCGATAAATGACGCTATCTCAACAAGTCTTAGCACATTTAGCGCAAATGGCGGCAAGCTCATCATAGTAACTGGCGTCTCAGACCCAGTTTTCTCAGCAAAAGATCAAAGGGACTGGTTTAAAAAGCTAGAGGCTGATAACGAAAATAGCCAAAATTTCGCGGCATTTTTCGCACTACCTGGGATGAACCACTGCGGTGGCGGTAATGGCATAGATGATGTCGATCCGCTTAGTGCGCTTGAAGCGTGGCACGAAAAGGGCGAAGCGCCAAAGAGCATGCTGGCTAAGAGTAAGACCTACGCTGGTAAGGAATTTTTGGTGTGTGCGTATCCAAAGGTGGCTACATACGTGGGCGGAGATGCGAGCAAGGCAAGTAGCTTTGTTTGCAAATAAATTTAAAGAAGTAAATTTAAGGAGAGAAAATGAGTGAAATTTTAGTCGTATCAGGTCACACCGACCTTGAAAATTCCTTTGCAAATAAGATAATCTTGGGCGAGCTAAAAAAGCACTTGCCAGATGTTAAATTTGACATATTAAGCGAGCTTTATAAAAACTACGTGATAGACGTAAAAGCCGAGCAAGAAAAGCTAGTAAAGGCTGATGTGATCGTGCTTGTTTATCCATTTTTCTGGTACGGCGTGCCGTCACTTTTGCAAAAGTGGCTTGAAGATGTGCTAGTTCATGGCTTCTCTCATGGCAGCAAAGGAGATAAGCTACGTGGCAAGAAGCTGGTGCTTTCATTTACCTCTGGCGCGCCTGAGGAGCTTTATAAAAAAGAGGCGCTTCAGTGCTATGAGATAGAGGAATTTTTGCCGCCACTTAAGGCACTAGCAAATACTTGTGGGATGGAGTTTACAGGATATGTTTATAGCGGAGGGCTATCGTATCAGAGTAGGCACGATGAGGCAAAGCTTGCTTTGATGAGGCAAAAGGCGCTTGATCACGCAAAAAGATTAGGGGAGCTGATAGGCAAAATTTCATGATACCAGCAAAATTTTATAGATATGTTTTTGCGTTTATAATGTCAGCATTTATGGCTTTTTTTATGTCATTTGTGCTGACATATTTAAATCTTGGCTTTGTTGATGGCTTTGTAAAAATTTGGCTAACTGCTTACGTAAAAGCCTTTGTAGTAGCTTATCCTGTGCTTTTGCTAGTTTCTCCATTTGTAACGAAACTCACACAAATTTTATGCAAAAAATAAAATAATAATATACGTTATCAATAAAAATTATTATTTACTTATTTTAATTATTTGGTTATAATCCAATCAAAATTTATCAAAATAGGAGTCAAAATGAGACAGTACGAAACATACAAATGCGAAAAATGCGGCAACGAGATCGAGGTGCAAAAGGTTGGTGGTGGCAGACTAACCTGTTGCGGCGAAGAGATGAAATGCGTGACTGAAAATTTAACAGCAGTAAATTTAATGAAGGCATTTGCTGGCGAGTCACAAGCTAGAAATAAGTATGAGCTTTACGGTGATCTAGCCAAAGAAGCAGGCTATCATGCAATTGCTAGACACTTTTACGAAGCAGCTGAGAACGAAAAATGGCACGCAAGAGCGGAGTTTAAAAAATATCACGAGCTAATGAATGATCCGATCGATAAGATGGATAAAAATTTACTTGACGCTGCAGCTGGCGAAAACTACGAGCATACTACAATGTATCCAGACTTTGCAAAGATTGCAAAAGAAGAAGAGCTAAGAGATGTTGAGAGACTTTTCACGGCTATCGGCAAGGTTGAGGTTGAGCATGAAAGAGAGTATTTAGAGCTTAAAAAGATGCTTGATGAAGAGGGCTTTTTTGAGAGCGAAGAGGAAGATATCTGGGTTTGTGAGGTGTGCGGACACGTTCATAGAGGCAAAAAAGCTCCAGGCGCCTGTCCACTTTGTAAAGCTCCAAAAGAGTATTTTAAGCGCGAATTTCTAGGCTAAAAAGCTAAAATAGCCAAAGCTCTAAGCGCTTTGGCTATGAATTTTTTATTTCAATTTTATTCCCTTATAAGCAGAAAGTATTATAATTATTTTAAATTTTTATAAGGAGAAAGAGATGAAAAAATCACTTTTAGTTTTAACTACTCTTGGCTTTGCATTAAGCCTAAACGCTGCAGATCTTACAGATACTTGCAAGTCTTACTTCTCAGACATCGACAAAATGGTCGAAGCTTATAAACAAGCTGGTCAAGAGCAACAAGTAAAAATGTATGAAGATCAAAAGAAACAATCAATGGATCAACTTGCTGCACTTCCAAAAGAACAACAAGACGCTACTTGCAAACAAGCTAAAGAGATGTTTGCTCAAGTAATGGAACAAATGAAAAAACAAGGTCTTTTAAAATAAATTTTTATGGCTAGTTTTTCTAGCCATATCCTAATCCTCTTTTTCTAACTCGTTATTTACGCCGATCTCTTTTACTTCTATATCTTTTTGCTCGTCTGAAGACAAGCGTTTAAAATTTTCAAGTCTACTAACAAGACCATCTCTACCACTAAAACTTGATGCAAGGGCGTTAAAATGTTTATTCGTAGTATTTAGTGTATTGCTAAGTCTATTCATATGCTCGGCCACATTGCGGACTTTATCATAAATTTTAATCGCACTCTTTACGATATTTTTGGCCTCTTCATTGCCACGCTCTATGCGCCATAAATTTGCCACTGTGCGAAGAATAGGCATAAGCGTAGTGTGAGATACTAGTATTACGCGCTTTTGAAATGCGTAGTCAAAAAGGGAACTATCAAATTTCATAGCCTCGATATATGCTGGCTCAATTGGTATAAACATCAATACAAAATCAGGACTATCAGGTACGATCTCACCGTAATTTTTGCTATTTAAGCTATCTATGTGATTTTTCATAGAAGCAATATGCTCTTTCAATGCTAAATTTAGCTCCTCCTCATTGCTGGCTGTGATAGCTTTTTCGTAAGCTATAAGTGAGACTTTAGAATCAACTATTAGGTGTTTGCCATCTGGTATCTTTACTATAAAATCAGGAATAAGACGTTTGCCTTCTTCGTTCTTGAAATTTTGTTGTGTCAAGTAATGCTCATCTTTTACAAGTCCAGAAGCCTCAAATGTGCGTTCAAGCTGTATTTCACCCCAGTTCCCAAGTGTTTTATTGCTACCTTTTAGTGCAGTGGCTAGCGAGTTTGCCTCTTTTGACATTGAGATACCAATCTCACTTATGTGCTTAATCTGCGTTCCTAACGCGCTCATGCCTTTAACTGACTCGTCATGGACCACATTTACGCGCTCTTGAAAGGTTGAAATTTGCTCCTTTAGTGGCTTTAGTAAAAGATCTAAAGAATTTTGGCTATTTTGTGTAAAATTTGCACTTTTTTCTTCAAATATTTTATTTGCAAGATTAGAAAATTCCAAATTTAACTCATTTTTTACTTTTAATAAATTTGCCTCTTGCTCTTTTAGGCTATTTTCTTTTGCTTCTATTTCATTTCTAAGCACAGCCATATCACGTTTTAATCTATTTTCTCTCTCATTTGCTTCAGCTAAAGTATTCTTATTTTGATTTAGCTCGGCTAGAGTTGCAGTGAAATTTGCCTCGTTATTCTTAGCTCGTTCATTTGCTGTACCGATACTCTCTTTAAGCTCATTTATCACGCGCTCCATCGCATCTTCAGCTTCTTCTTTTTGTGCTATTTTGGTTTTTAGTGCATCGATCTCGCCGATGAGCTCGTCTATTCGCTCGTGATTTGACATAAGCCTTGCTTTTTGCTCACTGATTAGCTGCAGATTTTCACTATTTTTAGATACTAAATTTGTTAGATTTGATGAAATTTCAAAATTTTCTTGCTCTTTTTGCGCCAAATTTCGCTTTAGCTCGAGTTTGTCTCTATTAAATGAATAGATGACAAATATCGCAATCAAAAATAGTACTCCTAAAAATATGGCAACATAAAAATAGAAATCTTGTTGCATTTAGTATCCTTAAAAATGAAGAAATCTTTATATTTTTGCAAAAGCAAAGAGACTACTCCTTGCTTTTGTAGTAAATTTTTTATGCTTCTAGCACCGCTCCGTTGCTTGCGTTTGTGACTAGTTTGCGGTATTGCCTTAGCCAGCGAGAGGTTAGCGCCTTATCAACTGGTTTAAATTCTGCTCTTCTCTTTGCGATCTCGGCTTCGCTTAGGCGAACGTTTATCTCGTATTTATCGACGTCTATATCGATGATATCGCCATCTTTTAGCAAGCCTATCATACCGCCTTCGGCCGCTTCTGGGCTTACGTGGCCGATACTTAGACCTCTTGTCGCCCCGCTAAAGCGACCATCTGTGATGAGCGCCACGTCTGCGCCAAGGCCTCGTCCCATGATGAGTGAAGTAGGGCTTAGCATCTCTTGCATGCCAGGGCCTCCGCGTGGACCTTCGTAGCGGATGACGACGACATCGCCTTTATCTACTTTACCACTTGAAATGCCAGCTATGGCTTCATCTTGTGAGTTAAAGCAGACTGCTTTACCACTAAATTTACGCTCGCCAACGATGCCAGCTGTTTTTATAACACAGCCTTGCTCGGCTAAATTTCCAAACAAAATGGCAAGTCCGCCAACTTGTGAATAGGCGTTTTCTACTTTGTGAATGATGCTTTCATCTTTGATGTCACTTACCTTTACACGTTCTCCTAAAGTTTCGCCACTAACTGTGAGATTGTCCAAATTTAGCATGCCATTATCTCTGCGTGAAATTTCTTTTATCACTGCATTCATGCCACCAGCTCTACCGATGTCCTCCATATGCACATTTGGCAAGCTTGGGCTGATTTTAGCGATGTGAGCGATATTTTGGCTGATCTTGTTTAGCTCTTTGATATCTAAATTTACGCCAGCCTCTCTTGAGATAGCTAGCATGTGAAGGACGGTGTTGCTGCTACCACCCATCGCCATATCAACGACAAGTGCGTTGCGGATCGCCTTTTCATTTAGTATGTTTCTTATCTTAAATTTCTCATCAAGTGCGATCTCACAGATTCTACGAGCAGCCTGTCTAATAAGCTCCTCACGCTCTGGAGTTAGCGCTAGGATAGTGCCGTTGCCAGGGAGTGCTATGCCCATCGCTTCACAAAGCGTGTTCATGGAATTTGCTGTAAACATACCGCTGCAACTACCACCGCTTGGACATGCGTTGCACTCGATATCTTTTAGTTCAGCCTCATCTATCTCTTTGGTCTCAAATTTACCAACCGCCTCAAACGCAGTCGCAAGGTCGATTGGCTTACCATCTTTTGTGTAGCCTTTTTTCATAGGGCCACCGCTTACAAACACGGTTGGGACATTGACCCTTAAAGCACCCATAACCATGCCAGGGACGATCTTGTCGCAGTTTGGCATACAAACAAGTGCGTCAAGCGCGTGAGCGTTCATCACAGTTTCTATCGAGTTTGCGATGATCTCGCGGCTAGGCAAGCTATATAGCATGCCTCCATGCCCCATCGCGATGCCATCATCCACGCCGATACAGTTAAACTCAAATGGAATACAGCCATTTTTGCGAATTTCATCTTTTAAAATTTGTGCATATTTATTTAAGAAAAAATGCCCAGGTATGATCTCTATAAAGCTGTTTGCAACGCCGATAAAGGGTTTAGCAAAGTCATCGTCTTTTAGCCCAGTCGCACGTAAAAGTGAGCGGTGTGGGGCTCTTGTGTAGCCTTTTTTGATTATGTCGCTTCTCAAATTTGATCCTTTTTTAAAATTTGAGAGGATTTTATCACATATAAAGTATCAAAGATTTTAAAAAATTTTTGCAAATTTAAAAATTTTTTTATTACATAAATAACACATTAAATTTTTAAAATTTATCCAAAAAGGATGAGCTAAATAGCTACGAAATTTCGGTAATTTTAATCAAAGCAGTATGCAAAATAATAACGTAAAAATATTATCAATGTGTTATAAATATTGATTTATAGGGCTTTATTGTACCTTGGTACAATTTACAAG
>NZ_POZX01000065.1:0-83281 GCF_002912895.1 Campylobacter concisus
CCCTTTTAGTCAAGTCAAATGCTAAAATTTTGCAATATTTTTTAGCTTAAACTCATAAAGTAGATTTTGGATTTTGTCTGCTGATTTTATATCTAAACCAAGATCATTTGATAATATTTTGTAATAAATTTGCGGGCTATCTTTTAGATTAATTGGTGGTGATTTTGAGCTTTTTGAGAGCTTTTTGACATCTTTTAAAAGTAGCTTATGATGAATAAAATTAGCATTAAAAAATCCAAAATTTAGCCTTTTTGCAAGGTATCTTTGAGCTAGCGTGCAAGCCTTTAAATCCTCACCTCTAACAACCAAATTTATACCCATATCCTCGTCATCTATCACGCTTGCAAAGTTGTAAGCAGGAGTAAAATCTTTTTTGTAAATCACAAAATCGCCCATTTGCTCTGCCACAAGCTTACCAAGAGGATCACCCTCATCCACGCTTAGTCTAATAGCGGTCTTGTCTTTTATAAATTTTAGATTTTTATTTTTACAAATTTTAGTGTAAATGCCGTTTATGTAGGCATTTTTTGTAGTCCTTGAACATTCACAGATATAAATTTCATTAAGCTTTTTTAGCACATTTTCATATCTTTGCGATCTCGTTTTAAAGCTAAAATTACGCTCAAAGTCACTTACACTAATTGGACCTTTATCGTATTCAAGCTCCAAAAATTCTAAAACATCAAAGATATTTTGAACAAATTCTTGTCGGTATCTACTAAGATCATAATCATCAATACGCAAGTGCAAAACGCCATTTGCCGAACGTGTCAAAAGATAAGTCAGGATGAAGTTATAAGCATTGCCAGCATGCAAAAACCCACTAGGCGTAGGAGCTATGCGGGATGCTATGCCACCATTTGGTGGCAAATAGTCATTAATCCCTTGGTCTGGCCTCATTTACCCTTAAAGTACGTCCGCCTAGTTCTTTTTCATTTAGTGCGTCTATAGCTTTTTGTCCCTCATTTGCATCGTCCATTTCAACAAAGCCAAAGCCTTTTGAACGGTCAGTTTCTCTATCTTTTACTATTTTTGCTCGCCTTACTTCACCGAATTGTGCAAAGGCTTCCTTTAATTCTGCCTCTGTCGTTCTATACGACAAATTTCCTACATAAATATTCACAGGAGTGTTCCTTAAAAAAATTACCGATTTATTCGGTTAGTGTGATAATAGCTAATTTTCGTCAAAAAGATGTAAAAAATCAAAAATTTATTATATTTTTTTGAAAAATATTCTTAAAAGCTACAAGCTCGTATATATAGAACTTTTATAACTATCACTAAACAAAATCTAATCTTAAGTTTAAAAAGAATAATTAAATAAAAAATTATTTTATCTTTATAAGCTATTTATAAAGTAAATCATTCTTTACTTTAAGATATGATTCATCGCCAAGTAAATTTTTAACTATAAAAAGTGCAAATTCCATTGAAAAAGCAGGACCTTTTGCTGTAATAATATTTTTATCTTTCAATACACTCTTGCCGTTATCATAGCCCCTTTTATTACTTCTTACATTTTCTTCAAATCCTGGATAACAAACAAAATGATCCTTTAGTACACCAGCACCCTCAAGCACCATAGGAGCAGCACAAATGGCACAAATAAGCTTATTACTTTTATCAAAATTTTGCAAAATTGCTTTGAGCCTTGTATCGTTTGCTAGATTGCTAGCTCCTGGGAGTCCACCAGGAAGGATGATCGCATCATAGTCTAGCTCTCTCATTTCACGAAGTGTCACATCGGCTTTTACGTATATATTGTGACATCCCTTGATATTTACATCATTTAGCCCGACAATAGAAGCTATCGCTCCAGCTCTACGCAAAACATCAACAGAAGTTAGCGCCTCTATCTCCTCAAATCCGTCAGCCAAAATCACAGCTATTTTTTTCATGACTTTTCCTTTGAAGTAGTATTGCCTGTTTGTTAATTAAAATTCTATATAATTTTGGCTTATTTCACAAGAAAGGACAGAGCATGCAAGTAAAAATTATTTACTGCAACTCTTGAAACTATCGTCCGGTAGCTTCTCGTGTAGAAGATGAAATAAAAACGAACTTTAGTGATGCAAGAGTTGAACTAGCTATAGGTGATGGTGGAAATTTCATCGTCGAGGTTGATGGAGATGTTATATTTTCTAAGAAAGATCGCATCGGAAATGATGAAGCGAGATTTCCTCACGGTGAAGAGATCACAACTCTTATAAATAAATATCTTAAAGAAAAGTCAGCTTAATGCTAGCTACCGAGACGGGAAACCGTCTCGTTTTTCCCCTATTTTTGACTTACGGTTCTACTATCCTAATATAAAATTTTACAGTTAAAACATTTGCTTATCTCGCTAAGAATTTTCATTATTTTATATATTTTTTTGATTTTTGAAGATTTTATGAGCTGATATTTGGCTATATTTGGATTTTTATAAAATATAAAAATTTTGTGTATTCTAAGCTAACACTGTTTGAAATTTTACAATGTAGAAATGAAGTTTTTGCTAAAGCCAATACTTTTTAAATAGTGACTTTAGCTAAGCATTGAGCTTACTAAACGCAAATTTAGTAAGAAAGATTAAGCTGCTTTATTTATTTGCACGCTCGATATACTCGCCACGAACAGTATCCACACGGATAACCTCGCCCTCAAGTACGTGAAATGGTATCTGAACTACCGCACCACTCTCAAGAGTAGCTGGCTTTTTACCACCTTGTGTATCACCCTTGAAATTTGGTGGGGTCTCAACTATCTTTAGCTCAACTACTTGTGGCACTTCAACGCCGATCGCATTGCCATTGTGAAATAAAATTTCAACCATCATGCCATCGATCATCCATTTTTTAACATCACCCACATCCTCATCGCTAATAGCAACTTGTTCATAAGTAACCGTATCCATAAACTGACAATACTCACCATCATCATAAAGATACTGCATCTCTTTTTCTTCAAGATGTGGTTGCTCGCATTTATCGCCTGCGTGAAAAGTTTTTTCAAGCACTTTTCCGTCGATAAAAGATTTGATTTTCGCACGAACAAAAGCTGCACCTTTGCCCGGTTTAACGTGTTGATATTCTACGATTTTATAAGGAACGCCGTCGATCTCGATCTTTAGTCCCTTTTTTAGATCGCCCATTGAATATGAAGCCATTTTTTATCCTTTCAAAATTTTATATAACTGCGTATTGAGCCCAAACGCAAGCTTCAAGTGCGTTTAGTCTCTCTAACGTTTCTGCTTTTATATGTTCATCAACCAAGATGACAGCAAGTGCCATATTGTGATCATCTCTACCAAGGCGGAAGTCTGCGATATTAATCTTTTCATCAGCCAAAATTTTACTAATCTGAGCGATAACGCCTGGCACGTCATGATTTTTAAAGATGATCATCTTACCTTTTGGCTTAAAGTCGGTCTTAAAGCCATTTATCGTTACGATGCGTTGCTGATTTTCACCAAATACCGTTCCGCCAACGGTTACAATGCCATTTTCAGTAGTTAAGCGAACGGTAATTTTATTTTTAAAAATGCTATCTCCACCAAGGCTAGTTTCGGTCACTATACCTTTTTCATCGCATAAAAATTTAGCATTTACATAATTTATCGCATCACCAAGACTCTCTTTTAAAGCTCCTACGATTGCAAATGTTAGCATTGAATTTGCATATTCGCTAATCTGCCCATGAGTCTCTATGCGGATAGCCTTGATCGCGCTTTTATTGATCTGTGCAGCAAGAAATGCCATCTTGCTTGTAAGATCGATATAAGGCTCAACAAATGGCGGTAGATCTTCTGTTTTTATAGGTAAATTTAACGCATTTGGATAGCTTATGCCGCGAGCTGCTAAAATAGCTTGCTCGACCGCCTCTACTGCGATATTTCGCTGTGATTCAAGCGTATTTGCTCCAAGGTGTGGGGTGACACTTACATTATTTAGATCAAGAAGTGGATGATCAGTTGCTGGCTCTTTTGTAAAAACATCAATACCGGCAAATGCTATCTTGCCACTTTTTAGTCCTTCATAAAGCGCTTCTTCGTTATAAAGACCGCCTCTAGCGCAGTTTATAAGTCTTACGCCATCTTTCATTTTTGCGATCTCTTTAGCGCCTATCATATTGGTTGTCTCTTTAGTTTTTGGCGTATGTATCGTGATAAAATCACATGCTAAAATATCATCAAAATTTTTAGTATAAGTACCGCCCATATCTATGACTTTAGATGGGTCAATATATGGATCATAAGCGATGATCTCCATACCAAAAGCTTTTGCACGAACAGCTACCCTTGAGCCAATATTGCCAAAGCCGATCACACCAAGCTTTTTCTTAAAAAGCTCAACCCCATACCACTTCTCACGCTTCCAAATTCTATCTAGCTTTAGATCATTATGAGCATATTCAAGAGATCTAGCTGAAGCTAGCATATGAGCCATTGTTAGCTCAACTGCTGCAATAGTATTTGCAGTTGGAACGTTCATAGCTATTATGCCACGCCTTGAGCACCCTTCTATATCGACATTATCTACACCAACACCAGCTCTAACAATAGCTTTTAGTTTTTTACCAGCGTTTAAAAAGGCCTCGTTTACTTCAGTTGAGCTTCTTGTTATAGCAACATCCGCCTCACCTAAAATTTTTAAAAGTTCATCTTTGGGAGTATTAACTGCATCTATTACGTTTATATCTTGCTCTTTTTTTAAAAGTTCAAAACCTACTGGATGTATCGCATCGCAAACAATGATAGTTTTCATAATTTTACCTCTCTCACACTTGAGTGGATATCATAAACTCTTAGTTCTAAAATGATATTTTGTAGAAGTTTAGAGTCTTGAGTATTTAAAAATATCTGGCTTTTTGCACCATCTTTTACAACAGTAAAATCGACCTCGCTTTTTCTTAAAGTCTGCATCAAACAAAACATTGAATAGATATCATTTTTATCTATCAAAAGCTCATATGCAGTAATCTTTGGTTTTTCTATTTTGGGTCGGTTGTATTCTATAAAAATTTCATTTACGGACAGCACATAATCTCTTTTTCTAATAGTTGCTAGTTCACTCATCCAGCTAGTATTGCTGGTTGTATTTTTGGTTAAATTTTGCTCATTTGTGATATTTTCTTCATGTATCTGGCTGAAATTTACACTTGCAAATTTAACAAGAGAAATTCCAACCAATCCCAATATTACAAATAGCAGGACAACTACTAATAAAAGTACGCGTCTGCCCATTTATACTAGCGTAATTGTTCTTTTATAATGTCGCCAAGTGTTACTTTGTCATCGTTGTCATTGATCTCATTTAACACTTCACGCTCTTTTTGTTTTGCTAAACGGCGTATGCTTAGGCGAATTCTATTTTTCTTCTCATCGATAAATGCGATAGCAGCCTCGATCTCATCGCCGATCTTTAACGTGCTAGCATCTACACTACCTAGATCTTCTTTGCGGATTAGCGCATCGACATTATCGCCAAGCTCAACAAATACGCCAAACTCTTTAATGTCACGGATCGTTCCTTTTACGATGTCGCCTACACTAAATTTATTAGCAAATGCTTGAACTGGACTTTGTTTTAGATCTTTTAGGCTTAGAGAAATTTTTTGCTCAGCGCTGTCTATTTTGATGATTTTTACTTCTAGCTCGTCACCAGCCTTGAACATATCTTTGCACTTATCATTTCTATCCCAAGAAGCGTCTTCATTGTGTAGCAAGCCCTCAACGCAGCCTACTCTAACAAATGCACCAAAATTTGTGATAGTTGTTACAACGCCTTTTACTACGTCGCCCTCTTTAAATTTTGCTTTAAATTCATCAAATGGCTTTGGAAGTAAATTTTTAAGGCTCACTCTTAAGCGATGTCCTTTTGCGTCTATTTCGATAACCTCAACATCGATCTCTTGACCTTCGCTGATGTGATCTTTTGGATTTTTGATATTTTTGTCCCATGAAATTTCAGATATATGTAAAAAACCTTCAATATCATTTCCAAGATCGACAAATGCGCCATAAGGCTCGATGTTGCTAACTGTTACTTTTATAGTGTCGCCAACTTCTAGGCCATCGCTTATGATCTCTTCCCAAGGATCTGGGGTAGCTGCCTTGATAGATAGAGATAGATGGCGTTTTTCGTTGTCATAGCTGATAACTTTAACTAAAACTTTATCGCCTTCTTTATATAAAGAGCTAGGATTTACTGGGCCTTTGTAGCTTATC
Organism: Campylobacter concisus; assembly: GCF_002912895.1. Classification (GTDB taxonomy): domain Bacteria; phylum Campylobacterota; class Campylobacteria; order Campylobacterales; family Campylobacteraceae; genus Campylobacter_A; species Campylobacter_A concisus_G. The sequence continues at coordinate 6,209 of NZ_POZX01000065.1, forward strand.
TCGCTGTAATGCACAAGTCCATCTACGCCGCCAACATCGACAAACATACCATAAGTTGTGATCTTTTTAACTGTACCCTCTATAACGCTATCGTTTTCTACTATGCTTGATAGGGCTTCTTTGCGTTTTTTGCGGTCGTCATCTAAAATTTTCTTTCTTGAGACAACGATGCTATTCTCTTCTTTATCGACTTTTATAACTCTTACTTTGTATGATTTTCCAACTACGCCCTCAGCGTTTTTAAATCCGCTGTGTGTTCTTGGTAAGAAAAATTCTACGCCATTTGCGTCTTGAGTGATAAAACCACCTTTATTTTTTCCGATTACTTTTACTTCGATTTCATCAGAATTTTCAGGATCGTAAGCTTCTATGAAAGCTTTAACTTTCTCTTTTCTAAGTGCTTTTTTGTGCGACACTATAGGTCTTCCATTTCTTGATCCAGTTATTACAACTTTGATCGTATCGCCAACTTTATGCGTCAGGTTGCCGTTTGCGTCAGTGATTTCAGAAAGATTCAAAATACCTTCTGACTTCTTGCCAACATCGATTAAAACCTCATCGCCATTGATACTGACGATCTTTGCGTCACTATCTTCTTCAGTCTTTTTAAAAGACTCCTCTAACATCGCAGCAAAATCAATATCTTCGATATCTTCGTCTTTTGCTTTTCCTAATTGAACACTTTTGTTCACAGCCATCTTGATCCTTTAAATTTTATTATGCCAGTAGAGGCAAATCGGCTTATTATAGTTAATTGTGGCTTTAGCTAGGATAAATTTTATACTTTTTTGATTCTATCAACAACTTTTTGTATGATCCAGTCAGGTGTGCTAGCACCCGCACTTATACCACACAAATTTTTACCGTCAAACCATGATCTTTCAAGCTCTTCTTCGCTTTCAATAAGGTAGCTATCTTCGCAGAAATTTTTAGATATTAGGTAGAGTTGTTTTGTGTTTGAGCTGTTTTTTCCGCCGATGATTATCATCACGTCAGCCCTTTTTGCTAAATTTTTAGCGGCCTCTTGGTTTTCAAATGTTGCGTTGCAGATCGTGTTAAAAACGCGCACCTCTTTTACATGAAGCATTAAATAATTTGCGATCTGCATAAATTTCTCAACTTTTCTAGTCGTTTGGCTAACAAGAGCGACCTTTTGCTTAAATTTAATACCCTCTAGCTCGCTCTCTTCAAGCACAACATAGACGTTGCCCTTAGCGTATGACTTCACGCCTTTTACCTCAGGGTGGTGCATGTCGCCATAGATCACCACATCATAGCCCTCTTCACTCATTTTTTCACAAATTTGTTGTGGTTTTGTCACAAATGGGCAAGTTGCATCGATCACTTTTATGTCCGTCTTTTTTAGCTCAGCTAGGTCGTTTTTAGTAATGCCATGAGTGCGTATGATTGCTTTTTTCTCATCTTTTAGCTCATTTATACCCTCAAGAGTCTTTACATTGTAGTTTTTTTCAAGCCTACTTATCTCTTCGTTGTTATGGATGAGCGGGCCGATAGTTGCGGCATCTCCAGCATTTTCAGCTATCTTTATCGCTCTTTTTACGCCAAAGCAAAAGCCATAACTACTAGCAAGCTCGATCTTCAACTCTAGCTCCCATTTTCTTTAAAATTTCAGCAAAATTTGGAAACGAAGTAGCGATAAATTCGCTCTTTTCTATCTGCATGCCGCACTTTAGTCCAAGCACAGCAAAGCTCATCGCAATCCTATGATCTCCGTGACTATCGATCGTGGCAAATTTAGCCTCTGAACCATTTATGATAAAGCCATCTTCAAGCTCGCTAGCATCAACGCCGCACTGCTTTAACGCATTTATCGTGACGGCTATCCTATCACTCTCTTTTACACGAAGCTCTTTGGCATTTATCAGCTTACTTTGGCCTTTAGCGCAGGCAAATGCAATGGCTAAAGCCGGGGCTTCATCGATGAGCCACGAGATATTTTCACTAACCTCTACGCCTTTTAAATTTGGCGAGTATCTAACCTCGATATCACCGATATCTTCATATTTGCTTGAGGTTTTGTGAAATTTTATCTCAGCTCCCATTTTTTCTAGAATTTTATAAGCTTCGATGCGAGTTTTATTTAGCAAAATATTTTTTAAAATAATGTGTGAGCCCGGAATGATAAGTGCTGCGACCGCAAAGAAAAATGCAGAACTTGGATCATTTGGCACGTCTATATCAAGTGGCGCAAGTGGAGCTTTCATCGGCTCTAAAGTGATCTCTAGGTCGTCACGCTTTATATCAGCTCCCATACCAGCAAGCATACGCTCAGTATGATCTCTACTTAGCTCTGGCTCACTAAATTTGCAGCCATTTGAGTAAAGAGCCGCTAGTAAAAGCGCACTTTTTACCTGAGCTGAGGCGATCTTGCCCTCAAAACTAAATCTTTCAAATTTACTCCCTCTTATGCAAAGCGGAGCGTTATTTGCGTTGTTTACACCATCTATCTTTGCGCCCATATCATTTAGAGGTTTTGCTATTCTAGCCATTGGACGTGAGTTTAAATATCTATCACCACTTAGCACGAAAAAGCCCTCCTGCGCAGCAAGTAGCCCCATAAAAAGCCTCATCGCCGTACCAGAGTTACCACACTCTAAAATTTCATTTGGCTCTTTTATCTTTTGTGGCGGCATGATCGCTATTTCAGAACCATTGTCCTCAACTTTTGCACCTAAAAGCTGGACTATTTTTAAGGTATTTAGTGTATCGCCTGCTCTTAGATAGTTTCTAATGCGAGAAGGCTTATCACTTAAAAGCGAAAAAATCGCGCATCTATGCGAGATGGACTTATCCGCTGCGATGTCGTCAATAGTTAAATTTAGACTTTTTTCTAATGGATAAATTCTCATCTTATTCCGATATTTAGTTTCTCTTTTAGCTCACTTAAAATTTTATCCATAAGTGCGTTTATATCGTCATCCTCGAGTGTTTTTTCCATATCTTGGAATGTAAATTTAAGGCTAAGACTGATCGAGCCATTTAGCTTTGCATCTTTGTAGATATCAACTGGTAAAAATTCTTTTAGCTCTTTTAGATTTAGCCCTCTTATGCACTCATAAATTTGTCCAGCCTCGAAATTTTCAGGCACAATAAGGCTAAGATCCCTTGTTGTACTTTGAAATTTAGAGTAAGGCACTGCCAAAATTGGCTCAAATTTAAGCTTAGCAAAATCAATCTCGCAAACATATGTTCTTGGCAGATCTCTCTTTGCCTCTACTCTTGCATCAATCCTACCAATATATCCGATATTTTCGCCATTTTGATAGATGTGTGCTTGTTCGTATGGGCTAAGATATGAGATACCCTGGCAAGGCTTTAGCTCAAATTTACCTATGACATTTTGCACCATCGATGCAAATGCATAGAAATTTGCCTCCTCGCCTTTTGCACCGTTTATCAGTGTTGGCTCTTTTAAAAGTCCAGACACAACAAAGCCTAAATTTAAGCCCCGATTTGCATTTTCATCAAAAATTTCTCCAAGCTCAAAAAGTCTAACTGAGCGTTTCGAGTTTTTGATATTTTTCTCGCTTGAGCTTAGAAGGTGATTAACAAGTGTCGGTCTAAGCGTGTTTAACTCATTATTTATAGGATTTAGTATCTTGACTTTGCATGGCTTAAAATTTAGCTCGCTAAGCTCGTCCTCACTATCAAAGACATAGTGCACACTTTCAAAAAAGCCATTATCAGCTGCACGGCGTCTTAAATTTAGGGCGTTTTTATAGTCAAAATATGTCTTATTTAGCCTATTTTTCTCAGAGAAATTTAGTGGTTTTGAGGCGATATTGTCTATGCCTACTATCCTTACGATCTCCTCACAAACATCGTGAGAATTTACTATATCGTGGCGAAATAACGGCACTTTTACATTAAAGCTTTCTTGCTCAACATTTACTGCGATCTCAAAGCCAAGTTTCTTTAAAATTTTAACGACGTCATTTCTAGCAATATCTTGACCGATCATATTTTTAAGCTCAAAAAGAGAGATACTTAGTGTTATAGGCTCGGTGTTTAAAAGCGACTGCTGTGAGCCAGCAAAGAGATTTAGAGCATCTTTAAAACTAGCAAGTCTTTTAAATAAATAATCCGCTCCATAAGCTAAATTTGGCTCGCTACCACGACTTGAGCGATAAATTTGATCACCCTTTGGTAAATTTTTATTTTCAAAAATAGCTTTTGAAACTACATCTGGCTTTACATAGCTAGCTTCTACTAGGATCACTTTTGACTTCTCATCTACCCTTGCTACGTCACTTTGGTAAATTCCAGCAATGCCTAAATTTTTATCCTCGCAATAAACGACACATTCGCCATTTTCGCCATTTTTTATATCAAAAACAGCCTTTTCGCCTTCACTTACAAGTTTAGCGTGATCATAAGCCCTAAATAAAACACCCGTGCAAAATGTCGCGTATTCAAGCAGTCTCTCAACTAAATTTGTCTTTTGACACTCTATTAATGCTAGACGCATGCGAGTTATTAGATTTTCATATAGTCCCTCTTTTAGCTCAAAAGCCTTATACAAAAATGACCCACTTACTTTATCCTCTGCTCGCACAGAAGCTATTCTGCCAATACCTAGTAAATTTTCGCTCTCATCGTCTTCGTGACTATCTTTCATATTTAGATCAAGCGCTGTACAAATTTCTCTTGCGATGCCATGTAAATTTTGGCAATCGCCTCTGTTTGCTGTGACATCAACTTCGATTATCGTATCTTTAAATATCTCAAATTCGCTAAGACTTGTACCAAGTTTTAGCTTGCCGATGCTCTCATCAAGTGGTAAAATTCCATCGTTTACCTTTGGAAGTCCCAGCTCACTTGAAGAGCAGATCATGCCACTTGACTCGATACCTCTTAGCTTTGCTTTTTTTATCTCAAGACCATTTGGCATAGTCGTGCCAATAAGTGCAACTGGCACAAACTGGCCAGCTTCAACGTTTTTAGCCCCACACACGATCTGAAGCGTCTCTCCACCAACATCCACTTGACAAACGCTTAGCTTATCGGCATCTGGGTGCTTTTCTCTACTTTTTATGTAGCCAACCACGATACTCTTTGGCAAATTTATCTCTTTATAACTATCAACCTCTAGCCCAATAGAATTTAATGTCTTTGAAAGTGTCTCGCCACTAACCTCGCTAAGGTCGATCCACTCGTTTAACCAATGCTTTGAAATTATCATTTAAACTGCTCCAACAATCTTAAATCTCCCTCAAAAAGCGACCTTAGATCAGGCACTCTATGAAGCAACATTGCAAATCTCTCAACGCCAAGGCCAAAGGCATATCCACTTACATTTTTATAGCCAACCGCCTTAAATACATTTGGATCAACGACTCCGCATCCAAGTACCTCAAGCCAAGTAGTCTGCTTGCATACTCTGCAGCCCTTGCCGTGGCAGAATATACAACTGATATCAACCTCTGCGCTAGGCTCCGTAAATGGGAAAAAGCTAGGGCGAAAACGCACTTCAACATCGCCAAACATGTGCTTTAAAAAGCCTTCTAGCATTGATTTTAAATTTGCAAAGCTAACTTTCTCAGCATCCTCCACCACAAGGGCCTCGACCTGGTGAAACATCGGTGTATGCGTTAAATCCATATCGCGTCTAAAGACGGTGCCTGGCGCTATCATGCGAATAGGTGGCTTTTGATTTAGCATAGTTCGCACCTGAACTGGGCTCGTATGCGTCCTTAAAAGTCTAAAATCATCTAGATAAAATGTATCTTGCATATCTCTTGCTGGGTGATATTTTGGTAAATTTAGCGCCTCAAAGTTGTGAAAATCATCTTCTATTAGTGGTCCAGTCTCGAGCGAGAAATTTAGAGCTAAAAAGTATTCAATTATCTTATCCATCGTAGCCATCACAGGATGAAGTGCCCCGCTAGCAATAGGCTCATTAAATAGCGTGATATCAGCGGCTTCTTTTTTCATCTTGTTATCTATCTCTTGCTCGCTAAGCTCAGCCTTTTTAGCTTCTATTAGCGCGCCAAGCTCATCTCTTTGCTTATTTAAATTTGCTGCAAATTCCTTTTTCTCGTCCTCGCCAAGCTCTTTTAGCTTTGCAAAGCCTTGCGCCAAGATGCCCTTTTTGCCAAAAATTTCTACCCTGACTTTTTCCAAATCATCAAGCGTTGAAATTTCATTTTTGATTTTATTAACGAAATCTTGCAATTTTTTGCCTTTATAAATTTTTGAGTCGATTTTATAGAAAAAGAGTTAAAATCAAGATAAAGAGCACGAAATTTAAGCACACTTTGATATAATTTTGCAAAATTTCAAAGGAGCTAAAATGACCATATTTGAAAAGATCGTAGCTGGTGAAATCCCTTGCAACAAAGTGCTTGAAAGCGAGAAATTTCTAGCTTTTAACGACATTAATCCAAAAGCGCCGATCCACATCCTAATCATCCCAAAAAAACACTATAAAAATTTCCAAGAGATGGATCCGATTTTAATGGGAGAGATGACAAAATTTATCCAAGAAGTGGCGACCTTAATGGGCGTTGATAAGAGCGGATACCGCCTTATAACAAACTGCGGTGAAAACGGCGGTCAAGAAGTTATGCATCTACATTTTCACCTGCTTGGTGGAGCTAAGCTTGGCTGGAGCGAAGGCGTAGCTGATCCACAAAGCACATTTTAATAACTTCTAAATTTTAGACTCAAAGCATGAGTCTAAAATTTTATTTTCTTGCAGACTTAATAGCTTCAAGCAACTCTTCAAAACCTACTTTACTTGAGTTTTCGACATCTTTTAATATTTCAACGCCAGGTAGATTTCCTTTGTCTTTATCAGCAAAAATAACCATCGCTTTTTCTAGTCCATGATGAACATTTTCATGATGAGCTGCGATACTTGAGAGAATTTTGGCATCTTTTACAAGAGTATTTTTCACATCTTTTTCATACCATTTGCCAAATCTACACTCATGAACATCTTGAATCTTATTAAACTCATTTAAAAGTACGCCTCTATATCCATTTAGCTTCATATTTATATGATCTATTTTTCCATTGCTTACATAGACTTCATTTGTAACATTTAAAGCCTGATTTAGGATATTTTGCGTATTTGCGTTTACGCTTGAGATATTTCCTTCAAATCCACCTAAAATCTTCATAGCATTTGCAGAAATTTTTGAGAAATTCTCACTCATTTCGATCATCGTATTCGCACTTTGCTTAAGGCCATTTATATTCACTTCTACTTCAAGTGTCGCTTTTTGAGTACGCTCAGCAAGCTTTCTAACCTCATCTGCCACGACTGCAAAACCTCGTCCATGCTCACCAGCACGGGCCGCCTCGATCGCAGCATTTAGAGCTAGCAAATTTGTCTGATCTGAGATGTCTTTAATTAAATTTATAATCTCAGCAATCGAATTTACGCTTCCATTAAGCGAAGAAGCGTCATTTGAAAGGTCATTGCTCATCTGGCTTACTTGCTCGATCGAGTTTAAAATTTCAGCCGTTTGGGACTTGAGTTCGCCCGTCTCTTTGAAAGTTTTTTCATTTAGTCCATTTATACTTTCAAGCATTTTTAGATTTTCTTCCATTGTTAATTGCAAGAAATTTATACCATCTTGATAACTTGAAAGCAATAAATTTACAGCCTCTTGCTTATCCTTAGCTTGCTCTTTTGGCTCACAAGTTTTAACGTTTTTTAGCTCCTCTTTAAGTGTTAAAATTTCAGCCTTTAAAGCTTCATTTTCTCTCTCTAAAGCTTCATTTTTACTAGAAAGCTCTTTATTCTTGCCATCAAAAAACATTTTTCATCCTTTAAAATTTGTAAATTACGCGTAATTATAACTCTTTTTACTTAAGCCAATCGTCTAAAATTTTAATTTGCTCTTCAACGCTTTTATTTGCCGTGCCGCCTTTTGAATTGCGAGCCTCTTTTGAAGCGTGAAGATCTAGAAATTTAATAGCATTTTCATCTAAATTTTCATCGACACTTTTTAGCTGCTCTTCATTTAATTCACTCAAATCAAGTCCTAAACTTTCAGCCTTTGCAACAGCTTTACCTGTAATAAAATGTGCTGTTCTAAATGGAATATTTTTTTCACGCACTAGATAATCAGCCAGATCAGTGGCACTTAGATGCCCGGTTTTTGTTGCTTTTAGCATATTTTTTTTATTAAATTTAGCTGTTTTTATCATCTCGTTTAGGATAGTAGCCGAGCTTAAAATGGTTGAGACGCTGTCAAAAACACCCTCTTTATCTTCTTGCATATCTTTATTATAAGCAAGTGGCAGACCTTTCATCGTAGTTAGCAGTGCTACTAAATTTCCATTTACGCGTCCAGTTTTACCGCGTATGAGTTCGGCAACATCAGGGTTTTTCTTCTGTGGCATGATTGAGCTGCCTGTGCTATAAGCGTCACTGATGCTTACAAAGCCAAATTCTTGCGAACTCCAAAGTATGAGCTCCTCGCAAAGCCTAGAAGCGTGCGTCATGAAAACGCTAATGTTAAATAAAATCTCAAGCGCAAAGTCGCGGTCACTCACGCTATCCATCGCATTTTGCGTGCAACCTACAAAGCCAAGCTCACTTGCAACGATAGTTCTATCTATCTTATGAGGAGTGCCTGCAAGGGCTGCTGAACCAAGCGGACTTAGGTTGTTTCGCTCATATGAGCTAACAAAACGCTCGAAATCTCTTTTAAACATAAATGCATATGCTAGCAAGTGATAGCTAAGGCTTACTGGCTGAGCGTGTTGAAGATGTGTGTAGCCTGGCATTAGCGTATCTTTGTGGTTTTTTGCCAAATTTGTAAGTGTGGCGATAAGCTCTTTTATACATGAAGAAATTTCTAAATTTTTCTTCAATACGTAAAATTTAAAATCAAGGGCAACTTGGTCATTTCTACTTCTAGCTGTGTGCAGTCTGCCACCAAGCTCGGCGCCGATGATCTGGCTAAGGCGCTTCTCAACTGCCATATGTATATCTTCATCCTCTATCTTAAAAGTAAATTTACCAGCTCTTATCTCAGCCAAAACCTCATCAAGCCCCCTTATAATCGCCTCTGGCTCATCTTTTTTCAAAATTCCACAAATTCCAAGCATCTTTGCGTGAGCCTTACTCCCGGCAATATCTTCTTCAAAAAGATTTTTATCAAAATTTATAGAGGCATTAAATTCCTCAAGTAGCTTCGAGCTAGCCTCGCTAAATCTACCCTCCCACATCTTTTTATGTGCGTTTCTCTCTTCTTTCATAGCTTTACCTTTAATTAGTTTTGCGTGATTTTAACAAAATAGCACTTAACTGGGTATTTTAACTATAAAGTTGCAAAAAAGTTATAAATATAATTTATCTTTAAGGATATAGAAATATAATTCAAAATATAACTTTTTAAAAACTATTTTAATTTTCTATTGAGATAGTTTAAAATAAAAATAATCTATAAGAGGAAGGATGATATGCAAATAGATGCGAACATGAACTCAAATATTTTCTATCATGATGGCTATACATCTATCTCTTCAAATAGCTCAAAAACAAGCATGTTAGTATCTTCTGGCTATGACAAGAAAGATATTATTAGAAGCAATGAAGTACATGTAGAACAAAGAGAAGATGCTAAAATTTCCTCTATAATTATTAATAAAGCAAGTGCCATACAGTTACAAAAAGACTTAGAAAAATTACAAGATCAAAAGCTAGATATTTCGCATCAAATTTCAAGCATCCAAAGCCTAAAAGATCGTAACTCTATGCAAATGCTTCATTACTTAAATTTAGAGCAGTCAGCCATTCAAAATAACATTTTAAATATTAAAACTCAAATGATAGAAATGGCACAGGCTTAAAACTAAGCCTTACCAATAATAGTTTCTAAAACTAAGCAAAAATCCTCTAAAAAATATCCCATTGATTTATAAAAATTGCTAGTTGCGTCTTTTTGGATATCTCTTGAAAGCTGTTTAGCATAAGGCAAGAAAAATGAGACACTAAAAGCTGCAAGAAGTTTCATAGACTCATTAGATGCTTCGCTTTTTAAAATATTTGCTATTAAAATTAGCTGATTTGAGATGCTATCAACCTCGCCCATCTTTGGCTGAAAATTTATAGCCTTATAAAATTGAGCTAGATCATCTTTTGCAGACGAAAAATAGTAACTTGCCTCAAATTTTGACTTTAAAATGACAAAATCGTCACATAAAGCAGCACTACTTTCATCTTTGATAAATTTGGTATAAAGCTCATTGCCTTTTTTATTTGCTTCGCTATTAGTCTGCGTTATCCACGCATTTGTCTTTTTGATACGCATAAAAGATGAAACATCCAAAATGCCACTAAAATTTGCAGCAAGCGCAGCCGCTACAACGCTATAAAGTTCTCCAAGTTTCAAATTTTAATCCTTAAGTCGTAGATATCTAAGTCTAAGTGCGTTTAAAACGACAGTAACAGAGCTAAGACACATCGCCATTGAGCCATAAACTGGGCTTAAAAGTAGCCCAAAGACCGGGTAGAGCACGCCTGCAGCCACTGGGATACAAATCGCGTTATACATAAATGCCCAAAATAAATTTTCTTTTATATTTGCCATAGTAGCATTTGCTAATCTAACTAGTCCAGTCACTCCACGCAAATCATTTTTAATAAGCACGATATCTCCAGCACCTTTTGCTATATCTGAGCCCGAGTTCATAGCGATACCAACACTTGCCTCTTTAAGTGATGGTGAGTCGTTTACGCCATCTCCAACAAAGATAACGCCACCATGATTTGTAAGCTCTTTTATCTCATTAAATTTATCTTCAGGCAGCATACTTGCGTGATATTTACTCACATTTAGCTTCTTGGCAATACTTGCAACCACCTTCTCATCATCGCCTGAAAGGATCACACTTTGTAAATTTAGACTTGTAAGCTCGTTTATAACATCACTTGCCTCGTCTTTTAGCTCATCACTAAGCGTTAAAAAACCAACAAATTTTTTATTTATAGCACAAAGTATGACGCCGCTTTCATCGTTTGTAGCCTCTTTTATAGCGTTACTTTCATCCGGATTTAAACTCACTTCATTTGCCAAAAGCAGCTTTTCGTTTCCGATTATTATCTGATTATTCTCATCCTCATAGATGATGCCTTGCCCGACAACATTTTGAAATTTTCCATTTAGCTTTTGTAAATCTATACATTTTTGTTTTGCATATCTAACGATAGCTTTTGAGATGAGATGCTCACTTAAATTTTCAGCAGAAGCGATAAGAGCTAAATCTTGCTCGCTTAAATTTGAGCTTTTGACGCTGATTTGCCCTTTACTAAGTGTGCCTGTTTTGTCAAATGCTACGAATTTAGCATCTTTTATTAGCTCTAAAACTTCTGGATTTTTTACTAAAATTCCAGCTTTTGCACCACGTGCAAGCGAGCTTACTATTGCTATTGGCGTAGCAAGTCCAAGAGCGCATGGACATGAGATTATTAAAACGCAGATCGCGCTAGAGATCGCATAGGCGAAATTTCCACTAAAAATTATCCATATTAAAAATGTAAGAACTGAGATCGCCACGACACTTGGCACAAAGATGTTTGCTATCTTGTCAGCCAGCCGTCCGATAGGCATCTTTTTAGAGCTAGCGTCGCTTAGTAGGTTTAAAATTTGAGATAGCAAGCTCTCGTAAGAGCTCTTTGTCACCTTGACGCTTATGTAGCCATTTGTGTTTAGAGTGCCGGCAAATACGCCATCTCCCACCTCTTTATAAACTGGCAAGCTCTCTCCTGTAAGCATAGAAGCATCTATCTCAGCGCCACCTTGAACTATCACGCCATCACTTGGAATGTTGTAGCCATTTTTTACGATGACGATGTCGCCTACTTTTAGCTCATTTACATTTACCTCTTTACTATGTCCATCTGGCATGACCAAAAAGGCGGTCTTTGGCGAAATTTTAAGTAGCGTCTTTAGGTAGTCGCCTGCCTTTGCCTTTGAGCGCTCTTCAAGATACTTACCTAGCAAAACAAAGGCTATTATCATCGCTGCGCCCGAGACATAGACATTTTTTAGATCATCTGGGATGAAATCTGAAAAGATCACAACAAAAAGCGAGTATAAAAATGCACTGCCGCTTCCAAGAGCTACAAGCACGTTCATATCGTAGTTTTTGTTTTTAACAGCCTCTATGGCGTGAGCAAAGAAGTCTTTGCCACTAAAAGCTAGCACCAAAAAGCCAAGCGCTAAAATGGCTAAATTTACAACCACGCTAGGCCTTACAAACATCTCAAGCGCCATGATGACCATGCTCGCTAGAAATGCAAATATAAATTTATTTCTGATCGCAGTTATATGCTCGTCTCTTTTGGCTTCAAATTCATCAATATTTGTCGCCACAAAATAGCCAAGCTTCTTTATCTTTTGCTCTAAAACTTCACGCACGCTAGCGTCTTTTAGGACAAATTCGCCGCTTGCATTTGCAAAATTTACATTTGCTTCAAGCACCCCATCTATCTTTTTAGAAACTTTCTCGATAGCGTTTGAGCAATTTACGCAGCTCATTCCAGCTATATTTAGTTTGACTTTTAAAGGCATATCAAAGTTCCTTTATAACGTCAAATCCAAGATCAGCCATTTCTGATTTAAATTTCTCTACATCGCCATCTTTTATATCGACGCTTACTTGTCTTGGCTCTTTGCTAAGATCGACTTTTATCTCGCCAAAGTCATCTTCAAGTGCGTTTTTTATAGTGTTTGCGCAGTTTTGGCAGTGGATATTGTTTGCTTCAAATGTTTTCATATTATCTCCTTTATCATATGGTCGTATTCATGTAAATTTATAATTTTCTTGACATTAAATTTAAAGCCCAAACTCTCGTAAAATTTACGAACTTTTGGCTTATTTGTATCTACTATCAATGAAACCTTTTTATGCCCTAGCTCTTTTGCCTTGACAAATGAATGCCTTATGAGCTCTTTTGCAAGCCCTTGGCCTCTAAAATTTTCATCAACAGCGATACTATCTATATAAAACTCATCATCAAAACACTCTTTTTCTACCTTGTCATCTTTGCCAAGAGCTTTTAGATGCTGTGAAATTTCTCTATCAAGCATTGCTGCATCGCCACCAAAGTAAGCACACATCGCTGCGATAATTTCCTCGTTATTTTTATAAACAAAGACATTTTTATAGCTAAGTCTATTTGTCTCACTTTTGAAAAAAATTTCTAAAATTTCATTACTTTTAATAGGATCGTCGTAGCCACTTAGCTTGTAGGCGATATCCTCCATCGCTAAATTTAGTAGTTTTATGCAGCTTTTTGCATCTTGTTTTTGAGCATTTTTTATCATGAGTATGATTATATGCCTTTAGCTTAAATTTTTACCAAATATTATTTTCAAATTTGCAAATCAGGCGCTTTAGCAGGCAAACTAAAAATGTTTTAAAAAAGTATAAAATTTTTTTAGTTATAATCCGTAAAAAATTTATTTAAGGATATTTATGGGACGAGCATTTGAGTACCGAAGAGCAGCAAAAGAAGCTAGATGGGATAAGATGAGCAAGGTATTTCCAAAACTTGCAAAGGCTATAACAGTAGCGGCAAAAGATGGCGGATGTGATCCGGATATGAACCCAAAACTTCGTGCAGCTATCGCAGCGGCAAAAGCTGAAAATATGCCAAAAGATAACATCGATGCAGCTATAAAAAGAGCAAATGGCAAAGATAGCGCTGATATCAAGACTATCTTTTACGACGGCAAAGCAGCTCACGGCGTGCAAATCATCGTCGAGTGCGCTACTGACAACCCAACAAGAACAGTTGCAAATGTAAAAGCGATATTTAGCAAAAATGGCGGAGAAATTTTGCCAAGTGGCAGCCTTAGCTTTATGTTTACAAGAAAGAGCGTTTTTGAGCTTGAAAAACCAAGCGCAGATATCGAAGAGATTGAGCTTGAGCTGATTGATTATGGACTAAGTGACATCGAAGAAGACGAAAACGCACTATTTGTTTATGGTGATTACGCAAATTTTGGCACGCTGCATGAAGGGATAGAGAAGTTAAATTTAGTAGTTAAAAAAGCTTCACTTCAGTACTTGCCAAATCAAACCGTGAGCCTAGATGAAGAGCAAATGCTTGAGATTGAGAGGCTTCTTGACAAGCTAGAAGACGACGATGACGTCCAAGCAGTTTATACAAATATCGAGTAAAAAGGAGCAACATGCGTTTTGATGAGTTAAAAGTTTATGATATAAATTTAGACGAACTAAAAAAAGATAAATTTGCGGTTTTAAAGACAGAAAAAGGCGATATCAAACTTGAGCTTTTTGCCGAGGATGCACTGCAAACTGTTGCAAATTTTGTCCATTTGATAAAAACAGGCTTTTACAATGGCCTAAATTTTCACAGAGTTATACCAAATTTCGTCATCCAAGGCGGCTGCCCAAATGGCACAGGTACAGGCGGTCCTGGCTGGAGGATAAAATGCGAATGCGACAATCAAAAGGCAAAGCACGAGCGTGGCAGCCTTAGCATGGCTCACGCAGGTCGCGACACTGGCGGATCACAGTTTTTCATCTGCCACAGCAAGCAACCTCATCTTGACGGCGTGCATACAGTCTTTGGAAAGTGCGCTGACGATGAGAGCTTAAAGGTACTTGATGCTATCAGGCAAGGCGACAAGATCCTCTCAGCAGAGATCAAGCAGAGCCTATAAAAGGGGAATTTATGGATAGTGCAAAAACGCAAAAAAGTCTCTTTGTGAGGCTATTTACCAATCTCGCCATTTGGGTTGTGATAGGTATAGTTGGCGGTGTTATCGTCGGTATGGTCGCACCTGAGCTTGGCATAGCGAGCAAGCCAGGCATTGATTATTTTATAAAAGCCCTTAAAATTTTAATCGGCCCTATCATCTTTTTAACGATCGTTTCAGGCATCGTCGGACTTGAGAGCCTAAAAGATCTTGGCACCATCGGGCTTAAGGCGTTTATCTACTTTGAGATAGTTAGCACGCTTGCTCTTGCTGTTGGTATCATCTTTGGCGAGACACTTCGTCCAGGACATGGCATGAACCTTGACTACACCCAGCTTGACGCCTCAAGTGTGGCTAAATTTACATCTCAAGCTGGAAATATGGATGCAAATAGTGGCTTTTTAGCACACACGCTTCATCTTTTAAGAGGCGCTGTACCAGTAGATGACATCTTCCCGTACGTGCATATACTTGATCCATTTATAAAATCAAACACACTTCAAGTGCTTTTCATGGCGATTGTCGTTGCCATCGTGCTTTCACTACTTGCTCATGATAAAAAGCAAGCTTGTCTAAAACCGCTTGAATTTATCCAGCACTACGTCTTAAAGCTTCTTACTTGGCTTATGTTATTTAGCCCAGTGGCGGCCTTTTCAGCGATGGCTTACTTGATCGGTAAATTTGGCATCGGAACGCTTCTTGGCATGATGGAGCTTCTTGTAGTTATGGCGCTTGCAAGCTGCTTTTTCATCTTTGTCGTGCTTGGCGTCATTTGCTACTTTGCCAAAGTCAATGTCTTTAAATTTATGCGCTTTATCTCAAAAGAGGTCTTGGTCGTTTTTGCGACAAGCTCGAGCGAAACAGCTCTTGCACCACTTATGCAAAAGCTAGAAGCAGCTGGTATAAATAGAGGCGCAGTTGGCCTTATCATCCCAACTGGCTACTCATTTAACCTTGACTGCACCAACATCTATCTAAGTTTAAGCGTTATCTTCTTGGCTCAAGCATTTAATATCCCGCTAAGTTTTGAACACCTAATAAGCATACTAATCGTGCTAATGATCACAAGTAAAGGCGCTGTTGGCGTTACAGGCTCAGGCTTTGTCGTCCTTGCTGGCACACTAAGCGCACTTCCAAGCACTGGCATACCAGTAGTCACCGTAGCTGTGCTACTTGGCGTTGATAAATTTATGTCAGAGATGCGTGCTGTTGGTAACCTTTGCGGCAATGCCGTTGGCTGCATGATCGTATCTATCTGGGACAAAAAGGTTGATATGGAGAAATTTAGATACGCACTAGATCATCCAGAAGAATTTCACTTTCACTCATAATATACATTTATAACTATAAGGGCAACTTTGCCCTTATAGTTTTTTTATTCTAAATTTAATGCGATATATCTCCTCCTCAAACCTATAAAAATTTTTAAAAACAGCATCGCAATAAATGATATTTGATAACTGGTTCAAGCACAAAAAGAAAAACTAGAGGCTAATTGTAATAGGAAAATTTTATTAGTAACTCATATATTTGGCAATATCTAATATTTTGTTACTTACTAGAATAAATTTACAAATGTAATACTTGAGCTTGGAATTTGGAAGAGAGATACTTTAAATTTAGCCATATCAAAAATACCAACTAAAAATTCTTGTAAGATATTAGGAACAGCCTTGCAAACTCTTTGCAAGGCTATATATAAATTAAGCTTTTGGACCAGCTTTAGCGTATTCAACGCCCTCTTTTACATCTTCATATCGTTTGAAATTTTCAACAAACATTTTAGCGAGCTTATCACGTGAAGCGTTATACTCAGCCGGATTTGTCCATGTGTTTATTGGATTTAGTAGTTTTGTCTCGACACCATCAAGCTCTTTTGGGATAGCGAAGTTAAATTTATCAAAATTTTCAAATTCGCATTTTGTGATACTACCATCAAGGATCGCATTTATGCAAGCACGTGTTGCTTTTATGCTCATACGCTTGCCAACGCCGTAAGCACCACCGCTCCAGCCTGTATTTACAAGATAGACATTAACGCCATGCTTATCGATCTTCTCACCAAGTAGTTTTGCATAGACAGTTGGGTGAAGCGGCATAAATGGCTCGCCAAAGCAAGCGCTAAAAGTAGCAACAGGCTCAGTTATACCGCGCTCTGTGCCAGCAACTTTTGCTGTGTAGCCACTTAAGAAATAATACATCGCCTGCTCTTTTGTCAGCTTTGCAACTGGAGGAAGCACGCCAAAAGCGTCAGCACTTAAAAAGATGATGTTTTTTGGATGGCCAGCGCTTGAGCTTGGCTCGTAGTTGTCGATGTGATAGATCGGATAGCTCACGCGTGTGTTTTCAGTCTTTGAGCCGTCTTTGTAATCAACCACGCCCTTTTCGTCAGCCACGACGTTTTCAAGTAGCGCATCACGCCTAATCGCTGCGTAAATTTCTGGCTCGCTGCTTGGATCAAGGTTGATACATTTTGCGTAGCAGCCGCCCTCAAAATTAAACACGCCATCATCGTCCCAGCCGTGCTCATCATCACCTATTAACTTGCGTTTTGGATCAGTTGAAAGTGTCGTTTTACCAGTGCCAGATAGACCAAAAAATAGCGCTGTATCGCCCTTCTCGCCTACGTTTGCAGAGCAGTGCATACTTAGCTTTCCTTCAAGTGGCAACCAGTAGTTCATCATAGAAAAAATGCCCTTTTTCATCTCGCCGCCGTACCATGTGCCACCGATCACTGCAACATTTTCCTCGACATTAAAGATAACAAAGACATCTGAGTGTAGCCCATCAGCCTTGTAGTCCTCATTTTTTGTCTTACAAGCGTTATATACTACAAAATCAGGCTCAAATTTAGCTAGCTCTTCCTTGCTTGGACGGATAAACATATTTTTTACAAAGTGCGCTTGCCACGCTACTTCAGTGACAAAGCGGACTGATTTTTGGCTCTTTTTGCTAGCTCCACAAAATGCGTCTTGGATAAAAATTTCCTTGCCGCTTAGCTGCTCTTTTGCTTTTTTAAGAAGCTTGTCAAAAAGCTCTTTTGTAATAGGCTGATTTATCTTGCCCCAAGCGATATACTTCTGACTTGGATCTTGTTTGACAAAGTACTTATCTTTTGGGCTTCTTCCAGTAAAAATTCCAGTATCAACCATAAATGTGCCGTTGCTTGAAACCCTGCCTTCGTTGTTTGCCTTTTCAAGCTCAAAAAGCTCATCGTAGCTTAGATTGTGATTTATCTTTTTGATCTCTTTTAGACCTAGCTCGTCTAGTTTATTTATCATGTTGTTTCCTTTTAAAATTTTCATTTTTTATAAATTCTGACCTAAAAGTCATCAAAATGTTAATCAAATTTCGCTTAACACTCTCTTTTTAAAATGGGCAAATTTATTTAAATTTAGCCACCACTTGATTGTTTGCGACGCTTTGACCTTTGCTAACTTCAATAGAGCCTATCACACCATCTTTTGGAGCTTTGACCTCTATCTCCATCTTCATTGCTTCAAGCACGACTACAGCTTGCCCTTTTTTTACTTGATCGCCAGGACTTACTAAAATTTTATGCACAGCGCCCGGCAAGCTAGCAACGATATCATTTGCTGTTGCGCCTGCTGCTGCACTTTTAGCATTTTTTACGCTCTTGCCTTCAACTTCAGTGATCGATTTTACTTGGATGCTATCGTTAAAGCCTTCGCTTACTTCGACATTGTAGCGGCTACCATTTACGACGACACTATATCTGCCACTTTGAGTTTGTCTGCCCTCGTTTGTCTTAGCGTTTGGATCGATTTTTCTTACATTTACTTTGGCTTCGCCTTTTAAAAATGCAATACCCTTTTCTTTACAAGCTGCTGCTATAAATATATTTTCTTCGGTAGTTTTTATATTGTTTTGCTTTAGAATTTCTTTTACATGATCAAGCGACTTGCTCTCATCTTTATCAGCTATATCAACTGCGTGTTTTGTAGTTGGTTTTAAGCCTAGTTGCTCGCTTGCAAGCTTGATGATCTCTTTATCAGGCGTAACTGGAGTTTTACCAAAATAGCCAAGCACCATTTTGCCGTATCCCTCGGCAATCTTCTTCCACTTGCCAAACATTACATTATTAAATGCTTGTTGGAAGTAAAACTGACTAACAGGGGTCACTGAAGTACCGTATCCACCCTTTTGTACCACTTCACGCATCGCAAGGATGACCTCTGGAAATTTATCCAAGATGTTGTTATCTCTCATCATCTGGGTATTTGCAGTGAGTGCGCCACCAGGCATCGGTGAAAATGGTATGAGTGGGCTTACTTGTACGGCCTCAGGTGGCAAGAAATACTCTTTTAAGCAATCATTCAAAACGCTTTCATATTTTAAAATTTTCTCCACGTCAAGTCCGCCAAGATCGTAGTTTTTGCCTTTTACTGCGTGAAGCATAGTTAAGATATCTGGCTGACTTGTACCACCACTTACTGGGCTTGCGGCTAGATCTATTCCATCAACGCCGGCCTCAAGCGCTGCAAGATAGCAAGCCACACTTACGCCTGCGGTTTCATGTGTGTGAAGTCTGATGTGAGTTTTTTCTGGGAGTAGTTTTCTAGCCATTTTTATGGTTTCATAGACCTTTTGTGGGCTACTTGTGCCGCTTGCATCTTTAAAGCAAACGCTGTGGTATGGGATATTTGCATCTAAAATTTCTCTTAAAATTTTCTCATAAAATTTAACATCATGAGCTCCCACACAGCCACTTGGTAAGTCCATCATAGTAACGACGACTTCGTGTTTTAGCCCGTGATG
Organism: Campylobacter concisus; assembly: GCF_002912895.1. GTDB lineage: Bacteria > Campylobacterota > Campylobacteria > Campylobacterales > Campylobacteraceae > Campylobacter_A > Campylobacter_A concisus_G. The sequence continues at coordinate 25,699 of NZ_POZX01000065.1, forward strand.
AGCGATCCTCTCGCCTGAATATTTTAAATTTTCAACATCATTTAGCGCGTCAAAATTTCTAATAGTAGTAGTTCCGTGTTTTTTGAAAAGTTTTGCGTGAAGGTCGATTAGCTCGCGGCTACCAGTGTCAAGTGTGACGGTATTTACGCCCCTGCTTAGGGTTTGAAGGTTTGCTTTTGGTCCTACGATGCTTCTAAATTTATCCATCATCGCAAAAGCATCTTCATTTAGGTAAAAATAAAGGCTTTGAAATCTTGCTCCTCCACCAAATTCAAAATGCTCTATGCCAGCCTCTTTAGCTGCTTCAAGCGCAGGCAAAAAGTCATTCATAAGCACTCTAGCACCATAAACTGACTGAAAGCCATCTCTAAAGGTCGTATCCATAACATCGATAAATTTCTTCGCCATATTTCACCTCATTAAATTTATAAATTTACTAAAAAGCGGTCATAAAAAATGGCTAAATTGGTAAGAAACTCAAATTAGCCATTTTGCTTTTTTTTGGTATTTTACAACCAAAAACTTTTATATCATTTAAAAAGTGAGAGCAAGAAGTTTAATAATCCGCCGTGGCTCGCATCAAGCATTGGCTTTAATTCCATTAAAAAGACGCAGAAAAATACAAGCACAGCAAGCTGAATAAAAATATAAGGCACAACGCCTTTATAAATAGCAGTCGTTTTTATCTCAGCTGGTGCGACTGACCTTAGGAAAAATAAGCTAAATCCAAATGGCGGCGTTAGGAATGAAGTTTGCAAATTCATCGCAACTAAGATTGCTAGATAAATTGGATTTATACCAAGCTTTGCAGCTATTGGCACCAAGATAGGAAGCACAATGTATGAAATTTCAACAAAGTCGATAAAAAAGCCAAGCACAAAGATGACAACCATACTAAAAATAATAAAGCCCCACTTCTCGCCTGGCAAATTTGTCATAAATTTTTCAACAATCTCATCGCCACCAGTGTAACTAAATACCATAGAAAAGGCTGTTGCACCAACAAGTATGGCAAAGACAAGTGCTGTGGTTTTTACGCTTTCTGCCAATGCCTCTTTTATCATAGAAAATGAAAATGTCCTATAAAAAATAGCTAAAATAATGGCTCCAACGCAGCCAAAAGCTGAACTTTCAGTTGGTGTAGCGATACCTGCAAATATAGAACCCAATACACAAATAACCAGCAAAAGCGGTGGAAAGATAGCGATTAGTGCTCTCATAATCTGCTTAAATTTACTAACACCGCTCTCATCTTTTACTACCGGTGCTGTATCTGGTTTCAAATAAGCAACAATCAAAATATAAATGATATAAACTGCTACTAGCGTGAGTCCTGGGATGATGGCTTGATGAAAAAGCTCACCAACTGGCACTGAAAATATATCACCCAAAATAATCAGCACGATAGAAGGTGGAATGATCTGTCCAAGCGTACCAGCAGCACATATAGTGCCACAACCTAGCGCTTGGTCGTATTTATACTTTAACATAACAGGCAAGCTTATAACGCCCATTGCAACGACACTTGCACCAACAACACCAGTTGAAGCTGCAAGAAGTGCTCCAACCAAGATAGTGCTAATAGCAATACCTCCACGAATTTCTCCAAAAAGCATGCCCATGCTCTCAAGTAACCTCTCAGCTAGTTTTGACTTTTGAAGCACAACGCCCATAAAGACAAAAAGTGGAACTGCTATAAAAATTCTACTCTCCATGATAGAGAAAATTCTATAAGGCATGAAGTTAAACATATCTTTGAAGACTTCGATACTTCCAAGCAGCCCGTCTCCGTCTCCAATACTCTCAACAATACTACCAATCATGCCAAATATCATCGAAACCGCACCAAAGGTAAAGGCTACTGGAAAGCCAATGCCTAGCATCAAAAGTGCAGCTATAAACATTATCAAACCAGCCATTATTCCCCCTTTTTAGCTTTTTTGTAAAGATTAAAATTTCTTATAAAAAAGCCAATCGCAAAAAATACAAGTAGATAAAAAGAAAAAGGAATAAGTGCTTTTATGATCCATCTGTGAGTAAGGCCGCCTGGATCCGCACTAGCTTCAACTGAAGTATAAGCGTCACTCACAAATTCAAACGATAAATTTGAAACCAGAAGTGCAAATGGGATTACAAAAATAACAGTTCCTATCATATTTACAAGAGCTTTATTTTTTGGTGAAAATTTAGCATAAAAGATATCAACTCTAACATGTGCATCTTCTTTTAATGCATAGCTCATGCCAAGCAAAAATATTACAGCAAAAAAATGCCACTCAAGCTCCTGAAATGCGACATTTCCATAAGAGAAAAAATATCTTGCCACAACGTTAAAAAAGACGTCTATTATCATCAAAGCCATAATAAACATGCAAATATAGCCGACTATATCGCCTACCTTATCAAAAAATTTCTCAACTTTTTGCATAAACAACCCTTAAAAAAACAATTTATTTATCATGATGATAAAGACGCAAACTGGCGCCACATATCTTAATAAAAAATACCACGCACTAAATACAAAGTCGCTCATATATGGACTAAATAGCACATAAAGTGCTTCTCTTTTCATAAAATATCCAACGAATATCGCTCCACCAATACCACTAATTGGAAGCAGAACATTTGAAGCGGTAAAATCAAGAAAATCAAAGAAATTTTTACCAAAGAGCATAAATTTGTCGCCAACATTTTCTATATTTGATAAAAGACATAAAAATCCCAATACAAAAACACCGGCTCCAACTATGCTAAGAGCTTTTATCCTGCTAATGCCATACTCTCTGATCAAGAAAAATACAAACGGCTCTACGATAGAGATAGCTGAAGTAATGCCAGCAAAGATAAGCGCTGCAAAAAATGCTACAGCTAAAATTTGACCTATCACACCAAGCTTAGCAAAGAGCGTTGGAAGCGAGATAAAGACAAGTCCTGGTCCTTGAGACGGCTCTGCGCCAAATTCAAATATAAATGTAAAGATAACAAGACCCATCATAATGGCTAGGACGATGTTTATAAAAACGATACTTAGCGTAGAAGTAGCTAAATTTGTATCATCACTTAAGCTAGCTGAATATGTAATGATAGCTGCCATACCAAGAGATAGTGTCCAAAAAGCAAGCCCAAGAGCAAGCAAGAGCGAGTTAAATGAAATTTTACTAAAATCAGGAACAAGTAAAAACTCAGCCGATTTTGTAAAGCCATTCATTGTCATAGAAAAGATAAGCATGATTAAAACCATGATAAATAGGCTTGGCATCATCCAAACATTTAGCTTTTCAATGCCACTTTTCACACCTTTTGAAAGGATAAAAAAGCAAGCTACAAATGCAATAACAAAATAAAGCATCTGCTCGCCAAGACCATGCGTAAGAAGCTCGTTAAATATTACCTTTGAACTTTCTATATCGTTTGGAAGACCGGTAAAAGATAGTGTGAAATACTTAAAGACCCAGCCGATGATCACAATATAATAAGATGAGATTATAGCTGCGGTTACCATAGCTAAAATTCCAACCAGTTGCCATAAATTTTTATTTTTATTCGCCAACTTTCTAAAGGCATTTACACTATCACTTTCGCTAAGCTTGCCAATACTTAGCTCTGCCATAAAGATAGGTATGCCAACTAAAAACGTTATCAAAAGATATAAAATAACAAATGCTGATCCGCCATTTTCACCGACCATGTATGGAAATTTCCATGCATTGCCAAGTCCAACAGCTGACCCTGCAACTGCTAAAACATAACCTATTTTAGAAAACTGTTCTTTTGCCATTATGCAATCTCCCTTACTAACACCACAAAAACTAGAACTGGTGCCACAAACCTTATTAAAAAATACCAAATTTTAAAAACAATCTCACCCATATAAGGCAAAAATAGTTCTTTTAAAAGCTCAAATTTCATAAAGTACCCAACAAAAATGGCAAATATAATGCCACCAAGTGGGAGCATAATGTTTGAGCTAAGATAATCAAGCAAATCAAAAAAGCTCTTACCAAAAAATGTAAGTGCTTCTTTAAAATCACCAATACCGCTTAATGCACATAAAATCCCTAAAACATAAACTATGGCGCCAACAATAATAATTGATCTATTTCTACTAAATCCCAAGCTTTTATTTAAGAAAAATATAAATGGCTCGACTAGCGAAATAACCGATGTTATACCAGCAAAAAATAAAGATGTAAAAAATGCAAAAGCCAAGAAATTTCCAAGCAAACCAAGCTTTGCAAAAAGCGTTGGAAGTGAGATAAATGCTAACCCTGCACCCTTTGATGGCTCTGAGCCAAATTCATAGGTGAATGTAAAAACTATAAGCCCTATAATTACGCTAATAATTATATTTGCAAAGACTACATAAAGTGATGAAGTGAATAAATTTGTATCATTGCCTAGGCTTGATGAGTAGGTTAAAATGCAGCCAATGCCAATACACATCGTAAAAAAAGCTAATCCAAGAGCATTTAAGATAGCGCCTTGATCTATCTTTGAAAAATCAGGTACTAGTAAAAATTTAGCCGCCTCATCAAATCCATTCATACCAAAAGAGTAGCCAAGCATAAGCAAAAGTAAAATAAAAAGTGCTGGAATAAGATATACATTTATACGCTCTATTCCACTTTTTATACCTTTTGTAAGTATAAAAAAGTAGGCAAAAAAGGCGATGCTAAAATATAAAATTTGCTCCTCTATGCCCTTTGAAGTAAAATTTACAAAAAGCGCTTCTGAGCTTGCCATATCTTTTGGAAGCTCGCCAAGACTTAAGATAACGTATTTTAAAACCCAGCCGATAATAAGCGTGTAAAAAGATGCGATGAATAGCCCTGTCACCATCACAACACCAGCAAATTTCCAAGAATTTGCCCCCTTTGTAGCTAGACTTTTAAATGCTCCAACCGTGTCAAGGCGTGAAATTTTACCCATTGCCATCTCAGCAAAAAATATACTAAGTCCAACAACAAAAGCAAAAAATAGATATATAAGAATAAATGCTGAACCACCGTTACTACCGACCATATATGGAAATTTCCACGCGTTGCCAAGTCCGATAGCAGCTCCAATAATGGAAAGTATAAAACCAACTTTACTAAATCTATCCATCATTTACCTGCTATTTGATAGATCATGATGGCGCAAATTGCGATTGGTACGATGTATCTTAAAGCAAAATACCAAATTTCAAAAAACGCTTTTCCCATAAATTCGCCAAAAAGTAGATGCAAACTCTCTTTTTTGAGCTTGTAGCCCACAAAAAAGCTAAATATGATAGCACCTATTGGCATCATAATATTTGATGTAAGAAAGTCGAGTGCGTCAAATACTGGCTTGCCAAATATACTAAATGTGCTGGCTGTATCAGAGTAGTATGAAAATATACAAAAAATTCCCAAAACATAGACAAAAGCGCCTATATAAAGAAGTGCTGCCTTACGTGAAATTTCAAATTTTCTGACCAAATAATAAGCAAAGGGCTCGATCATCGAAACCGCACTCGTGATACCTGCAAACAAAAGCGATACAAAAAACGCAATCGCCATGACGTTGCCAACGACGCCAAGCTTTGCAAAAAGCGTGACAAGCGAGATAAAGATAAGACCTGGGCCACTTGCCGTGCTATCAGCTCCATAAGCAAATATAAATGTAAATACGACAAGCCCCATCATAATGCCTATTAATATATTTATAAAAATTATAGAAAGTGTTGATTTTATTAAATTTGTACGCTCTGGTAAATTTGCAGCGTATGTCGGTATGACGCCAACGCCCATAGATAGCGAGAAAAACGCAAGTCCAAGAGCCTGTAAAATCACGTCTGGCGTGATCGCGCTAAAATTTGGTACAAATAAAAATTTAGCCGCCTTCACAAAGCCATCTCCCATGCTAAGCGCGTAAAAAAGCATACAAACAAGCAAAACAAAAAGACTTGGCATCATCCATATATTTAGCTTTTCTATGCCGCTTTTTACGCCTTTTGAAACGGCAAAAAACACCATCAAAAAGACTAAGCTAAAGCAAAGCACACTACTAGTTAAGTCATTTGCTAAAAGGATATTAAACTGTTGTGCAGCCTCTTTTGTATCAGCCAAAAGTGGCGAAAAACTAAGATAGATATACTTTAAAATCCAGCCAATAACTACCATATAAAATGAAGCTATCAAAATCGCGCCGATCATGAAAAAGCCAGAGAGAGACCACGCTTTTTTATTTTTTGGAGCGAGTTTGTAAAGAGAGCTTACGACGTCGCTTTCACCGAGCTTTCCTATACTAAGCTCCGCTAAAAACGCCACAAATGCGATAGCAAATGTAAGGAGCAAATATAAAATTATAAATGCCGAACCGCCGTTATTTCCCACCATTGTAGGGAATTTCCAGGCATTACCAAGACCCACAGCAGAACCAGCCATCGCAAGAACAAAGCCTATTTTTGAAAATTTTTCATTTATCATTGATTACCTAAGATTAAGAATAAATTAAATTTTTCAAAGATAGCATAAAAAAACTTTTATTTTTCTAAGCCAAGAATTTTTTATAGGCAATTTAAATTTTTAGTGTTTTTATTTGAAACAAAGTTTTGTTTTTGTAATATTACGGCTTATAAAGTTTTAGTAGGGGGCAGATCCGAAAGAGCTTTAAAAATTTAAAGGAGCAACGATGAAAAAGATCGTGTTTTTAATTCTTGGTCTTGCTGCATTCGCATTTGGCGCTGATGGCGAGATGATCAAATCATATTCAGTTATCGCTGGCGGTATCGGCCTTGGCCTTGCAGCTCTTGGCGGTGCTATAGGTATGGGAAACACAGCTGCTGCAACTATCAGCGGAACAGCTAGAAACCCAGGTGTTGGTAGCAAACTTATGACTACAATGTTTATCGCTCTTGCGATGATCGAAGCACAAGTTATCTACGCACTTGTTATTACACTTATCGTTCTTTACGCAAACCCAATGCTTGGCTAAGCGTAAAGCTTAAATTTAGCCCCTTTTTGGGGCTTTTGTTCTTTTTTTGCGATCATGGTGGAATTGGTAGACACGCTATCTTGAGGGGGTAGTGCCGTTAGGTGTGCGAGTTCGAGTCTCGCTGATCGCACCATCTAATCTTACACTTCAAAATTCAAAATCTTACAAAATTTAAAAAGGGGAATTTATGCTAGATAAAAAGCGTGCTTTAAAACAGCTACAAAATGAAGCAGATGATACCGCTATCTATACGTTACTTGAAGCTAGTGAAAAAAATGAAGAAAATAAAAAAATACTTCGTAAATTAATCACTGAGGAAAAACGACATTATGCTTTTTGCCAAAAGATAACAGGTGAGAGCAGAACTGCAAATTTATTCAAAGTCATCTTCTATACGATACTTGTTAAAATTTTTGGTACATCTTTTACTTTAAAATTTATGGAGTCACGTGAAGAAGACGCAGAGCAATTTTATCTTGGTATTGTTGATGAGTATCCTGAAGCTAGAGATATTTATAATGAAGAAGTAAATCATGAAAATAATTTAATCTCTATGCTAAAAGACACGAAACTAGTCAATGCCGGTGGTATCGTTCTTGGTATGAATGACGCATTAGTTGAGCTAACTGGCACGCTAAGTGGCATTGCTCTAGCTTTTTCAAATACAAAATCAGTTGGTGCAACGGGCCTTATCATGGGCATTGCAGCTGCTCTTTCTATGGCAGGGTCAGCCTATCTCGAGTCAAAAGAAAATCCAAGTGACGAGATCAAACCGCTTACCTATTCGCTCTACACAGGTGGTTCGTACATCATAACAACGGCGTTTTTGATACTTCCATTTTTCATCTTTTCAAGTGGTGTTTACGCTGTCTTGTCGATGTTTTTCTTTGCCTTTGTTGCCATTATCACTTACAACTTTTACATAAGCGTGGCAAAAGAGCTTAAATTTTTGCCAAGAGTGATTGAAATGTGTGTGATAACTTTTGGTGTTGCGATCATTTCATTTGGCATTGGCTTTTTAGTCAAGCACTATTTTGGCCTAGATATTTAATCCAAAATTTCATACCAAGTGTAGCTATCGTCTCCAAAATTCCCACTAAATAGTGGCTTTAAATTTAGATCAAGGCTTAAATTTTTACCATCCTTAAAATTTGAGCTTTGATAGATAAGTAGCCATTTTACGTTTGCTAGTTTGCCATCTTTTGCAAGTTTTAAAAACTCACCAGCACCTTCAAACATAGTAAGCCCTTTTAAATTTAGCTCTTTTTGCACGCTCACTTTGCGATATGGCACACTAAAAAGCGGTATCGTTTCATCAAATTTATCACTTCTTGAGTAGATTATAACGTCTGGGTTTTTACCGCTGCCCACCAACCTGCTGTCAAGCTTTGACCGGTCTGTTCGCACTGTATTGCCACCGATCACTAGCGTATCTATGACGCTTCTAAGTTTGTGGACGTGTGTACGGCTAAGTTCATTTGTGATGATGCCGCCACTTGCCACGCCGTTTTTACTAAGAGCGATTTTTAAAAAACTAAAACCACCATTTTGATAGGCCAAAAATGGCTCAAGTAGCTTATCACAACGCTCTTTTAAAACGCCAAATTTAACTTTCAGCCCAGCACTTTGAAGTAAATTTCCACCGCCACTTGCTATTTTATTTTCATCGTGGCTGCCTATTATCACCTCTCTAAAACCAAGTTCTTTTAGCAAATTTGCACAAGGTGGCGTTTTACCATGATGCAAGCAAGGCTCAAGTGTGACATAAGCTTTTGCATTTTTTAATAAATTTGAGTGATTTTTTAGTATAAATTCATAGGTAAATTTTGACTCTAAAAGGCTAAATTCGCCCTCTTTTATATTAGAGCTAAATTTATCGTTATAAGCTTTTATAAAATCATCTTTAAATTTTTCACTTTTTTTGCAAAGCGCAAAGAGTATCGCTGTCGGTTCAGCGTGTAAATATCCAGCTTTTTCATGAGCTTTGCAAGATAGAATTTGCCCATTTTCATCAAGGATAAGGCATCCAACGGCTGGATTTGGATAGGTTAATATTTGAAATTTCCAAGCCTCGCTTAAAGCAAGATCCATGTAAAATTCTTCATTCATCCGAGCCTCTTAAACAAAAACACACTAGCAAGTGCCGGTGTGTTTTTTATAAATTTACGATAAGCCGTCAATCTTGCCGTCTGCATCTATCTTCATATTGACAGCAGCTGGCACTTTTGGAAGTCCTGGCATTAGCATGATCTTACCGCAAACTGCGACGATAAAGCCAGCTCCCGTTCTAATGTCAAGGTCTTTTACGCTAAATATAAAGCCCTTTGCTCTACCCAAAAGCTTCGCATCGTCGCTAAATGAATACTGAGTTTTTGCGATACAAACTGGCAAATGACTCAAATTGAGCTCTTTTATCATCTCAATCTTTTTAAGAGCGGCTTCCTCAAAGACCACCTCACCAGCTCCATAAATTTCCTTAGCGATCTTTTCTATTTTAGTTCTCATATCATCACTCATCTCGTATGTGAAATTTATCTTACTTGGCTTATCGCACGCTTTTAAAACTAGCTCGGCAAGCTCAATCGCACCTTTGCCACCTTTTAAGAAATTCTCACAAATTGCCACTTCTACACCGAGCTCACGGCAGTACTCTTTTACGAAATTTATCTCTTCATCGGTGTCAAAGCCAAATTTATTAAGCGCCACAACTACGTTTTGTCCAAATTTTCCTTTTAAATTTTCGATGTGTCCACCAAGGTTTTCGATGCCTTTTTTAAGGGCGTTCATATCTGGTTTTGTGATCTCATCTTTATTTGCTTCACCGTTATATTTTAGCGATCTGATCGTACTTACAAGCACTACAGCGCTTGGCTTAATGTCAGCAACCCTGCATTTTATATCTAAAAATTTCTCCGCACCAAGCTCCGAGCCAAAACCAGCTTCAGTGATGACATAGTCTGCTAAATTTAGAGCTGTTTTTGTCGCGATGACCGAGTTGCAGCCGTGTGCGATGTTTGCAAATGGACCACCATGCACGAGCGTAGGTGTATGTTCAAGTGTTTGAAATAAATTTGGCTTGATAGCATCTTTTAAAAGTATACAAACAGCGTCCTCGCAACCTAGATCACGCACATAGATAGGCTTTTTGTTGCTATCATAGGCAACCATGATGTTTGCCACGCGCTCTTTTAGATCAGAAAGGCTCGTAGCCAGACAAAGCACAGCCATGATCTCGCTTGCTGCAGTGATGTTAAAGCCATCTTCTCTTGGGACGCCGTCCGTTCTGCCGCCCTGACCCACAGTGACAAATCTTAGTGCGCGGTCGTTCATATCCATACAGCGTTTCCATAAAATTTTCTCTATTTTGAGTGGATTTTCTTGATAGAGGCTATTATCTATCATCGCCGAGATAAGATTATTTGCCGATGTTATAGCATGAAAATCACCAGTGAAGTGTAAATTTAGATCCTCCATCGGCGCAAGCTGCGAGTAGCCACCACCTGCTGCTCCACCCTTTATACCAAAAACTGGTCCAAGAGATGGCTCGCGAAGTGCTAGACAAACCTTTTTATTAAGTGAATTTAGTGCGTCGGCTAGACCGATCGACATAGTCGTTTTGCCCTCGCCGTATGGTGTTGGATTAGTCGCGGTGACTAAGATTAGCTTTGAGTTTGATGGCTCAAGTCTAGGGGAAATTTTAGCCTTAAATTTGCCGTAAAGCTCAAGCTCGTCTTCGTTTAAGCCTAGTCTTGCGGCAACTCTACTGATGTGTTCTAGTTTTGTTTGGTGAGTTATCTCTATGTCGCTTAGCATTTTACCACTCCAAATATGTTTTTGCTTTTTTTATCTCACTGATGTTGATCTCAAAAATTCCCTCTTCGTTTTCTACTGCGATGCTCTCTTCGTCCGCTTTTACAAGCCTTCCAGCAAATTTTTCAGCCTCTGTTTGAACTTTTACAAGCTCGCCAACGCTCGCTTTAAAATGAGATGGCTTACTAAGCTTTCTCTCAAGGCCAGGTGAGCTAACTTCGAGGTTATAATCCCCGCTAACTGGCGGTGTCACGTCAAAAATAGGCGAGAGCAATCGACTCACTTTTTCGCAGTCATCAAGGCTCACTCCACCATTTTTCGTGATATAAACTCTAAAAATAGCCCTGCCATTTTCATTTGCGATCTCGCTGTCGTAAAGCTCGACGCCGCATTCACGTACTAGTTTGTCTAAATTATCCATTTTTGTTTAAATCCTTTGAAATTTTATCAAACAACTTATCCATATGGTTTTGATACTCTAATCTATCGTCAAATTTAAAGTGAAAATTTGGACATCTATACCAGCCCTCAGCTGCCATGCAGTGGTTTTGCAAATGCCTACAAACTCGCTTCAAATGCCCCAAAATATACTCTTGCTCGCGCTCATCAAACATCATCTTGTCAAGATAGACAAAGGCGTCATATCTGCCCTTTTTGCACTCGACATCAGTGACGCAAAGCCCCTTTAAAATGCCATCTTCAAGAGTGGCTAGAGCCTCTGGTATGAGCTCTTTTAGCACACTCTCTGTTCTCATACGCTTTATTTCGTTAGCGTTCATAGAGTAGCTTTCTCCTTGACTTCTTTGAAGCTTTCGATGTAGTCATTTTCTCTGATGTCGTTGAAATTTTCGATACCAACGCCACACTCGTAGCCTTTAGCAACCTCTTTGACATCATCTTTAAAGCGTTTTAATGAGCTTACCGAGCCCTCGTAAACGACCACACCTTCTCTAATAAGGCGAATTTTTGCTCCTCTGTTTATCGTACCTTCAGTAACGATACATCCAGCAATAGTTCCAACTTTTGGCACATGGATCACTTGGCGAACCTGAGCTTGACCAAGCTGCTCTTCTCTAATTATCGGTGACATTAGTCCGCCTAAAATCGCTTTCACGTCGTCGATTAGATTATAAATAACGTTGTAAGTTTTAATCTCAACGCCGCTCTCTTTTGCCTTTTCTTTTATCTCGCCAGTTGGTCTTATGTTGAAACCAAGGATTATACAGTCTTCGCTCGCACTAGCAAGTGCTACGTCGCTTTGCGTGATGCCACCAACACCAGAGTGGATGACATTTACTCTGATCTCATCATTTGCTAGTTTTTCTAGGCTTGCTTTTAGTGCCTCAAGTGAACCACCAACGTCAGCTTTGATGATGACTGGAAGCGTCTTTAACTCACCCTCAGCAATCTTAGCGCTAAGCTCGTCAATACTAACTTTTGTACTCTTACTAAGCTCTTTTTGGCGGATATATTCAGCCTTTTTCTGCGCGTATTCACGAGCCTCTTTATCAGTTTTTACGCCTATTAATGTCTCGCCTGCCTCTGCTATCTCGCTAAGACCTACTATCACACCGCATTCGCCTGGTTTTATATCTTGCAAAGGCTTACCTTGGTCATCAAGCAAGCTTCTTATCTTTCCATACGCAACTCCAGCTACGACAGTATCTCCAACATGAAGCGTGCCATTTTCAACGATAATAGTAGCTACTGGGCCACGACCTTTTTGAAGTGAGCTCTCGATGACAGTTGCTTTTGCGTTTGCCTTTGGATTTGCTTTTAGCTCTAAAAGATCAGCTTGTAAAAGTACAATCTCAAGCAGATCATCTATACCCATGCCTGTTTTTGCAGAGATTGGCACAAATTCATATTTTCCGCCCCACTCTGTTGGCATGATATCAAGCTCGGCAAGACCAGTCTTTACTAGGTCAGGATTTGCTGACTCTTTATCCATTTTGTTTATAGCGATGATTATCGGTACGCCTGCGGCTTTTGCGTGGCTGACCGCCTCTTTTGTTTGTGGTTTTACGCCATCATCTGCTGCAACTACGATGATAACTATGTCAGTCACGCCAGCACCTCTTGCACGCATAGCAGTAAACGCTTCGTGACCTGGAGTGTCGATAAATGTGATATTTTTGCCGTTTTTATTTACCATGTAAGCACCAACATGCTGAGTGATACCACCAGCCTCTCCTGCTGCTACACGTGATTTTCTTATGTAATCAAGTAATGAAGTTTTACCATGATCAACGTGACCCATGATGGTTATGACTGGTGCTCTTGGCTGGAGATTTTCATCGTCTTTTATCTCTTCTTCATAGGCTGCTACGTAGTCAAATTCTTTTTGATCGTCGATGATATTAACCTCTACATTAAACTCATCAGCCAAAATTTCGATCGCATCTTCATCCAAAAAGTCATTTTTAGTTGTCATCATACCTAGCATAAAAAGCTTACCAATGATCTCACTTGGCTGCTTATTTAGCTTTTCAGCAAATTCATAAACACGAATTTCTTTTGGAATATTTATAGATGTCACAGCTTCGTTGTTTTGTTTATTTTCAGGCTTTTTGTGTTTTTTTCTAGCTCTTCTTTGAATGCCACCCTCGCCAAAAGAATTTATCGTATTATTGACTGTGGTTCTCATAACATTTGGCTGTTTTGTCTTTTGAGCTGGCGTTGGTGTTGGGGTTTTAAAACTAAAATCAGGAAGAACAACTACATCTTCATCTTCTAGCACTATGTCACCAAAGTCACTTCCGCCAAGTAGATCCATCTTCTGAGTGTTATCCTTTTTACTTGCAACAACTACTTTTTTATCTTTTTTCTTTTTCTTAGCTAAATTTTCATCATTTGCTGAAAACATACTTTTAAAATCGCTTATATTAGCTATGCTTGGTTCAGGCTTTTTCTCTTCTTTTGTAGCAATTGGCGCTTCATAGTCTTTTTTCTTTTTTACTATCACAAGGCCACGTCTTTTTTGAGTCACATCGGCCAAGCTCTCTTTTGGTCTTGGAGCTTCGACTTGTTTTTGCTCTACTTTGATTTCTTCTTTTTTAGGCTCAATTTTTTGTTTTTCTTCTAAAATTTGTGCCTCTTTCTTAGGCTCAGCTTTTACCGACTTTGACTCAGTTTTAGTAGTAGCTTTTTTAGGTTCACTCTTTTGCTTTTCTTCTTTTTTTACTGACTCTTTTTCTACTTCTTTTTTAGACTCTTTTTTTGGTTTAGGTTCACTCTTTTTCTTTTTAAATTTATCTGGTATCACGCCAGTTTGAACATATTCATATATAGCTTCGGCCTCTTCAAGGCTAACTGCATTTGAGTGAGTTTTGACTTTTAATCCTAACTCTTGAGCTTTTTCTACTATCTCTTTACTTGGATAGCCAAGCTCGTTTGCGATCTCTGAAATCCTAACATTGCTCATTTAAGAGTATCTCCTTTAACTTCGGTGCATCACAAATAAAAGCACCTTTAGTTTGTTTATCAATTATTTTTTTTAAAATTTTTATATCTTTTTGTATACATTTGTCACACAGATAAAAGCTACGACCATTTCCTTTGCCATGCTCTAAATTCTTACCTACCAAGCGGTATCTTTTTAGCAAGCTCTGAGAAATTTTAATTTTACAAGCGACACATGTCCTTACAGGATTATTTTTGTTCATTATATCTTTTTAAACTTGTTTTTAGCTTTGCGTAATTTCGTATCCATCGTTATCAAATGAAAAAACCTCAACCCTAAAATCACCAAATTTACTCTTTAAAATATCTCGTAAATTTTTAGCGTCATCTTTGTAAGCGATATTTAAAAAACTTGAGCCTGAGCCCGAAAGCGTGCTCATTAAAGCACCATTTTCATAAGCTACTTTTCTAACTTCAAAAAGTTCTTCTAAAGCGTGCATTCTACGCTCTTCATGCATCAAATCTTTGCTTGCTACTTTTAAGAGATCATACTTTTTTTCATAAAAACAAGACGTTAAAAAAGCGGCATGAGATAAGTTATTTACACACTCTTTCATCGTATAGTTCTTTGGTAAAATTTGTCTTGACGAGGATGTACTCATTGGCTTATTTGGGATAACAACTACCGCCTTTATCTCGTCGCTTAAACTTATTTTATTTGCGTAAACATTGCCATTTTTTACAATCGCACTGATAAATCCGCCGTGAACTGCTGGCGAGATATTATCAGGATGGGTTTCGTAGATGATAGCTTTATTCAAAACTGTATCTTTACTTGCCTTAAAACCAGCTATTTCGTATGCTGAAGCAATGGCTCCAACGATAACAGCGGAGCTACTGCCAAGCCCCCTTGAAAATGGGATATTATTTTCAAAAACGACTCTAAAATTTTCATTTTTACCAGTTAGCTCAAAAAAAATTTCATTAAAAATACTTAAGAATATATTATTTCTTTTTAAATTTACACTTTCACTGCCTTCGCCGTTTATCGACACTGAGCTAAATTTTGCTGGCTCGATTTTCACGCTATTAAAAAGCTTCAAACTAAGCCCCAAAGCATCAAAACCAGGGCCCAAATTCGCACTTGTTGCAGGGACTAAGATGTTCAAAATTTCTCCTAAACTGCTTGGATGATATAATCTGGAAGTGTATCTGAATTTAGTTTTAATTCATCTAAATTTAAAGGCAACCTAAATCCTACTGGCTCCACTTTTTCAAGTGAAATTTTGCCATCTTTTAAAACAAAACTTAAATTTTTATTTGCTCTTATAGCTTGGTGACCATTTAAACTAAAGCCACTAACGGCGTAAAATTTGCAGCCTTTAGCCAAAGAAAATGTTTTTAATATTACATAGGCCACCTTTAGCCCCATGAAGCTTCCAGGCGTATTTGCATAGATAATTTTTGTGATATTAAATTTAGAGGATAAATTTTCTAAGATTTTTATCAAAGCTTCACTGACATGTTCATCAGTCGTAATTTCATCAAATTTTACGCCGTCTTTATATACTCCAACTAAAAGCGGAGTAGATAAAGAGACAACTAAAATTTCAATATTTTCTATGCAAATACCTTTTGATACTCTTTTAGAAGTTCACCATTTAGAGTTGCGATCTCGTAGTTTTTCTCATCGGACATCAAAGCAAGAGTTAATTTGTGATTTAGGTCATGGCTTCCAGCAAATGCTGTATAATCGCCCAACAAAGGCGCTCCAAGCAAGCTCAAATCACCAATCGCATCTAAAATTTTGTGCCTTACAAACTCATTTTCAAATCTCAAGCCTTCTGGATTTAGGATATGCGTATCATCGATTGCCACGGCATTATCAAGTGATGCACCAAGGGCTAAATTTTGAGCTTGCAAACGCTGTAAATCTTTCAAAAATCCAAAAGTTCTAGCACGAGCTATATTTTTTATAAACGAGCTTTTACTAAAATCAAAAACATATCTTTGTTCACCAATAACTGGATGATCAAATTTTATCGTATAGTCAAATTTTGGACTTCTTGAAGGTGAAGTTCGCACAAATTTAGAACCCTCAACAACCTCAACTTCACGGCGGACAAGAATTACTTTTTTGCCAGCATCAAGATATCTTATACCAGCTTCATCAAGTAGTATACAAAAGCTTATTGCACTACCATCCATCACTGGAATTTCATTTGCATCAACAGAGATTCTAATATTATCAATGCCATAACCATTTATGGCTGACATTAGATGCTCAATCGTACTAATAAAGCCCTTTTCATTGCCAACAACGGTTGCCATCTGCGTATTTATAACATTTTTAGGTTCAGCTTTAAAACTAATTCCAAGATCTTCGCGGTGCAAAATAATACCAGAATTTGCATCAAGAGGTTCTAGTATAAGTCTTATCGGCTCACCTTTATGAAGCCCTATACCAACAGTCTCAACGCGTCTTGCGATAGTAGTTTGTTTCAAGAATTTTCCTTATATTTTTAATCCGCTTATGATAGCACTAAAAAATCAATTTTGCAAATTTTTTAGTTCTTGTCTATCATCGCTTTTGCAGCATCTAAAACACTTGTTATATTGTCTTTTATCCACTTTTTATCCATCCATTGTTGTGGTCTCACCTCTTCGCCTTGGACCAAAATTCCAAAGTGAAGGTGATCACCAAGTGCAAGACCACTAGTTCCAGTAGTACCTATCTGATCGCCAGCTGCCACCATATCGCCCTCTTTTACTCTAGTGCTTGAGCAGTGTCCATAAAGCGAATAAAGCCCAAATCCATGATCGATCACAATATTTAATCCATAAATTCCATTTTCAGATGCTAGCACAACACGACCAGCATTGCTAGCTATAATAGGAGCTGCGGCCACACTTGCAAAGTCTATTCCCATATGCCATGATTCGCTTACTTGCTCGTTATTATATGTATAGTATCGGTGATCGGCGAAGTCAGCCACTTTTTTACCATTTCTTAGTGGATAAAATGGTGTCACACTAAAGCCAGTTAACATCTCATCACCAGGATTTGTAGTAAGTGCTGTTATTTTTTCTTCGTTTGAATTTCTAAGCGTTTCATTGACAAATCTCATTTTTTCAAGCCTTGAAAGTGCGCTTGGATCTTTTGCATATTGATCTGTTAAATCAACTATCTTACCATCTAAAAATCTATCGTTTAATGCAATAGTTGAAGTTTTATACTTTACATTTTCGTAAAAATACCTAACATGTGACTTACTTTCGTTGCCTGCAAAGTCCCTAGCAATAACTTCTGCACTAAAATTTTCAACCTGAACTGGCCAAGCAACGAGTGCTGCATAAAAGCCCTCTTTATAAAATGGCACTGCCTTAAATTTCTTACCAAAATTTGTCTGGACATAGACCTCTTTTAGCTGATTATCAGTTGCTCTAAAGACCACAACCGCGCTACCACCTTTCGAGATAGAATAAGACTGTGAAAGCACGTAAAGATCAGGTTTTGAAGTATCAAGTACCACTTCAACCTTTTTGCTAGCTTTGTTGCCAGTAAAAAAGCTCCATTTACTAGTATCTACAGCTTCGATATTCATCTCATAGGTATCTTTTTGAGCAAAAAAGCCAGTCTTTGGAAAGGTTAAATTTACATCAAGCTCGGTACTTGGATTTTGTATGATTTGATTTAATAAATTTAGATCATTTTTCCCATCATTCATACTAATTCGTACAAATTTTATACCGCTATCGTCTTTAAATTTGATATTCATTGGGGTTCTAAGATTCCAATAAACCTTATCAGAAACACCGATTATCGGCTCATTTCGCTCAAAATCTTTTGACATCAAAGCATAGCCAAAACCACCGGCTAAAATTAAAATTAGCAAAAGCACAACAATACCAAAACCACCAATTCCACGTCTATACATATATTTTTACCTTAAATTTTATTTGCGAAATTTTACATTTAATCAATAAATTTTTAGTTAATTACAAAATTTCTCTTACAGCCCTAGCGTCGCTCATCCAGGCAAAAAGTTCGTCCCAGCGTTCATCTTTGATGAGATCTTTGCACAAATTTAGCTCTTCTTCAAACATATTTATAGCTTCAACAACATTATTTTTATTTTGCTTAAAGATATCGCTCCACATAAAAGGCGAACTCTTTGCGACACGTATCATACCCTTAAATGTAGGTCCGCCAAGCGCAACGATATGCCTTTTATCCTCTTCTTTTAAAATTCCACTCGCTAGAGAAAATGCAATCGCATGAGGCAAATGCGAAATAAGACCCACGTGATGATCATGTTCTTTCGCACTCATAAAAATAATCTTCATACCAAGGCAAGAAAATAGCTCAACGCTTCTTTTTACATGTTTTTCTGCACTTTCTGCAAAGTCACAAACGATAACAGTTGCCCCTGTGTAAAGTGATTTGAAAGCAGCCTCTGGACCAGAATACTCAGTACCTGCCATCGGGTGAGCTGGGATGAAATTTTTACGAATTTTTTCTGGCACGGCTTCTATTATCTTTTGTTTGGTTGAGCCAAAATCAATAATAGTTGTATCTTCGCTGATATCAGTTAAATTTTGCACGATACTCACGATAGCCTCGACTGGCACAGCTAAAAAGATGATGTCACACTTCTTTTTCATCTCGTCAATGCTTAAAATTTCATGCACCAAGCCAAGCTCTAAGGCCTTTTTGCTATGATTTTCGTCTTTATCGTATCCGCTAACACAAGAGATTAATTTTTCATCTTTTAGTGCAAGACCAAGTGAGCCGCCCATAAGACCAAGTCCGATGATACCTATTTTCATAAAAAACCTTCAAAATTATAAAATTTAAATTTATTAAAAATAAAATATGATATTATACGCACTTATACTAAAACTCTAGGTTAAATTTAATGAAAAAGAAATTATTTTTATTAGCATTAGCTTTCAGTGGCCTAAGCGCACAAACAATCCAGTCAATAAATTTTAAAGGCCTAATTCACCTTTCGCCTGAAGTAGCAAGCCAAATAATGGGCCTAAAAGTCGGTCAGGATTTGACTCCAAAGCTTAGCGATAAGGCGATCACAAATTTATACAAACAAAATTATTTCGACGATATCTACATAGAAGATACAGGCAATGGTAATCTTTTAGTAGCTGTAAAAGAGAAGCCAAGTGTTGCGAGAGTTGATCTAAAAGGTGTTGTAACAAATGATAAAACTGCGATCGAGTCGCTAATCAACATCAAACCAGGCAATATGTATGATGAGCTTACAATAGAAAAAACTAAAGAGAGAATTCGTCAGTATTATGAGTCAAAGGGTTATTTTGATACCGTTGTAGACGTAGAAAAACAACCAGTTGCAGATAATGACAGCTCACTTTTTATAACACTCAATATAAACCGTGGCGAAAATATGATAATCAAAAATGTAAATTTGGTCGGTGCAAAAGAGTTTGATTATGACGACATTGAGCCAGTAGTTGCAAACAAAAGTAGAGAATTTATGGGCTGGCTTTGGGGTAGAAATGACGGTAAAGTTAAACTTTTCGAGCTTGAAAATGATCCAGCAAGAATACAAGACAAATATTTCCAAAAAGGCTATTTAGACGCGACTATTTCGTCACCTTATTTAAATTCATCGTTTGATAATTACACAGCTGATCTTACTTATTATGTTCATGAAGGTGAGCCTTATAAGGTTTCAAATGTAAGCATTACAGCACCTGAAGAGCTGGAGCTTGACACTAAAAAGATCATAGATGACTTTAGGCTTGAGGCTGGCGATACGATGAACTCAGCAAGACTTCGCCAAGATATGAAAAAGCTCGATGATATGGTTGCTGATAAAGGTTATGCGTTTGTGAAGGTCTATCCAAAGACTGATAAATTTGATGAAAATAAAACTGTCGATATTGATTATGAAGTAGATCCTGGCGAAAAAGTATATATAAGAAATGTTCAAATTTCAGGAAACGATAGGACCGTTGACCGCGTTGTAAGACGCGAACTTTATCTAACTGAAGGAAATTTATATAGTAGAACTGACCTTCAAGACTCAAAAGATGCGCTAAAAAGAACAAGCTACTTTGATGATGTTGAGATAGAAGAAGATCCAGTTGATAAAAATACAGTTGATCTAAAAGTAAAAGTAAAAGAGGCTTCAACTGGTTCGATAAGTGGCGGTATCGGATATGGAAGTAGCGATGGCTTGCTACTAAATGCTGCTCTTTCTGACACAAACATCTTTGGCTCTGGCCTTCAAGGACAAGTAAGCGTAGATAAGAGCGATAGAGAGCTTTCAGGTCAGATAAGTCTTACAAATCCAAGAATTTTTGACTCAGAGTATAGTCTTGGCGGAACACTCTATGCAAATGACTATGACTGGAGAACATATAAAGAGAGAAGCTATGGCTTTAGCACAACACTTGGTAGAAAATTAACTAGAAATTTAAGCGCATCAATTACTTATAATATCGAGCAAAGTAAAGTTACTCTAAAAGATGACGAACTAAGAAATATAAATAAAGACACAGGAAAAGAAATTTATAGAGAAGGCAAGGCTATAAAAAGCGCTATAACTCCAGCTTTGACATATAATAGCACTGATGATTACTACTTGCCAAGACGCGGTATCATAGCTAGCACATCATTTGAAATAGCAGGACTTGGCGGTGATATGGACTTTGTTAAAAACCGCACGAATTTCAACTACTATCTAGGTCTTAGAGAGTACATAGACTACGATCTTATCTTAAGATACAAAGCAAGCTTTGGCAAAATTTGGGAGAGAGGCTATACTCCTATCAACGAAAGACTTTACCTTGGCGGTATAAGAAGCTTACGTGGTTACGAGAGTAGAACCGTATCTCCAAAGGTAAAATATAATGGCGACTACTACGAATATGGCGGCGAAACTTCGTTTAATAATTCAGCTGAAATAAGCTTCCCTATAATAGATCGTGTCAAAATGCGTGGTGTTGTATTCTATGATTATGGCACTGTTGGAAAAGACGAGCAAAATAAAAATAAAATGATAAACAGATCATCAGTTGGCACTGGTATCGAGTGGATAACTCCGATCGGACCACTTCAACTAATCTTTGCAAAAGCTCTTAAACCTAAAGAGGGTGATGATACAAATACATTTGAATTTACTATTGGAAGACGATTCTAATAAGATACTTTAAAGGGGCTAACTTGCCCCTTTAAACCTCCACAAATAAACAAACTTTAAGTCATATAAGAAAAAGCAAGGCAAACATTAGATATAATCCCACAATTTTTAATATAAGTGGGTAAAAATATGAATTTCTCCGATATTTTTTCAAAGATAAGAAAAGCTCAACCTCGTCCAGAAGAAGCGCCTACACACTGGGTAAAATGCGATAATTGTCACTCACTGATGTACTACAAAGAAGTTGAAGCTTGTTTTAATGTATGCCCAAAATGCGGCTATCATATGAGATTAAAAGCTACCGATCGTATAAATTTGATCTGCGACGAAGGTAGCTTTATTGAATTTGATGCAAATTTAAAGCCAGTTGATCCATTAAATTTTGTTGATAAAAAATCATATAAAAAAAGAATCACAGAGAATAAAGAAAAAACAGGACGCACAAGCTCAGTGATATGTGGCGAAGGTAAATGCGACGGGCAAGAGATCCAGCTAGTTGTCTTTGACTTTGGCTTCATGGGCGGTTCACTAGCTTCGGTTGAGGGCGAAAAGATCGTAAGAGCGATAAAACGAGCGATAGAAAAACGCCAAGCTTTAGTCATAGTGAGTGCTTCAGGTGGAGCTAGAATGCAAGAGAGTACATTCTCTTTGATGCAAATGTCAAAGACATCAGCTGCTTTAAAACTACTTGATGAAGCAAAATTACCTTATATCTCAATACTTACTGATCCGACGATGGGTGGTGTTAGTGCCTCTTTTGCTTGGCTTGGAGATCTAATAATCGCTGAACCTGGCGCATTGATAGGCTTTGCTGGTCAAAGGGTCATCAAACAAACCATTGGTGCTGACCTTCCAGAGGGATTTCAAAGAGCTGAGTTTTTATTAGAGCATGGCTTAATCGATGCCATTGTGCCAAGAAGCGAACATAAAAAATATATAAGTGATATGGTTAAATTTCTCACAAATAATAAGATGATACATCAAAAAGATAAACAAGACGAGAGTGAAAACAACTTTGAACTAAAGCTAAAAACCAAAGGCTAAATTTGGAAATTTCAGTTTTTAGCATTCAAAAATCATCACGTGACAACTTTGAAAACGAAATACAAGAATATATAAAAATGAGTGCAAAATTTGCCAAGATAAGCGATAAAGTCTTTTTCAATGAAAAAATAGCAAAAGCTCAAAGTAGTGGCAGAAGCGATGCGCTAAGAGCTTATGATGAAATTTACGAGCCAAATTTAAAAGGATTTTGCGTAATGCTTGATGAAAATGGCTTGCAACTTGACAGCCAAGAATTCGCACAAATTTTAAACTCAAATTCACAAATTAACTTTTTCATAGGTGGAGCTTACGGCCTTAGCCAAAATTTAAAGAATAAAGCGCAAAAAATCATAAGCTTGAGCAAGATGACGATGGCTCATAAGGTTGCCAAGCTTGTACTTTTTGAGCAAATTTTTAGAGCACTTTGCATAAATGCAAACCACCCATACCACAAATAAAGGAATATAAAATGACTCAAAACGAGCTAAATTTTTTTAAAAAATTACTTGAAGAAAGAAAATTACAGATCAAAAAAAATATCTATGATTCATCTGTTGAAGTAAATGGCTTAAGAGATAGTGGTGTAAGCGATGAGTTTGATATAGCCTCAGTAAATACAGACCAGCTAATCGAGCATTCGATCTCGACACAACAAAGAGCGGAGCTATCAGAGATAGATGAAGCACTAGAGAAGATAGCAAATAAAACTTACGGAATTTGTGATATGTGTGAGGAGGAGATCAGCATACCGCGACTAAAGGTAAAACCGCATGCAAAATACTGCATAACTTGCCGTGAAATAATCGAAAAAACAGCAAAAAACTAAGGAGAAAACATGAAAACTAGAAAATTTCTCGTCTATTGCATAATCTACATAGTAGTTGTTGCAGGACTTGCTTATTCTCTTAATAGTTCTGATTACACATTTGAGCTTTTAGGCCAAACTATAACTTTGCCAATTGCTATTTGGGTCGCTCTTCCAGTAGCTGTTTTAGCACTTCTTGCCCTACTTCATATCACTTATCATGGATATGCTTTTTATAGATATAAAAAATGGATCAAAAAAG
Organism: Campylobacter concisus; assembly: GCF_002912895.1. GTDB lineage: Bacteria > Campylobacterota > Campylobacteria > Campylobacterales > Campylobacteraceae > Campylobacter_A > Campylobacter_A concisus_G. The sequence goes on from NZ_POZX01000065.1 coordinate 49,166, forward strand.
ATAGCCAGCTTTATAAAGATTTAGCCAAAGAGACGCTTCTTGGCTTTGAGAGCAATAAAGACTTCAAAACCGATACTTACAAGATCGCCTCACAGATTACTCGCTCTATCTCACCAGTAGGCGAGCTTAAAGATGTCGGTGTAGATGATGCTGAAATAAACAATATCTTACAAACTATAAAAAGTATAAAAAATAAAGAGATCGTCGATCTAAAGAAATTTAGACTAGCAAAAGATAGCAAGTTAAATATCCTAAATGAGCTAAATAAAATCGAGCAACTACCTACTTATTATCTTGACATACTTAAAAACCAAGATCAAAATGAGAGCCTTAAAAAAGCTGCATTTGATAAACTCATAAAAGTAGCTTCTTTTAGCGAGATCAAAAGATTAAATTTTGAGCTAGCAAGTGAAGATATAATGCTTATTATTACCCGCTTTGTAAATGACGAGATCGATCTAAGTAGTGATGAAATTTTTGATCTTTTAAACAACGCAAAAGTGACAAAAGCACAATATGACAAAGTAGCCATAATGCTTAAAAATAAGCTAAAACCAGATGCATTTATCGGTATCTTTGAAAAACTAAAAAGCATCCATGCTGATGCTGATGAGGCTTACGTATATGCGCTATTTGAGCTTCAGATGCTTGATAAAGTAAGAGAGGCTATCGAAGGTAGCGACCCAGATGAGTTTAAAGAGATAAAGGTCTTGCTGTTTTTACGAGATAACGGCAAAATGGTGCCTAGCTCGTTATTTTTTAAATGATAGACTTTAGCAAAAAGCCACTTTTCTTAGCACCACTTGCTGGCTTTTCTGACTTGCCACTAAGAAGCGTAGTTAAGAAATTTGGCTGTGATGTCACTGTTAGCGAAATGATCAGCGCAAATGCCTTGGTCTATGAGAGCAGTGACAAAACGCTTGAAATGCTTAAAAAATCCCCGAACGAAGAGCCCTACGTCGTTCAAATAGCTGGTAGCGATATAGAAAATATAAAAAAAGCCGTGCAGATAATCAATAAATTTGATGGAATTTATGGGCTCGATCTAAACTGCGGCTGCCCTGTGCCAAAGATCGTTAGACAAGGTGCGGGATCGGCTTTGTTAAACGATCTTGACAAAATTCAAAGCATAATCTCAGCTATAAAAAGCATCTCAAACAAAGAGAGCCTGAGTGTTAAATTTAGACTTGGCTTTAACGATAAAAATGAAGAAAAGATAGCAAAAGCCTGCGAAGAAGCCGGCTCAGACTACATCGCGGTGCATGGGCGCACCAGAGCTGGCGGATACAGCGCAAAGGTTGATTACGAAGCGATCGCTAGAGTAAAAGCGAGCGTAAAAATCCCAGTCATCGCAAATGGCGATATAAATGCGCAAAATGCAGATGAAATTTTAAACCTTACAAAGTGCGACGCCCTAATGATCGGCAGAGCAAGCATCGGCAATCCTTGGATATTTCACGAGATAAAAACCAAAACTAGCGTAGATAAGGCGCTAAAACAAAAGATCATCCTAGCTCACTTTGATGCGATGATCGAGCACTACGGAGAGCATGGACTTTGCATATTTAGAAAGCATTTGCATCAGTACAGCAAGGGTATCGACGGTGCAACAACCTTTAGAAACGATATAAATTTCATCAAAGACGCGACAGCGATGAGAGAGCGCATAAGGGAGTTTTTTGCCTAGATGCAAGGCTACATCCTGCGCGTGCAAAAGGTCAGAGACGAGGACCTTTTAGTCTTTGTGCTAACGCCAAATTTGCTCGTAAAGTCGTATAGATTTTTTGGCGCTCGTCACTCAAACATCATGACTGGCTACAAGATCGACTTTGAACTAGAGCAAGAGGCGAAATTTCTACCAAAGCTTAGAAACATACTTCACCTTGGCTTTAAGTGGCTGCTAGAGCGCGATAAGCTCATCATTTGGCAGCAGTTCATGCGCCTACTTTATGATCATCTAAAAGAGGTCGAGCAGCTCGATGAAATTTACTTTAACGAGCTTGATCGCTGTGCCAAACAGATGCAGCTACAAAATCCAAAACGCCTTATCATCGAAAGCTACGTCAAAATTTTAGAGTATGAAGGTAGGCTTCACAGCGAGCTTGAGTGCTTTATCTGCGACGAGGAGATAGAGAGCGAGCTTTGCTTAACTCGTGGTTTTTTACCCTCTCACAAGCACTGCCTTGATAGGAGCGAATTTGACGCTGGTAAGATCAAAAATTTGTTTGATACAAAAAGTACGATCGAGCTAAATGACGATGAGATAAACCGCCTTTATAAAATTTTACTTGATGGACTTTAAGTTATAGCTTGCTATTTTAAATAGCTATTTCTTAATGCTTAAAGCACATGGCTATTTTTTAAGCTTCAATTTTCTAAGTTATAAAATTCTAACCAGTAGCTTTTTTGCACTAAATGCTTTTGTATTTTATTGTATATGATAGTTTTGATTTATTAGCAAGTATAAGAATTTCATCTATTCATACATTTTTTTATTTATTTTGATACGAGCTAATTAAAATAGAAATATTTATAGCTTGCTTCTTGGGATTAGTCCCAAAAAGCAAGTAAAATTTTACTCTTCACTACTGCTATTGAGAGCAAAAAAAGTATCAGTATGAATATTTTCAAATGCTGCTTTTAGCGAAGTAAAAAGTTTTGGATTTTCTTTTTCTAAAGTCGCTAAAAGCTGTTTGGTTTCATATCTAGCATGTGGCATCTTCACGTCAAATCTCATTGCAGGACATGCTTCATCACCGATAACTCTTAATTCATTTTTGATAGCATTTTCGCGAAGCTGTCTCTCGCGAACGAAGATAAATGGCCTAATAACCGTGATTCCATTTTTTGCAATATATTTTGGAGCAAGCGTCCTTAGTGCACCATTATATGTAAAGTTCATAAAAAAGCTCTCCGCTGCATCGTCTAAATGATGAGCAATCGCAAGCTTATTAAAACCATGCTTTAAAGCGTAAGTATAAAGATAACCTCTTCTCATACGAGAAAAGAAACTACAAAAACTGGAATTCTTACGGATTTTCTCTTTTGAAATTTCAAAGATTGAGCTATCTATCACTTCATGCTCTATTCCGTGCTCATTGCAATGCTTCGTAAGATAAGCGTAGTCCTCACCCATGCCGTAGCTTAGCGTTACTGCTTTAAACTCAAATTTTTCAGGTGTGACGTTTTGAATATGCTTTAGTACGTGAGCGAGTGCAAGGCTATCCTTACCACCGCTAAGACCAAGCAAGATCTTATCTCCGCCCTCTATCATCTTGTATCTGGCATTTGTCTGACCAACTTGCCTAAGAAGCCTTTTACTAAGCTCTATCATAAGCTTTCTACCATTTCAAGTATAAATTTTGCACTAACATTTGCTGAATCTTGCAAAAATTTATCAAAGTCAAATTCTGCTGCATCACCAGCTCCATCGCTGATAGCTCTTAGTATAAAAAATGGCACACCTAGTGTTTCGCAAACTAGTGCAACGCTAGCACCTTCCATCTCGGTAGCGCTCGCATTAAATATCTTTTTAATCCAAGCTTTCTTTTCATTATCGCAGATAAACTGATCACCGGTCGCAATAACACCAGCGCTTAAGCTCATATCTTTTTTATCAGCTATCTTTTTTGCCAGTTCGTTTATCCCTTCATCGCTTTTAACAAAGATACTTGTGCCTGGCACATAGCCATAAGGATGGCCAAAAGCCGTAATATCAAGATCATGTTGCACTAAGCTAGTAGCATAAAGCATATCGCCTATTTTTAAACTCTCATCAAGTGAGCCAGCTACGCCGGTAAAGAGCAATTTTGAGGCCTTAAATTTTTCTACCATTAAAGTTGCCGTTATAGCTGCATTTACTTTGCCTATCTTTGAATAGGCAATGACTAGCTCTTTTCCTTTATAGTTTGCTAAGTAAAATTTATTATTTGCATATTGAACAGTTTTATATTCACCGACTATTTCAAGGATCGGTGTTATCTCCTCTTGCATAGCTCCAAGTATCGCTATCATCTCTCCTCCAAAATTTTCACAACTTCTTCAAGACTTGCCATATCAGTAATACTATAAGTTGGCTTTTCGGTAATTTTTTTATTGATGCCCTTTAGCGTCGTAGCGCCAAGCTCGATAAAACAATCAACATCATTTTCATAGTTTTTAATGCTTTGTTTATAGCAAACTGGTTTTATTAGCTGCTCTTTTAGCAGGACTAGCGCTTCACTTTTATCGGTATAAATTTTAGCATTTACATTTGAGACAACAGGAGAAAATTTGGTAGCCAAAGTACTCTCAAGCTCGCTTGCTAGTCTAACACTAGCTGGCTCAAGTATCGGACAATGACTAGCTACTGACATATTTAAAAGCATTGCTCTTTTTGCGCCAGCTTCTTTAAATTTTGCTTCATAGCTAGCAAGATCAGCTCTTACACCAGCGACAACGATTTGTCCATCGCAGTTGTAGTTTGCAGCATAAATTTGTAAGCCTTCTTCTCTTGCTTTTTTACAAATTTCTTCAACCACTTCATCACTAAGTCCAAGAACTACCATCATGCCGGCATCTTTACCAACACAAGCTTCTTGCATAAATTTACCACGTAAATTCACAAGCCTAATCGTATCAATAAAATTAAATGCTCCACTAACTGCAAGAGCAGTAAATTCTCCAAGTGAGTGCCCAAGGCTAAATTCTGGTTTTTCTTTAATAAAATTTGAAAAAGCCAAATAAGTCATTAGTGAGTTTAAAACGATAGCTGGCTGAGTAAATTCTGTTTTATCTAACTTATCGTTTTGTGTAAATAAAAGCTCTTTGTAATCAATGCCAGTGTCATTACAAGCATCATTTAAAAGTAACTTAGCAGTAGAAAAATTTTCGTAAAAGTCTTTTCCCATACCAATACTTTGCGAGCCTTGGCCCGCAAAAACAAAAGCAAAATTTTTCATTTTAGCTTCTTAGTGATGGTGATGTCCGTGTCCACCGCAACCGCAACCGCCATCCTCATGTCCGTGTCCATGACCTCCGCAGCACTCATGTTCATGCTCATGATCGTGACCACCGCAACCGCAAGTATGAGCCCCAGCTACCATGCCTGTTGCTTTTTCATCTTCTGTCGCATCTCTAACTTCTAAAACTTCAACATTAAATAGCAAATCTTTACCAGCATATGGGTGATTAAAATCAACTGTTACTTCGTCATCTTTGATCTCTTTAACAATAACACGAACGCTTGAGCCATCCTCATTTTGACCAAAAAGTTCCATTCCTTCATGTAAATCTATACCAGCAAACTGCTCTTTTGGTAACGACTGAATGGCTTCGTTATTATATTCACCACAACCCTCTGCTGCCTTTACGCTTATAGTTGCTCTTTCGCCTGATTTTAATTTGCTTACTTCTTCTTCAAGCTTTTCTATAATATGGCCATGCCCTGTTATAAAAGAAATTTGGCCACCTTCTTGCATGTTTGACTCTAAAATTTCACCAGTATTAGCATCTTTTAGTTCGTAAAACATAGTTATAACTTGATCTTTACTCACAATAATCTCCTTAGATTTGGTTTTTTGATTAATGTGGGATTATATCTAAAAAAGATTAAAATTTAGTTTCTATTGGGAGAGGCTTTGGCTTCTTTACTATCTGGATAACCGACTTTTAAAGCCTTATAAAATCTATTTGCACTTTGCGTGTCAGCTATCTTATCAAAGCTTATAGCTGTGTGATATAGAAGTTTTGGTGTATAGTCAGCCTTATCTTCGTTCTGTATGCTTTTTTTATAGTATTGTATAGCTGTACTGTATGATTTTTGACTGTAAGCAACTTCACCTAAATAATAATTTGTTGCACCAGTTTTATAGCCTTTTTTATTTAAATATTCAAAATATTCAGCTGCTTCTGTGCTATTGCCAGAATTTAAAAGTTTAATGCCATCAGCCAAAATATCTTTATCGCTTTTTCCACTAAAATTTGAAGTTGGCTTACTTTGTTGTTTTGGATTTGTATTTTGCTTTGGTTGGGCAGCATTTTTATCCATTATTGCACCTAATTTATTTAAGGCAGCAGTAATATTTTTGTAGTTTTTGTCTTGTATATCTCTAGTTTCATCAACATAAGCCTTTAGTGATGTCAAACTTACACCAGAATCACTTATGCCACCATTTACCTTCGTCTCTATATCATTTATTCTTTGCTCAAGCTTATTCATTCTAGCACTCATGCTCTCAATCAAGCTTTGCAAACCTTGAAGTTGTTCTAAAACACTATTCATATTCTCTTCAATGTTTTGAACACTTCGCTTATTATTCAGGGTAATTTTTTCATTGTCAGTTAGACCGTATGGATTAGCACTATCCATATTGCCTGCATCAAAAGCTGAAATCTCTTGACTGGAGGTAATAGAGATAGTGGCTCCCATCAGAGCCACTATAATTAATTTTTTGTTCATTATTATTTAATTATAAATTATGGAAGTACTTTGAAATCTGCACGTCTATTTTGAGCATCGCAAGCTTTTGTTTTGTCTGTACAAACCGGATTGCTTTCGCCGAAGCTAACTACAGCGATTCTATCAGCACTAACGCCATTTCTTACAAGAGCATCTTTAGCGCTTTTAGCACGTTTTAAACCAAGAGCATAGTTATACTCATCTGTACCCCACTCATCGCAGTTACCTTCTACTTTTATAGAAAGAGCTTGAGCGTCAGCTTGGTTGAATACTGATGCATTTGAGCTAACAACACCTTGTTGATCGGCTTTGATATTAAATTTATCAAAGTCAAAGTATACACTTTTAACTTGACTCTCGATGTTAGCAATAAGAGCTGCTAATCTATCAGCATCGCTCATGCTACCTGAATTGTCTGCAGATTGATTTGAATTTGAATTCATATCAACTTCAGGGTTTTTTGAGCTACAACCGCTCAACAATAAAGTTGCAACTGCAACACTTGCTAGAACTACTTTTTTCATTCCTTATCCTTTTTTAGAAATTTGGTCGAATTATATCACAAAAATCTTAAATTTTATCAGAATATTACCAATCTATAGATTGAATTTTTCCTACTTTTAAAGGAAACTGAAAACTTCTGTTTTCATTTAGCCTAACAACACCTAGTGAACTTTGACCGCCAAGCTCTTTTATAAAGACAACACTTTGCCCATCGCTTGAGAATCTTGGATAGTTATTTTTGCCATTTGCTGTAAGCTGTCGTATAAAATCCGTTTGAGTTGAAATTAGATATATATTAAAACTACCGCTTGCTTCCCTGCTTGAATAAACAACATAATTTTCAAATGTGCTTACAGAGTTATTATTCTTACCATGAAATACCATTTGTTCAACGCTTCCGCCAGAAATCGCAGGAGTTGCAAAAACATTAGGATAACCAAGCCTATCTGATACAAAAACTATCTTACTATCATTATCTACAAAATTTCCATTTACATCTATGCCTGGATAATTAGTAATCTGCGTCAAATTTTTACTATTTGTATTATAGATAAAAATATCTGGTTGATCTTTTGGTGCCATGGTTAATAGAATTTTACTTCCATCTTTACTAACATCTGAGGCTATAAGCATGCCAATGCTATCAATTATCTTTGTTTTTGTACCAGAATTTAGATCATATCTAAATAAAGTTGGCTTATTATTCACATAAGATGTATAGTAAAATTTACTTTGATCAGCTCCAGCCCATTTAGGAAAAATATTTAGTCCGCCACTTACTATGGTCTTTTGATATGTAAGTGTATAATCTGCAACTATGATAGAGCTTTGGCGAGCTGAAGTATATTTTGAAAGAATAATAAATTTTTCCATCCAGCCAACTGGTGGTAAATTTAGCTCGTTTGTTAGCTCAACTATACTTTGATGTGCCAAAAATGGATATTTCGCACCATCTGGCATATTATAAACTCTCTCATACCTTGTAGTTGCAGTTTTAGCATTGATGAGTTTTACTCTTAAAGTAAGAGGTGAGCCCATAGAACCTTCAAGAGCATATCTAAAGATAAGCTCAACACCTTTGTCGCTCATTGTATTTGTAGCTGCTGTTCCATCATAGGTTGAAGGCACGTGATCTTCGATAACCTCAAAGTCTGAGCTAACTTTCAAGTCACCTAGCATGATCTTAAAGAATTTATCTTTAAAACCCACATCGCTAACAGCAGTTGTTGTATCTTGCAAAGCTATCTTTGGCAAAGCAACACCTTGGTTTACAACAGATATGGTCGCATCAGCAGCATAAAGCCCTAGAGCAACGCATAAAAAAAGAAAAATTTTCTTCATCTCTACTCCGTAAATTTATAATTTTTGGTCTATTCTATCTTCTAAATCTAAATCAAAAGTAGTGCTTTTGTTTGGATTAAATGGAAATTTCTCTGCAGTAAGCTTTTCTAGACACTCTTTTACCTTTGCATTAAATTCTTCATTGTATGATAGCTCTAAAATTTCATAGCTGAAATTTCCACTTTGATCTATCATGAATTTCACCTTAGCTATATTTGCAGAGTCAGCTTTATAGCTTTGCCATCTTCTTTGAATTTGCTTTGTTATGGCTCCCTTTAATGGATCGTATGTGCCCGTCATTTGCGATTTTGGTGCGGTTGGATTTTGATCTATCTTTAGGCTCTTGATGATGTCGCTAGCCTCTTTTGCAGCTTTTGAGCTAGAAGCCTCGCTTTTTTTGCGGCTTTGTACTTTATTCTCAGCCTTTTTTATACCATCATCTTTTTTAAGTTTCGTAGGATCTATGTCACTAAAAAGGTCTTTTATATTTGGTTCTTTTGGTTTTGGCTTTTCAACTGGCTTTGGTGTAGGCTTAGGCTCAGGTTTTGGTTCTGGCTTAATATCTTCTTTAGGCTCTTCACTTGGTTTTAAAATTTCTGGTTTTGGTTCTGGTTTTTTAGGCTCAGGCTTTGGCTCTTCTTTTGGAGGAGTTGGCAAGCTTGGGGTAGGCAATGGTTCATCTGGTACAACAGGCTTATTTGTAGTCTCTTGTTTATCTTCTTCTGACTCCTTTTTAGGTTCAGGCTTTGTCTCTTTAACTACTTCATCTGCTTGTTTTGGAGCTTTAATGGTTTGATCAACTTCTCTATCAACCATAACCACATCCATAATAGCATCTTTATCATCAGTATATTTTTTAGGAGGTTCTGCAAAAAAAGTAAGCTTTATAAACAAAACAAGTATAATAATAACGTAAATACAAGATGCTACAAGAAACGAACTAAGCGTTGGAAATTTAACTTTATTTGACATTTTAACCGTTTGTCTCTAAAGCTACTTTATTAAAACCAGCACCTTTCAAAGTCTTTAATACAAACATAACATCATCGTATTTTAAATTTTTGTCAGCTTTTATATAGATAGGCGAGGTTTTATCGTATTTTGTACTCATTAATGCGATATTATCAGGAAACTCAGCAAGGCTCATAGTACTTTGATCAACTCTAACTTGCCCCTGCGAATTTATAGATACTATAAGGTCTTTTTGCTTAGATGTTGAAGTTTTCGCCTTTGAACCATCTGGAAGAGTAATATCCTCTTGATATGTTATGGTTGGCATAGTAACCATTAAAATGGCTAGTAAAACAAGCATAATATCAACAAGAGGAGTTATATTTAGTTCTGGTGTCTCATCGGTAAATTTAACGGCCATTTATAGTATCTCATCATCTTTTTTAAGTGCTATCATTACATCAGCCTGACGCTCAATAACACTCATTAATTCATAAGCTTTTCTTTTTATGAGTAAGTTAAACGTATATGCTGGGATAGCAACAAAAATTCCGCAACCAGTTGCAACAAGTGCCTCTGAAATAGCTGGAGCGATAATACCAAGTGATGAACCTCCACCATTTCCAAGCTGTGAAAATGTCTCTAAAATAGAAACAACGGTTCCAAAAAGACCGATAAAAGGCGAAGTAGATGCTATTACACTTAGCCACGTTAGTCCACTTGTAGCATTTTTCTCGGCTATACTTATACATACGTTTAGTTTTTCTCTTGAGATTCTTCCATTTGCACATTTTCTCAAAGACGAATCATTTGGAATATTTTTAGCACCCATAAGCAGTGCTTCAAGTGCATTTTGCTCACGTTTTTGCCAAGCTCCAATACCAGCCATTCTTGAAAAAAGAATTGTGAAACTAACTATAAAATATATTGACAGCCAAGTTAAAACAATAATTGTAATAAAACTACTTCTTTGAATGTAATTTAAAAATAAATCTATTCCGCCCACTTATCTTGCTCTCACTACATTTTCCATTTTAGATATAGTTGCTGCAAAAGCATTTGTATCACTGCTCATGCTCTCTATCAAATTTCTAGCAGCTTCCAATGAATTTGCAAGCTCACTTTCACTATCACCAGAGACGTAAACCGCACCGTCAGCAAGTATTACCACCTTACCTTCGTCAATCTTTGCATAGCCCCAGTTAATCGCAACAACATCATGTTTTTTATTTTTATGTTCTATATCTATAATACCTGCTTTTAAAAGAGATATTAATGAGGCATGGTTTGGTAAAACACCAAACTCACCCTCGCTACCTGGAAGCACTACACTGCTCACGTCATCATTAAATATCTGACCTTGAGGAGTTACGATCTCTAAATGTAATTTATCCATTACGCTTCCTTTTTAAATTTAAGCCTTAAGTTTCTCAGCTTTGGCTAAAGCCTCATCTATATTTCCAACCATATAAAATGCTGCTTCTGGTAAGTGATCATATTTACCCTCTAAAATTCCCTTAAAGCCAGCTATATTTTCGTCAAGACTTACATATTTACCAGGGCTACCTGTAAATACCTCAGCAACAAAGAATGGCTGAGATAAAAATCTCTCGATCTTTCTTGCTCTATCAACTGTTAACTTATCTTCTTCGCTAAGTTCGTCCATACCAAGGATAGCGATGATATCTTGAAGATCTTTATATTTTTGAAGCACAGCTTGAACGCCGCGAGCTACCTTATAGTGATCTGCTCCTAAAATTTGAGGATCAAGCATTCTTGACGTTGAATCAAGCGGATCAACAGCTGGATAAATACCTTTTTCTGCAATAGATCTATTAAGAACCGTTGTGGCATCAAGGTGCGCAAAAACAGTTGCAGGAGCTGGGTCTGTAAGGTCGTCTGCAGGAACATAAACAGCCTGAACAGACGTGATCGAACCTTTTTTAGTTGATGTGATTCTCTCTTGGAATTTACCCATCTCACTTGCAAGAGTTGGCTGGTAACCAACAGCTGATGGGATACGTCCAAGTAGAGCTGACATCTCTGCACCTGATTGAGAGAAACGGAAGATATTATCGATAAACATCAAAACATCAAGTCCCATCTCATCACGGAAGTACTCAGCCATTGTAAGACCAGTTAGTGCGATACGGTTTCTTGCTCCTGGTGGCTCATTCATTTGACCATAGCACAAGGCAACTTTATCCAAAACATTACTTTCTTTCATTTCATGATAAAGGTCGTTTCCTTCACGAGTTCTCTCTCCAACACCAGCAAATACAGAATAACCGCTGTGTTTAAATGCAACGTTGTGGATAAGCTCCATAATAATAACCGTTTTACCAACGCCAGCACCACCAAATAGGCCTACTTTACCACCCTTTGCGTAAGGAGCTAGAAGGTCAACTACCTTGATACCAGTTTCAAAAATTTCACTCTTTGTGCTTTGCTCTTCAAATGGAGGAGGATCGCGGTGGATAGACCAATGCTTATCAAAATTTATACCCTCGCCCTCGTCGATCAAATCACCAACTACGTTAAAAATTCTACCTAGAACTTTTTCACCAACTGGCACACTAATAGGTGCACCAAGTGCTTTAGCCTCTAAGCCACGAGTCAGACCCTCGCTCATATCCATAGCAATAGTTCTGACTCTATTATCACCTAGGTGAGCAGCAACTTCTAATATTAGTTTATGTTTCTTGCCCTCAACCTCAAAGAAAACTTCGATAGCTTCATTGATCTTCGGCAAGTAGTCATTAAAGTCAACATCGACCACAGGGCCCATAACTTGACTAATAACACCCTTCATTCATACTCCTTTTATTTCATTGATTCAACACCACTGATGATCTCAATAAGCTCAGTGGTAATAGACTCTTGTCTTGCTTTATTGTAAGCAAGATTTAACTGTTTGACGCGTTGTTTAGCATTATTTGTTGCATTATCCATAGCTTGCATTCTAGCACTGTGCTCAGCCGCCAAAGAGTCAACCAAGGCATAATACATACTATACTCAAAATATTTATTGAGCAATTCATCCATGATCTTAGTATAATTATCTTCTGGCTCAAATTCCATCAAAGAATTTGTCTCAACAGCAACTATCTTAGACGGCTCAATAGGCACAATATCATTTACTCTAATCTCTTGAGAAATCATATTTTTATAACCATTGTGTATTAGCACGACTTTATCAGTTATGCCGTTTGTAAAGTCATCGATGGCATCTTTTATAATTTTTTGAGCTTTTTCATATGTAGGAGAAGAGCTAGCTCCGACGTAAGTCTCAAGTAGCTCAACGCCTTGAAAATTGAAAAATTCTATACCTTTTTTACCAACAGCTCTTAGTCTTACTTTGATCTTTTTGGCTTTTAGCTCATCAATCATGCGCCTAACTGTCTTTATAGTCTGGACATTAAAGCCACCGCAAAGCCCTTTATCAGCGGTAACAAATATAATATCAACCTTTTCTACACTCTTTGTTGCGTTAAAAAATTTACTCTCAGCCATAACTGAAACATATTGATTGATCTTATAAGCTATCTCTGATAAAACCTCATTGATCTTAAGAGCGTAAACTCTAGAGTAGCGAGCAGCCTCTTCGGCTTTGCGAAGCTTTGCTGTTGAGACAAGCTTCATCGCACGCGTCGTCTTTTGAGTGTTCTGGACGCTCTTAATCTTTCGTTTTATATCTTTTAAATTTGACATATCTTAGCCCTAGTTAGCGGCAAAAGTCGCTTTAAAATCTTTCAACGCTTTATGTAAAATTTCTTCTACTTCTTTATCAAGAACCTTTTTAGTTCTGATTTGCTCAAAAATTTCAGGGTATTTTGCCTCAATATATGGATATAGCTCAGCCTCAAATTTTGTTACATTTGCAGTTGCAACATCATCTAAATAACCCTTAGCACCAGCAAATATTATAACTACTTGATTCTCAACTGGAAGTGGAGAATATGGAGGTTGTTTTAGTACTTCAACCATCTTCTGACCACGCTCTAGTTGTTTTCTGGAGCTCTCATCAAGGTCGCTTGCAAATTGAGCAAACGCTTGTAGTTCGCGATACTGAGCAAGGTCTAGTCTTAGTGTGCCAGAAACTTGTTTGATAGCTTTGATCTGAGCTGCACCACCAACACGAGAAACAGAAAGACCAACGTTGATCGCTGGGCGAATACCTGAGTTAAATAGGTCACTTTCAAGGAAAATTTGACCATCTGTAATAGAAATAACGTTTGTTGGAATATAAGCTGAAACGTCACCCGCTTGAGTCTCGATAATAGGCAGAGCCGTTAAAGATCCAGCACCTAGTGCGTCATTTAGCTTACTTGCTCTTTCTAGAAGTCTTGAGTGAAGATAGAAAACGTCGCCTGGGTAAGCTTCACGGCCTGGTGGTCTTCTTAAGATCAAAGACATCTCGCGGTAAGCAACCGCATGTTTTGACAAGTCATCATAGATGATTAATGCGTGGCGAGAGTTATCTCTAAAATATTCACCCATTGTTACACCAGCATAAGGAGCAAGGTATTGAAGAGCAGCTGCATCACTAGCGCCAGCATTTACAACTATCGTATAGTCCATAGCGCCGTACTCTTCAAGTTTTTTAACGACTTGAGCAACGGTTGATTGTTTTTGACCGATAGCTACATAGATACAAATAACATCTTGACCCTTTTGGTTTATGATAGTATCGATAGCAACTGTTGTTTTTCCAGTTTGGCGGTCGCCGATGATTAGTTCTCTTTGTCCTCTACCGATTGGCACAAGTGCATCGATCGCTTTAATACCTGTTTGAAGTGGCTCGTGAACACTCTTTCTAGCCATGATACCTTTTGCTTTTTCTTCAACAAAGCGAGATTCGGTAGCTTCAACCGGGCCTTTTGCGTCGATTGGCTCACCTAGTGAATTTACAACACGGCCGATCAATGCGTCGCCAACTGGCACACGTAGAAGTTTTTTTAGTCTTTTTACAGAGCTTCCTTCTGTGATACCGCTAGTTTTTCCAAGGATAACTATACCAACACTGCTCTCTTCAAGGTTAAGAGCCATACCCTTTTCGCCGCTTTCAAACTCAACCATCTCACCAGCCATAACGTTTTTCAAACCATAAACGTTAGCAACGCCATCAGCGACTGAGATGACTTTACCGGTCTCTTCTACATCAACACTTAAATCAAAATTTTCAATACGCTCTTTGATTATCGTGCTAATTTCGTCAGCTTTAATTTTTGCACTCACTCTTTCACTCCTTTTTAAATTGCTTTTAATATATATTCACTCATTTGACTTTTTAGTCTATCGATAGAGAAATTTACCTCGACACCTAAATCGTCTAACTCAACTTTTACGCCGTTGTAATCGCTCTTTGAGCCATCAAGCTTGATCTTAGAGTTAAATTTCTTAGAGAAATTCTCTTCCAAAGCTTTCAGCTGCTCAGCGCTTAGGTCAAAATTTCCAATAACCTCGCCACGATATGTATTTTCAAGCAAAGATTGCTCTATCTTCATCTCGTTTAAGATCGCTGGGATAAGCTCCAGTCTTTTGTTTGCGCCAAGAAGTTTAATAAAATTTGCAAATTTAGCATCTTGATTTTTAACCAAAGATAGTACAAAATCAACCTTTTGTGAAGCCTTTAAAGTAGGCAAACTTATAATGCTTTTAAATTTATCGCTAGCAAAAGTAGCAGCTAGCTCTGATAAATTTTCAACAAATGCATTAAGTTCATTGGATTTTACATCGCTTAAGATCGCTTTTACGTATTTTTTAGCTACTACTTCATTCATTAGCTAACCTTTTTAAGTATGATATTTACAAGCTCTTTTTGATCGACTTTTAGGCTATCGCTTGAGAAAATGTCGCTCAAAATTTCATTTACAACGCCTTTTGTCATCTTGCGCTCTTCAAATTCTTTTTGCTCTTTGTAGCTCTTTTGAAGATTTGCTATATTATTTTGAGCATCGCTTTTAACCTTAGCAGCTAAATTTAAAGCCTCTTTTTTAGCAGTTTCGATTAAGGAATTTGCATTTTGTTTAGCTTCCTCAACACGTTTTAGAGCATCATCTTTTTTGGCTTTAGAATCGCGGAGCTTCTCTTGGATACTTTCAAGCTTATTTGCGATCCTGTCAATTCTGCTTTGATAAAGAGCTTTTAGTGGCTTAGCTGCAAAATATACCAAAATAGCAAAGAAAAGTAAGAAGTTTAGCGTTCTCTCTACTATATCGTAATTTGTTCCACCATGCCCACTAGCATAAGCTAGAAATGGAAGTGCTAGAAAAAATAAAATTTTTATCTTCATAAAATTCCTTTAAATTTTAGAGAGCTTGGCATTTAAAGCCGCTCTAAGTTCAGGTAGTTTAGCTGATATATCTGCCTTTAAGTTATCTTTTTGAGATCTTAGAGCTTTTAAAAATTCATTGTAATCAGCCTCTAAACTAGTTTTTACAGCATTTACTTCTTTTAAAGACTCTTCTTTTGCCAAATTTAAGGCTTCTTGCCTTATTTTATTAGCCTCAGTCCTTGCGTTTAATATAATCTCTTCAATCTCTTTTTCATGAACACTTAGATCACTTGCATTTTTACTAGTACTCTCTTCATCATTTTTTATAGAGGCATTTCTGGCATCTATGAATTTGAGCATTGGCTTATAAAGCAAGGAATTCAAAATAGCGATCAATACCAAGAAAACGACAGCCGTTAAAAGCATCAATGGCACATCTATTTCTAACATCCACTCTCCTTATTTTATCATTAAGTTTTATTTAATATTCAAATTAAAGTCTGATTTTACAATAAATTACTAAAAATAAAAATAAATTTGTAATTCTATTTTAGCCTAGCAATAAATTCTTCTACCTGTGAAATATTATTAAATTCTAAAACTAGATTGCTAGATTTTACTTTTGTCTTTATCTTTAAATTTTTAAAAATTTCTTGTAAATTTGATAGTTTTTTGCTCATTTCCTCAGAAATTTTTGGCTTTTTGGTTTTTATCTCTTCCTTATTTTTTATCTTTTTTACTAAAATTTCTGTGTCTCTAACGCTTAGCTTTTGACCAATGATCGTATCAACAACCATCTTTTCTTCTTCAGTGCTAAGCCCAACTATAACTTTAGCGTGGCCTTGTGTGAGCTTGTCTTCTTGTAGAAGTTTTTGCGTATAATCACTAAGAAGTAAAAGCCTCATCGTATTTGTTATTTGTGTTCTACTTTTATGAATGATATTTGCCAAGCCGTCTTGTGTGATCTTATACTCATTTATGAGCTCTTTATACGACTTTGCAAGTTCGATTGGGTTTAAATTTTCACGCTGAATATTTTCGATAAGCGCAAGCTCTCTTAAATTTTGAGACTTGATATCAGCGATGATCGCCTTTATCTTGCTTGCTCCAAGCAACTTTGTGGCGCGGTATCTGCGCTCACCAGCTATTAGCATGTAGCCATCATCTTTTTTGATGACGATTATTGGCTGGATCAATCCGTGCCTTTTGATGCTGGCACTTAGCTCTTTTAAAGCTTCCTCGTCAAAATGTGTTCTTGGCTGGTATGGGTTTGGTAAAATTTCATCTATATTTATCTCTTCGACTATCTCAGAGTCATTTAAATTTGCGATCTCTTTACTGTAGGCTTGCTCTACATCTTCAAGTATCGCACTAAGTCCTCGCCCTAATCCACCTTTTTTAGCCATTTTTTTCCTTATTTTTTAGTTTAAAATACAATATGCCAAATTTTGATACGCAATTGAGCCAGGCGATTTTATATCATAAAGTATCACTGGCTTGCCAAAACTTGGGCTTTCAGCAAGTTTCACATTTCTTGGAACGACCACAAATTCC
Source organism: Campylobacter concisus (assembly GCF_002912895.1). Lineage (GTDB taxonomy): Bacteria > Campylobacterota > Campylobacteria > Campylobacterales > Campylobacteraceae > Campylobacter_A > Campylobacter_A concisus_G. The sequence continues at coordinate 66,232 of NZ_POZX01000065.1, forward strand.
TCTTTGCTGTCCTTACTCTTAAAGAGCTTATTTTCAAAATGCTGCTTTAAATTTGCAATTGTCTCTTTTGAGAGATTATTTTGCGAACTAAACATGGTCGGTAAAAATCCCTTTATATTTAGCTTTGGATTTATCGTCTTCTTAATAATCTTAACCGTATTTAAAATTTGAGCTAAGCCTTCAAGTGCGTAAAATTCACATTGAATCGGGATGATAACACTATCACTTGCACTAAGAGCATTTATCGTAATGCTACCAAGTGCTGGAGGACTATCGATGATGATAAAATCATAGTCGTTTACAACTTCTGAAATTTTATTTTTAAGGATCAGTTTATAGTCCTTATTTTGATCGTTAAATTCTTGTTCAATACCGACAAGCCCTATATTTGACGGAGCCAAAAAAAGTGTTGGGATCTCAGTTTTTAATACGATTTGCGAGAGCTTTTTTCTATCTGTTAAGACGTGATAAATGTTAAACTCATAGTCACTTCTGCTAAAACCAAGTCCAGTTGTCGCATTTGCCTGTGGATCGATATCTATTAATAATACTTTTTTCTCAGCAACCGCCAGTGATGCGGCTAAATTTACGGCTGTTGTGGTCTTGCCAACGCCGCCTTTTTGATTAGCTATTGTTATTATCTCGCTCATCTTAAAGAATATACCTTTTCCCCATTTAGTAAGATCGCTCCATCATCGCAAATTTCAGCATCCTGAAGCGAAACAGCTCTATTTGCAATATGCGTAATAAAACTTTTTGACTTGCAAAAGTCTATCCTAAATTTGCTAAAAATTGGCTTCCATAAAATCTTTTTATCAAGCATGCTAACAAAGCCCCAAACTAGCTCATCTACGCTAGTTTTGATATCTAAAACGCCCGCTTTTTCGGGCGCACTAGCTAAATTTATCCCCATACCGCAAATGTAAATTTCATCCACTTTATTTGTCAAAGTGCCGCCTATCTTGCGGTCATCTATGTAAAAATCATTTGGCCATTTTAGCCAGCACTTTGAGCCAAGTTCGCTCAGGACTTCACGCATCAACATAGAAAAATATATCGAGATCGATGGCGGAGGTATGTCGCTTGGCAGCTCATCTTCGCCTATGCAAAATGACATAAACAAATTTCCGCCAAGCCCTTCCCAGCTGTTGCCGCGGCTGCCGACCCCTTTTGTTTGATTATACGCCACGACCATATACGGAGCTTTTATTTCGCCGTTTTTTAGGGCGTCTATCAAAAATTCCTGTGTCGAAGGCAGACTTTGAAAAAACTCTACTTTCAAATCACACCTTAAATTTATAGAAGTGATTTACCGGATTTTGTCCGCCACCGATGATAACCGCGTTTTTGATAGCGTTAAAGATATAATCATGCGCATTTTTTACACTTTCTTTTAGACTATGTCCATTTGCTAAATTTGAAGCGATCGCGCTTGATAGCGAGCAGCCTGAGCCGTGAGTAGCGGTCGTTTTTATGCGCTCATCGCTAAAAATTTCATATTCACTGCCATCATAAAATATATCAAGCGACTTGCCGTCAAGCTCGCCACATTTTAGATAGACACTCTTTGTGCCAAATTTCAAAAGCTCCTTACAAGCCTCTTTTAGCTCACTCTCGCCTTTTAGCTCACGCTTTAAAATTTCGCGAGCTTCAAAGATATTTGGCGTGATCACGCTCGCAAGCAGAAAAAGCTCCTCCACGATCGCATCTTTTGCAGCACCCTCTAGCCAGATGTCGCCATTTTTACAGCTCATTACAGGATCAAGCACGACTGGCGGTAAATTTTTGATCTCTCTTAATGTTTTTGCGACGCTTTTGATGATCTCGACACTTGGGACAACGCCTATTTTTATCACATCAACTCTTATATCATCAAATATCGCCTTGATCTGATCCTCGATGAGCTTTGGTTCAACTAGCTGCATGCCAAAGATACCCTTTGTATTTTGAGCAGTGACCGCCGTGATCGCTCCCATCGCATATACTCCGTGTGCTATAAAGACCTTTATGTCAGCTAAAACTCCAGCTCCACCGCTTGGATCAACACCTGCTATACTTAGTGCATTTTTCATATTTTCTCCTATTAAATTTGATTATTACTCTATCTTGTCGCCAACACTAAGACGCTTACCATTTATATATGCTTTTGCGTTTGTTGGCTTTTTACTTGGCTCTTGAAGCTCGTAAATTTTGACCGCGCCACCCTTGCAAGCAACCACAGCGTGATCTTTTTCTATGCTTAAAATTTCTCCACTTTTGCCACTTTTGTCGCTTAGCTCAAGCGACAAAATTTTTAGTCCACTTGCCAAATAAATCCCTGGCCAAGGTGTGAGCGCACGAAATTTATTATAAATTTGCCCCGCATCTTCATCAAAGCTAAAAAGCCCGTCGCTTTTACTTATCTTTTTGCAGTGCGTGGCCTTGCTCTCATCTTGCTTTTGTGGCTTTAAATTTTCAAAATTTCTTAGCACTTTTACGATTAGCTCGCCGCCAAGCTCGCCTAGCTCACTAAAAAGCTCGCTTGACATCTTACTCTCGCAAGGAGTGTAGATGAAGTCCAGCATATCGCCAGTATCAAGGCCAGCGTCCATTAGCATTGCAGTCACGCCAGTTTGCTTCTCGCCTGCTAGGATCGCGCTTTGTATAGGGCTTGCACCTCTATATTTTGGCAAGATTGAAGCGTGTAAATTTATACAAGTTGCCACCTCAAGCACACTCCCAGGCAAAATTTTACCATAAGCTGCCACTACGATAAATTTAGGTTCAAATGCCTTTAGCTCGGCAACAACCGCCTCATCTTTTAGCGTATTTGGTGTAAGGACTGGCACGCCTGCTAGCTCATTTTGTGCGTAAATTTTCACCTCGCTTGGGGTTAAAATTTGCTTTCTACCAACTGGCTTATCAGGCTGGGTAAAGACCGCTTTTATATTAAAGCCAGCTTCTTTTAGGTGCCTAAGTATCCTAACGGCATAATCAGGCGTCCCCATAAAAACTACATTCATCACTTTCCTTTAAATTTCAACGACTTTTATTTTGATCTACGTTTTTACTGCCAGTCAGCCAAGAGGCGCATGGATCTTCCTGCCAGTCAATCTTTTGAAATATCAAACTTCCTAGCTCATTAATGCTAATTTTGCCACTACGATCAAGATCCAGCCTCTTAAATTCCTCACTAGTGCATAGATCTGGTGCTATTTTTAGCGCTGATGGCACTTTGCAGGACGTCCACTCATCTAAATTTAGCGTGCCGTCGCGATTATTGTCATTAAAATCCAAAAACATATATATTGGATCCGCTGGATCACAGCTATATGCACCAAGGCAAAATAACATAATGCAAAAAACTTTCTTCATTTTATCTTCTTAAATTTCTATGCTCAAAGTGCCAAAAATTCGCAACTCAAAGCTCTTTTTTTAGTAGCTCAAGCAGTGCAAATTTAAGCTCGTCAATGTTCTCGTTTGTCGCTGACGAGATCGACAAAACAAAGTATGGTTTTTTTGCGTCAAAGCTGTAAATATCTTGCTTATAGACAAATTTACCATCTTGATTTGGCTCTAAATTTATGCTTTTCATAAATTCATTTATATTTTCATCTAAATTTTCAGCCGCATCGACTCTGGTAACAGCGATAGCATAGTCCCTGCTAGCAAGTACGCTTGAAAATTTAGCCACCTCCTCTTTTAGCACGCTAAACTGCTCACTCATGCTTCTGTAATTCGCACTATCTATCATGAAAAGCAAAATTTTATTTCTCTCGATATGCTTTAAAAACTGCACGCCAAGGCCGCGTCCGTCGCTAGCTCCTTCAATGATGCCAGGGATATCAGCCATTACAAAACCGCTAAACTCATCAACCTCGACAAGTCCGAGCTTTGGCGTAAGCGTGGTAAATTCGTAGTTTGCGATCTGTGGTTTGGCATTTGATACTGTTGAAATAAGAGTTGATTTACCAACATTTGGAAAGCCCACCAAACCAACATCAGCAATAAGCTTTAACTCGAGCCTTACTTCAATACTCTCTTCAGGCATGCCTTTTTGTGCGTATTCTGGAGCTTGATTGATAGAGCTTTTAAAGTGAAAATTTCCGAGTCCGCCTTTACCGCCCTTTAAAAATAGCGTCTTTTGGCCCTCGCTAACTATATCGCAGAGTAGTTCATTTGTCTGTGCGTCATAAACAGCTGTGCCAGGAGGGACTATGAGTTCTAAATTTTCGCCCTTTTTGCCAGTCATTCGCTTACCCATGCCAGCTTCACCATTGCCAGCTTTCATGGCTCTTTTACCCTTATAATTTGCTAAAGTATGGGTATTGTTGTCACAAACAAAATAAACATCTCCGCCATCTCCGCCATCTCCGCCATCAGGACCACCTAAAATGACGTGTTTTTCACGGCGAAAACTCACAGCTCCAGCTCCACCATGCCCCGAACTTAGAGTCAATCTTGCACTATCTATAAACATTTTTTACCTTAAATTTTTTATTTGGATTATATCCAACTTTACTGAAATTAAATCGTAATATCTTGTCTAAAATAAAGCAAAGATAATCAGTATGAAGCCTAAAATATAAAGTTATGGTTGATTTAAAATTTCTCTCAAATAGCTATTTGAAAAATTCTAAACACTAAATAAAAATTTTGATTTTTGAATAATTTTAAGAAAGAAAGGGGGCGATTGCCCCTGAGATTATGCAGCTGGATAAACAGATACTTTTTTTCTGTTTTTATCAAGTCTTTCAAATTTTACAAAGCCATCGACTAATGCAAAAATTGTGTGGTCTTTGCCAAGACCTACGTTATTTCCAGCGTGAGTTGCTGTTCCTCTTTGGCGGATGATTATATTTCCAGCACGAACGAACTCACCACCAAATTTTTTAACACCTAATCGGCGTCCGATACTATCACGGTTATTTTGGGTTGAACCTTGACCTTTTTTGTGTGCCATATCTTATCTCCTTAAGCTGCGATACTTACGACTTTTACACGTGTAAATTGTCTTCTAAAGCCGCGTTTTAGTTTTGAGTCTTTACGTCTGCGTTTTTTGTAGATAACTACTTTTTTGTCTTTACCTTCATTAACGACCTCAAGAACAACTTTTGCACCCTTCACAAATGGCGCACCTACCTTTACTTCGCCGTCATTTACAGCCAAAACTTCTGTAATCTCAACGGTTGATTTAGTTTCAGCACTAAAGTGATCTAGCTTAAGGTACTCGCCCTCGCTAACACGATATTGCTTACCGCCATGCTTAAATATAGCGTATTTTGACATACTCTACCTTTCTAAAATTTGGTAAGACCAAAAAGCACTTTTTTTGCAAAAGATTTATGGAGCTTTGTTGGTTGTAAGATGTGAATGTTAGCTAAAAGTTTATAAATTTTACTTTAATGCCCCTGATTTTATGATCTCATCGGCTAAATTTTTAATCATCGCATCGTGATCCAGAAAAAATGTCTTATCATTTGGCAAATATGGCTGATATATCAGTGTTTTGACTACTGGCGCATTTAAAATCACATTTATCAGTTCAAACTCAGGCGGTAAAGTAAGGTAAAGTTTTAGCTTAGGAATTTTGTCTTGAAAGAGCCTTTGCGCGTAAAATTTACTAAAATTTTCATTCTTTGGAAGCTTTATCTCCTTAAAAAGATTAAATGGCAAAAAGTAGCGCGCTAAGGCGTGAAGTCCGTGTGCGAAAATATAAAGCCTTTTTTCAAATTTAGGCACATCTGTCCTGCCAAATGTGGAGCAAAATTTCTGCAAATGCTCGCTCATAGCGGTCGTATCTTTTTCATGTAAGGCAAGCACAAATTTAACCGCTTCTCTTTCATTTGCTGGCTTTTTGGACTCTGCAAAGGTGCGAGCTTTTTCAAGAGCAGGGGCGAGTAAATTTTCATCTTGCCAAAGCATCGCAGTGAGCAGATCATGCATCACGCATAGAAATTTATAACCGTTTTTGCTAGGTGGCAGACCTTTTGGAAAGATGCTTGCCATACTATCTGTGTCACCACAAGCGATAGCAAAAAATGCCAGTATTAGTCTCTCACACTGATCGTATCCGCCGCTACATCCTGGGAGTAAATTTAGCTTAGCGTATTGAAAAATAAGATCATTTAGCGCCTCAGCGTCGCCATCAGCTAGGTACTTTTTCAAGGCAAATGTCGTAGCATCTAGCTCTTAAAAAAGAGAGTAATCGTATGAGCTCACGCAAAAAGTCGTATTCGTTTAAATTTTTCTCTTTTATCTCGGCGTAAATCATAGCATACTCGTCTAAAAGTAGCTCTTCATCGCTTTTTGATGGTTTTTTGGCTCTAAAAATGTTAAATAAGCCTTCTAAAAATGACATTTTGTGTCTCCTTCTTTTTGCTAATTTTAGCCAAAAAGGCCTAATTTTTCACGTGCAAAAGGTGGCTTTAGCGGATAGTTTAACCGCATTTTGGCTATAATCGCCCCAAATTTAAGCAAGCTCAGGATAAAGATGGCAGGCGAAGATCAGGAAAAAACCGAAGAAGCGACCCCCAAAAAGATAGAAGATGCCAAAAAAGACGGCAACGTCCCCAAAAGTCAGGATCTAGCTGGGTTCGTGACCCTTGTCATCGCTATTGGCGTACTACTTTCGATGCTAAATTTTATGAAAGAACAGATCATCTCACTTTATATATACTATTCAAAATTTATCGGTCAGCCACTGACCTTGCCAACTATAAAAATGATCGTTGTAAATACCTTTGCAAGGTCACTTCTTATGATACTTCCAGTTTGTATCTGTGTGGCGATCGCTGGTGTCATTGCAAATGTAATGCAGTTTGGATTTATCTTTACCACAAAGCCTATAATGCCAAATTTTGGCAAGATAAATCCACTAAAAGGGTTAAAAAATTTATTCTCGATGAAAAAAGTGATAGACAGCATTAAGATCGTGCTAAAAGTTAGTATCGTCTTTGGTGTTGGATTTTATTTTTTCTTGCAGTTTATCAAAGAGCTTCCGCACACGCTCTTTTTTTCTATGTTTGATCAGCTTGCTTGGCTAAAAGAAAAGCTCATTATTCTTGTTAGTGTCATGCTTTTTATACTTTTTGTGGTCGGCCTTATCGACCTTCTCATCGTGCGTTTTCAATATTTTAAGGACCTTCGTATGAGCAAGCAAGAGATAAAAGATGAGTATAAACAAATGGAAGGAGATCCGCAGGTAAAAGGCAGAATTCGTCAAGCACAAATGCGTGCAGCCAAGCGTCGAATGATGCAAAATATCCCACAAGCTGACGTAGTCATCACAAACCCTACTCACTACGCCGTGGCGATAAGATATGATAAAAGTCGCGATGAGGCGCCGATAATACTTGCCAAAGGTGTTGATTTTTTAGCATTGCAAATCAAAAAAATAGCAGTTGAAAATGGTGTGCAAATTTATGAAAACCCACCACTCGCAAGAGAGCTTTATAAAATTTGTGAAGTCGATGATACGATACCAGCACATCTTTTTAGAGCCGTGGCCGAAGTGCTAAGCTTCGTTTATATGAGCAATAAACAAAAATTTAAAGATAAGCTTTGATAAATTCTGCTCTTGCCGCTAGAAATTACTAGCAGCAAGAGAGAATTTATCTATTATAGATATCCAAAAGCAGTTGCAAAAATATAGCCAAATATACAAGAGGATATAACACCAATAAGACCCGGAATGATAAAGCTGTGATTGATAACAAATTTACCAATATGTGTCGTACCGCTTCTATCAAACTGAATAGCTGCAAGGTCGCTTGGATATGTTGGCAGGATGTAGTATCCGTAGCAAGCTGGCGCAAAAGCTAGAATGATAGCAGGATTAACATCGATATTTAAAGCTAATGGCACAAACGCAACCAAGGCTGCAGCTTGAGAATTTACAAATTTTGAGATAATCAAAAGCATAACCGCATAAGTCCAAGGGTGCTCTTTTACGATGCTTCCTAGCGCCTCTTTCATCATCGGAGTATGCACTGCAAACATAGTCTCAGCCATCCAAGAGATACCAAATACTGCAACAAGAGCGATCATGCCTGATCTAAATATCTCGTTTTTACCGATCTTGCTAGCATCTGTTGGTGTAAAGATTAAAATGATAGCGCCAGTTAAAAGCATGAAAATTTGGATAACATGAACCATGCTTAAGCTCTTTGAAGATGCTTGTTTGTTGCTTATATTGATGTAAGCACCTTGAAATTCTTCTTTTGCGCCTTTTTCATTTATATATGTTACTGCACCATCAGCCGTACGAGTAAGAGTTTGATTTGCATCTTTGCCGATGATTTTGACTGATTGAGCTTTTTGGTTAGCATTTAGCTTATCGTTTGCTACTTTTAGCTCAGCCGCCTCTGTTTGGATGCTAGCATCTTTTATTTTTAAGGTTTTTAAGACTTTTTGTTCAGTCGGGAGGTTGGCTATTACTTGAACGACTGTTGCATCTTTGTAAGTAGTCCAGCTTGGGCGAAGATCTTTAAAATATCCAAGAAGTGCAACTACAAGGATAGAACCTAAAAATATCCACATTGCAGCCCACTGATAGCCAGGAAGCTTTTTGCCTAAAAGTGTCGCACTATCGCCATAAACATATTTTTTAAACTCAGGATCTTGAAGCTTTGTTTGAAAGACTTCGTCTTTATCAAGATCTTTACCTCTAAACCAGCTAAAAATTCCTACCACCAAAACGCCACAAAATGTTGATGGAATCGTAATCTTTAAAAGATCTAAATACCCATCAAAACCAGCTAAGTGAGTTTTAGCATTAATAAGAAAGCTTGTAAGAGTTACAACAGCAACTGAAACTGGACTTGCTATGATGCCCATTTGTGAAGCTATTGAGCTTGCTGCCATTGGTCGCTCTGGGCGGATACCATTTTTGATAGCAATATCATAAACGATAGGAAGCACAGTATAAACAACGTGTCCAGTACCGCATAAAATAGTAAGCGTACATGTTACAAATGGAGCCAAGATACTTACATATTTTGGATTTTTTCTAAGTATGGTTTCTGCTATTTGAAGCATAACATCAAGACCACCACTAGCTTGAAGCGTAGCACTTGCTACAACGACAGCAAGGATAGTTAGCATAACATCAATAGCTGGCTTACCAGGCTCGATATTAAATCCAAAAACGAGGACTATAAGACCAATACCGCCTAGCATACCAAGCGCGATACCGCCTTTTTTAGCTCCGTAGAACAAACAGATAAGGACGATGAGAAGCTGGATAGCAAACTGCATGCCTTCACTTAAATTCATGAGAAAATCCATGAAACCTCCTAAGTTAATATAAATTTAATCAAGATTATATCTCTTATGGATTTAGATTAAACTTATATTTTAAGGATGATTTGATACAAATATAACATTTTGATTAAGAAGGCTTATTTAGGATAAAATTTATAAGATTATCTCTTACAAATTTTTTATTTGATCTTGAAGATATTATTTGTCTTAGAATATATAAAATGAAAATAGCATTGTTATATTTTAAATTTATTAATAATAAAAATTTATTTAAATTTTATAAATAACCTAGAAGTCTTATAAATACGAAATTTAATAGAACCAAGGAAAAAATGATTGATGTTTAAGGAAAGGTTAATGGTGGTTAGAGGCAGAATCGAACTGCCGACACGCAGATTTTCAGTCTGCTGCTCTACCGACTGAGCTATCCAACCACTCGTTAAAGAAAGTCAGATTATACATGCTTAATATTTAAAGCAAGTTTAAAATACACACTTTTTAAATAAAATAAGCTATGTTTTTCTATTTTGACTTGAAATATAAAAGAAATTCTACAAAGCAAATAAATTACGGGCTTAAATAAGCTTGTAATTTATTTTAGTGTATATGAAATAGGAAAGCGCAGATAACGATCTTGTTTAGGCTTTGGAAACTCAGAGCTTGCTCTTTGAATATTTTCTAAAGCACCATTATCAAGCGACTCAAAACCAGAGCTTTTACTAACTTTAAGTTCATCTATGCTGCCGTCTTGCTTGAGCAAAAACCTAACTTCTACAACTCCTTGATGTTTCATACGTCTAGCATTATTTGGGTAACTTTTATGCCTCCTAACTGCGATTATAACCTTCGTAAAATCTTCATCACCTTGTGAATTTGATAAATTTAGCTCAGGTGTTATATTTTGAGCTGGAGCTGCAGCGATAGACTTGTTATTGGCTGGCAAATTTGTATTTACACTAGCTGGCGGTACAATAGGCTGCACTGGCTGAGCAATTATCGGTTCAGGCTTAGGCTCTATTTTTTTCTCTTTTTTAGGCTCTACCTTTTTTATTTCACGCTTTGGTTTCTCCACCTTTTTAGGTTCAGGTTTTGGTTCTGGCTTTGGCTCAGGTTTTGGTGGCTCTGGTGGTGGCGGTGGAGCTGGTGGAGTTGGCTCTGGGATAAGCATTTGCTCCGCTATTTGAGGTGCTGAGACTTGTGGCACTGGAGTAAATGAATTAAGAGCTATTTTTATCGGTTTTTGCTCACCTATTTTTATCTCATCAAAATTATGTGAAAGCAAAAAATATACTGCTGCTCCATGCACCACAAGCGAAACAGCTAAGCCGCTGTAATTTGAAATTTTATTCAGAGATTGTTTGGATTGCAAAATTTTCGTGGCCCTTCTCTTTTAATATATCAATTACTTTAACAAAGCTATCAAATTTCGAATTTTTATCGCTTTTTAGTTCGATCAATGTCTTTATATTAACCGCATTTAGCTTATCTTTGAGTTCGTTCTCAGAAATTTCTACATCATCTATAAAAAATTTATTATCCTTATCAATTACTACGCTTACCTTTTTATCATCCTCTTTGCTTTGCTCAGCACTGTTTGCACTTGGAAGATCAATAGCTATCTTGCCTTGAGCAATAAAAGTCGAAATACTAAGCACGATAGCAAGTAAAACAAGCATAATATCAATAAATGGGACAATATTTAACCCATCCTTTTTATTTAGACGCATTTTCAGCCTTGTATCTATTTAGCATTACATCTACTTTCCTAACAAAACCATTGTAAATCATCAAAGTTGGTATCGCCACAAGTAGTCCAAAAGCAGTTGCTTTTAGCGCAAGAGAGAGACCGACCATTATGCTTTTAGTATCGATTCCGCCTGCCATACCCATATCATAAAATGTGATCATAATTCCAGCAACTGTACCAAGAAGTCCTACATATGGTGCATTTGAGTAGATAATGTAAAGTGTGGTTAAATTTTTGGTTAGTGCCTCTTCAAGCGATTCGATACTTTTGTAGCCTTTTATATCAACGCGTGAATAAAAAATAATACGCTCAATCGTATACCAAAGTACAAAAAAACTCATAATGCCTAAAATCGCAATAATTACATGATCAATGTGATGTTTAATTAGCTCCATAATACCTTCTTAGTAAAAATTTTTGCGTGATTATAGCTATATTGATAACCAATGTCAAATATTTAGTAAAAATGTAATCAAATAAAAACTAAAATTTTTAATTTTGTATGTATATATTTAATTATGTTTAGAATTTCAAAAATTTAATTTTTTTCTTAGCAGCTCTATTTCAGTAATGACTATTTTTGGCGTAAGCTCCTTCATACAGGCATGTGTTTTTATAGGACACACTCGCTTCATGCATGGCATACACTCTAAATTTAAATGCACTATCTTTGCACTCTCATCTTGCCATGGGCTGGTCTCTTTAAATTTAGTCGGTCCAAAAAGAGCCACAAGTGGCACTTTATAAGCAGCTGCGATATGCATAGGACCACTATCGTTTGTCAAAAAGATACCATTTTTTATAGAGCCTATAACCTCACAAAGCTCTTTTATGCTTGTTTTTCCGGCTAAATTTTCACATTTCATACCATTTTGTAAGAGCATTTGCTCGATTTCATTGCAAATTTCAAGCTCGGCTTTTGAGCCAGTGATCTTTACATCAAATTCATCTTTAAAATGCAGTGCAACCTCTGCAAAATAGTGCGGATACCACCTTTTGGCACTTCCGTAGCTAGCACCTGGATTTAGCACGAGAAGTTTTTGCTCGCTTTTTTTGGCTTCATAATAAATTTTTAGTTCACTTGAAATTTCTTTTAAATTTAGGCTTTGCTGTACAAATTTTAGATATTTTTGTACCTGATGCAAGCCTTCACCACTCTTTTTAAAGCAAAATTTTTGCTTTGCCTTTAGAAAAAAAAGCAAAAATTTACTAGCAAATGAGCTTCTAAAACTAATAGCGATATCAAATTTTCCAAGCTTTCTAGCCGTTTTTATAAGACTTAAATATCTTGAGTTTTGCTTTTTACTATCGTCAATGAATATTTTTTCGCACTTTGGATGTGACTTATAAAGCTCACAGGCAACATAAGAGCCAAAAAATACAATATTTTTAGCATTTTTACTTAAATTTTCTATCGCTGCACTCGCCATCACAGCATCTCCAAGCCAAGTCGGAAGCTCTATAAAAACTCTCACTTTTGCTCCAAATTTAGCACTTCGTTTATGATTTCAAGAGTTTTGCTTGCATTTTCTTCTATACTAAATTTTTGTGAAAGTAAAAATGACTTCTCTTGCAGCTCTCTCATCATCTCATTATCATTAAGCACCTGCTCCACTAGCTCCAGTATGCTCTCATCGTTTGGTTCACGCATGATAAAACGATTTTCTAAAATTTCAGCTGCTCCGTTTTGAGCGGTTGTAAAGACAATATTTTTAAAGCTAAGCGCCTCTAGGACGACATTTGAAAATGGTTCATAGTGCGTTGGAAATATAAAAATATCACTTGCTTCATAAAATTTTGCAGTCATTTTTTGCTCACCTGTAAAAAATGCCTTTATCTTTAGCTTTTTTGCTAGCTTCTTATATGAATTTAAATTTTTATCTTTGCCTACTATTAGTGCATTTACTGGCGTTTTTAGCTTTGAGACAAGAAGCAAAAAGTCCTTTGCTCCTTTTCTTTTAAAGCCATTTCCGACAAAAAGCACAATTGGTAAATTGTAATCGAGTCCAAATTCTTCGCATACGCTAAGTTTTGCTTCACCCTTTTCCACTTTTTGCGGTAAATTTATACCGTTGTAAATGGTAACTATTTTTGACTCATCGATACCGTAAGCTGAAATGATTTGCTCTCTTATGTAGTTTGAATTTGCGATTATCTTTTTAGAATTTTTAAAGCAGCGTTTTTCTAGATATGGATAGACAAAATTTAAAGGATTAACCCACCAAAATGGCTTTGTGGCACGATAAATTTTATGCACGCCGTCCCCTGCTCTATAAATATCTGCGCAGCTCACTCGCTCCAAGCTAAAATATACCTCATCGCTTTGTTTTTGGCGTTTTACTTGTGCGTTAAATCTCAAAGCCTTTTTCCATGACGAGATCCTAGCCTCTCCTAGATATGAGCGTATAGATGTGTCTATACCTACGTCTTTTAGGGCTTTGGTAAGCCTTCTTAAATAGCGTTCGGCACCACCGACTGCATTTGGATTGATACGTAAAAAAACTATTTTTTTCATGACCTTAAGCTTTTTATTCTTGTGATTTTTTATTTGTAATGCCTGCCATAATATCAAAAATTTTTATAAATCAGCCTATTTTTTGCCTAAATTTCATAAAATTACACAAAGGATAAAAATGAAAACACTTACGATTATTGACACTTTTGGTTTCTTTTTTAGGCTCTACTACGCCATGAGCGGACTTAAAAACAGAGATGGCAAACCAAGCGGAATGGTGAGCGGCTTTGCAAATTTTATAGCAAGCCTTAAGGATGAGTATCAAAGCGACTACCTTATCTTCGCACTTGATAGCAAAGGCAAGACCTTACGTCACGAAATTTTAGGTGATTACAAAGCAAACAGAAACGAGCCACCAGCTCAGCTAAAAGAACAGCTTCCAGTTTGCATAGATATGATAGAAAAAATGGGACTTTACAGCCTTAGCCGCGAGGGCTACGAGGCCGATGACATCATCGCAAGTGCGGTTAAATTTTGTAAAGACAAAGATATATTTGTGCGAATAGTCACCCATGATAAAGACCTTTACCAGCTCATAGAGGACGGCAAAGTGAGCATCTACAGCCCGCAAAGCAAGATCGATCATGATAGTGCAAGCTGCTTTGAAAAGTATGGAGTTTATCCAGCACAAGTAAGGGACTTTCTAGCGATCGCAGGCGATAGCTCGGACAACATCCCAGGTGTCAAAGGTATCGGTACAGTGGGAGCTAAGAAGCTTTTGGCCGAGTATGGTAGCTTAGAGGGAATTTATGAAAATTTAGCCCTTCTTAGAAACGAGCGCACCAAAAATATGCTAGCAGCTGCAAGGGACGAGGCATTTTTGAGCAAAAAACTAGCCACGCTCTTTGATGACGCGATCACTTCGCTTGATCTAGAGCAGTCCAAATTTCCAGAGCAAAATCCTTTGATAAACATCTCAGAAATTTTAAAAGAGTACGATCTAAATAGGCTTCTTAAGAGCTTGCAAAAAGAGGAAAATGCTGAATTTAAGCTTGGCTTTAGAGCAAATTTACTCCTTAATGAGGCTAGCATAGAAAAGCTCTTATCAGACGTCACGCCAGAGACCATCGTCGCCTTCGACACCGAAACCACAGGCGTTGATAGCAGGAGTGCAAAGATCGTTGGATTTAGCTTTTGCTTTAACGATGAGGACGCCTACTACGTGCCAGTAGCCCACAACTACCTAGGCGCGCCAAAGCAAATAGACCTAAAATTTGCCACTTGGGCGGTAGGGCAAATTTATAAAGGCTGCGTGATCGGGCAAAATTTAAAGTACGACTTTGAGATCGTGAAAAACAACCTTGGACTTAATCCCCCAGCAAATTTTAAAGACACGATGATACTTGCTTGGCTTAGCGATCCAAACTCAAGTGTCGGCATGGACGCACTGGCAAAGAGGCTCTATGACTACGACACGATAAAATTTGAAGATGTGGTCAAAAAGGGGCAAACTTTTGGCGATGTGCCTCTAGAAAATGTAGCCAAATACGCGAGTGAGGACGCTTGGATAACGCTTAAATTTTATAAAACTTTTTTAAATACGCTTGATAAAAATTTACTAGCCCTTGCCGATACGCACGAGTTTCCTTTTATCCTCACGCTCTTTGACATGGAGCAAAACGGCATCAAGATAAACGAAGCTAAAATGCAAAAGCTCATCCTTGAAAACGATACCAAACTAAAGGCGCTAACAAGTGAAATTTACGAGCTAAGCGGCGAAAATTTCAACATAAATTCAGTCAAGCAGCTTGGCGTAATACTTTTTGAGCACTTAAAGCTTCCAACCAAAAAGAAGACAAAAACAGGATACAGCACTGATGAGAGCGTGCTTGCTGAGCTCATAGACGCTCATCCAGTGATTGAGAAAATTTTAACCTATAGGGAGCTATATAAACTGCAAAGCACCTACTGCGAGCCGCTTTTAGCGCTTGCGAAAAAGGATGAGGGCTCACGAATTTACACGAGCTTTTTACAAACTGGCACGAGTACTGGCAGGCTTTCAAGTAAAAATCCAAATTTACAAAATATCCCAGCTCGTGGCAGCCTCGCAAAGGATGTTAGAGAGTGCTTTGAGGCGCGCGAAGGGTATAGTTTTGTGGGGCTTGACTACAGCCAGATCGAGCTTAGGCTGCTAGCTCACTTTAGCCGTGATCCTGCGCTGCTTGAGGCGTTTAAAAATGACGAGGATATCCACGCAAGGACGGCTATTAGCATATTTGGTAGCAGTGACGGGCAAAATAGAGCCGTGGCAAAGAGTATAAATTTTGGCCTCATTTACGGCATGGGCTCAAGCAAGCTGGCAAATCAAGTAAATATCACAAGAGCCGAGGCAAAAGAGTATATAGAGCGCTATTTTAAGGCGTTTGAGACGATCAAGGAGTTTTTGGAGAGCATAAAAATTTCAGCTAAAAATGACGGCTTTGTGCAAACACTTCTTGGCAGAAGACGCTATTTTGACTTTAAAAGTGCCACACCTATGCAAATAGCCATGTTTGAGCGTGAGGCGGTAAATACGGTCTTTCAAGGCTCTGCGGCAGATCTAGTCAAGATGGCGATGGTAAAAGTTAGAGCAAATTTAGATGAAAATGCAAAAATGTTGCTTCAGATCCACGACGAGCTGATTTTTGAAGTAAAAGACGAATTTGCGCAGGAATTTGGCAAGGCGACGCAAAAGACGATGGAGGAAATTTACACGCTAAATGTGCCACTTAAAACATCGCTAAATATCGCTAAAAACTGGGGTGAGCTAAAATAAACGGATAAATTTTGCTGGAGCTTTTAATATGATTAGCTCCTGCTTTATACTTAAAAATAAAGTAGTAGTTTATCGCTACATCTTTGAATTTTTATACTTTTGTAAAAAGCAAATGGCATCAGCCAAATAAGCCAGCAAGCAGCCCAACGCGTAACATACGATGTCGCTAACGTCAAATGTTCCGCCAAAGACTATGCGTATTATTAAATTATGAATATCTAAAATTTCAAGTACTTTAAAGTATTGTAAAATTTCTATAAATAGTGAGAAAGCAAATATTTCAAACGCTAAAATTTTTGGTGCGGTTTTAAACACGGCTCGTCCAAATGCGTAAAGCATCACCGTAACTAACACATCACCCAAATAATGACGTACAAAGCCACCTTTAACAAAAGCTGCGATATAAATTTCGATTGCTAAAATCACGATTGCTACGACTAAAAAGGGCAATCTAGCTCGCAAGCTATGTCTCATTTTCTCGTATTGAAAAGATTTGTATATTTTTCGCTTTACTTGCATTTTTTACTTATTTGAAAATTTTACTTTTTTTACAAATTAGAAATGATATCCATACCATCTTTAAAGCCAGGATTGTGCTGGATATATTTTTCGCCCACAAATGTATTTATAACTTCTACCTTATGCTCGTTAAAAAGAACATTCCATTAGGTTTTACTTGAAATAGCCAAAACCCGGCTACTTCATGAATTATAATAGATAATAGCAATATTGCCAAATAAAGAAAATTTCTTATTTTTAAAATTCTTTGACAAGAAATATCAATCAAAAT
>NZ_POZX01000066.1:0-56529 GCF_002912895.1 Campylobacter concisus
GGGCAAGATTATATCAAATAAAGCGATAACTTTTCATTTAACTTAAGAAAATAAGGTAAAATACGAAAATGAGAACAAAAAAAGATATTTTAGAGATAAAAAGAAGACTTTTAGAAGAGTTTAAAGACGCCAAAAGCGAGCTTAAATTTAGAAATTTATATGAGCTACTTGTCTGTGTCATGCTCTCAGCCCAGTGCACTGATAAAAGGGTAAATTTGATCACCCCTGCCCTATTTGAGGCTTATAAAGACGTTTTTGAGCTAGCTAGCGCAAATTTAGCAAGCCTAAAACTCATGATAAACTCGTGCAGCTTTTTTAATAACAAGGCGGTAAATTTAATCAAAATGGCAAACAGCGTGGTTGAGCTTTATAATGGAGAAATTCCGCTTGATGAAGAGAAGCTAAAAGCGCTTGCTGGAGTTGGACAAAAGACCGCTCATGTCGTACTTTTAGAAGCTACAAATGCAAATGTTATGGCTGTTGATACGCACGTTTTTAGAGTGGCACACAGGCTTAATCTTAGCCATGCAAAGACGCCAGAAGCTACTGAAGCTGATCTTAGCCATGCCTTTAAAACAGATCTTGGTAAGCTTCATCAAGCCATGGTGCTCTTTGGACGTTACACCTGTAAAGCCAAAAAACCGCTTTGCCATGAGTGTATCTTAAATGATCTTTGTAACAGCAAGGACAAGGTTATTTAATCTTCTCAAGCTTTGCTAGAAAATTTTTAGCATCTATAAAACCAATAGTTCTAAGAAATTTTAGCTCATCGCCGCCATTAAATAACAAAAGTGCAGGCGGATCAATAAGCCCAAAATTTCTTAGCATCTCATCATTTTGTGATCCGCCATTTGTTACATCGATACGAATAAGTGCAAAATTTGCCAAAGCATCCATAACATCACTATCTTTAAAAGTGATCTTTTCTATCTCTTTGCAGCTTACACACCAATCAGCATAAAAATCTACTAAAACGGGTTTGGTTGAGTTTTTTATTATCTCATTTAGTTCATCTAAATTTTTAACGGAATTAAATTTTAACGCACTATCACTTTTTGCCAAATTTAATCCAGAAAGCGGAGAAAAAGCCTCCTTTGAGCCCAAAAATGAACCAACTATTAGCATAACTGAATATATAAAAACCAAGATAAAAAACGCTTTTTTAAACTTAGCCCAGCTTTGCTCTGCTACTTCAAATGCCCCAAAATAAACTGCCATAAAAACGCCTATAATGCCATATCCTAATAGCTCAAAAAATTCTCCGAGCACACGCGCAAGGATCCAAACCGCCATGATAAGCATTAAAAAACCAAAGAATTTTTTCACTTCATCCATCCAGCTACCAGGTTTTGGCAAGAGCTTTCCAGAGCTTAGCCCGATAATAAGCAGTGGCACGCCCATGCCAAGCCCCATGACAAAAAGCATAATGCCACCATAAAAGACATTTCCACTTTGAGCGATATAAAGAAGCGCACCAGCTAATGGCGCTGCAACGCAAGGTGATACGATGAGAGCTGAGGCAAAACCCATAATAAAAATTCCAACATAGCCTGAACTATTTTGCGATTTTTTACTTATCAAATTTTCAAATTTTGCTGGCAATTTTATATCATAAAATCCAAACATGCTAAAGCTTAAAATGACAAAAATGGCTGCAAAAGCACCAAGTACATAGATGTTTTGCAAAGCTCCTGCGATACCAAAACCAAGTAGGCTAGCTGCAACTCCAGCTAGTGCATAAGCTAGGCTCATCGCGACAACATAAATGAATGATAATAAAAAGCCTTTTTTTGCATTTAAATTAGCACCCTTTGAGACGATTATACTTGAAAGTATCGGTATCATCGGAAAGACGCAAGGTGTTAGTGAAAGCAAGAGACCATAACCAAAAAAAGTAAGAAGCGAGATAAAGAAATTTTTATCTCCAAGCCCATTTGCGATATCTTGCTCGCTAGAAAATTCTTCAGCAAAGCTGTCGGTATCGCTTTTTTGCTCTTTTTTAAAAGTGGCGATGCTAAATTTTCCAGCTTGGTCAGTTATCTCATAAATTTTACTTTGCGGACGATAGCAAATGCCGTTTTTAGCACAGCCTTGATAGTTAATGTCAAGTATTGCTTTGCCATGTGAAAGATTTTCTTTTACTAAATTTAATGGGATAAAAATCGAAAAATCTTTTGGATAAATTTCGTATTCCCCTGTATTTTCACTACTTGGCAAATTTAATAGCTCATTTATCTTTTTGCCAGCTAGTTTAATCTCGAAACTCTCTTTATAAAGATAGATATTTTCACCAAAGTTAAACTTCACTTCAACATTTTGACTATCAACGCTTGGAGTTAAAACAAAGGCTTTGCTAACATCTAAAACCTCGGCAAAAAGCGAGCCTACAAATAAAATAATCGAAAAAAGAAATTTTAAAAACATACTAATCCTTGCTAAATTAAAAAAGATGATTTTAGTCTAAATTCTTAAATTTATTCTATTTTATTGTAAAATCGTGAAAATACGTGAAATTTTAAAGGAGCAAAGATGTCAAAAGACAAAAAACACCAAAAAAGCGAGAAACTTGGCTATGAAGAAGAGCTTAGACTACTTCAAATTGAACTTTTAAAATTTCAAAATTACGTAAAAGAAAAAGGCCTTAGAGTACTTATGCTAATGGAAGGACGCGACGCAGCCGGCAAAGGCGGAACGATAAAACGCCTAACTGAGCATCTAAATCCAAGGGGTTGCCGTATAGTGGCGCTTGCTAAGCCAAGTGATGTCGAAAAAACGCAGTGGTATTTTCAAAGATATGTGACTCATCTACCAAGTGCTGGAGAGATCGTGATCTTTGATAGAAGTTGGTACAATAGAGCTGGCGTTGAGCCAGTGATGGGCTTTTGCACGCAAGAAGAGCATAAAGAATTTTTACGTGA
This sequence comes from Campylobacter concisus, assembly GCF_002912895.1. GTDB lineage: Bacteria > Campylobacterota > Campylobacteria > Campylobacterales > Campylobacteraceae > Campylobacter_A > Campylobacter_A concisus_G. The sequence continues at coordinate 2,919 of NZ_POZX01000066.1, forward strand.
AGTGCCAAAATTTGAAGAGATGATCATAAACTCCGGCATAATTTTCTTTAAAATTTATCTTTCAATCACAAAAGATGAGCAGAAAAAACGCTTCAAAGAGAGGCAAAATGATCCATTAAAGCAATTTAAAATTTCACCCGTTGATCAAAAAGCACAAGAACTTTGGGATCAGTACTCTATCGCTAAATATTCTATGCTTCTTGCCTCTCACAATAGCATTTCGCCATGGGTTATCGTCTCAAGCGATAACAAAAAAGAAGCTAGGCTAAATGTCTTTAAATTTATCCTAAGTCACGTTGAATATCCAAAAAAGATAAATGACTACTTGGAATTTGACAAAAACGTCGTAAGAGACGGAAGTGAAGAGATAAAACGCATAGAAGAAGGGCTAAATAAAGATAAGTTAAAGAGTATTGATTAAAGAATTTTTAACTTTTAGCTGGCGATTTGCTTAGATTTGCTAGCTAAATTTTTAAGCCCACCACATTACTTTTGCCAAAATGACCATTATCAGGCAAAGCACTAGAGCTATTAAATGTGAAAATTTACCAAATGGATCAGGCTTTTTTAAAATAACGACATTAAAAACAGAGATAAAAGTTACAAGGCACATTACGAGTAAAACAAAAATTTTTACAAGCAGTAGCTTTTGAAAGTTGCTTTGCCACCAACCATGCTCGCCTCCAAGATAGTCCTTTGCCATATATGCCCCACTTATCAAAAGTAGTAAAAATGCTGTGCCAAAAACCTTTGCACTGCCTTTTGTGTAGGCTTTTTTGACAGCTTCGAGGGTTTGAGGACTTATCGTTTTTTTAGCAAATGGATATATACAAACATCAAAAAATACATATCCTATAAAGATAATGGCACAAACTAAATGCGTAATTAGAGAGAAAAGATACATTTTTTGCCTTTTTTGTTTGGCATTATATAGATTTTATTTAAAATGATTACTGATTTAAATTAAGGCATGGATGTGAGAAATTTAAAGAGCAAGGCTGGTTGCCCTGCTCTAAGAGTTTTACTCGACTTCAGCGTCTATAACGTCGTCGTCTTTTTTGTTATTTCCGCCGTTTACACCAGCGTTTTCATCTTTTTTATACATAGCTTCTGCTAGTTTGTGGCTAGCTTTGCTTAGAGCTTCTACTTTTGCATCGATTTGCTCTTTTGAAGAGTTTTCATCTTTTAAGACCTCTTTTAGATCATTTAGCGCAGCTTCGATGTTGCTTCTATCTTCAGCTGGGACTTTCTCGCCAAGCTCGCTCATGCTCTTTTCAGTTTGATGAACAAGTGCATCGGCTTGGTTTCTAGCCTCAACTGCGTCTTTGCGCTTTTTATCCTCTTCTTTGTGAAGCTCAGCATCTTTTACCATGCTATTTATCTCATCTTCGCTAAGGCCGCTTGATCCTGAGATAGTAATGTTTTGGGCTTTGCCAGTCGCTTTATCTTTTGCTGAAACGGTTAAAATTCCGTTTGCGTCGATGTCAAATTCAACTTCAATTTGAGGCACACCTCTTGGAGCTGCTGGGATGCCCTCTAAGTTGAAGTTACCAAGTGATTTATTATCCCTTGCAAACTCACGCTCTCCTTGTAGAACCATGATAGTAACGGCACTTTGGTTATCTTCAGCAGTTGAGAAGACTTGACTTTTCTTAGTTGGTATAGTTGTACCTTTTTCGATGATCTTAGTCATCACGCCGCCAAGTGTCTCGATACCAAGGCTAAGTGGAGTAACGTCAAGAAGTAGAACATCTTTAACATCGCCTTTTATAACCGCACCTTGGATCGCAGCACCGATAGCCACGACTTCATCTGGATTTACGCTCTTATTTAGCTCTTTGCCAAATGCCTTTTTAACCTCTTCTTGAACAAGTGGCACACGAGTTGAACCACCGACCATTACGACCTCTTTGATATCGCTCTTGCTTAGACCTGCATCTTTGATGACTTCATTTATCTTAGTGATAGTCTCGCCCACAAGTGAGTCGATCATGCCTTCAAATTTAGCGCGAGTTAGCTTTTTGACAAGGTGTTTTGGACCAGTCGCGTCAGCTGTGATAAATGGTAAATTTATCTCAGTCTCTTGAGCTGAGCTAAGCTCTTTTTTAGCATTTTCAGCTGCTTCTTTCAAGCGTTGAAGTGCCATGATATCGCCTTTTAGATCGATACCAGTTTCGTTTTTAAACTCACTTACCAACCAGTCGATGATCTTGTTATCAAAGTCATCGCCACCTAAGAATGCGTTACCACCAGTTGCCAAAACTTCAACGATATTATCGCCAGTTTCAAGCACTGTAACGTCGAATGTTCCGCCACCTAGGTCATAAACTAAAATTTTCTCAGCCTCTTTTTTATCAAGACCATAAGCAAGTGCCGCAGCTGTTGGCTCGTTGATGATACGAAGCACATTTAGTCCTGCGATCGTTCCAGCCTCTTTTGTAGCCTTTCTTTGGCTATCGTTAAAGTAAGCTGGCACTGTGATAACCGCATCTGTTACCTTTTCACCAAGGTATGCTTCAGCATCTTCTTTTAGTTTGATAAGAATTTTTGCTGAAATTTCTTGCGGAGTATAGACCTTACCAGCGATCTCAACCGCGCAAGCGCCATTTCTATCTACAACGTGATATGGTAAGCGAGCCTTTGCCTCTTCAGCATTTTTTTCATTGCTCATCAAACCCATGATACGTTTGATAGAATATATCGTTTTTTCAGGGTTTGTAACTGCTTGACGTTTTGCGACGTCACCTACTAGAATTTCACCTTTGTCTGTAAAAGCAACAACAGATGGAGTTGTGTTTTTACCCTCTTTGTTTGGGATAACCTTGCTCTCACCGCGCTCAAAAACGCTCACACAAGAGTTTGTTGTACCTAAGTCTATACCTATAACTTTTGACATATTTTTCCTTTATTAGATTTATTTTTTAAATTTAGTTTGCCACACTGACCATAGCTGGGCGCAAAACCCTACCATTTATCATATAGCCTTTTTGTAAAGCTTGCACGATCTGACCGCTCTGCTTCTCCTCGCTATCGACCCTTAAAACGGCATTATGCACATTCGGGTCAAACTCGGCATCAGTTGCGATCTCGCTCACGCCATGCTTTTCAAAACATTTCTTGAACTGATTTATCGTTATCAAAATGCCCTCTTTGATCTTTTTAGCAAATTCATCATCCTCTGGGTCAAAATTTGCAGCAATCTCGAGCGCATCTATAACTGGTAGCAAGTCCCTTGCAAATTTCTCATTTGCATAGTTTGCAACGTCTGTCTTTTCTTTTTCATAACGCTTTTTGATATTTTCAAACTCAGCATTTGCTCTATAATATTTATCAGTTATTTCTCCGAGCTCTTTTTCAAGTTTTTCAACCTTTGAAATATCGCCAAGTGCGTCCAAATTTACGCTATCACTAGCTAGTTCTTGCACAGGCTCAACCTCAGGTAGGTTTTGCTCTTTTACCTCTTCGCTCACGCAGCCTCCTTTATTAGATTTATAAATTTCACATAGTCAGTATAAATACTGCCAGCACAGATCATCTGTGCTTCGTTACCAAGATAGTTTGTACTAAATTTAAGCCCCATAAAATTTTCATCAAACATAGGAGAAAATGTAAGTTTTTCATCCATTTGCAGACTAAAACTTGGGTCAAAAACCATCTTAAAACGTCTATCTTTAAACATATCAAAGGCTAAAATTTCGTTTTCTTGGAAGTAAATTTTAGTCCTTTTAAGTTCTCTTATTTTACTTTTTAGTTCGCTTAAACCAACTTGAGAGCAGATAAGCTCAAGCTTGTTTAAACTAACTCCTGCAAGATTACTTAAAAATTTATACATCCTGGCATCAAATTTAATAACGATCTCATCTTCACCAAAATTTAAGATCATATATCTATTATTTAAATTTAAAATTTCTAGCAATTCATTATCAATTGTGCCAAAAATCATGCAATAAAGCTCAAATTCATCGCATAACTTTTTCAATCCTTCGGCATCATTTATCTCTAAATTTATATCACTTATAGCAAAAATTTCACTCCAATATCTTCTCATCGCTGCAATTGTCGGAATCCTACCGCCGCTAATGTGAAGCTTTGTAATCTCGCCTTCATCTGAAAGCTTTTTAAAATAAACGCGTATCGTAGAAGCTGGAATAGCTGCACTCATACGAGAGCCAAGCTCATTTGAGCCAATAGGCGCATTGTCCTGCAAATAGGCTTCAATGATAGAATTTAGTATCAAATCGCGTTTATTTGTTTTACTCACTTTTAGCACTCTTTCTTTTTAATTGCTAAGCGGATTATACAACTTTAGTTTATCAATGTCAAGTATTTAAGTTAAAATAATTTATTTATATATCTTTAGTCTATATAGCTAAGCTTATTTAATATTAATTATATAAGCCTTTCCGAAAATAAAATTACAAAAAATAATTAAACAAACTTAAAAGTCTTTTATATTACCTCTACGTTCTAATAATTTTATACGTTTTTACGTATTAATATAATGTTTTATAGTATAATATATAATATATTTTAATTTATTTATACGTATTTCTATTATTTATATATTATTTTATGTATATTTAATAAAATAATCCGTATAATACTTTAATGATTGAAACAAGTGATATATTTAATTTGCTTCATAATGCAGTTGAGGCAAAAAATATCGGTAAGAAAATTTCACAAGCAAAAATGGCAGAAGAGCTTGGTGTACCAATGAGAACATACCAGGACTGGAGACTTGGTAACTCAAAGCCACAAGCTGCTGCTGCAGTTTGCAAACTGCTTTGTGAGCTTGACGACGATGAAATATTATTTGTTATCAATAAGATGAGAAAGTTGTTAGGAAAATAGATGGAAAATTTGACACAAAAAGAGAGAATAGACCTTGAGAGCGTGTTTGCAGCTATCTGCACTAAGAAAGAGCCTAAATTTTTAGGTTTTTATAAAGACTTTTACTCGAGTGCAATTTTAAAATTTTACGTAGTTAAAGACAGAATTAAAAAAATAAAAATCAAGAAAAATTAGTTTTATATTATTTGAGTAGAAAAATATTTTTTGCTACATTTAAAGATTAATAATTTAGATAAATTCTCCTTAAATATTGACTTTATTTAAAGAGAATTTGTCGACTTATTTTTTACCAAATTTAGCTAGCGCTCTTTGGTAGTCCTCTTCGCTATCGATGCCGATACTTTGACTTTCAACCTCTAGCATCGCTATCTTTTTGCCATTTTCTAAGGTGCGCAGCTGCTCGAGTTTTTCTGTGTTTTCAAGGCTTGAAGGTAAGAGGCCGCAAAACTCATTTAGGCTCTTTACGCTGTATCCGTAGATGCCAAGGTGCGCCTTGTAGCTTTTGCACTCGCTTCTGTTAAATGGTATCCTTGACCTTGAAAAATAAAGCGCATAGCCATCAAAATCAGTCACCACCTTGACTAAATTTTTATCATCCGCAAACTCATCATCCATCTTTTTATAACAAGAAAACATAAAGGCTTTTTCCCTATTTTGCTCGCAAAAAGCCCTAAATTTAGCGATATTTTTAGGCTCAATAAATGGCTCATCAGCCTGAACATTTATGATAATCTCACTCTCGCTTAACCCCAAAATTTGTGCTGCTTCGTTTATCCTGTCAGTGCCACTTTGATGATCTTTGCTAGTTAGCACAGCTTTTATGCCGTGAGCTTTGGCGATATCAAGCACGCTTGGCTCATCCACCGCAACCGCCACATCATCCACGCCGCTTACTCTAAGAGCCGTCGCCACGAACATCGGCACGCCATTTATCTCTTTTAAAATTTTGTTACTAAACCTTGTTGAGGCAAGGCGGGCTGGGATAATTATCATCGCTCGATCCATTCTAGGACGCACTTCTCGATCTCATCCTCTTTTATGATATTTTTGTGTAAAATTTTCGCGCTAAATAGCGAATTAATCGAGCTTGGCACGCTGTCATTTAAGATTTTAGCAGTCTTTGCGAGCGCATCTTTTTCATCTTTTGTATCTTTGATCTGGCACGCTTTGATCATGCTTGGCGTAAATTTCACCCAGTGCGCTGTCGATGTGATGACATTTATGCGGCCAGCATCCACCATTTTAAAGCAAGTAGCTGTATGCGGATCGATCGCGTAGCCGTCCTTTGCGAGCTTTGCGATGTATGCCTCGCACTCTTTGTCGTCACACCAGCTAGCCTCAAAGTCCTCTTGTAACGCTTCAAGCTCTTGCTTGTTAAGCTTATAAAATTTATTTTTAGCTAGGCTTTGCATAAGCTCATTAGTTCTAACGCTTCCAAATTTATCAAACAGCAAGCGCTCGACGTTTGAGCTGATCAAAATGTCCATGGCTGGGCTTATCGTCTTAACCAGCTTTTTGTCCCTGAGGTCGTAAATGCCGGTAGTAAAAAACTGCGTCAAGATGTTGTTTGCGTTTGAGGCGATCTTGATCTTGCCGATCTTTGCGCCCATTTTTTTAGCGTAATATGCCCCAAGAGCGTTGCCGAAATTTCCACTTGGTACGATGATGTCAAAGCTCTCGTTTGCCTTAAGCGCCTTTTGTTTTAGCAAATTTGCGTAGGCATAGGCGTGGTAGATGATCTGAAAGAGAATTCTGCCAAAATTTACCGAGTTTGCCGCGCTTAGTTTAAGGCGCTTTTTCTTAAGCTCAGCCTTAAATTTATCATTTGCAAGTAGCATCTTTAGCGCCCTTTGAGCGTCGTCAAAGTCGCCTTTTATGCCAAAAACCTTTAAATTTTCACCCTGCATGGTCTGCATTTGAAGCTTTTGAACCTCGCTCGTGCCGCCGTCTGGATAAAGACAGACGACCTTGATGTTTTCGTCATTTGCAAAAGTCTGAAGTGTCGCAGGACCTGTGTCACCGCTAGTTGCGCACATGATAAGGTATCTTTCACCCCTCTCTTTGGCTAGTTGGCTAAGTAGCGAGCCAAAAGGCTGAAGCGCCATATCCTTAAAAGCCCTAGTTGGGCCGTGATATAGCTCATTTACGTATAAATTTTTATCTATTTTTTGAAAAATGACTGGGTGCTTTGGATCGTCAAAACTCGCGTATCTCTTAACCGCCTTTTTAAAAAAGGCCTCTGGCACGTCAAATTTAAATAGCGAGATGATGTGAAGTGCGAGCTTTTCGTAGCTTAGACTTGAGAGCTCTTGCCACTTAGCCTTTGTGATCTTTGGTAGCTTCTTTGGCGCGTAAAGTCCGCCGTGAGCGGAGCTTGGACTAAGCATGGCTATGCTTAAATTTACATTTTTTACCTTTTCATCTTTCACGCATCTAGTTGGTGTTAGTCTCATTTTTTGCCTTTTTTGGTTGATTTTTTTATCCATTTTTCGTATTTTTCAAATACATCTTTTGGCTTAAGTGCCAAAATTTCTGGGTTTTCATAGCTATGGTGCTTTCTTATAAATTTAGCTACTTTTTTAAATTTCACGTCCGTTTTTATGAATAAAATTTGCTCTTTTTCATCGCAAAGCTTCTCTTGCCAGATATATACACTTTTTACACTAAAGCTACTCACGCAAGCAGCAAGGCCCTTTTTCACGAGCTTTTTGCTTAGTTTTTTTGCCTCTTTTTTCTTTGCGACTGAGGTGATTAAAATTCTCATTTTGATCTAAATTTTCCTTTTAAAAAGTGGCTCATTATAACAAAATGGGCTTAAATTTGCTGCGCCAAAACCTTTTTAAACTCTTCACTTAGCGTAACTTCAAGCGTGATAAGCGATACTCTCAGCCCAAAATCCTTTGCCTTTACATAGTCTTTTTGCGTCATCAAAAGCGAGGTCGCGCCGTAACTTTGCAAAATTTCACTCAGCTCCTCTTTTGAGAAGTCGTAGTGATCAGGGAAAAAGACGCGAGCTATGCACTCATCAAAAAATGGCTTGAGGCGCTCTGGGTTTGCTATGGCCGTTACTAGAACCATTTTTTCGCTTTTATTTAAAATTTCACTCTTTCTAAAATGAGTTTGTCCTTCACTAGCGATAAAATCAGCAAATTTATAAAAGCTAAATGGATATCTATAAGCCCCGCTTGGTAAGCAAAATTTTAGTCTTGGCTCTGGATTTGGACGCACTAATATGTCAAATTTGGCTATATCGAATTTAGAAAATCCGTCATCTAGCAAAATATACTTTGCGCCATGCTCTTTGGCATATTTTATAGCTATTTTCCTATCTTCGCTTACTATTACATTTGCGTTTTTAAGACTTGTGGAATATATCATCGCCTCATCGCCACTTGCTGCTACGTCAAGTAAAATTTCGCCATTTCGAGCGACAACTTGCATGCCTTTGCTTTTTCTTTTATAGCCTCTAAGAACGATAAAAGCACCTTCGAAATTTTTAGCAATTGCCACGCAAAGCGGGGTCTTACCACTTCCTCCAAGTGTCAAATTTCCCACGCTTATTATCTTTATGCCAAAGTCTATTTTTCTAGCAGTAAATTTCTTAAAAATAACAATAAGAAAATAGATAAAACTTAATGGCAAAAGTAAAAATGCTAGTAAAATTTGAAAGAAATTTGGGCGAAAGAAGTAGTCATTCGCCCAAGAATGCAAGAAAATATTTAATTTCTTAAACACGAGTTTTAGAAATTTCTTTTACTTTGTTGCAGACGTATTGCACCTCTTCATCGCTTAGACTATGATAAATAGGCAGTGACAACACTTGCTGATAATTTTTTAAAGCATTTGGAAAATCATTTACTTTAAGTGAGTATTTGTTTTTGTAATAGCTTAGTAAATGTATCGGTATGTAGTGCAATGATGTGTGAATGCCGTGTTCCAAAAGCTCTCTGGCAAAGCCATCACGATTTTTATTTATCTTAATAATATACTGAGTATAAATGTGCTCACGTTTTTTGACAGGGATTGTTATATTATGGCACTCACCAAGCTCTTTATCATAAATTTTTGCGATCTCTTGTCTTCTTTGTATGAGCTTATCTGTTCTTTCTAGCTGCGCAATAGAAAATGCTGCATTTATCGAGTTTATATCATACTTTAAGCCAATATCTACGACATCATAAATATAACTCAAGCTACCGAATTTATCAATGCCATTTACAAGAGCATAGTTGCGAAGTAGTTTTGCTCTTTTATAAATTTCCTCATCATTTGTCGTAAAAAATCCAACCGTTGATATAGGATTTTGCACACGCGAATGCGTCTGGAAGCATGACAAAAAGGAGTCTGAACCAACTTTTTTGCCATTGTATGTTAAGCCCATACCGCGATTTGCATCATCTAAAATTTTTATGCCGTATTTCTCACAAACCGCCGTTATCTCATCCATCCTGGCACTTTGACCTGCGACATGAGAGATAAAAGCACATTTTAATTTTTTATGATTTTGCTCTTTTAGCACTTTCTCAAGGGCATCTGGGCAGATGTTAAAATCTTCTTCATCAACATCCACAAAAATAGGTTCAGCATCAAAATGTCTAACAGCTTGTGCAATGCTAGGAAAAGCATTTATGGAGCAAATGACCTTATCTCCGCGTTTAGTGTCAAGCGCGCTTAGTGCCAAGTGATGTGCGGCTGCGATATTATTTGTGGTAACTACAAATTTTGCACCAAAATACTCTTTTAACTTTTCTTCAAATCTAGCAACGATATTAGTAGTATTTTCAGAGTGCAAAGCCTCCTCAATAAGCTCACTTTCACGCTCAGTGATAGTTGGTCTATAAAACGGAATCTCTCTCATCTTTAATCCTTTAAATTTTCACTATCAACGGCATTTGTCGTTTAAACCTGTTTGAAACAACTCTATTTTCTATATCCGATACTGCTTTTAATCCAAACTTTTTGATGACTTGCTCCTTGTTATTTTCTAAATTTTCTAAAATCTCATCAATAACAGCATAACTGTAACCTATGTCGCCTTCGTCACTTTGACCATCCCACAAATCAGCCGAAGGTGCTTTGTTGATAAAATTTTTATCAACCCCAAGATGTTTTGCAAATTCAAAAATTTCACTTTTGTAAAGCTCTCCGATAGGATTTATTGCACATGCTAAATCCCCAAATATCGTACCGTATCCAAGCATAAGCTCACTTTTGTTGCTTGTTCCGATAACTAGAGCGTTTATACTAGATGAATAATCATAAAGCAAGCTCATTCTAACTCTAGCTGCTAAATTCCCTTTTCTTAAATTGCTTAAATTTACATCTATCGTTTCGTAAAAGGCATTTAAAATACCCTCTATGGATAAAACCTTATATTTTATGTTTAGTTTTTCGCATAAATTTAAGGCATCGTCCATATTTTGTCTGTTTGATGATGCTGTTGGCATAATGAGTGCATGAGTTTCATTTGGTTTTGCTCTTGCACACAAAGTCGCTACTACAGCAGAATCAATACCTCCACTAACACCCAATAACAAATTTTTATCTTTAGTTTTATCTTTTAAGCTAAAAACTAAAGTTTCTTCAATTTTTTGATACTCCTTCATTCTTCCTTTGCCTAGATTTGCTTCCTTTTGCAAAAATTATACTAAGTAAATTTAAAATTTTTCTTTAAGTTTAAGTAAAAAGATGTAAAATTTTAAGAAATAATAAATTTAAGGTAAAAAATGAGAGTAATACACAAAAGTTTTGGGGATTTTGGTACTAATTGTTATATTGTTACAAAAAATGGTTCAAGTTTGGTAATAGATCCAGGAGACGGGGCAAAAGAGTGGGTTTTACAAAATGCTAAAAATTTAAAAGCCATCCTTTGTACTCATGGGCATTTTGACCATATCTTTGACGTGAGCGAACTAAAAAATGAGCTAGAAATTCCAGTTTATATTAATAAATTTGATGCTTTCATGTGTGAGAGTGATATTTTTGGTTATATGAAAAGTACTTTTACTCCGGATGTTTTGGTTGATAATGATGAAAATTTTAACATTGATGATTTTTGCATCAAATTTCATCATTTTCCAGGACATACACCAGGTTGCTCAATGATAGAGATAGATGACATGATGTTTAGTGGAGATTTTTTATTTAAAGGAAGCATAGGACGCTGGGATTTTCCTTTTTCAGATAAAAACGAGATGTTAGCTAGTTTAGAAAAGTGTAAAAATCTAAAGGGCGACTTCGCACTTTATCCAGGGCACGGAGAAAGTAGTACACTAAAGGCCGAGCAAAATAATATTAATTATTGGATAGATATAGTAAAAAATAGCTAAAATTTCGGTGGTATTAATTTCAATTTTCAAACTTTTAAAATACACTTAATCGCTATTAAAAATTTATATTTTTTATAAAACTAAGAGTCAATCAAAAAAGATAGAGAAATTTTGTATGAGGTCTATTTTAAATTTTAAAAAGATCCGAGCGAAAGCTCGCTCGGATAAAGGTTTTAGAAGCTATATTTTGCTTCAAATCTTATACGATTTTGTTTAAAGCTTTCGCTATCTTTTTTGTCTTTAGCAGCTGCATACCAAGAAAGGAATGTAAGTTTTTTGCTGTATTTGTAGCTAGCGTCAAGTGACCATTCGTTTCTTTTTGCTCTCTCTTTGCCAAGCGCATAACTTGTGCCCTTACCTTGAGTATATCCAGCACCAAAGCCAAATTTATCTATATCATACCCAGCATTAACAAACCAGTAGTCGTTATTGCCCTTGATGTTATTGTAGTATTGTTGGCCACCACTCATTACACCATTTAAGATCTTAGTTGGGTTGATTAACTGTCCATTTCCATCAATTGATGTAAATGCGATTTTGTCTTTGTTTTTAGCGTCATTTTCTTTGTTTTTAGCGTCAAAGTCTAAATAACCAGCGTTAAGTTTAGCACCAAATAGTTTTGTGCCAGCTTGTACTGCCCAGAAAGTTGCGTCAACTACTTTTTTATGATCTGAGTCGCTATAAGCATATTGACCTTTTAAGTTTAGATTCACATCATCAGTTACATTAAAGCTTACACCAGCTTCAGTGCCATAAAGTGTAGCAACCTCTTGGATATTTGTAATTGCTACTTTGAATGATACTGGATCATAGCTACCCATAGCACCTAAATTATAGATATTGCCAGCAGCATCACTAAATTCATCACTGCCAAGTCTTGACAATAATGGACCATCTATATCTGGACTTTTAGCTTTATATTTAATGTGTCTAAATTTATCATATTCTGTATTGTTTCTTTTGTCTTTTGATATTTCAGCATCGTTATCAATAGCATCATAAGCAGCAGCTGTTAAAGTAAGACCAGGTACGTCAGTACTTACTACTTTTAGGCCAGTGCCAGCTATATCACTATCGATAAAGAAACCTTTGACAAGTTGTTTACCAGCTGTGATGGTAGTATTAGCCACTTTGTAACCTAGATACATCTCATATACACCAAATGATCCAGTTGTATTTGTCTTATCTGTGCCAGCTTCTGCATTGTCGCCAGAACCATCTGTAGCAGAATATCTTAGTCTCAAAACACCAAAGAAGTTATCATCTATTGCAGCTTTAAATGCTGTTTCCATTCTAAAAGCATGGCCTGCATTATTACCCTTTACAGTACCAGCTGTAGTTTTCTTAGTGCTATCATTTGTATAACGATATCTTGCAAATCCTGAAAGATCTACATTTTTTATAGCTTCTTCAAGTGGAGTTGCACTTGCAACGCTTGAAAATGCACCTAAAGCAACCAAAGCAGCTAAGCTAACTTTTGTAATTTTCATCTAAATCTCCTTTTGATAAAAAGTTTTGAAAGGATATTATCATAGAAAATTAATTTTATTGCTTAATTTTCCTTAAAATTTTAAAAAATGTTACCAATTATTTACCAAAATAGGATAATGAGATAAAGATTGTCTTTTTAAAATTTCGTTTTATTTGGGATTAAAAATCAAAAATTTTTACTTACTTTTAGCTATTAGCCTTAGCTTCTTCTCGTTCTTTTTTCTGCCTTATAGCAGCTTCTTTTTGGATATTTTTTTGTTGAGCCAAGAAGATATGCTCTTCAAGTGTGACAAGTTGAAATACTCCTTCAAAAATTTTTATATCTTTAACGTATCCAAGCACTTTTACTTCTCTTTTTCTGCTCTCTTCAAATCTTGCTTGAGCGTCAAATTCCACTACATCGCCAAGCTTCAGCGGTCCAAAGAAATTTATCCTAGCCCCGATACTAACGCAAAATTCTTCATTAATAGCTAAAATGGCAGCATGATTTGCGCCCATAAAAATAAATCCACTATGAATAAGCCCCTCAGTATCGCACACCATATCATCTGTAGTAAAAAATCTAGTCTTTGCGTGATTTTTTTCAAGTAAAAATGCCGTTCCGCTAAAATTTAGCTTTGTTAAAGGTGCTGTTTTTATCTCGTTTCTTAGCGGATTTTCGTCCTCTGGGAGGATTATTTGCGATTCATCTTTTATATCATAGATATTTTCTTCTGCCATTTTTATCCTTAAATTTTAACTCTAACATATGCTCTTTTTGGCGCTGGGTAGCCCTCGATGGTCTTTGTATTATCGTCTGGATCTAAGAAATTTCCAAGACTCTCACCATCTATCCACTGCGTTTTTCGCTGCTCATTTAGATCAGTGGCCTTCGTCTCAAGCATGGTAAAATCCCTAAACTTAGCTCTCTCGCACCAGTTTTGAAGTGTCGAGAGTGTTGGCACAAAGTAGATATTTGGAATTTTTGAGTATCTATCTTTTGGGCTCAGCGCAAAATCGCCATCCATATCAATATACATAGTATCTAAAAATAGCTCACCGCCTGGATTTAGCGCGCTTTTTAGCTCTTTTAGCATCTTTATAGGATCGCTTCTATGGTATATCACGCCAAGGCAAAAAATGGTGTCAAATTTCACTCCAAACTCAGGCAAGTTCTCTACTCCAAGAAGCTCGTAAGCGATATTTGAGCGGATAAAATTATTTAAAAAAGCAAACTGCAAATATGTATGCACGCTAGGATCAAAGCCAGTTATGCTTTTTGGGTCGTACTCAAGCATCTTAAACATATAATATCCATTGTTACAACCCACATCAGCCACGCACTTGCCAGCTAAATTTAGATGAGGAGCAAGAATATTAAACTTAATAAAACTTTGCCACTCGCTATCTATATATATATCATCAAGCAAAAATGGCCCTTTTCGCCAAGGCTTTAGGCTAAGGGCGAGATCAAAAATTTCATCTTTTTTAGCTTGGTCTAAATTTTTAAATTTCACATTTACACTATCTTTTAGCTCAAGCTCGCAGTCAAAATTTGCTAAATTTTCTATCCTATTATAAATTTGCTTTTGCTGCTCGTTAAATTTGCTAAGATCCACGCTATTTCCAGTCGACGATGTTGTGCGGACACTCTTTTTGGTAGGTGCCAGTCGCGTCATAATACTCTTTACAATCATTATAATATTGAGTCGAAACTCCACGCTCGTTCATATAAAGACAACCATTGCAAAATAGCGCTATAAAGCCTAAAAATATAATCTTTTTCATGTGGCGGATTTTATCATAAATAAAAATTTTATGCTAGAATAGCAGGCAGTTTTAGAGCCAAGTTTGGCTAATATTAAGCAAAAAGGCATTTTATGCAAAGAAGAGATTTTTTTAAATTCAGTAGTTTTTTAGGTGCAGCGAGTCTGCTTCCAAGTGTAACTCTAGCTAGCGACGAGCCAGCAAACCCAGTAGTTAGAAATTTCGACGTAAATTTCAAACATTTCTTACTTGAAAAGGGCAAAAGCTCAAGGATTTGGCTACCGCTCCCACTAAGCACAACTTATCAGCAACTAACCCAAGACTACGTCATAAACACAACCGCTAAAAACGTCTATATTTCAGATACGCTAATACCAACAATGTATGCTGATTTTGAAGAAAATGAGCCAAGACCTATCTTAAATGTGCAGTTTAAAATCCAAACAACAGAGCGTAACACTGACTTTAGCAAGGTAAATTACGATCCAAACGAGAAGGTTGATCCTGCAGTTTTAGAGTTTTTAAAACCAACCTCACACATCCCAACTGACGGTGTAGTAAGAGCAAAGGCGCTAGAGATAGTTGGAAATTTAAAGGGCGACTTGGAGCGCGCAAAAGCAATCTACACGTGGGTTGCAAACACTATGCAGCGCGATAACAGCATCCTAGGATGTGGCACAGGCGACGTTAAAGCCATACTTGAAAGCGGCAAACTTGTTGGCAAATGCACCGACATAAACTCAGTTTTTGTGGGACTTTGCAGATCAGTTGGCATCCCAGCAAGAGAAATTTTTGGTATCAGGGTTGGTCAGTCTAGATTTTCAGATCAGATGGGTAGCGCAAAAGATGGCGTGGCTAAAATTTCAGGCGGACAGCACTGCAGGGCTGAGTTTTACCTAAAAGGCTATGGTTGGATACCGGTTGATCCAGCTGACGTTACAAAGGTAAGACTGGGCGAGAAGCTAACAAATGACGATGCTAAGATCAAAGCTGTGAGAGATTATTGCTTTGGTAACTGGGAGATGTGCTGGATAGGCTTTAACTACGGCCGCGACTTTATCTTAAAGCCAACCCCAGAGCAAACTCCGCTAAACAACTTTGGCTATCCATACGCTGAAGTCGATGGCAACACACAAAATTATTATTCGCCAAAAGAATTTAGCTACGACTATGTCTCAACCGAGCTAAAATGAGAGCCTTTTGGCTGATACTAACATCCATAGGTAGTGCTATCGGCGCTACCTTGTGCTGTTTGCCAGCACTTCTTTTTCTGCTTTTTGGCACATCTTTTTCTTTTCTATCTTGGACACAAAATTTATACGAGTACCGCGTCCCTTTAAGCGTCGTGGCCGTCATTTGCTTTGTGATCTCAGGTGTGGCTTTATTTTACAAGCCAAAAAGCTGCAACTTAAGCTATAAAAAGAAAAAATGGATACTTATATATATACTTTTTGGAGTGATTTTGCTTTTACTCCTTACATACCCAGAGCTTTTAGGAGAAATTTATGCGTAAAATTTTAGTTTTAGCCCTTTTGGTGGCTGCAAGCTACGCTGATAAAAAGATAGAAATTTCAGTACCTAGCATGCACTGCCCGCTTTGCACGGCGATTGTTAGAAAGGCTGCTCTTAGCGTTGAGGGCGTAAAAAAGGCAGATGTATCGCTAAAAGAGCGAAAAGCTGTCGTTATAGCAGATGATAATGTCGATGAAAAAGAGCTTTTAAAAGCAGTCGATGCGACTGGCTATAAGGGCGAGATAAAATAAATCTACGGAGACAAATATGTCAAATAGTGAAATTTTAAAGAAATTTGAGACACTTGCTGCGATACCACACTGCAGTTATGAGACCGATAAGATGCGTGATTTTCTAGCTAGCTATGCAAAAGATAAGGGCTGTGAGGTCGCAGTCGATAGTTTTGGCAACATTCATGCGTTTAAAGGCAAGCCAAAAATTTGCTTGCAAAGTCACTACGATATGGTCTGCATGGGTGATGCTCCAAAGATTGAGATAGTTTATGGCGATGATGGCTACATGAGGGCTAAAAACTCATCTTTAGGTGCCGATAACGGCATCGGCGTAGCTATCATGATGCAGATGATAAGCGAATTTGACGACATTGAGTGCCTCTTTACAAACAACGAAGAAGTCGGCATGATCGGAGCCACTGGCTTTAGTGGCGATCTCAAAGCCGATAAGCTTTTAAATTTAGACAGCGAAGAAGACGATAGGGTCACCATCGGCTGCGCTGGCGGTGTAAATTTATTTGCCACTATCCCACTTAATAGCAAAAAAACAAAAGAGAGCACGCTTTATGAAGTAAAAGTAAGTGAGCTTCCTGGCGGACACTCTGGTAATGAGATACATAAAAATATCCCAAATGCGATCAAGATTTTAGCGGCATTTGTGACTAAAAATGGCTGTAAGCTTGTCAAATTTGAAGGTGGCGAGCGAAGCAACTCTATCCCAAGTGGCGCAACTGCACTAGTTTTAAGCGATAAAGAGCTAAAGAGTGAGTGCGAAAATTTAAGCGTGAAAAAGCTTGGCACGGGTGAAGAAATTTTAGAAAATGGCGAGAAAATTTTAGCACTAATCAATTCATTTTCACAAGGCGTAAGAGCCTACAACTGCGAGCTAGGCATACCACAAGATAGCGTCAATCTCTCACTTGTAAAGATCAAAGATGATGACATGCTTGAAGTGGAGTTTTTTGCTAGATCAATGAGCAAAGACGGGCTAAATAGAATGGAATTTGAAATTTCTGAGCTTGCAAAAGCGCTTGGCTTTGAGGTCATCGCAAAAGATAGAAACCCTGCTTGGAAGCCTATAAATGATAAATTTGCAAACGATATCTTAGAAGAGCTAAAAATTTATAAACCAAATGCAAGGATAACAGCTGTGCATGCTGGACTTGAGTGCGGCGTACTTTTAGAGAAAAAAGCGGGTCTTAGCGCTTGCTCAATAGGACCAAACATCCACTCACCTCACTCAACAAGAGAGTGCTGCGAGGTTGAATCTGCACTTTTTATAGAAAAAGTCGTTCGCGGTATCATCAAAAAATACAACTCATAAAAAATAAAATTTGCTAGAAATTTCTAGCAAATTTTGGATTTTGAAGATTTAGGATTTGTCCGCAAGTACGAGCAAATTTATATTATTTTCCAAACTCATAAACGATCTTACCACTTTTTATCGTGGTAGTTGCTGCGCCTTTTAGCTTTTTACCAAAAAGCGGAGAATTTATCGATTTTGAGCGGTTTATCTTCTCATCATAAATGTACTCGATCTCAGGATCAATCACCGCAATATCAGCTAGCATGCCCTCGGCAAGTCTGCCTTTATCTTTTAAATTTAGCATTTTAGCCGCATTTGTCGATGTTAGCTCCACCATGCGCTCTAAGCTTATAACACCCTCATCTACGAGCTTTAAAGTAAGCGGCACAAGGGTTTGAAGTCCGATGATGCCAAATGGCGCCTTGTCAAATTCCACTATCTTTTCGTCTGTATGGTGTGGGGCATGATCGGTGGCGATAACGTCTATAAGTCCGCTTTTTAGTGCCTCTCTCACCGCTTTTACGTCGCTTATCTCACGAAGTGGCGGTGACATTTTGAAATTTGTATCGTAGGCATTTTTCAAAATTTCATCGTCACTAAAGCTAAAGTGGTGAGGTGTGGCCTCGCAAGTGATGTTTATGCCCTCTTTTTTGCCCATTTCGATGATCTTTAGCGAGTATTCCGAGCTTACGTGAGCGATGTGGATGTGCGCTTTAGTAAGCTTTGCAAGCAGCATATCACGGCTCACTGCGATCTCCTCTTTCTCTCTTGCCATGCCACGAAGTCCAAGTATGGCTGATACCTTGCCCTCGTGCATGACGCCCTGCCTGCAAAGCGAGCAGTCCTCTGAATGGCTTATACAAAAGCTACCAAACATGCTTGAGTACTCAAGTGCCGCCCTCATCACGCTTGAGCTAGTCACTGGTAGGCCGTCATCACTAAATGCAACTGCTCCAGCTTCTATAAGATCGCCCATTTCAACGATCTCGTTGCCACCAAGCCCTTTGCTGATGGCTGCTATTGGCAAAAGATCGATTAGTCCGCAGTTTTTAGCCTTTTCTATCATCGCTCTTGTGATCGAGGCATTGTCATTTACTGGGCTTGTGTTAGCCATGCAAAGGCAGGTGGTCACTCCTCCAGCTACGGCCGCCTGCGAGCCTGAGATGATGTCGTCTTTATACTCTTGACCAGGATCGCGAAAGTGCACGTGCATGTCGATAAGTCCTGGCATGACGAGCTTATTTGTAGCGTCTATGACCTTATCAGCCTCAAATTTCTCACTTCCGATTTTGGCTATTTTGCCGTTTTCTATTAGGATATTTGCCTTAAATTTCTCGTCGCTATTTACGATAGTGCCGTTAATTATTGCTATTTTCATCGTTAGCCCCTATTTTTTGCAAGCGTATTTAGTATCGCCATTCTTATAGCAACGCCGTTTTCAACTTGATTTAGTATGACTGAGTGCGTGCCATCAGCCACGTCAGAGTTTAGCTCTACGCCCCTATTTATCGGTCCTGGGTGCAGCACGATCGCATCAGGCTTTGCTAGCTTTATCCTATTTTTATTTAGTCCAAAGAATTTCGAGTACTCCCTCGAGCTTGGAAACGCCACGTCCGCACCGCCACGCTCTAGCTGGATGCGAAGCATGATGATGACGTCGCTGCCATCGCAAGCCTCCTCCATATTTTTGCAAATTTGAGACTCAAAGACCTCAGCATCTTTTGGCATCATCATCCTTGGCGCAAATAGCTTTAAATTTATGCCAAATTTCTTCATCGCCCAGATGTCAGACCTTGCCACGCGGCTTCTTGCGATGTCGCCGATAATCGCTACGTTTAGATTTTTATCCAAAATTTTGCCATGCTCTCTTAGTGTGAAAAGATCAAGCAAGGCTTGGCTTGGGTGCTCATTTGTACCGTCCCCTGCGTTTACGACGCTAGCCTCTGTCCTATCAGCTGCAAATTTTGCCGCTCCAGAGCTTGGATGACGAAGTACGATGATGTCAGTTCTCATAGCAGCCATGTTGTTCATCGTATCATTTAGGCTTTCGCCCTTTGTCACACTCGAGCTTGATGAGCTGAAATTTATCGTATCAGCTCCAAGTCTCTTTGCGGCAATCTCAAAGGATGTCCTCGTTCTTGTCGAGTTTTCATAAAATGCGTTGATCGTGGTCTTTCCACGAAGATAGTCATTTTTTTTCACTTGGCTTAAATTTAGCTCCTTAAACTCTTTCGCCGCCTCTAAAAAATATAAAATTTCTTCTTTGCTAAGCTCTCTAGTTCCTATCAAATCTTTATGTTTGTAGCCCATTTTAAGCCTCTTAAATTTATTTTGTCACAAAGTCGCAAGCTGGTTGGTAGCCGTTATCACAAGCTTTTTTAAATAAAGCCTTTGCTTTTTCTTCGTTCTTTGCTTCGTTTGCGTCTTTATCTTTTACAAGGCCATAAGCGATCATTTCGCCTAGTTTTTCGCAAGCCATGCCCTCATTTTCGTCACACATTTTTGTAAAAATTTTCTCAGCCTGGACTCTATCTTTTGCTACGCCGTCGCCGTTAAATAGCATGATCGCATTCATCGTGCAAGCTTTTTTCTCGCCCTCTCCACAAGCCTTATTAAAATAAAGATAAGCTTCATTAAAATTTTTCTTTGTATAAAGCTCATTTGCCTTGTCTAAATTTTCATTTGCCATAGCATTTAACGCAAAAACTGCCGCCGCTAAAACTAAAATTTTCTTCATTTTCTTTCCTTATTTAAATAATTTCGAATGATGTTTTTTCATATACTCAACTATCTCTATGACCTCGTCGCTACCGCTAGCGTCAGAATTTTCTAACGCATCATCGATGCACTCAACATAAAGATTTGCCGCCTCTTCAAGCTTGTCTTTTTTCACTCCAGCATAGTAAAACATCGCCTCAAGCACCATACTAAGCTCATAGCTAAGTTCTTCTACGCTTACCTCTTCTTCTTTCATATTTCCTCCTGTGTTTTTTTAGTTATTAGATCTACTATCTGTGCTTTGATCGGCTCATAACTAAAGCCATCTTTAAAATTTGCAAACAGCCCGCCGCTTGCGTTCACGTGTCCGCCGCCGCCAACTAGATGCTTTGCTATGGCGCTAACGTCAAGCTTGCCATTTGCGCGAAAACTTAGCGTTTTTTTATTTGTCACGTCGATAAAGAAGTTAAATTCAGGATTTGCCACTAAAAAGTCGTTGCCGATAACCGAAACGTTGCCGATATTGTAGGTTAAAATTCCTTTATGATCTTTATAGCTTATGCAAAATTTCTCTTTATTTTCACTAAGTTTTTTTACGACATAGTTTGAGATTAGATTGCTTAGAGTATCGTCTTTATCCTCTTTGAAAAATGACTTCTTAATAGCATGCACCTGCATATCAAGCCCTATATAGTCGTTTCTCTCGTTAAAAAATTTGCTAGCTTCTTTTAAGAGATGATCCATATAGAGGTTATTTTCAGCTTCAAACATCACCTTATTTATCTCTTTAGCATTTGCCACAAGCCCTAAGCAGACCTTGCCCATTTCGAAATTTTTATCATCTTTTAGCCAGATATCCACGGCATTTACGACGTCACTAAAAATTTCAAGCTCTTTGTTTTTACCAAAGATGCCCGCAAAAAAGTCGTAAGTGATCTTTGTAGCACACCTTGAACTATCCAAGAAATACCAAGGATAGCTACTTGCGCACTCGGCACCGCTTTGGTGATGATCTAGCAAAAATAGCTTTATATTTTTACCCTCTATCATCTCAGTAAAGCTCTCGCACTGAGCTAGAGTTAAATTTAGATCAGTGATCAAGATGATGTTTTTATCGTCATTTGAGGCATCTATCTCAGTTAAAATTTGAGCAAATTTATCATCTATCTCTCTGCCGTAGTTTGAGTTTAGAAATTTCACATCTTTGAAGTAAAAATTTGTTATGTATTGCGCGCCGTATCCGTCAAGATCGGTGTGTGAGAGGTGATAAATTTTCATCGTTTTCCTTTATAAATTTTCTATTTCTATGACGCCAACCGTTTCAAATGGCGTATTTGCCGAGATCTCAGCAAAGCTTAGCACCACGATGTCGATGGCAAAATTTGCGCAGATATTTGCTATAAATTTTCTTAGACTTGGCTCCACACAAAGTACCATTTCGCCATGCTGACTCATCGGACGTTTCTCTTTTTCATGTCTTAGAGCCTGAACGATCGATGAAGTTTGAGCTACATTTATCATCAGGTGATACGCACCGTCTTTATACTGCACCGCATCCATAAGCTTTTGCTGCGCAGCACTATCTAAAATGTAAAAATTTAGCTGACCTTTCTCATCGACATAAAGCGAAGTGATGACACGTGAGAGTGCTGCACGCACGTGTTCGATGATCATATCTAGGTTTTTACTAACCTCGGCGATGTCGCTAATTGATTCAAGTATGCTAAGTAGATCTTTGATCGGGATATTGTCTTTAAGCAGCGCTTTTAAAACCTTTTGAATCAAATTTATAGGCGCGATCCTTAACGTATCCTCGACCACAACTGGGTAGTCGATCTTTAGTTTATCTAATAAATTTTGCGTCTCTTGGCGGGTTAGAAGCTCGGCTGCATTTTGCTTGATAAGCTCGCTCATATGCGTTGAGATGACGCTTGCAGGATCAACTATCGTGTAGCCACTAAGTATGGCGTCCTCTTTGACGCTAGCATCGATCCAGAGCGCATCCAGCCCAAAAGCTGGCTCTTTTGTCGGAATCCCCTCGATATCTTCGCTAACTAGTCCACTATCCATCGCTAGAAATTTATCAGCATAAATTTCACCCTGACCGATCACGATACCTTTTAGCTTAAAGCGGTACTCGTTTGGCGGTAATTGGAGGTTATCGCGGATCCTTATCTTTGGCATCAAAAAGCCAAGACTTGAAGCGATATTTCGCCTCATAGCACGAATTCTCTCAATGAGATCCACGTCAGCTAGCTTTAGTAGGCCATATCCTAGATCAAGCTCTAAAATTTCAAGCTTTAAGATGTCGTTGATCTTTGTCTCTTCTTCTCTTGCGATCTCTTCGTCGCTCTTCTTTGGCACCTTAGTAGTGGCACCACTAGCAGCTGCTCCTGCTCCACTTGGCGTAGCGGCTCCAGCTTTTTTAGAAGCTGTTTTGTCTTTTGAAGCAAGGCTTAAATTTAGCCCACCATCTTTGGTCTGCTTGATGATATAGCCAAGCCCCAAAAATAGTAATGCAATGAATCCAAGAGATAGAGTTGGTAGGCCAGGAACAAGGGCAAACATGAATAGTATGAAGCCCACTATTAGTAAGGTTTTATAGTCTCCCAAGAGTTGATTTAGAGTGCCTTCTGCAAAGTCCTCATCGTCTTTGCTAGCCCTTGTGATGATAATAGCAGTTGCTGTTGATGTGATAAGTCCTGGGATTTGACTAACAAGACCGTCACCTATGGTTAGGATCGTGTAGTACTGGGCCGATGTAGCCATATCAAGGTCATGTTGAAACGAGCCGATAGCAAAACCGCCGATGATGTTGATGATAGTGATGATGATGCCAGCGACGGCGTCACCTTTTATAAATTTAGACGAACCATCCATGGCACCGTAAAAATTTGCCTCACCAATGATGGCTTGGCGTCTTTCGCGCGCTGTTTTTTCATCAATCAAACCTGCGTTTAAGTCCGCATCTATCGCCATTTGCTTACCTGGCATCGCATCAAGTGTAAAACGCGCTTGCACCTCGCTCACACGGGTTGAGCCCTTTGTTACGACCATAAAATTTATGAGAACCAAGATACAAAAGACAATGGTTCCGATGACAAAGTTGCCGCCAACGACGAAATTTCCAAAACTTGAGATGATCTCGCTGACCGCTTCTGGGCCATTGTGACCTTCGCTTAAGATCATACGCGTGGTTGCGATATTTAGCGAGAGGCGAAAAAGCGTAACGATAAGAATTAGCGTCGGAAATGTACTAAGATCGGTTGGTTTTGGCACATAAATCGAAATTAAGATTATAAGCACAGAAATAGAAATAGAAAGTGCCAAGAAAAAGTCAAGCACCGCGCTTGGAAGCGGTACGATGATGATAGCAAGGATGGCAACAATGATACCAACAATGCTAAGACTTTTAAACTTAACAATTGGCGCAAGAAACGGCGCAACAAGAGTTAAGATGTTATTTTTTTGCTTTGCCAAGTCTACTTCTTAACGATGTCGCTTAGTTTTATCGCATCAAGCATCTCGTCGATCTTACTTTGAAGGCCGCTAAACATCGACCAAATTTGACAGCTCGAGGCTTTATTTGACGGGCAGCCATCTGCAGAAGATGAGCACTCAAAGACGTTAAGTTCACGTTTTTCAGCGCACTCTATTATCTTTTTTATGCTTAAATTTTCAGGTTCGTTATTTAGTGCGAAACCGCCATTTGCCCCTTTAAACGACTTTAAAATTCCATCTTTTGCAAGATTTTGTAAAATTTTGGCTAAAAAGCTTTTTGAAATTTTAAGTTCATTTGAAATCGTATCAACATCAACTGGAGATGATTTTTGAGATATTAAAATAAGTGAAAGTAGAGCGTATTCGCTTGCCTTTGTAAAAAGCATTTATCTTCCTTAAGTCTTTAAATAGCCCTAATTTTATTAAATTTTTACTGCATTTTTCATTAATTTTTAAAAAGCGTAGTTTTATCTAACTTTATGTTTTAAATGCTATAATCGCTCTTCCAAAATTCACCAATCAGGAGGTCATTATGGCTTTGGATTCGGCTAAAAAAGCTCAAATAGTTGCGAAATTCGCTAGAAAAGAGGGAGATACAGGCTCTCCAGAAGTTCAAATAGCTCTTTTAACAGCTAGAATAACTGAACTTACAGAACACCTTAAAATTTTCAAAAAAGACTTTTCATCACGCTTAGGTCTTTTAAAACTAGTTGGTCAAAGAAAAAGACTTTTAAAGTATCTTAAAAACAAAGACTACACTACATATTCAAAACTAATCTCTGAGCTTGGCTTAAGAGATAAATAATCCATCGGAGAGCGATCTGCTCTCCTTATTAAATTTCCTTCATCCATATTTTTTATTCAAAATTTACAGTCTATTTTAAATTTTCCATCTTTAGTATTAATTTATCTACTCACAATACGACTAATCTTTTTAAATAAAGTAAAATTAGAATTAATTTATTCATTTTATATAAAAAGCCAAATATCTATATTTTTATTTCTTTTCTAATAAATTTATCAATTTTAAATAAATTTTAAAGTCCATAAATAATGGGCTTTAATAGAATTAAATTAATTCTAACTTAAATTAAAAATTTATTTTTATAGATAAAGAATTTTTATTAAAGATTAAGAATTTGGCTAGTAATATTACTCATATAGAAATATGCAAATATTGCATAGCAAAGGAGAAAATGATGAAAGAAGGCAAAGTCATCTGTCCTTATTGTGGGACAGGCTGTCAAGTAACCTTGCATGTGGAAAACAATGTCGTTCGTGCCGCTACTGGTGTTGAAGACAATCCAGTCAATCAAGGAAATTTATGTTTAAAAGGCTTTTATGGCTGGGATTATGTCGCAAGTCCAGATAGACTCACAAAACCACTTATTAGAAAGAAAAATGGCGTATTTTCAAAGGATGGTGATTTTGAGGAAGCCAGCTGGGACGAGGCACTTGATCTTGTCGTAGAAAAAATGAAAGAGACCAAAGCAAAATATGGCCCAGACGCATTAGCTGGAAATTTCTCAGCACGTTGTACGCTTGAGGACAACTACGTTGCTCAAAAACTAATGCGCGCAGTAATTGGCACAAACAACATCGACCACTGTGCTAGAATTTGACACGCTCCGACAGTAGCAGGACTTGCTAAAACAATCGGAAACGGAGCTGCCACAAATAGCTTTACAGAGATTGGCACTTATAGTAACTGTATATTAATGATAGGCTCAAACCCAGAAAATGGCCACCCAATAGCAGCTATGCACATCCAAAGAGCGCTAAACCGCGGTGCTAAACTGATCGTTATTGATCCTATTAAGACCGAGTTTGCAAGCAGAGCTGACATTCACTTACAACTAGAGCCAGAGCACAACATCCCAGTTATCAACGCACTTCTTTACACTATCATCGAAGAAGGCCTTGTAAATGAAGAATTTGTAAGAGATCACACAATCGGCATTGAGTATGTCAAAGAAGCTGTAAAAGACTATGCTCCAGAGGTCGTGGCTAAATACACAAGGCTAAATCCAGAGGACATCAGAGCAGCTGCTAGAATGTACGCCACCACAAAACCAGCTGTCATCACTCACGGCATGGGCGTAACTCACTTTAACCACGGCGTTGGCGGAGTTTGCGATGTGTCAAATTTATTCTTGATCACTGGCAACATCTGCGAGCTTGGCACAGGCGACTTACCACTAAGAGGCCAAGAGAATGTTCAAGGCTGCTGTGATATGGGCGTTTTGCCAAATATCTTCCCAAATCTTGGCTCAGTCACTGATCCAGAGCAAAGAGCTTGGTTTGAAAAAATGTGGCATCTAGAACCTGGATTTTTGAGCTCGAAAATAGGCGTTCACAAAACCGAAGTGCCTGATGCGATCCTTGATGGCAAAGTGCATTTTTTCTGGACTATCGGCGAAAATCCGGTCATCTCTGAGCCAAATACAAACCACTTCTTAAAAGGTATCGCTCATGTTGATTTCTACGTCGTGCAAGATCTATTTTTAACCGAAACCTCACTAAAAGCTGACGTCATACTTCCTGGCGTTGCAAGTAGCGAGAAAGAAGGACTTTATACAAACGCAGAGCGCCGCGTACAGCACAATGAAGCAGTCATCACACCTCCAGGAGATGCTAGACAAGACTGGTGGATCGTTTGCGAGATCGCACGCCGTTTAGGTGCAACAGAGGGCTTTAACTTCAACTCACCTGAAGAAATTTGGGAAGAAGTTAGAAAATGTGACCCAAGACGATATGGTGGCATGAGTTATTACCGTATCAAAAAGTATCACGGACTTCACTGGCCATGTCCAAACGAAGATGATATGGGCGGTCAAAGCTTGTATCTTGATAAGAAATTTTTCACACCTGATGGCAAAGGTCGTTTTGTACCATGCCTCTTTGTGGATAAAGCCGATAAGATCGAGAGTGCAAAACTTGAGTTTGCTAAGAAGATGAATATGTCGCCTGAGTATCCTATCATGGCTGGCTCAGTCGATGAAAAGACTGACGATGAGTATCCGATACAGCTTTTAACTACAAGAAAAGTCTATCAATACACCGTTGGCACTATGACAAGACGCTCACGAGCGATCGAAGAAGGCGGAGATAGCATCGGACCTATCGCCGAGATGAATCCAGCACTTGCGGCAAGATATGGTTTAAAACAAGGCGACTTCATCAAAGCGTGGAGTAGATACGGCTATATCGTCGTAAAAGCTGAAGTAACAGACATCGTGCCTGATGGCATCATCCAGATGACTTTCCACTACTGGGAGAGCTCTTGCAATGAGCTAACAAGCAGTGGCTGGGATTACATCAGCAAGACTCCGACATTTAAAGCAGCTATTCAGATCAAAAAGATCGATGAAGAAGAATTTTTACGAGTTCGCGAACTAAAACGCATAAAATTCCAAACTTCAAAGATCATCTATGATGACTTCCACCATCACGGAAATGCAGCTATAAATGAGTAAATTTAGCGGGGTAACTCCCGCTAAATTTCTTTACTACTAAATTTCATAATCCAAAAATTTTGACATTGCGAAGCCAAAAAATCTAAATTTTAACTTCATTATTTGTGGTTAAATTTTATATTTAAATACAAAAGCAGATATTTTTAAATTTATTTAAACGCCAAAAAACTCATAAAATTTCCCCACTTAAATGTGCTCTCGACTCGCTTAAAGCCAGCATTTAGGGCTAAGCTTCTATTTTCTTCTTCGGTATATGGCACCAGCACATTTTCAAGCGCCTCTCTTTTTTGAGCGATCTCATAGCGTGAGTAGCCTTGTGCCTGCTTGTAGTCCTCGTAAATTTCTATGACGCTTTTAGTAAGCTTTTTATCTTCAAAGATGATCTTTTCACTAAACAAAAAAACTCCATTTTCATTTAGTCCGTTATAAATTTTTTGCACTAGATCAGCCCTTTTTGGCGGTCTGATAAACTGCAAAGTATAGTTTGCCAAAACTGCATCAAAGCCCGCTAGCTCACACTTTAAAATATCATCAAGCAAAAATTTTATCTTTGCTCCATAAGCTTTTGCTTTATTTTTGGCATTTGCTAGCATAGCTTCAGAGTTATCCACGCCGCTTAGCACGAGATCGTTTCTAAGATTATTTAGTAAAAGTAAGCTATTTGCCGTCGAGCAGCCAAGGTCGCATACACTTGCATCTTTTGGCAAAATTTTAGCAAGTAGTTTTGCGTTTAGATTTGAGCTCACATCGTAAAACGGTACCGAGCGCGAGATCATATCATCAAAAACGCTCGCCACAAAGTCGTCAAACTCAAACTGCTTGCTTATAGGCTCTTTAAAAATTTCATCTCTCATATACCAGCTCCGTATCCATCAAAGTATCTCATTGTCTCGTTACCAAAAAGATCGCACACACCAACACAAGCTCTAGCTGCGTTTATATCGCATTTGATCTGTTCTTTTAGCTCGCTAAGATTATTAAATTTCTTATTATCGCGCAAACGTTTTATGAAGCAAACGGCAACGTGTTTTGTTACTTTTGGCGCGACCTCGTCTAAGATGTGCGTCTCGACACTAAAATTTCCATCCGTACTAAGCCTATTGCCTATAAATGTGACCGAGCCATATGTGTATGAGCCCATCCTAGTTCTTGTCGCATAGACGCCCTCGCGCGGTAAAAGATAGCTTTTGATCTCTAAATTTAGCGTTGCAACTAGCTCCTTTGCACCGATACCCTGCCCTTTTATCACGTTGCCCTCGATCGAGTACTCCCTGCCTATTAGTCTGTTTGCCTCTTCAATGTTGCCCTGACGTATCAGCTCCCTAATAGCTGAGCTATGCACGCCCATACCATCGTAGCAAACCTCATCAACAATGACCACCTCTCCATCAAAAATTCTTTTCAAATCGTGCTTGTCCCACGCTCTATCTCTGCCAAATCTAAAATCAAAGCCAACAACGATCTTTTTTAAATTTTTAAAATCCCTCTTTAAAAGTGTGATAAATTCTTCGCCGCTAAGCCCTTTTATAGCGTCAAAATCATACAAAAAGCAAGGATAGTTTGAGTACTCGGCTCGTTTTAGCTTTGGCGTGATGTTGGCCTTATTTTTATCGATTACGACAAGTCCGCCAAACTCGCCTAGCTGCTTTAAAAGCTGTTTATGCCCTCTATGCACACCGTCAAAATGCCCGATCGCAACGGCAGTGATATTATCTTTTGTTAAAAGCGTAGAAAAATTCGGCATTTCCCTCTTTCCCTTTTACTTCGCACTCTTTGCAAGCTATCATTTTAAATCCTAAGCTATTAGCCATCACTTCAAACCTCTTCATCGCTAAATTTATAGCTTTCATATCAGTGACGACGCCTTTTTTATTTCGTTTTACGCCAACACCCACTTCAAATTGTGGCTTAAAAAGCGTGATAATGAGCGAATTCCCACTTGCTAGCTCACAAATAGCAGGCAAAATTTCAGCCAAAGAGATAAAGCTAACATCGCAGGTTATTAGATCAAATTTATTTTGCTCTTGCTTGGCAAACTCTCTGATATCGGTCTTTTCATAAATTCTTACTCGCTCATCGCTTCTTAGGCTAGCGTCAAGTTGATCGGTGCCAACATCCACACCAGTCACGCTTTTTACGCCACGCTCAAGCAAAATTTGCATAAAGCCACCAGTTGAGCTGCCGATATCAAGCGCATTTTTGCCAGTTAGATCAAATTTTATCGTCTCCAAAAAGCTTTTTAATTTCAGCGCTCCTCGCCCAACATAAATTTCATCAAGCAGCGAAATTTTAGCCTCGCTAACCTCGCTTGAAACCTTGGTGCAAATTTCGCCATTTATTAGCACCTTGCCAGATTTTATAAGCTCGCTCGCCTTGTTTCTACTTATGTTTAAAACGCTTGCGACGTAGTTATCAAACCTCAAGTTTTAGCCTCTCATATTCGCTCTCATCGATCACCAGCACGCCTAGCTCATTTGCTTTTTCTAGCTTACTGCCAGCCTCCTCGCCAGCTAAGACAAAGTCCGTTTTTTTAGAAACTGAACCAGAAACCTTTGCGCCAAAACTCTCAAGCTCCGCCTTTATCTCATCTCTTGGGCGACTTAGCGTGCCAGTTATAACGACCGTCTTGCCACTTAGCGCGTTTGAGATGCTCTGCACCTGCGTCACGCTTGGCTGCACGATCTGGCTTAGAGCTAAAATTTCGTCCCTATTTACCTCGGTAAAGTCGATTAAACTATTTGCCATCTCCGCACCAAAGCCCTCAAGTGAGACAAGCTCCTCAAAACTAGCATCAAGCCAGCCCAGCCCAAAGCTACTTGCAAGCTTTTTAGCCGCCACTTCGCCGATGTGCTCGCAGCCAAGCCCCGTGATGAAGCGCGAAAGCTCCGCACCTTTACTGGCTTCGATAGCATTTAAAAGGTTATTTACCTTTTTCTCTTTAAAACCCTCAAGCGCCATGAGATCATCAAATTTAAGACCGTAGATGTCTTTTATGCAAGAGATCAGCCCCTTGTCAAATAGCAAATTTACGATCGCGTCGCCAAGGCCGTCTATGTTTAGGCATTTTTTCGATGCGTAGTGAATTATTGAGCCTACCACTCTTGCTCTGCAGCTTAAATTTTGACACTTTAAAAACGCTCCCTCATCAAGCAGATGCGAGCCACAAACTGGGCAAAATTTAGGTCTTTCTATCGCCTCTTCGCTGCCATCTCGTCTATCTTTATAAACCTTTGTGATCTTTGGTATAACATCACCTGAGCGGATGATGCCTATATAGTCGTTTTTCATAACACCAAGGCGCTCTATTTCATCAAAGTTATGAAGCGTGGCGGATTTCACATTTGCGCCATCGATATTTACCTCATCAAGCACACCAACAGGCGTTACTACGCCACTTCTGCCAACTTGAAGCGCGACGTCTTTTAGCCTAGTCACCTTTTCAATAGCTGGAAATTTAAACGCCACCATAAATTTTGGAAATTTGACCGTATAGCCCAGCTCTTCGCAGCGCGCAAGGTCATTTACTCGTATCACCATACCATCCATCATCACGCTTTTTGAGTCACGATTTGCCAAAAGCTCATTATACGCGCCTTCAAGCTCATCTTTTGTTAAAATTTTAAAAAAATCATCTCTTTCAAAGCCAAGATCACGCACAAATTTCATCACCTCGCTGTGATCTTTTAGCCCAAGGCTCTGCTCGCCCACACCCCAAGGTATGAAAAGTAGCTTTCTTTTAGCAGTCACCGCACTATCAAGCTGTCTTAGGCTTCCGGCAGCTGCATTTCTAGGGTTTGAAAGCGGCGCCTCACCCTCTTTTGCGCGCTCTGCGTTTAGCAGCTCAAAATCTTCTTTTTTTATAACAACCTCGCCCCTGATTTCAATTAGCCCTTTGTAATCAATGCTCTTTAAAACAGAATTTATCGTCTTTGCATTTTGCGTCACGTCTTCGCCTGTAACGCCGTCGCCTCTAGTCGTAGCCCTAACCAAAACACCGTTTTCATAAAGCAAATTTAGGCTCGCTCCGTCAAATTTTGGCTCAGCGACAAAGGTTAAGTTCTCTTTATCGCCGCGTTTTAGCCACGCATCAAGCTCGCCAAGGCTAAAGATATCCTCCATGCTCCACATGCGCTTTATGTGGCTTGCCTTGCTAAAGCCATCTTTTACGCTCCCACCCACTCGCTTAGTCGGCGAAAATAGCGAAATTTCAGCTGGATTTGCCTGCTCGAAGGCTAAAACCGCGTGATATAGCGCGTCATACTCCTCGTCGCTTGCAAGTGGCTCGTCCTCGTCGTAGTAGGCCTTAGCCCACGCATTTAGCGTCTCTACCGCTTTTTCGTACTCTTGTTTTGTCATTTTTGCTCCAAATTTACACCGCATTTTATCTTAAACATACTTTATAAATGATCTAAATTTAGCTCTTTAGCGTCAAGTAAATGGACATTTTTATAGACCTTTGCTATCTCGTCCCTCGCCCTCATCAGCGCAAAGTCAAGTAAATTTTGCCCTCGCCACTTCATAGGATTTTGCGCATTTTCATCGCTTGCGGCCAAACCTATGCCCCAAATTTTATCAACTGGGCTTGCCTCAACTAAAATTTTACTCCCTGTCCGAAGCAAAAAATCACGCAAAGAGGCATTTTGGCTAAATTTTAGATAGCTAGCATTTAGCACAATGCCGAATTTGATCTCATCCCAGACCTTAGCATCAAAGCCTCGCACCTGCCTACCAAGCGCCTTCATCTGCGCTGGATCTTTGGCAGATAAAATTTGCTCCAAAGCCTCTTTATCACCAAAACACCGAGCCTTTTTAGCCTTACACTCTACCAAAGCGTGGCTTGCTTCATCGCCTCATGCATATCAAAAAGCTGCTTGTGCTCGGCCACGTCGTGTGTTCTAATGATCTGAGCGCCGTTTTCGAAGGCCTTTAGATGCAGGTAAAGTGAGCCTGGTAAGCGGTCTTTTATCTCGCTGGGGCTATAAAAATTTATGACTGATTTGCGGCTAGCACCAACAAGTAGCGGGCAGCCAAATTTCAAAAAATGCTCCAAATGCTTAATAAGCAGCAAATTTTGCTCAGCCGTCTTACCAAAGCCAATGCCAACGTCAAGCACTATCTTTTTAGCGCCAAGCTCCCTTGCAAGGGCTATCTTTTGCTCAAAAAAGTCTGAAATTTCGCCGATTAGATCGTTATACTTTGGTGCAATCTGCATGGTGGCAGGATCGCCTTGCATGTGCATCATGCAAAGCTCGGCATCATATCTTGCAGCAAGCGAGGCTAAATTTGCATTTGCTGTGATGTCATTTATCATCTTAAAGCCGTGATTTAGCGCAAATTCTAAGCAATACTCATCAAAGCTATCAAGGCTAAATTTCGCCTTTTCGTGTAAATTTAGCTTGTAAATTTCTTCTATGATATCTTTTATGCGCCTAAACTCCTCCTCGCGTCCGCAATACTCGCTCCCCGGCCTTGAGCTAACGCCGCCAAGGTCGATATAGTCTGCGCCTACTTCGATCATGGCTTCGATTTTTGCTATGCCATTTTGAGTATTTATGCGGCTTTGCTCGTTAAAACTATCCGAATTTATATTTGCAACGCCCATTATAAGAGGCTTTGCTGGCTTTGTAAATTTACTCTCTAAAAAACCTGCAAGCTTTTTAAGTCCAAAGTCTTGCAGCTTCTCTTTTTTAGCTAACTGCCTAAGCTGCGCGTTTGTCGCCATTAGCAAGGCTTTGTTTAGGCTCTCGCGACCCAAAATCGTATCATTATGCGTCACCAGCTCGGCGCCAACACTTAGGGCGTCTTGCTTTAGGATATTTGCCGCTGGGGTCTTTATCTCGTCAATGAAGATAAAATTTATCTCGCTCTTTTCATACATGAGCTTCGCACCAGCCGGACTTGGCGAGACGGCCTTGCAAATTTGATCAAAGTCGCTTTTGTTATTTATCTTATAAAATTTCAACGTCGTCCTTTCTCAAAGATAGTAAGCAAGAGTGGCGTCAAAACGGCATGAGACTTGGCGTTTAGATCGGCAAGCTTAATGAGCGAGAAAAAATACTCCATCTCATCGCCACTAAATTTATAACCACTATCAACCGCCTTTGTTACGATAGCGCCCACAAGCTCTTTTAGCTCGTTTTTGCCAAATTTTTGCGCCTGCTCCTCTGCTATCTTTTGATCGATAAAGCTTGTTAGCTCTTTTAGGCTGAGCGATTTTAAATTTAGCTCCACACTCATTTTTGGCTTTTTGGTGAGCTTATTTTCTATGAGCATCCTCGATCTTATTGTTGGTAGAAGTAAATTTTTACTCTGCGTTACTATTATAAATTTGATATTTCTTGGAGGCTCTTCTATGATCTTTAAAAGTGCATTTTGAGCCTCTATCCTAAAAGAATTAGCATTTATTACTAAAATTTTTTCATCTTTTTCAGCAATGTAAGCTTCTGCAATGACCTCTTTTGCGTTTTCTAGCAAAAAATCATCGCTTATAAAAAATCTTAAATTATTAATGCCAAACTCGCTTTCAAGCTTAGCTTTTAAATTTTCAAAATCGCTTGTAACGACGATTTTATTAAGCATTTAGAGTATCACCTTGGCAAAAAGCGCTGCATCGATGCTTTTATCAAAAATTTTGCAAAGGCTTATTAGCTTAACGTCTAAATTTTCGTCACTCGAGCTAAGAGTAAAGCTATTTTGCGCCTGCTCGTCAAATAGCCACATATAACTATCCTCATCACTTTTGGCTAAATTCGCATATCTATCAAGGCTCTTTCCGATATAAAAAAACAAGTATCCGTTTGGAAAAGCAAGACTTAGCATATCTTTTAGAAGCTGCTTTTGCTCATTTGTCTCTATCTCATCAAGTGATGGATAAAGCGATCTTAGGCTAAAAAATGGCAAAAACGGCCTTATGCTTTTTGAATGGTTCATCTTTTTTAAAAGATAAATTTCAAACCATCTTCGCTCTTCATCACTTATAGTTATAAAAGCCCTTCCTTCAAGTAAAAATTTAAGCCTAGATGCGAGCAAAGGCGTCCATTCAACACGCCTTTCCTCCATCCAGCTCATCAAAGGACCTTCATCCCTAATAGCCTTTAACGTCCACTGTATAAAATCTTGCATTATTTATCTAGCTTATAAGCATCGTGAAGTACGCGAACCGCTAGCTCGCCATATTTTTGATCAACGATCATAGAAATTTTTATCTCGCTTGTCGAGATCATTTGGATATTTATGCCCTCTTTTGCAAGCGTTTCAAATGCCAAACATGCTACGCCGCTGTGGCTCTTCATGCCTACGCCTATAACCGAAACTTTTACGATCGCGTCATCAAATTCTATATGTTTTGCAGCCGAGAGCTTTTGCATAGTCTCTTTTGCTACTTCAAGCTCATTTTGTGGTACCGTAAAGCCTAAATTTGTAGTGCCGTCATGTCCTACATTTTGGATTATCATATCTACGTTTATATTTTCATGAGCTAAAGCTGTAAAAATTTCTGCTGCAATGCCAGGCTTATCAACTACGCCTCTTAGAGTTACTCTTGCTTGATTTTTATCTAGTGCTATTCCGCTTACTAAAACTGCTTCCATATTGTCATCTTCCTTTGCTATTAATGTACCTTCGTTGTGATTAAAGCTACTTCTTGTAATGAGTTTTACATTTAGTTTTTTTGCTAGCTCGACTGAGCGATTTTGTAGTACCTTTGCTCCAGCAGAAGCGAGCTCTAGCATCTCATCATAGCTTATTTTCTCAAGTTTTTTTGCCTTTTTTTCTATCCTTGGATCAGTCGTATAAACGCCATCAACATCGGTAAAAATTTCGCATAGATCAGCATTTAGCGCTCCTGCTAATGCAACTGCACTAAGGTCACTGCCACCTCTACCAAGGGTTGTGATATCGCCTTTTTCATCTATCCCCTGAAAACCAGCTACAACCACGATCTTGCCAGCCTTTAGCTCGGCTTTTAGCCTAGCAGTCTCTATCCTTTCGATCCTTGCTTTTGTATGAATATCATCGGTAATTATGCCTGCCATCGCACCTGTCATACCTACACACGCATAGCCTTTTGCATTAAGTGCGATCGTTAAAAGCGCGGTCGTTACTTGCTCTCCAGAGCTTAAAAGCATATCAGTGGCGACGCCATCTGGATGTTTTGAAAAATACTCACTATATTCAACCAATTGATTTGTAACTCCGCTCATCGCAGAAACTACCACAACTACGTCTGCACCGCTATTTTTTGTCTCAATGACTCTATTTGCCACAGCTTCGATGCGCTCAAGTGTTCCTACGCTAGTTCCGCCAAATTTTTGAACGATCAACATCAAAAATATCCTTTCTCTTTAAAATAACTCAAAACCTTTTCATAAATAGGCTTTTTAAAGTGATTTATTCCCTCTAAACTTCTACCAAAATCTACAAATTTATACTCGCTAAACTCGGGATGCTCTGTCTTTAAATTTATGCTGGCTCCATTTTTAAGTCTAACCAAAAAATATTTTTGCGTCTGTCCATCAAATGGATAAAATTTCTTTGCCGCATTAGCTGGAAAGTCGTAGCTTAGCCACTGCGGATACTCATCT
The DNA here is from genome assembly GCF_002912895.1 of Campylobacter concisus. GTDB lineage: Bacteria > Campylobacterota > Campylobacteria > Campylobacterales > Campylobacteraceae > Campylobacter_A > Campylobacter_A concisus_G. Next base: position 38,667 of record NZ_POZX01000066.1, read on the forward strand.
AAGATATCTATTTTATCAGTTCCGATCTCTTCTTTAAGCTCCCTTTTTAAGGCCTGCTTTGGACTCTCACCTTCATCTATTCCGCCTTGAGGAAACTGCCAAATATCATCCATATCCACCCTTTTTGCGACTAAAATTTCACATTTAAATGGATACAAGCTAGACAAAATAACAGCTGCCACATTTGGTCTGTATTTTTTTTGCATGATTTTTCCAAAAATTTTATTTGGGATAATAACTAAAAAGAGTTAAGAGATAGATAAATAAGACTACCTTTTACGACGTTTGTAGTAAATCACATAGCCACTAAAAAGTAGCACGCCAACTCCACAAGAAGCCATAAAAAAGATAAATTTTCCAGCCTCCCCAAATGTATATCCAGCGTGCAGATCAAGCATAAATTTATAAATTTCAAAAGATTTTGGCATGGTGTTTTTTAAAATTTCTCCACTTGCCGTATCGACTACAAGTCTAACGCCATCACTCTCACTAGCACCTTTTGGCAAGTAAAAGATCATAAATTTTACGCCGTCTTTATTGAGGATAAAATTTAAAGCGTCAAACTCATTTCCAAATTTTAAAGTAAAAATTTCATAAGCTTTTTTAAGATTTTCTACCTTTTGCTCATCATTTAGGCTAAAACCATTTTTGCTAGTAAAATTTGGCTTTTTAAAGACCTTCTCTTCGCCATAAATTTGATTTATAGCCTTAGCAAAACTCTCATAAGAAAAGTATAGACCGCTAACACAGATAATAAGCAAAATGGCTCCCAAATAAAGCCCCAAAAATCCGTGCAACGAATATAAAAATGCAAATTTCTTTGCCTTTAGATTTAGCTTAAAGGCACTCATAAATTTGCTTCTAAATCTCCAAAATTGTATAAACGCTCCAGTTAATAAAATCGCAAGTAGTGCAAGCGTTGAAATCGCCACTAGCTCACTTGTAAATTTAGATAAATTTTCATTTTTAAATAGAGCTAGTCCTAGATTTTTATGTAAATTTAAAGCTAGCCCTATAAATTTTTCTACACTATTTTCAGAGACTATCTCACCCGTATAGGGATCTACAAAGAATGACTTAAACTCGCCACTCTCGCTTGTGCCGCTTACCACATAAGCTCTATTTGCCTCGCCTTTTATCTTTATATAACTAAGGTTAAAATTTGGCCTAGTCTTACTAAAGACCTTTAAAATTTCATCTATTTTTAAAGCACTTTTATTAGTTGCTATGTCTATCTCATCTTTGCTAAAAGCCTCAATTATCTCATCGTGATACGAAATAATTGCTCCACTAATTGAGATTATCAAAAGTGGCAAAGCAAAGATAAGAGCTAAAATTAAGTGAAATTTTCGCCAAATTTTAAACATTTTAAAACTTTAGATTAAAGCCAAGTTCGATCTTTTGTCCATCAACTATCAAAACATCGTATCTGCCTGATCTTGTCGTAAAAAACTCATTAAAGAGATTATAAACGCTTAAGTTTAGGCTGAAATTTTTAGTTACATTGTAATTTATGCCAAGATCTGCGATCACATAAGCTCTCATATCATCAGCATAGCTAAATGAATTTTTAGTTCTACCATAATAATTTATCTGTGACCAGAAATTTAGCCATCTATTTAGCTCGTAGTTCGCTCCAAATTTAAATGTATGAAGCGGATAGTTGTTTAAGCTTTTGCCAACTTCTGATCCATCTTTTTGTTTTGATTTTGTATAAACATAGCTTTGATTTAGTCTAAGAGCATTTGTTGCCTGCCACTCATTTGTTAGCTCAACTCCGTAAATTTCAGCCTTACCGATATTTATACTCTCCCAAATACCATTTGGATAAATTTTGCCTTTGTGTCTGCAAACACTGCCTCTTGAGCAGATAGGGCTATAGCTTAACATATCTTTAAAACTTGTGTAAAAGCCAGTTAAAGATGTTTCAAAACCTTCATTGTTATTATAAACGCCGCCAAATTCATAGCTTACGCTTGACTCTGGCTTAAGACTACTTCTACCAAGCTGTGCTCCACGTCCTCCAGCAAATGGCAATGCAAGATCTTGCGTGCGTTGCTTGATATCGGGTGTTGCATAACCTGTGCTAACTCCGCCTTTTAGGGCAAAAAAGTCATTTAAGTTATAGATGCCATAAATTCTTGGTGAAACGTGCGAGCCATAGTTTTCATCGTAGTTATAGCGGATACCAGTACTTAAGATAAAATCTTTTGTAAGATGATAGTCATCTTCGCCGTAAAGTGAAACATCATATCTTTTTACATTTGCCGCATCTGCCGTGGTAGCCTTTTCGTCAAGCTTTTCTTTTTTGGCATTTAGTCCTAATGTAAAAGCATTATTATCAGTAAAATATGAGCCTTTTGTATCAAAATTTAGAGTCTTTAGCGTCAAATTTTGTTGTGCTATCTCTTTTATCTTGCCATAAGATAAATAGCTTTGAAGCAAGATATTATCAAGCCTTGCTTCGTGGCTTAAATTTATCATATCGCCCTTTATTCTCTCGCTAGCAACCGAGTTAGTACCAGTTGATAGTGTTTTGCCTTTAGTTCTTTTATATTTTACATCGCTTCTTACAAGCTCAAGCGTAAGATCATTATTTTCATTTGGCCTAAAAAATAGTTTTGCACCAAAATTTCTATCCTTTTGCTCTCTATTTGCATAATAAATTTTATCTTCTGATTTATTTAAATTTTTACCATAAACAGAAACACTTAAAACATCATCTATTAGCCCAGAGTGCAAATAAAGGCTATTGTAAAACTCGCCACTTATATTTTTATTTCTTGCAAATTTATAGCTTGAGCCAAGATTTGCACCAAATTCATTACTAAACTCATCTGTTATGATATTTATAACTCCGCCTAGTGCGTCACTTCCATAAAGCGAGCTCATAGGTCCACGTATCACTTCGATACGGCTTATCGCACTTGCTGGTGGGACGAAACTATATGAGCCTCCAACGCTTCTAAGCCCTTTATAGGCGTTATCGCCTGGTACTGGCATGCCATTTACTAAAATTTTAGTAAATCTTGGTGAGAATCCACGTATAGAAATTCCTCGTCTATTTGCCGCTTCGGGAGTAGTTCCAAAAAGACTTGGGATATCTTTGGTCATGCTCTCGACATCTTTGTGATTTTTCTTTTCTAATGCCTCTTTAGTTATAACACTAAGCGTTGCTGGTGCGTCTTTGATATTTTGCTCAAATCCTGTTGCACTCACTACTTTAACTTCTGGTAGAACTTTATCTTCATTTGCAAAAAGCGGTAAATTTATAAAAATTGCCGCACAAATAGAAATTTTTAATGCACTTTTCACAAAAACTCCTTATAAAAATTTAATGCGCATTTTACTAAAATTAAATAATCGTTATCAATATCATACGTAACGCTAAAGGGATTAAATTTAACGCTTGAGGGATAAAATGATAAATTTAGACAAAAAATATGGAACGAGAAAGATATCTCAAAAAGAAAAACAAATAAGCGTAGAGTTTTACAAGCAAAGCAGCGGTATTAGCTATCTAAAAAGTGAAATTTTATGTAACGGCAGGATAAAAAGAGATCGTCACAAGTCTAAAAAATACCTATTTTTAATGTTTAATGAGGCTAAAAACGATCTTTGCTTTAAACTTGATAGAAAAGAGTATATTTTAAACAAAGATGAATTTTGCATTGGGCTTGTTAATGACGATTTTAAAGGCATCTTTGAGTATCAAAATAAATTTTATAAGACAAAAACACTACTTTTTGACGAAAGTTATGCAAATAAGCTTGAGATATTTGCTGGACTTAGATTTGATGATAAATTTGAGCTTTTGAAATACAAAAAAGATTTAGCGCAAATTTGCGTTTTAAATGAACTTGAGACGACAAATTTATATGAAGGCGCGCTGAGGGAAATTTTTACTGAGTCAAAAATTTTAGAGCTTATTTATAAAAGCAAAATACAAAAAGAGAGCGAAATTTCACTTAACAGTGACGAAGAAAAGACTCTTTTAAAGGCTAAAACAATCTTGTTAAGTCGTATGCAAAATCCTCCAAGTATCAAAGAGCTAGCTCATCTTTGTGGTACAAATGACTTTTGGCTAAAGAAAAATTTTAAGCTATTTTTCAAAGATACGATCTACCAGCTCTTAGCAAAAGAGCGTCTAAAGCTCGCTTTTACTCTTTTAAAGCAAAATGATATCAGCATAAAAGAAGCTGCAAATATCGTAGGTTATACAAATACTGCACATTTTGCAAAAATTTTTAAGATAAATTTTGGCTTTTTGCCAAGCAAACTCTTAAAGACCAAAAGCTACTTTTAAACTACTATAAATGCCAAATTTCTTATAATCCTCAAAATTTAAAAGAGAGAAATTTGCAAGTTTATATCCATGTGCCATTTTGCGAAAGCAAGTGTCCTTATTGTGCTTTTGGATCAAGTGACGACGAATTTAACAAGGCTAGCACTTATTTTCAAGCGCTAGTTCTTGATCTAAATTTTCAGCTAAAAAGCCAAAATGTAAGAGAAATTTCAAGCGTATTTTTTGGCGGAGGTACACCAAGTGCTGTAAATGCTAAATTTTATGATGAAATTTTTAGCATTTTAGTGCCTCTTTGCACACCAACAACCGAGATCACTCTCGAGGCAAATCCAAACTCAGCAAGCCTTGTTTGGCTAAAAGCGATGAAAAGTTTAGGGGCAAATCGCATAAGCTTTGGTGCTCAAAGTTTTTTTGAAGATAAGCTTAAATTTCTTGGTCGCATTCACAGCAGGGAGCAAATTTTTAAAGCTGTAGAGAATGCTGGAAAAGCTGGCTTTGAGAGCATAAATTTAGACCTTATCTACGACACCAAATTTGATACTAAAAAACGCCTTTTAGCTGAAGTGGCAAATTTAAAAGATCTTAATATCACTCACCTTAGCGCTTACTCACTCACGCTTGAAGAAAACACCCCATTTGCTGGCAAAAAAAGCTATAAAAAGGATAGCGACAGCCTGGCTAAACTTATGATAGAGCAAATTGGGCTTGCTGGCTTTAAACAGTATGAAATTTCAAATTTTGGTCAAATTTGCAAGCACAATCTTGGCTACTGGCAAGGCAAAAACTACCTTGGTGTAGGGGCTTTTAGCGTGGGTTTTGTGGATGGCACTAGATACTACGCCAAAAATAGCATAGATACCTACATCGCCAAACCAACATATAGAGAAAAGGAAATTTTAAACGAGAGTGAGCTAGCAAGAGAGCATATATTTTTAGGGTTTAGAAGCATAGTTGGCGTGGAGGCTGGACGCTTAAGTGAGGCTCAGATAAAAAGAGCAAATTTTCTTGTAGAAAATGAAAAACTGCTCTTTAAAAATGGCAAATTTTACAATCCAAATTTCTTACTAAGCGACGAAATCGCACTCTTTATCGAGGGCTAAATTTATAAAATTTTGAGCAAAGTCAAGATAAAATACAAAGCTTAAATAAAATTTAATAGAGGCAAAAAATGTTTGGAATGAGTTTTTCTGAAATCTTAGTTATCGCCATTATTGCAGTGTTAGTTTTAGGTCCTGACAAGCTGCCAAGCGCGATGGTTCAGATTGCAAAATTTCTAAAAATGTTTAAAAAAGGCATAAACGACGCAAAATCAACATTTGATCAAGAAATGAAGATAGCTGAGCTAAAAGAAGATGCTCAAAAATATAAAGAAAGCATAACTAAAAGTACGCAAAGTGTGCGCAAAAAGCTTACTTTTGAAGAGCTTGACGAGATCAAAAAAAGCGCAAATGATATCACAAACGATATACAAAATGTCGTAAGCGACACCAAAAAAACGGTAGAAAATATACAAAATCCAACAAATTTAGTTAAAGATGCGATCTTAAACGATAAAAAAGAGGCATAATGTTTGAAGAGCTAAGACCCCATTTAATCGAACTTAGAAAGAGACTTTTTATAAGCATAGTAAGCGTTTTTGTCTGCTTTGGCGTCTGCTTTACGTTTTGGAACCCACTGCTTGCATGGATGAGCGAACCACTAAAACAGGTATTGCCAGCTGGCTCAAATATCATATTTACTCAAATTCAAGAGCCATTTTTTACAGCGATGAAAGTTGCATTTTTTGCTGGTGTCGTGATCGCGCTACCTATCATTTTTTGGCAGTTTTGGCTATTTGTCGCACCTGGGCTTTATGACAATGAAAAAAAATATGTGATCCCATTTGTCATCTCAGCTTCATTTATGTTTGCGTGCGGGGCGGCGTTTTGTTACTACGTGGTCATCCCACTTGGCTTTGCATTTTTGGTAAATTTTGGTGGCCAGCTCTTTACGGCATTACCAAGCATTGGCGAGTATGTTGGCTTTTTTGCAAAACTACTAATTGGCTTTGGAATTTCATTTGAGCTACCAGTCATTACATTTTTCTTAGCAAAGATCGGACTTGTCGATGACAAGATGCTAAAAGATTACTTCAGATACGCTGTTGTTATCATCTTTATCTTTGCAGCCATCGTTACACCACCTGATGTAATAAGTCAAGTCTTAATGGCACTGCCACTCATCGGACTTTATGGAATTTCAATAATCGTCGCTAAAAGAGCTAACAAGAGCGACGATGAAGACGAAAAAGAAGAACAAGACAGCGACGTAGCAAGCGATGAGTAATATAAACGACATCTCAAGTTATGATTATTTTTTGCCTGAAGAGCTCATCGCAAAAGAGCCAGTTTTGCCAAAAGAAGAGGCAAGATTGCTTGTCTATTTTAAAAATACAAAAGAGATAAAACACTACAAATTTAAAGATCTCTCCAGCCTCATCCCAGAGGACGCAGCGGTCATTTTTAATAACACAAAAGTTATCAAAGCTCGCATTTTAGGACAAAAAGAAAGCGGTGGGGCTTGCGAAGTAATGCTAAATCAGCCCATAGGCGAAAATAAATTTAGCGTCTATATAAGAGGCAAAGTAAGCGCTGGTAGCATTTTAAATTTTCCTGATAACCTAAAAGTAAATGTGCTTGAGCTAAATGACGATGGCACAAGGGTGGTAAATTTTACGCAAAATGGCGTTTTGCTTGATAATGTTCACCTTTTTAGTGAGCTTGAAAAGATTGGTCACGTCCCGCTTCCGCCATACATTAAAAGAGCTGATACAAAGGATGACGAGAGCTGGTATCAAAGCATATTTGCCAAAAATAGCGGTGCAGTGGCAGCTCCGACAGCTAGCCTTCATATAAGTGAACAAATGTTAGAGCAGATAAAAGCAAAGCATGAAGTCGCCTACATTACGCTTCATGTTGGTGCTGGGACATTTAAAGGTGTGGAGTGCCAAAATATAAATGACCACAAAATGCACTCAGAAATTTACGAGCTAAGCGAGCAAGCTCAAGAGATTATAAATTCTAATAAACCAATCCTTGGCGTTGGCACGACGGTTACTAGATGTGTTGAAGAATTTGCAAGAAGCAAGCAAGCAAGCGGCTTTTGCAAGCTATTTTTAAACCTAAATAATAAGCCTATCAGGCAAAACTACCTTCTTACAAATTTTCATCTACCAAAATCAACTCTAATAATGCTAGTAACCAGCTTTATAGGGCTTGAAGAGACGATGAAAATTTATAAAACGGCAGTTGATGAAAAGTATAGATTTTACTCATACGGCGACGGGATGTTGATAATATGAAAGATAAGCCTATCGATATCATAAACAGAATGGAAATTTTTCTTAGTACCATATACCAAGATGCGCAAGATACTAAAAATTCCATCATTTTTAGCTACGATCCAAGTTATCCAAGGCTTTTAAAATTTGATGCTACAAATTTTATAAAAACACTTGAAAATATTTGCAAATTTTTCCTTTACTCTACCGAATATGCAGACATTTACATTCTCTTTCAGCTTAAAAATTATAGTCCCAAATCTGTACATTTTGACATTAAGATAAAATCTAGCCATAGCGTAATGAGGCCAAGTCATTACTATCTCAGCAAGATAAATGACTATCTAAAAAAAGCAAATGAATCTATGATCTCTCATAATGATGGAGAATTTTTAATATCTTTTAGCGCGGCACTAACGGGCGATAGAGCCATCCAAAGACAAATAAATATCAAAAATCAAACAAATACAAATATCTTAGTTGCTTGCGATGACGATGCTTTGTTTGACACCATTAGTGCTCAGATAAATTTTTTAGATCTAAAAGTTATCGGCAAAAACGACATTGGCAATCTAATGAGACATATAAAAGATTCTATTTTTACCCCATTTGTTATTTTTATCGATAGTAAAATTTTAAAAAATGAAGCGATGTTAGAGGATATACTTGAGTTTAAAAATATTAAGAATTTTCGTATCGTAGCCATTTGCAAAAACGATGAGTCGGCTAACGATCTGCCAAATCATGTCACGGTATTAAAGCAGCCTTTTAGCACAGATAGCTTTCAGCTAGCTTTTAAAAATTCGCTTGAGAAATAGACCGATTTTTACTTTTTAATTTATCCCAAGATATCTTTTTAAAATAATAGTGGCTGAAATGCTATCTAGCCTACCATCTCGTCTTGTATTGGTGTAAATTTCACTAGCTTCGCTGCTGCTAAAGGCCTCATCTTGATAGACAATATTTGCCTTTACATCAAGAAGTGAGACAAAATGCTCGATGCGTCTTCTCATCTCATCTTCGCTACTACCACCGATTGGCACGCCCACCACTAGCGTATCTGGGGCATATTCATTTACCTTTTGGCTCACATCTCTTGCGGCTTGGTTTCTATTTTTTCTAAGCACTGGCTCAAGCGGAGTCACGATCTCGCCAAAACCAAAAGCAAGCCCTATTCGCTTTAGCCCAACATCAATAGCCATAAATTTCTCTCTCATAGCAAGCTCTTTACTCTTAGATTTGAAATTTCAACTAGACCTTCAAGCTCGTACTCATAGATGATATCGCCAAATTTTGCTAAAACTTCATCAAGACTTACACCATTTTTACAAAATTTTAAGATCTCGTCACTAGTTTTTTCTTGCTCTTTTATTTCGCCAAAAAGTGAAGCAAATTTATGATAGTCATCAATAAGCTCGGCTTTTTTATTTGCAAGCAAAAAATTTGTCCCATCGCTTTCGCCCATGCGTTGTGGCAGTACATAAACTGGGATTTTAAGCTCGTTTGCAAGCCTCGCACTTTGCATAGAGCCACTTTTAAGATCAGCTTGCGCGACAACTAGAGCTTCACAAAGCCCCACAACTATGCGGTTTCGCTCCAAAAATCTATAAGCAAGTGGCGGCTCACCTTCATCATACTCACTAAGAGCCAAGGCTTTGGCGTAAATTTCATTTATTGCCACTTTATTTTGGCTTGGATAGATGGTGTCAAGCCCGCTCGCAAAAATGCCAATCGTTCGTGGCATAGCAGCTTTATGAGCTGCGATATCAACGCCGATTGCTCCACCACTTACCACACAGACGTTTGCACTTTTTAGTACTGCGCAAAGTGCTGTGACGCACTCTTTTGTATAAACACTTGCTTTTCTTGAGCCAACAACTGCGATCTTTGGTAAGGATAAAAGCGAAGTATCTCCGATAAAATTTAGCTGTTTTGGTGGATTTTTTAGTCTTTTTAACGGCTCTGGGATAAAGTCGAGTCTCATAAAATATCTTTTAAATAAACCACATCAACATCTTTTAAAAGATTATTTTTACTCTCTTTTATAACCGAGATCGTATTTTTCTTTGGATGCCCGATGGCGATCGCATAGCCTCTTTTTTTAGCCAAATTTACAGCAGCCACAAGCTCACGCCTAACAGCACTAGCCGATGGATCGTCGTCTAAAAATATATCCCTTGAAATGTATGGCTGATTATGTTTTTTTGCAGCTCTTGCTACTGCGGTTTGGGCGATAGTTTTGCTATCAACAAAGACAAAGCCCTGCTCTATCAGCGCCCTATAAGCCTTATCCATAGCGTCAAAATCGCTTGTAAAGCGTGATCCTGTGTGGTTGTTTGTATATTTTGCACGCGGGAAGTCTTTGCGTATCTTTTTTATCTTTTCGTGCATGCTCTCAAAACTCTCGTTGATCGTAAGAGTGCCTATCTCTGGACTATCAAAGTGTTTTGCTTGCATCGGAAGATGTATCATATAAAACTCAAATGTTCTTGCGATATTTGGCGTATCTGGATGAGTCTTTGTCGCTGGAAAAATAGACGGCGTGATTTTTAAGCCAAGCGACTTTATCATACTCGCATGTTCAAATGTCGCCACATCGTCTATTATGATAACGAGCTTTGCACGTCCTTTTATGCTAGCGTTTGGCGTAAAAGGTACCGCTTCAAAGCTATCTTTTTTTATATTTTTTTCTTCGTATTTTATTTTTTCTATCTTTTTGGTAGTTAAATTTTCAGCTTTTTTAGTTGGCTCGACTTTTGTGTTCTCGCTTTTAAATTTCTCTTTTTTTTCTATTTCAGTGCTTTTATTTTGATCGACTTTTACTTCAAAATTTTGAGATTTTAACTCGGTTTTTTGTTCAGTTTTTGAGCTATAAAATGGCTCTATCTTTTGTTCATTTTCTATTACGCTAGGTTCTGTGTTTTTATAACTTGCAAGTAAATTTTTAGTATCGTTTTGCTCTTTTTTTATCTCTTCTTTTTTGGCTTCACTCTTTACTTCAGCTATCTTTTTTTGCTCTTTTGGCTCAACTTTTGAATTTAAAACAAGCTCACTTTTATGCTTAGGATCGGTAAAAATTTTACTTAAATTTTCATCTTCATCAAATTTTAGAGGGTATTTTCTCTTCTCGTATTCTTGTTTTTTTTCTTTGCTAGCAACCTTTGTCTCAGCTTTTTTTAGAATTTGCTTCTCTATCTTTGGCTCATTTGCTTTGCTTATCTGTTCTGCACTATTATTTTTTATACTAAGGGCTACGCTAAGTGCTATTATCAAAATAGCTGCGATAATGCCGATACCAAGATAGGTTTTGTTGTTAGAGCGACCTGCGCTCTTTTTTGTAGGTCGCTTCTTTGTAGTCTTTTTTTCGCTCAAGGCTTAGTTTTTATTTTGATCTATAAGTTTGCCGTTAGTTATCCAAGGCATCATCGCGCGAAGTTTTTTGCCAGTTTGATTTAGCAAGCTTCTCTCAGCTATACCGCGTTCAGCGTTCATTCTAACGTAACCCGCTTTTCTCTCAAGTATGAAGTCTTTTGCAAATTTGCCATTTTGAATTTCTTTTAAAACTTCCTTCATAGCTTTTCTGCTCTCTTCGCCAACTACTCTTACGCCGCTTACGTAGTCGCCGTATTCAGCTGTGTTTGAGATAGAGTAGCGCATATCAGCCATGCCACCTTGATACATTAGATCAACGATTAGTTTTAGCTCGTGCAAGCATTCAAAATAGGCCATCTCAGGCTCATATCCAGCCTCTACAAGCGTATCAAAACCAGCATTTACTAGCGCGCAAAGACCACCACAAAGTACTGCTTGTTCACCAAACAAATCTGTTTCAGTTTCATCTTTAAATGTTGTCTCAATGATGCCGGTTCTGCCGCCGCCTATACCGCAAGCATAGCTTAGAGCGATCTCTTTTGCCTTTCCACTTGCATTTTGCTCAACAGCGATAAGATCAGGTATACCTCCGCCTCTTACGAATTCGCTTCTGACTGTATGTCCTGGAGCTTTTGGAGCGATCATAATGACATCTATATTTGCTGGAGCTTTTATCTGGCCAAAATGAACGTTAAATCCATGTCCAAATGCGATAGCAGCATGATCTTTTAAATTTGGCTCGATCTCATTTTTATAAATTTCAGCTTGAAGCTCATCTGGAGTTAAAATCATAACCACATCAGCGCCCTTTGTAGCTTCGCTTACGGTTTTTACCTCAAAGCCTTTTGCTTCAGCTTTTGCCCAGCTTTTGCCACCTTTTGAAAGGCCAATCACAACGCTTACACCGTTATCTCTTAAATTTTCAGCATGTGCATGACCTTGTGAGCCAAAGCCGATGATTGCTACTTTTTTACTTTGAATAAGGCTTAAATCGCAGTCTTTATCATAATAAACATTTATAGCCATTGTTACTCCTATTATTAAAATTTGGCAAAATTATAACTTTAGCCAGCAAAAATTCGGCTGAAATATATAGAAACTCTTTTTAAGTTTTATGATAATTTATTTTGATAAAATACGCTGAAATTTCAAAAAAAGAGATAACTCAATGAATGAATCAGTTTTTAAAAAAATCAAAGCACTTCCACCATTAGATGACACAGTTATACAAATTCAACGCTTACATGCGGACGAAAATAGCTCAATAAGTGATCTTACAAAAGTGGTCGAAAAGGATCCGATGCTAACAGCAAATATCTTGCGTTCAGCAAACTCTCCACTTTATGGGTTTTCTCAAGAGATCACAACCATCGCAAGAGCTATTTCTCTTTTTGGTATGGCTACTATTCGAGGTTTTGCGCTTTCAAGTACGATTAAAAAGAGCTTTTCTATAAATTTAGAGCCTTATGGCATTACTACACAAGATTTTTTAAATATCTCGATAATACAAAATGCACTGATGTACAATTGGCATTCTAAAGTTAATCCTAAAAGCTTGGAAATTCTCTCTCCAGCTTCATTTATGCTTGAGATTGGCAAGATAGTTCTTGCTCATGAATTAGCCGAAAATAAACAAGACGTCGAATTTAGAGAAAAACTTAAAAATATATCTAGTCCAATCGATCTTGCCCTATTTGAAACAGAAATTTTAGATATGTCAAATGAAGAAGTTACAGCTAAAATTTTTGAACAATGGAACCTTGAGACGGAGCTTAGTAGCTCAATACTCTATTCAAATAATCCAGAAGAGGCACCAGATCATATAAAAGACTATGCAAAAGCCCTAAAGGTGATAAAAACAGCTGTAAATATCTTTAATCAACTTGATGATATAAGCATACAAAATACCCTACCTCTTCTTGACGAATACGGCTTTGGACATGATACGTTTTTAATGGCTGTCGCTAAAGTCAAAGATAATTTGTGAAAGAATTTCTAACCTCACTACTAGTTGGCATCAAGGAAAAAGAAGTTTCAAACGAAGATAAAGAGATTTTACGAAATCTCTTAAATCTTGGTGCCGTAAGCTCCCATAAAGATAAATTTTACCTAAACAATGGCTACGTCTGCGGCAAGCTAGACATCAGTCAAAATGCAACTGGCTTTATCATGCCATTTGACAAACGCTTCAAGCAAGATATCATCGTAGAAAATAAAAATTTAAACAACTCTCACCTTGGCGACATTGTGTTAGCAAAGCTTTTGCCGCTTAAGAAAAAACGCCAAAGCGCTAAGATAGTAATGAGCCTAAAGCTTGCACATGAGACAAGTGTGGTCTATACAAAACGCTTTGGAGCGGCCATTTTAGGTGTAAATTTAAAAACTGGACTAAGCACTACCTTAAAAGCGACGCAAAAAAGCCTAAAGATGCTTCCTCTTGGGACGCTGCTTAAGATAAACAACCTAAACAACGAGATAGTCGAGGTTTTAGGAAATTTAGACGATCCGCTAAGTGATGAAAAAATTTCGCTTGCTATTTATAATAAAAACGATAAATTTAGCGAGGCTTGCGAGCTTGAAGCAAAGGCTTTTGGCGACGAAGTCGATGCTAGCATGTATCCAAACAGAGTTGATCTAAGAAATTTAGACTTTTGTACGATCGATCCAGTCGATGCTAAAGACTTTGACGATGCGATATATTTCGATGAGAAAAAGCATGAAATTTACGTTGCAATCGCTGATGTAAGCGAGTATGTGACCGCATATAGCGCTATTGACAGCGAGGCTAAAAAAAGAGGCTTTTCGATCTACTTTCCGCACATCTCAGTACCGATGTTGCCGCGCGCGCTCAGTGAAAATATCTGCTCGCTAAAGCCAAATGTGCCTCGCCTTGCATTTTGTTTTAAAATTTCACTTGATGCAAACAACGAGGTAAAAAAAGAGGAGCTTTTTGAGGCGATCATCCTTTCAAAAAGGCGCTTTAACTACGATGAGATCGATGAAATTTTAGAGGGCAAAAGAGAGTGTGAAATTTCATGGGTCAAGCCACTTTTTAAACTCACCACAAAACTTCGCAAAAAAAGGCTTTTGCACGCATTTGACTTTAGGACAAAAGAGCTTAGAATGAGCCTTGATGATGAGGGTCAAATTTCGCAAACCAGGTTTGAAAGTGACTCCGACTCCCATAGACTAGTCGAGGACTGCATGCTTTTAGCAAACAAAGCTGCCGCAAAGCTCATCACAAAAGGTGTTTTTAGAAGTCACGCTTCGCCTGATTTTAAAAAGATAGATACTTTGCTTGAGGACCTGCAGCTTCTAGGGCTTGACTTTACTTATGAAAACGATCTTGCAAATTTGATAAGAAAGATCCAGCTAAAAGCCGATGAACTTGGCAACCGTGAAGAGATAGATAAGCTCATCATCAAGTCTCAAAAAAAAGCTGAATACTCAAGTGAAAATTTAGGCCACTTTGGGCTTGGATTTGATAGATACACACACTTTACAAGCCCTATTAGACGCTATTCTGACCTTATTTTACATAGACTTTTAAAGGCTAAAATTTCAAAAGATGAGAAGCTTTACAACTTCTTGCTTTTAAACATCCAAAGCACATGTGCAACCTTAAGCGAGCTTGAAAGAGAAGCCGACAAGGTAGCCTACGACTTTATGGATAGGAAATTTGCACGCTGGGCAGCAGCAAACATTGGCAAAGAGGTGCGCTGCTACGTGAGCGAAAACCAAAATGTCTTGATCGCAAAGCTTGATGATTACTTTGTTGGAGCTAGGATTTTTATAACAGGATACAGTGCAAATTTACTCCAAAAACTTGTCGTCAAGATCACAGAGGCCGACATCGCAAGTGCTAAAATTTTTGCAAAAGTGGTAAGAAAGATCGATGTATAGAAAAGATTTGGAGCTAAATTTAGCAAATGCAAATTTAGGCAACTACTTCTTACTTTTTGGGGCGGATGAGTTTCAGATCGAGCTCTTTGGTAAGGAAATTTTGAGCTTTTATGCAAGCGAAGATGTAAATTTGCTTAGTCTTTATTTTGACGAGTACAACTACACGCAAGCAAGCTCTCATCTAAGCGAACAGTCACTTTTTGGCGGCAAAAATATCCTTTATATAAAAAGCGACAAAAAGATCCCAGCAAAAGAGCTAAAAGAGCTCATCTCGCTTTGCTCAAAGAGCCAGTATAATTACTTTTTGTTTGAGCTTTATGAGGCCGATATGAAGCTAGTTTTTGATACACAAAAGGCTTTTGGGACAAATTTTGCGAGATTTTTTAAGCCCTCAACCCCAGATGAAGCGATAAATTTACTAGCCAAAAACTCAGCCAAAATAGGACTAAACATAACTAAAAACGCACTTTATGAACTTTACTTTACGCATAATGAAAATTTATACCTTGCAGCAAGCGAGCTAACAAAGCTAAAGAGCCTAAACACACACATCGAACAAGATGATGTAAAAAGGCTAGTTTTTGGACTTGGCGGGATAAATTTTGATGACTTTTTCAATAAATTTATGGCTCTAAAAGATATAAAAAACGACTTTTTTACCTATCTAGAAGATCCAAATTTTAATGAAATTTTACTTCTAAACTCACTTTACAAAGCATTTTTTAGGCTGTTTAAAATTTACTCTTACATTAAGATAAATGGTCGATTGAATTTAGATGAAGCAATCGGTTATCAACCGCCTGTAAATGTCGCAAATTTATTAAAAGCAAATAGCTTAAAACTAAATTTAAATACCTATTTGGAGATATTTAAAACGCTAAATTTAGCCGAGCTAGAGCTAAAAACAAACACAAAAATGGATAAAGAAATTTTTGCATTATCAACTATTTTAAATTTGCAACATCTCATATCAACAGCAAATATTAAGTAACTTTAAGCTAAAATCCACCCTTGCTTAAAGCAAAATCCTTGCTCACAAAGTGAGCTAAATATCCATAAGGAGAAGAAATGAAACATTACGAGCTTTTATTTATTCTTAAGCCGACATTAACGGAAGAGGAAGTTAAAGCTAAAGTTGACTTCGTAAAAGAAGTTATAACAAAAAATGGTGGCGAGATCGCTACTGTCGTTGAGATGGGTACTAGAAAACTAGCTTATACCATCAAAAAATACGAGCGTGGAACATACTTTGTTATCTATTACAAAGCACCACCAGCGCTTCTTGCAGAACTTACAAGAAATGTAAGGATCACTGAAGATATAATAAGATTTTTAAGCGTTAAATATGAAAATAAACGCGAAATCGCAGCTTGGGAAAGACTTTGCAAAGGTATCAAACAAACTATAAAAAAAGAGCCTCGTGAGCCAAGAGCACCGCGTGAGCCAAGAGTTGAAAAAGTAGACGAGCAAACTTTTACAGAAGAATAATCAAGGATAAAAAATGTTCAATAAAGTAGTACTAGTTGGGAATTTAACAAGAGATATCGAGCTAAGATACACTACTAGTGGATCTGCTATAGGAAATTCCGGTATTGCTGTTACTAGAAAATTTAATACTAACGGCGAAAAACGTGAAGAGACATGCTTTATTGACATATCATTCTTTGGCAAATCAGCTGAGATAGCAAATCAATATTTAAGCAAAGGCTCTAAGCTTCTGATTGAAGGAAGATTAAAATTTGATCAATGGACCGACAACAATGGACAAAACCGTTCAAAGCACTCAATCGTAGTTGAAAATATGGAGATGCTTGGCGGAAATAGCGGAGCTAATGGACAAAGTCAAGGTGGATTTAATCAAAATAGTTCATACTCGCAACAACGAAATAATGGTTCAAATAATAGCTATGGCAATGGTGGATATCAAAATTCAGCACCACAAAGACAGCAAATGCAACCACAAAATAAAAAAGTACAAGAAGAGTACTATGAGGAGAAAATCCCTGATATAAACATTGACGCCGATAATTTTGATGGCGACAACGAAATACCGTTTTAATTTAAAGGATAGAAAATGGCAGAAAAAAGAAAATATTCACGCAAATATTGCAAATTTACAGAAGCAAAAATTGATTTTATAGATTATAAAGATACTTCTCTTTTAAAGTATTGTTTATCAGAGAGATTTAAAATAATGCCAAGGCGTTTAACTGGCACATCAAAAAGACATCAAGAAATGGTAGAAAAAGCGATCAAAAGAGCTCGTCATGCAGCTATTATACCTTACATAGTAGATCGCAAAGATGTAGTTTCAAATCCTTTTGATGGACTATAATTAATTAACTTATTAAGCCCCTATTAACGGGGTTTATCCTAATCTTAAATATCCTAGATTTATATTCTTACAGATTTTTATTTATTGAACACAGTTTAAAATATTTTTCAAGTACTATCTATAATTTTGATTTAACTTGCACGAGGTAAATAGAATTTATTCAAGTAGACATCTCAAATATATACTGTCTTTAAACAACTCTTTAGTTCAAAAATAACTTATTTAGCCATATGTGCAATCAATGTCGTTGATCCATATTATTCACAATTTTTACCACAAATCACGCATCATCTATCGTATAGCAATAGCTGTCCACATAATACTAAAAGACAAGATACTTAAATATAAATAAATTTTATTACATAAATCCAATATTCACCTATTTGGTGTCTGCATATCTTGCAAGTGGGCTTTATAATATATTTTATTTTGAAAACTTATTGATGCCAAACCAACCTAACCATGCAACTATGTTAGCTAAAAACAAATTTTAAACATCCTTTTCTTGACATGTAATAATGTTTTTTGTATAATCTCAATTCTTTTTTAAGTAAATGTCTTGCTAGCTCAGTCGGTAGAGCATCTCACTTTTAATGAGGGGGCCGTTGGTTCGAATCCAACGCAGGAC
>NZ_POZX01000067.1:0-863 GCF_002912895.1 Campylobacter concisus
GATAATTATTTCGTAAAAGCCGTAGTTATCGCTACAACGCTTGGCGAGAGACACGCTTACTCGCTGAGCGAGGATCTAAAAGAGGAGCTTAAACCTCTTGGAGAAAAATTTATAGGTACAGAAAGCTCCCCTGATTGGATCGTGATGGACCTTGGCGACATTTTGATACATCTTTTAAGCCCAGCTTATAGAGCAAAATACAACATCGAAGAGTTTTTGCAAAAGCTAAAAACTAGCAAAGAGTCTTAACAAAAATAAGCGAAGAGCAAATAAGCCATAAAAATATAAAAAAAGCTAACAAAAATGGCTTTTTGCCAGTCGCTTTAAAAATGCTTCTATCTATCCCAAATCCCAAAGCACACATCGCAATGCAAAGGCAGATGCTAGCGGCTAACTTTAAAATCTGCACCAAATTCTCAGGGAAAAATGGCAGAGATCTAATGCAAATCGCCACTAGGAAAAATAGCGCAAACCATGGTATGCTCTTTAGCTTTGAGCCACCGCTATTTTGGCTTAAATTTAAGA
The DNA here is from genome assembly GCF_002912895.1 of Campylobacter concisus. GTDB lineage: Bacteria > Campylobacterota > Campylobacteria > Campylobacterales > Campylobacteraceae > Campylobacter_A > Campylobacter_A concisus_G. Next base: position 526 of record NZ_POZX01000067.1, read on the forward strand.
AATTTAGCAAAAACAAAAATGGCACGAGCATGATTACGCGAAGCATTTTTATGATGACGGCAGTGCTGCTTGCTGTGCCGTCAGATGCTGCTGAAGCTGCCACCACGTGGGCTACTTCGTGAAGTGAGCCACCAATAAAAAAGCCGGTTTGGTGTGGTGTGAGAGCTAGAAATTTAGCGATAAATGGATAGATAAACATGCCAATCGTCCCAAAGAGCACCACTGTGCAAATAGCGATAGCAAGCTTGTTTGCGTCTGCTTTTATCTCATTTTGAGTAGCCATAACAGCAGCTGCACCGCATATACTAGCCCCTGAGCCAATGAGCACGGCGCTATCC
>NZ_POZX01000068.1:0-511 GCF_002912895.1 Campylobacter concisus
GTATAAGGCCAAGGCTGCATTGGCATCAAACGAAGGCATGGCCTGATCAACGTACCTGCAGCCTACACTGTTGCTCAAGCACGCCCATTCCTCGGCACACAACGGATGGGATTATATCGGAGGCAGGCGGCTTGATGGGAGGCTACCTGAAAACAGCTTTCTAGTTGCAGGTAGCCTCCCCAAAAACGGCAAAACAGGCCGTATTGCTCCGGCCTGTTGCTTCGTATCTCTCCCAACTAAGCCTCCACCGGCTGGTTGCGCAGCAGGCGGATAAGTTTGGCGATGCGCGCTTTCATTTCGCGGCGGTCCACAATTTGGTCGATGGCGCCTTTCTCCAGCAGGAATTCGGCGCGCTGGAAGCCTTCGGGCAGTTTTTCGCGCACGGTCTGCTCAATCACGCGCGGGCCGGCAAAGCCCACTAGCGCGTTCGGCTCGGCCAGCACCACGTCGCCCAAAAAGGCAAAGCTGGCAGAAACGCCGCCCATGGGCGGGTCGGTGAGCACGGATATAA
>NZ_POZX01000069.1:0-28458 GCF_002912895.1 Campylobacter concisus
TTCCTTATCTTACAATGTCTTACTTTAAATAAGAAATTTACTGATATTTTTAGTTCTAGTAAATTTTGGACTGAATTTTTATAAAAATTTTCTTATAGGCATTATGAATAATAAATTAGATGTATGGCCGGGAGATAGGGATTCGAACCCCAGGAGGCTTTCACACCTCAACGGTTTTCAAGACCGCCGCTTTCGACCGCTCAGCCATCTCCCGAATTAAAGATTTCTGATTATAACCAACTTTGCTTAAAATTTACTATAATCTTTAAAATTTACTCTGTTTTTTCTTTAATATATGTAGCTCCATCATTTATCTTTTCTTTGGTCCATTCTTTGGCATTATGAGTATCTTCTTTTACGCCATGCCAAGTATTTGAACAACCAGCTACAAAAAATGCTATACAAGCTGCTAAAAATAAATTTCTCACTATTATTCCTTCGAGTAGTTATTTTTGAAGTTTGGAGGCGACACCCGGATTCGAACCGGGGATCAAAGCTTTGCAGGCTCATGCCTTACCACTTGGCCATGTCGCCATATCGTGGTGCCCGAGACCGGACTTGAACCGGTACGGTAAAAACTACCGAGGGATTTTAAGTCCCTTGCGTCTACCATTCCGCCACTCGGGCTAAGTTAATGGAGCGGGAAACGAGATTCGAACTCGCGACCCCAACCTTGGCAAGGTTGTGCTCTACCCCTGAGCTATTCCCGCGTTAAAGTTTGCAATATTATCCAAAAATTGCTTAAAATTTTATTTTACTAAAACAAATTTCAAAATATTGTAAGCCATAAAAAGATAAAATGCCAAAATCTATTTGGGGTTATAGCTCAGCTGGGAGAGCGCTTGAATGGCATTCAAGAGGTCGGCGGTTCGATACCGCTTAACTCCACCAAGTGACGTTTTCAGGGCTTTTCAACCCTTGTCAAAAAGTATCTTTCAAAGCCTAAATTTAGGGCTTTTATCACTTTTTAAGCTCTCACTTCTTATCATTGCATTTCATCTAATATCACTCTTTTGAGTGTATATCTGAGTGTAAAAAAGTCTTTACACTAACTTTTTACACTCAAAATTAAGGGTTACGAAATGGCAAGCTTTGCGAACGATTTGGCACTAAAAAAATTTACACTCAAAAATAAAAATCGTGAGTGGGTAAAAGATGACGGAGTGAAATTTTTATATGTGCTTGCATACAAGACCCAAAAAGAGACAACCAAAACTTTTTATTTCAAATATCAAGAGAGCGACGAAAAGCGGACGACAAAGCAAATCAAAATAGGCAAATACCCAAGTGTCACACTAGCAGAAGCACGGCTAAAAGCTATGGAGCTGGAGAGGCTAAGAGATAGGGGTGAGGACTTGCAAATAGCCACAGCCAAGCAAAAGGCTATCACGTTTAAAGACGTAGCTAATGAGTGGATAGACAAAGAGCAGAGTAAAGGGCTAATCGCTTTTAATAAGCAAATCGGACGTATCGAAAAAAATCTAATCCCATATCTAGGCGATAAAGAGATAACCGAGCTAAAACGCAGGGACTACGCTCACGCAATAGAGCAGATACAAGCACGAGAGGCAAAAAGGGGCATAACGCACGAAACATCGTTAAGAACCTTTAGGCTACTCCGTAAGATTTTGGACTTAGCCGTAAATAAAGGCTACATCGAGCATAATCCGACAAGGGATATTATTTTTAACGACGCTTTCAAAACCTCAACAAATAACCACTTTAAAGCCATAACCGAGCCAAGCAAGCTAAAAGAGCTATTAGGTGCAATAGAGGAGTATCAAGGCTCGTTTTGCACCAAGCAGGCGTTAATCTTTGGCGTGCATACCTTTTTACGCAGCGCAAACGTAAGAGAACTAAAATGGCAATACATAGATTTTGAGAATGATTTAATCACATTTCCAGCCGAAGCGATGAAGCTAAGAGAAATTTTTTATATGCCAATAAGCAAGCAGGTTAAGAAGCTTTTAAAAACAATGCTAGAGCATAAAAGGGGCGATTTTGTCTTTCCTAGTGGCATAAGTGCAACAAGACCGCTAAGCGATAGCACACTCAACCAAGCAATTAAGCGGTTAGGCTTTGGCGATGAGATGGTTTTTCACGGCTTACGCACGACAGCAAGCACCCTACTAAATGAAAACATCAAAAATCACGGCTTTAGTAGCGACGTGATAGAGCTTTGCCTAGACCATAAAGAGCGAAGCAGTGTAAAAGCAATTTACGACCGAAGCCAAAGGCTGGACGAAAGGGCGAAGTTAATGCAATGGTGGAGCGATTATTTAGACGAAGTGAAAGGAGAATAAATGGTAAATAAGACAGCGCGAAAAGCTACACAAACAAAAAAAATAGGAATAACACAAGAGTCAGCTAGTAGCCCAAGAACAAACAACGACGGCAAGGCAGAACAAGAAAAAATAGATAAGGGGTGCGAGGTAATAAACGAGCTTAAAAATTATCTTTTCTTTGACACAAACGGCAATTATTTAAAAGCTGAAACCGAGTGTGACAATATAAAAATGAGTATTAAGGGCTTTTTAGACGACGTTATGGACAGCAAAACGGATATTAAATTTTCAGTGGCGGATTTTGCCCCCTATCATATTTTTTTATTTTACGACACATCAAAAAAAGAGATGTGTAATATCTTTTTTTCTTTTTTGCGTGATTGTTTTCACAAAAAAGCGCAAAGCAAACCATACGAAGTATTAAGATATGAAAATTTTTTAAAGGGAATGGCTTTTTTACAAATGGCGTTAAAATATCCAAGCCTAGACCGAACCTGCTACACGTTTGACCCAACATATGAGAACGCAGAATATCAGGCACAACACGCACTAATGGAGCTGAGCGAAGCAGGAAACGGCTATTTTAAAGAGTTTAGCCACATAATAGATGATTACAAAATAAATGCAAAAGCCACTACTATTAGAGAAAATTTTAAAAATAAAATATCGAGGTTGGCCGAAATTTATCAACTTTCATTTAATAACACCGAAAAGAAAGATAATGTGTTAGCTGGAAAAATAACAAAACATTTAGGCATAAAAGAAGCCGAAACGGACGATTAGGAAAAAATTTCCTAAGACACTACACGCCCCTATTTTAGGGGCTTTACTTCATTTTAATGTATTCACTTTTTTTAATAATTTTGCCCCAATAACTCAAAAATTGCCGATACTTTAGGAAAAAAATTCCTTTGCTCTCGTTTTAAAAAACTCGCATAATTCTCATATCAAATCAATTTAAGCATATCAAGCTTGCAAGCATTTAGGCTTAACCATTTGAGAAAAATTACATACAAAAGGATTAAAAAATGCAAAACAAAGCACTACTAAATTCAAAAGAAACAGCGGAGCTTTTAGGCGTGGGAGTATCAACACTTTACAGATACAAGAAATTAAGCGATTTTCCGAAACCTATCTTTTTTACAAATGTTACAAAACGCTTTAAAAGAGATGAGGTCGAAGCCTTTATCAACAAAAGACAAAACGAGGGCAGACCATTACCACAAGGGGGCGAAAGATGAACGCCTACATTCCAAAATATGACGATATGAGCGAGGAGGATTTTTACTCAGGCTTTATACTAATAGTAAAAGAGCGTAACCCTAACCTATTTAAAGCTATAAAAGAGGGCGAAACTAGCAAGCAGACCGATGAAGCCCTAGACCTAGCCCTTAGCTTTTACGATACATCGCTACAAATAGCAGGGGAGCTAAACAAGCTAAGAGATGAAAACAAAAAGCTAATAGACGGCTTTTTTAAATAGCGAAAAAGGGTAAAAAATGAAAATTAGCATTACAACAGCTGGCAAAGGCGGAGCGATAATCGCTATCGAGCCTCAAAAGATAAAAGAATTCACTAGCCATTTAAGAACTTATGGCGTTTCGAGTGTGAAAGAAGCACCACAAGGGTTAATAAATATGGCTTACGACCTATTTTACATTAACAAAAACCTAAGAAAGCAGGTAAGAGAACTAACAGAACAAGGATGCAACGATGAAAGCAATAGTAGCATTTAATGATCTAAATTTAGAGATTTTAGAATATGGCGATACGTGGAGCTTATCTAATAAGCAAGTCGCAGACGGATTTGGCGTTAGCGAAAGCACCGTAAGAGAACAAAAGAGGACGGGCGAATACGTCGAGGGCGTGCATTTCTATCTGTCAGAAAATCTGACAGGTAACGCAAAGCAGACTTTTTGGACTAAAAAGGGCGTTATTACTTTGGGCTTTAAATTGCGCGAAACTCCACAGACGATTTTATTCAGGGACTGGGCGAGCGATTATATCCTAAACAGCAGTAACCGCCCTTTGGATATTCAAAACGTCTTAGCAGATCCGCGCGTATTCGCACAGCTGGCGTTAAGATACGCAGACGAACAAGACAAAAACAAACGGCTAGAGCATAAGATAGAAGCTGACGCGCCTTATGTAGATTTCGCGCGCGCCGTCGAGGTTAGCAAAGGCGATATTAAAATAGGCGAATATGCGAAAATCCTTTGTGATAAAGATAAAGGCATAGACATAGGCGGAACGCGTTTATTCGCTTTAATGCGCGAACTAGGGATTTTAATGTTTAATAACGAGCCTTTGCAAAAGTATCTAAATATGGGCTATTTTAGACGCAAACCGCAGACATTTACAAAACCAAACGGCGAGCGAGGGCTTGATTTTACAACCTTGATAACGCCAAGGGGTCAAGTAAAGTTAGCTCAAAAGCTAATCGAGGCTATAAAAGCTAAAAATACGCCTCGAATAAAGAGCTAATCAAAGAATTTTAGGGGCGGTCAAGCCGAGCAAGTTTAGCCGCCCTTTAAAAGTTAATTTCAATGGATATTTTAGCAGAACTTGCAAGCATTATCAACACAGCCGAGAGCAAAATTTACATAGACACCATAAGGGCGACCTTTTACAAAAAGGGTATCACGCAAAAGACCCATAAAAAAATTGACCTTTTAAACAGTATAGCAAAGGCTTATGGTAAAAAATGGCAAAAGCTAGATAAGCAGACAGCAAAAGCGGTCAAGATAGAACGCCGTTACGAGTTTCGAGATTATGAAATAGTTAATATTTATATGCTTAGCGACTTGCCTATTTTTTACGCTACATTAAAAAACGCAGGCAATGAACCACAAAAGGCGTTATTTGAAGTTTATGGACTTAGGCAATACAATAAGACGCCTCCACCGCGAGAGCTAATAGCGGAGCTCCTAGGTGTGATAAATAACGTTTCATCTCTTGACCTTTGTTTTGATAAGGATAGCCCCTTTAACCTTGACCCATTTTGCGATGAGGTTATTAGCTTTGAGAATACCAAGTATCTAAAAAACAACGATGTATTAACTAGAGTGTATTTTTATGACAAAGCAAAAAAGAATAATCTAAACTTGCCTATCTACCGAGCCGAAGCCGTAGTAAGCATAAATCCTAAAAGCAACGATAATCCATTGCCTATCAAACAAAGGCTAAAATTACAACTCCCATACGCCCTAGATGAGTTTAAATCCATACTAGACAAGACCACCAAAGAGCAAGGCACAATCAAGCCCTACAAGTCAAAAGAGAACAAAAGAGAGCTAAGAGCATAAGCGGATATTTGCAAGGAGGGCTTTAAAGCACCCTCGGTGAATTTCGTCGTAATTATACAAGCCATTGTTAAACAAGACAAGCAAAATCTATTAGAGCATAACCAGCCGAGATTTTGGCTCGTTACCTCAACGCAAGATAAATTCACTGCCCCTAATTTTTGGGTGAGTGAAGCCCCTATTTTATGCGTTAGTCTAATTTTTGGCTTACGTAGCAAAGCCCTTAAATGCGAGCTTTGTCCGTCTCCTTAAAATTAAGGACGCGAGCCGACCCATAAAAATAGGCTATCCGCCCAACCAGCCCTAACAATAAAACCCAAACAGCCCTATTGTCAAAGCTCGAGCCTTGCAAGTGAAACGTAAAAGCTACCTATGTTAAACGTAGCCAGCTTTAAAAGATGACCTAGATTTAATCTACCTCATCGTTTCAGAAAAAATTGAAACGACGACAGCCAAAGGGGTGGATTATATCCGCCTCCATAAAAAAAGGAGGCAGGTTATCGACAAAAAAGGCGAAAACCTAGTAAAAAAATTGATTTCACAAAAAAATAAAAACGGCTTTTAACCTTAAGCCAAAACAGCCCTTTTTTTGCTTGCTTAAGTTTTCATAAAAAAGGGTATTGCAAAGCGTTTCACTCTCTACCATTTTTTTGGCTATTTTTACCCTTTTTGTATAAGCCAAAAATCAAAGCCAGCACCGAGGGGCTAGAGCTTAGCACACAAGCCACGCACGAGCGAAAATCGCAATTTAAGAAAAGTAACGTATAGTGTGCCGTTGTAAAACTATCCTACAATGACCTTTTTGTTACAAAAAATCTCTCTTTATCCTTAAGTGAAAAAATTAATTATCAAGGGGGCTAAAAATAATCGGGGTCGCGGTTAAAAAATCGGGGGTCGGCGGTTAAAAAAAACGAGCTGGGTAGTAAGATCAGAAACGCCCCTAAATGTTAAAGAATATCGTATTTTACGTAACTAGAGCTAAGATCAAAGCTGGGTGAATTAAATTCATACAGCTTTTAAATGATGTCACAGCTGACACCCTAGGGGGCGTCTGTGTCACCCCTATCGGTAACACGTGTAACGTTACATGTAACGGACCAACTCGTTACAAATAATGTTAATCCTCTTTGTTTTCAGTGTAGGGCTTAACCACCTCAACGATTTTATCCATATCAAGCGACTTAATGTAATTTTCAAGCCAGCTTTTTACCCAATATGGATAACCTCGACCATTAGTCCCCCAACTATTTACACCTTGATAGCTTGTTTCTAAAATTTCTGCTAATTGTTTTTTATTAAGCCCTGCACGTTTCATAAGCTCGTTAAATTCATCTCTATCCATTTTTAACCCTTTAAAAAATATGCGTTAGCATATTAAATAACTTATTAAAAAATGCTTATGTATATTTTATTAAGTTTATTTTAAAGTGCATAAGCATATAATTTCTAAATTATTTTAATGCTAATGCATATTTTAAAGGAGAACAAATGACACTAAGTTTTAACATAACCGATGAGCTGGACCTAGCCGATGAAATACCGAGCTTGCTAAACAACATTAGCACGTTAGTATTAGCCTTGCCGCACCTTCAAAAGGCTACAAATATGAATAGCGACGTGATGATAAATGCAGGCTATTTTTTAAGCGGCGTTATTGATGATATTGCTGAGGCTGTAAGCCAATATGCAGAAAAAAAGCTAACCGAGAAAAAAGAGGAGGAGCAAAAATGAAGTTAGTTTTTAACGAAATCAATAAGAATTTTGAGTTAGGCGTTGAAATAACTTGCGTATTAGGACAAGTATCAACGTTAATGCTAGCACTAGCAAATAAACACGAGAGCATAGACGACGAGGAGAGGCTAAGCGCTACTTATCTACTAAGTGGCATTTTGCTAGATGTTGCCTCAACGCTTGATGATTATTCGCTAAAAGACACAAAAGCGACTAAGGAGCAAAGAAAATGACGGCTAAAAGATACGTAAATTTATACGAACTTGAAAAGGCTCGTAGCTTTGATGAGCTAATAAGCACACTAGAGCAAAGCCAGGACGTTAGCAGAGATGAAGCCATTTACCAAGCAGGGGCTAAGGCGTGGCTATTCGTAGATTATTACATTAACGAACTCAGGCACGCAGAAGCACAAGTAAAGCACTTGAAAAGACAGATTGACCGCCTAAGCCCTGGTGATAGAAGCAAAGAGGACTTTAACAAAAATAATCCCTTAGAAGCCAAAGGGATTTTTAAATGGCATAAGCCCTTAAAAGGTGCGACCTTGCAAAACGATATGCAAGCAAGCTAATATAATCTAAGGGGGCAAGGCTAGCCCCTAACCTCATCACTCCACGAGAGGACAAACAGCCTTTTTCATAAAATATTGAAAAAATCAAAAAGGCTAAATCGATGCTACCAAAAGAGCTTAACACGCTAGAAACCTTTTTTAAAATTCTCGATAAGTTTTACCCAGACTGGGAGAAGCGAGCAGATGATTATTACCTAACCGAAATAGCCTTTTTAATCCTAAAAGTATTTAACAGCCCTTACACGGACGAAACTATTATTAACAATTTAAGAGTTATGAAAGTAAGCAAATACGATAAAGAGCTAGCCAAAATTTACGCTTTGCCACTAGAGGCTTACAAGTGGATTATGACAAATAGAATGAAGCCAGACAGAGCAAAGGCGAGCGCAAAACGATATGTAAAAAATGCGTTGTAAAGAAACGGCTATTTATTTAAATACCAAAGCATAAAACAGCAAAGAAACAGCAAAAGCTTTCGCAAAGGCAAGAACTGGAGCAAGCGGGGTTTTAAATAGTAAGTGCGAAAAGTTACCATACAAACAACGATAAAAACAAGGCTAAAAGCGAAAAGTTACCACTAAAAGAATGGGAACAAAAATGAGCGCTCAGCTGAAGCCCAAAAAAACGCTACTATCGGCACAAACTCAAAAATCAGAAATAGAAATGAGCGCCTAAGTGAATACCATGCGAATACTAGTAAGCACGAAATAAGCGTATAAAGTGGGTAGTTAGTGAATAAAAGTGAATACTAAGCCATCTTTTAACAATACAAGCTAAAATAATCAAAAGAAAGGGTTACAAATGCAAACATTAACCATACGGACAGATAACGCCGATTTCATAGAAAAAGCAAGAGAGATATTAATAACGCTAGCTAAATTTGACGGCGTGAAGCTAAACCTAAGCGATGAGGTTAAATATCAATCGCGCTTTAGCGAATATGAAGCGGACGTTGAGGCTATCAGACGCGGAGAGCTTGAAACCTATCCGCTGGAGGGAATACGCGACGAGATAGCCAAATGGTAATTAAGCGCACGGCACGTTTTAACCTCGAATTAAAATCAGTGTTTGATTTTATCGCAAAAGATAGCCCAAACAGGGCGCAGGGTTTCATCAGCAAGTTACTAGACGCCGTAGAGCTTTTGAGCGACAATCCACGACTAGAACGAGCGATAACGGACGACAAAAGAGAGCTAATCGCCAAAGGTTATGTAATACCCTACTTAATTGACAAAGACGCCATTAAACTTTTAGGCATTTACAAGGCTAACGAGTGGGAAATGCAATGATAGACACTAAAGAGCAAAATTTTATTATTTATTCAACTGGCGACAATAAAGTCAATATTCAAATATTAGCCGATAAAGAGAACGAAACAATATGGCTAAATCAAAAACAAATAGCCGATATTTTTGAGACCAGTAAGCAAAATGTATCATATCACATAAGGAATATTTTAGACGAAAAGGAGCTAGGCTACGCAACTGTAAAAGAAATTTTGACAGTTCAGGCAGAGGGAAGCAGGGAAGTTACAAGAGAAGTCGAACACTACAATCTTGATATGATAATTGCAGTAGGCTATCGTATAAACAGCGTAAAAGCAACACAGTTTAGACAATGGGCTACTAACACACTAAAAGAATACATAATTAAAGGCTTTGTGCTTGATGATGAGAGGCTAAAACAAGGCAATAACATATTTAATAAAGACTACTTCAAAGAATTACTAGAACGCATACGAGCCATAAGGGCTAGTGAAAAGTTATTTTATGAAAAAGTTAGGGAGTTATTTGCGCTAAGCGTGGATTATGATAAGACATCGCAGACGGCTAAAAATTTCTTTGCTAATATCCAAAATAAACTAGAATATGCAGTAACCAAAAAGACATCGGCGGAGATTATCAAAGAGCGTGCAGACCATACAAAGCCAAATATGGGTTTAACGACTTGGAGTGGAAGCGATAAAGGCAAAGAGCCGATAAAGTCAGATGTCTCTGTAGCTAAAAATTATTTATACGAGAACGAGCTAAACGGACTTAATAGATTAACGGGCATGTTACTTGACTATGCAGAAAATCAAGCAGAGCAAGGCAAAGTAATTCAGATGAAAGATTGGGATATTAAAGTAGATAATTTTTTAATCTTTAACGGATATGAAATTCTAAAAGGCTTTGGTAAATTTAGCGCTGACAATGCAAAAGCTAAAGCAGAATTAGAATATACTAAATTTAAAGAACTAAAGCAAGATGATAGCTTTAAAGACGAAGTAAAACGAATAATTGCTAAAGGCAAAAAATAGAGCCTATGGTAGCGAAGCGTGAAACGTAATAAGACATTAATGTTTCACAAAATAACCTTAATTAAGTTTTCGAGCAAAAAAGAGATGAAAACTACTAAATCTTAAGCCAAAACAACCGCTTTAAGCGTCCGAAACTTAAATTATTTAACTTTACTACTTCACAATCCCCTATTTTAGGCACTTACAATTATTTTGTATTGAAAACTAAACTTTTCATAACCAACAAATCAAACACTTGAAGCTTAAAAATCTAGAGTGTATAAATGAGTGTAAAAATTATTGATTTTAATTTTATTAAAAGTCGATAAATACGAGCTTTAAAGCTAAAAATATTTCCCGCTTAACTCCACTATAAATCTAAATGCATCTATCATTATTTATACCTTTTGCTAAAACTAAAAATAACTTATTACTAAAAAATAAGATACCAATATGTAAAAAATTTAATGGGTAATTGATATTAAGACCCTTATCAACATTAGTAAAAGTTAATAACTAAAAAATAATTTTATAAATTTTTATCTTGCTTTAACAAAAAATAAAATAATATTCGCTATTAAAATTCAAAGGAAAAAAATGTTTTTAAAACGAGGAAAAATCATTTTCAACATCCACCTAATAATTGGACTAATTGCGGCTATTCCGCTAATATTCATGACTCTTTCAGCACCATTTGCGTCTTATAGAGAAGAGATTAAAAGTGCGATAAATAAAAATTTTATAAACTTAGTTCCTAACGGAAAAGAAAATTTAAGCTTAAATGAACTCCTAGCTAAAGCAAAAAGTGAGATTCAATTTGATACGCTTGAAAGCTTACAAATAGGTGGAGCAAATGAAGCTTATCGTATAAGCATTACAAAGGATAGAAAACAATTAAATTTTTTTATAGATCCAAGAAGCGGCGAGGTGATCAGCGAGGACTGGGGTGAGAAATTTCGTATCATTATCTTAAGTCTTCATAGAAATTTAGGTCTTGCCTTGCTTGATAGCAAAGTACCAGCCAATATCGGCAAGCAAATAGTTGCCGTTAGTTCTATCATCATGGCTCTGCTCGCTATCAGTGGTCTCATCCTCTACGCTCCAGCGATCAAGCGAAATTTCTTAAATTCTCTAAAAATTAAGCCAAAAGCAAAGGGCTATGCCTGCTTCTACAATCTTCACACCAGCCTTGGCACCTACGTGGCGATCCTGCTTGTCGTGATGTCGCTAACTGGCCTTTACTGGTCTTATGGCTGGGTCAGAAACAGCGTAAATAGCATATTTTTCGACTTAAAACCAAGCCAAGCGCAAAGGGCAATGCCTCAAAGAAATTTAATCCCAATAAGCGATGAGAAATTTAAAGAGATCGAGACTGCGGAGCAAATTTTTAAAGACAATGTCACGCTAGAGCTAAAATCACTCACGATAAACGTGCCTGAAAACAACCAAAGCACCTACACCATAAACTACGAAACTAGCGAGAGCCAAGTGGGCAAACTAAAGCTTGACGCGAGCGCTGGCAAGATCAAAGAAAACAAGCTTGTCAGCAAAGCTGATAGCATCCCAGAGGCAAAAAAGGCTGGGCGAAAGGTGCTTAGCTTGCACACTGGAGAGATGTTTGGCGAGGTCGGTCAGGTCGTATTTGCAGTATCATGCGTGATCGCAGTTTTGCTGATCATAACTGGCTTTTTAATGACCATAAAAAGGACTAAGGCGCTATAAATAAAAGTAAATTTTTACCTTGCTTTGGGTAATATTTTAAGAAATTTTTACCAAAGACAAGAGAGAAATTTATGAACAGAAAACGCATATACAACCCAAGTTCAAATGAAAATTTGACCGACAGAAGAGTCTTTAACGGCAACCCACATGGCATTTTAAATTTCACCAAGGCAAAATACGAGTGGGCGTTAAAGCTCTGGGACCTCATGGAGGCAAACACCTGGTTTCCAAAAGAGGTCGACACCACAGACGACGTGCGTGACTACGCCTACAACCTCACAGAGGCTGAAAAACGTATGTATGACCTAGTCTGGAGCCAGCTCATCTCAATGGATAGCTTCCAGACAAACAACCTAGCAGATAACATCAACCCTTACATCACCGCACCAGAGATCAACGCCGTGCTAAGCCGCCAAGCCTACGAAGAGGCGAACCATAGCAAGTCTTACGCCGTCATGGTCGAGGCGATCTGCGACAACACCGACCTCATCTACGAGATGGAGAAGCACGACGACGTCTTGCGCGAGAAAAACGACTACATCTCAAGCGTATACGAGGAGCTTGCAGGCGAAGTGACTGATGAAAAGCTACTTCTTGCGATGGTTGCCAACCAAATTTTAGAGGGCATCTACTTTTACAGTGGTTTTACAGCGATCTACGCTCTAGCTCGCGCTGGCAAGATGCTAGGCTCAGCGCAGATGATACGCTTCATCCAACGCGACGAGATCACACACTTGCTTCTGTTTCAAAACATGATAAATTCAGTCCGCAAGGAAAGACCTGACCTTTTCACACCTGAGACTGAGGCGAAAATTTATGATATGTTTGAAAAAGCTGGAAATTTAGAGATCAAATGGGGCAAATACATCACCCAAAACCAAATAATGGGCTTTACAGACGATATCATCGAGCAGTACATCCACTATCTCATCGACCAACGTCTAGTTGCGATCGGCCTAAAACGCAAGTACAACGTCGCTCACCCAATCAAATGGGTCGATGACTTTGCGAAATTTAACGACCAAAAGTCAAATTTCTTTGAAGCAAAGGTGACAAACTACAGCAAAGGAAGCATCAGCTTTGATGACTTTTAAAAATGGCATCTTAGCCCTTGTATGCGTGCTTTTTGTGGGGTGTGCTAGCAGTAGTCAAAGGATAATTGATCAAGCAAATAAAAATAATCTCGAAAATTTCTACGCTTACAAGCTTGTCAAGATAAAAGAGACAAGCCAAGCGGAGGTCTATCAAGAGATACCAAACGGTGAAATTGCACCAAGTTTCGCGCCGCTAGGATCAGTGCTAGGAAATGACGTGATGCTTGGCATAAACAAGCAGTGCGGCTTTGAAGCAAAAGACCTAAAAGAGGTGAGAGTAGTTTCACATGACGAGGCTAGAGGTCTAGGCTTTGAGGTCTGGGTTTTTAATGATCCACTCTCACAGCGCGATGACAAGATCACAGCTATAAGCGTTATTTTAAAAGCTACACCAAACATCGGTGGCACGGATATAAACTGCAAAATTCCGAAAGACTGCCACGATGAAAAACCTATGACATTTGTATTTGGAAAATAAATGAGCGAAAATTTAAACCTAATAAGCCTAACTTTAAAGGCAAAAAATGCAACAGATCGCCTAGAAGAGCTTGCAAATTTAGTTGAGGCTGCGCCTGAAAACTCTCTCCTGCTTGCAAGCGAGCTTTGCATAAGCGGCTATGATTTCGACGGCTTTTTTGCTGGGGCAAATAAAGCGATGCTTGGTGGCATGATAGGCAGCTTTGATGCGATGCTGCTTGAGCGCTTACAAGAGGCACTTAGCCCGGATAAATTTCTTGGTTTTACGCACCTTACTAGCCTAAACAAAAGCGCAGGGCTCGCTCAAATTTCAAATCTAAATCCACACCAGCCAAAAATTTATAACGAATTTTTGCTTCTTAACTCAAATAATGTCTTTCATTCACAATTTAAAGCCGAACTTTTTAGGCCAAATTTGGAGCATGAAATTTTTACTGCCGGCGATGTGGACGAGATAAATGCCTTTGATTTTAGAGGGCTAAAGCTTGGGGTGCTAATCTGTTTTGAACTACGCGATAGCAGGCTTTGGGCAAAGCTAAAGGGGTGTGACATCATCATGGTACCTGCCATGTGGGGTAATGCTAGAGAGGATGCTTATCTTAGCCTTTGCAAGGCTCTAGCTATCGCAAACAACTGCTACGTCATGATCTCAAGCTCTCTTGCATTAGAAGTTGCTGGAGTATTTTTACCAAATGGCACACTTGTTAAAGAGACGATATTTGATGCAAATTTAATAAAAGAGATCAAGACGAATTTAGGGATTTTATAAATTTTAAGATAAGTTTTAAATCGTATAATAACGATTTAATTTTTATTTAGGATATAAATTTTGACCCAACTAGAAGCGATAAAATGCCAAAATTTAGCTAGCGATATAGCCGACGAGATCACGCTAAGCCCACTTTTGTTCGATGCGATAGCTACCACTGAGCGCGAAATTTTTGTACCAATTACTGCACATGCTTATAAACTTGACGCTCAGCCCATATTGGGCAATCAATGGATCAGCTCACCGCTAACCGTTGCAAAGATGACAATGGCGCTAGAGTGCGAAAATATGGACAATATCCTAGAGATAGGCTGCGGCAGTGGCTATCAAGCAGCTATTTTAAGCAAACTTGCACATAGAATTTTTAGCGTCGAGCGTATAGAAAAGCTAGCCATGGAGGCGAAAAGACGCTTCGAGGTACTAAAAATAAAAAACGTGCATGTAAGATATGACGATGGCAACAACGGCTGGCGAAGCTACGCACCATTTGATCGTATCTTGCTCTCGGCAGCTGCTGATGAGATCTCGCCAAATTTATTTAAGCAGCTTAAAAATGGTGGAATTTTAGTAGCTCCAATGAAAAAAGATGGCAAGCAATTTATCGCTAAATTTAAAAAAGATAAAGATGGAAATTTAGAAAAAGAGTACTTAGATGAGTGCCTTTTTGTACCACTTCTTGAAGGTAGAGAGTAGAGGCTTTTACCTCTACAACTACCACCTAACCAGCCACTCGCCGCTTGGGTGTTGCGTAAATATAAAATTATCAAATTGTGCTATCTCTTCGCTATCTGGAGTAATAAATGTCACATCAAAACTAAATGCGTTTTTGGCAATAAATTTAATATTTTCTATACGCAAAATATTTACACAATCGGCATATGTATATTTAAATGTTCTTACAAGACTATCATTTTTTCGTAGCGTAGGTGCCCTTGTGCCACCTTCCATAAATTTATCATTTTTATTAGCCTTATAGCATGCCATATTTGCTAAAAATTCCTGCATTCTAGGCTTCGCACTATCAAATTTAACTTGGTATTCCTTTGCGACCTTGGCTTTAGATACATTATCTAGAACAGACGGCGTGATGATTGTTGCCTCTTGACTGCCATTTGATGATATTTGTAGATTAGGCAGATCTGGGAGTGTACAACCACCAAAGATAGCACATATCATAATAGGATAGAGTGATTTTGTTTTCATTTTTTTCCTTTTTTTAAAGTAGAGCTCATTCTACCCCCCCCCCCCCGCTTAAAGGTTGCTTGGATAGATAAAAGTTTAACAAATCATCTATGTAGGTAAAGAGGGCAAAGCCTAAGCCTTGCCTAAAGGTTAGAATTTATAAGTATAGCCTGTATAAATTCCTATAGTCGTATCTCTTAGCTGAGCTCCGCTATTTTTCTTATAAAAAGTCTTATCAGCTTTTAAGCCAAACTCGATCGCGTTATGTTCATCAAATGAGTAGATACCGCCCGCTTTTGCACCAACTAGCAAGCCTTTGAAATTTTTCTTGCTCGTTTCATTTTCAAATCTCTCTCTAACACTTAAATAGCCAAGACCTGTATATCCACCAAGAACAGCTTTAAAATTTTCAGTGATACTTGGTGTATAATCAACACCGCCTAGAAATTTATGCTTACTCCATTTTGCATCTGATTCACCAGCATTTTTCCTGGCTTTAAAGTCATAACAATAACCAGTCATAACAATAACCACCATAAGCTCTATAGCTGTCAAAGTCATAACCGCCATAAAAGCCAAGACCATAGTGACCTTTTTTGAAGTTATTTTTCTCACTACTTGCTATGTTTTTTGTTTTGATTTTTGAGTTAAACGAATAATCACCTTCACCACCAACAAATGCGCCTTGAGCTAGTGCAGCTGAACTTACCAAAGCTAGAATCAAGCTTGATTTTACAAGTAAATTTTTCATACCTCTCCTTTAAAAAATTTCTGAGATTTTACATCTAAGCTTTTAATTTAGCTCAAATTTATTCGCAATAGTAAATGTAGCAAGCGTGAGTATTATTAAGAATATAAGAGCAGAAATACTTAAATTTGGCACAGCTCTAGGGCAAATCCTAAGCCCGTAGCCATGCCAAATTTATTAAGTTACGCCCTAAAAATGCACCTTAAATTTCGCCCAAAAGCTTCTGCCAGGCTCATAAAGCCTCGTGCCGTTCGGGATAGTCTCGTAGCCTGCGATACCGCCGCCGTAGCCGCCTTTTGAGTTATGATAGGCGTATTTGGCGTCGTTTAGGTTTTCCGCCGCTAGCAAAAATTGATAATTTTTGTATTTGTAGCCCGCGCTTAGCCCAAGCGTCCAAAAGCTATCGCTCTTGCCCAGGTCCATGCCGCCCACATCGCCGTAGCCTTTTTGCGCGCGTTTTTGCGATGCATTAGCGTAGAAGTCGGCTTTGACGAACCAGTCTGGCTTTTCTAGGCCGGCGCTTAGTTTAAACGTTAGAGGAGAAACCTTAGGCAGCGCGTCGCCGTCTTTTAGGCCGCCTGCGTTTTTAGTCACCTTGCCGTAGACGTAGGATACGCCGGCACCCAGTCTAAATATATCGGCCAGTAGCGTATCGCCCTCGATCTCGCCGCCGTATAGTAAAGCATCGGTATTAAATACGTTTGAAGACATACCCATAGGGTTATACTTTATCATTATGTAATCATCCATCTTTGAGACGAAGAAATTTGCGTTTAGTTCGTAGTTTTTATCTTTTAGCACTGCGCCAAAATCCAGCTGAGTATTTTTTTCTTTACGTAGCTCTAAGTTCGGGTCCTTATTTGTTTCCCAGTGATCAGGCAGTCTTTGTGCATGCCCTAGCCCTGCATAAAGCGTTAAATTTTGCAGATATTTTTCGTATCTAAAAAAGCCTGAGAATAAATTTTCGCTCCTACTTTTATGCGTTAGTAATTGCTTTCTCTCGCCCGCGTCCAGCCTAAGTCCGCCAAAAAGCCCGTAGTCGTTTTCAAGGACGTATTCATTTTGAGTGTATATCGTTTTATACGTTACCTTGCGCTCTTTTACGTGCGGCTTTGATAGAGCGGCGTCCATAACGGCTTTAGGCACACCGGCTCCGCCCGTTCTGGCGCCTCGCCATTTAAAGGAGTCTTGCGAATATCCAGCACCAAGGTAGCTCGTTAGATTATCGAAATTTAACTCGCCTTCTAGCTTAAAGCCGTACATATCTCGTATCGGGTGACTGATGCTATATCCTCTGCCCATTGCGTTACCAGGCACTATCGGACGCACCGGACGCATGGTAAAGTTATCCATTATGTGATCGATTTGATGATAGTACGAGCTTAGCCTGATCTTGTGCTCGCCGACGTCTTGTTCAAATTTGAGCCCGAAAGATTTACGGTCAAACTGTATGCCGTCCCTCATCCTATCGGCATACGCCGCTTCACCCTCCCCCAGATCCGCACTTAACTGCAATGCGGTAGTTTCCGTAGGCGTTAGCGTACCCACGAGAGAGACGCTGTTACGTTTATAGTGCGTATGCATTTTCTGCCCGCCGCCGCTTTTATAATCGCCGCTCTCGTAGTGTCCGCCGGAAACCTCTATGCTGCCCAGCTCGTTGCCCGCCGCTACGTCCGCGGTAGTTTCAAACCGCTTAAAACTGCCGCCCAGCACGCTTACGTTTCCTCCAAAGCTCGGTTTTGACAGCCTTGCTATCTCTCTATCGAAAAATATACCGCCGCTAATGAGCGCGCCGTATCTGACGTCTTGCGGGCCTTTTACGATGCGAACCGAACTATAATTTTGCGCCGAGATGTAAGTGATGGGTGTATCCATGCGCATACCGCAACCGCCGTTTAGCGTGCTACCGTCGATTAGCACCGGCAGTCTGGCCGCCGTCTGCGAGCGGTAATAAACCTCGCTGCCGCCTCCGCCCTTGCGCTCCATCGTAAAGCCGCTCAAATTTAAAAGCGATTTAGCGATGTCGCCGTTTTCTAGTATCGCGCCTTTGCCTACTATTTGAGCCTTTGTCGGTTCGTCAAGAACGGACTTTTGTATCTTTGCAGAAACGGTAACCGGTGCCAAGTCTATCGTTTCTTCAGCACCAAGCATTAAATTTGGTACTAAAGCAAATGCTAAAACGTAAGAAATTTTCATGTTTAGTCCTATGAAATTAATATTTAAAATTAAAATTAAAGCAAAAATGAACTTAAACAAAGTATAAATATTTATATAACATTAATTTTACAATACAGAAATTTGAGTCAAATAGTATTATTTTAGTTGGACTGCATTAAATATATAAAGAAACGATTTTGGCGAATTAAAACCGAAGTAATCTCGGTTTTATTAAAATTTAGCATTATAAAACCGAGATAAAATTTATAAAATCTCTTTTATGAGTAGCTGTGGAGTAACAAGTCCGCGGAATGAATTTTTTGATATACAAAAGATAATATCTATCATCTCGCCAACTCTAGCGTGTCTTGTAAAGTTAAAAAATAGAGCCTCAAGCGTTTTATTATCCTTTTGCAAGATGAGCTTTAGGTGATTTTGATCTCTACCTATAAGTCTTTCGTTTTTAACAAGAGCATTTTCTATCTTAAAAACTGGGCGAGGGTTTTTCTGTCCATATGGCTCATAAAATTCTAAAATTTCAAGCAGTTCAAAGTCGATCTCGCTTGGCATTATGTCACCAAGTAGTTCGTCTGAGCTTTTGCAACCTTGCATATTTAGGCATGAGCAGCTTTTATTTATCGCTTCTTTAAATTTCACCAAATTTTCAGGTGTAAGCGTAAGTCCAGCCGCTCCTTTGTGACCGCCGTAGCTTGTTAGCAGATCTTCGTGGCTTGCTATAAGAGATAAGATATCAAGCTTACCAATGCTTCTAGCACTACCTTTTGCACGACCTTTATCGATGCTAAAGACGATAGCTGGCTTTGCAAAGTGCTTTGCAAGGCGGCTAGCTACGATGCCTATCACACCCTCGTGCCACTGCTCACCCCAAGTGATAATGACTTCATCGTCTTCTTTTACGTCCTTTAGTGAACACTCAAAGAGCTGACGCTCCTCCTCTTTTCTAGAGTTATTAAATTCAATGATCGTATCAAGGTAGTTGTAAGCCTCTTCGATGCTCTTTGCACGCAAAAAGTTAAATGAATTCATCGCATCATCCATGCGTCCGGCTGAATTTATAAGAGGCGCTATAAGAAAGCTGATATCATCACACTCAAATTTTTCCTTACCATAAAACTCTTTTATAGCGTGAAATGCGGAACGCTTAGACGCATTTAGCTTACAAATACCAAGGCGAACAAGCATTCTATTCATATCTCTTAGCTCCATCATATCAGCGATTATCGCGATAGCTAAAAGCTCTAGAAATTTGCTCATATCGTAATTTAGCCCAAAAACATCCTTTAACGCTCCAACCAAATACCAAGCAACCTCAGCACCACAAATTTCGATATTTGGGAAGTTACAGTCTTCTTGTTTTGGATTGATGATCGCATAAGCTTCTGGGAGAACAGCTGGTGGCATGTGATGATCTGTGATGATAAGATCGATGCCTTTTTCTTTACAGATAATGGCTGCATCGTTTGCAGAGATACCGTTATCAACGGTGATAATCAAGCTTACATCGGCCGAGAGTTCGTCTATTATCTCAGGATTTAGCCCATATCCATCTTTAAATCTATTTGGAATTTTTACTAGGTAGTCTTTCACGCCAAGATCATCAAAAAACTCAGCTAAAATCACGCTTGAAACAACACCATCAACATCATAATCGCCCACAATGGCTATACGCTCGTTTTTCTCGATCGCTTCTTTTATGCGATTAGCGCCTTTGTATATATCTTTTAAGGCACTTGGTGTCGGAATTTCACTAATTTTTTTATGTATGTCGTTACAAAATCTATGCGCTAGTAAATTCCTTATATCCTCTTTATTTAGCATGGTTTTGGTAAGAATTTTTGAAGAACTTACCAACTTTATTTAATGCCACTTGTTCACTTAAATTTACACCCATATTGCCAAAAATTTGGCTATAAAAATACTTCTTTTTCATCGCAATCTTTCGTCTTTATTTTGAATGCTTGGATTATATCTTTTTGAAATTTAATTTCTTATAATTTTAAATGAAAGTAAGATTTTAGGGCTCATAGCAAGCTTAAAAGCTTTGTTAAATTGATAGTCTTTACAAATTTAACCCGCCAAAAATAGTAAGTATTAGCAAAAATTTATACAATTAAATTTATAAATTTTTAAATGCTTTATGTCATAAAGTTTAAACCATTTTTGTAAAAATTTATTCTAAATTTCGCAAAAACTCCGCGTATTCTCTAGCGCCGCGTTCTATTTCGCTGTCGCTTGATACGTAGTCTACGCCCGGAGTCTCCTCGGCGCCGTAAAATGCGAAAAAGCCGCGGTAATCGGCGCGAAAATAGTATTTAAACGCAAGCTCAAACGGCGTAAGAACCTCGCGCAAGCTAAAATGATAGCGTCCTTGCGGGCTGTAGTCGCTCTTTTTGATGCCTGCGGTCACGGCTAGAGCCACTTTGCGCCCCGCTATGCCGTCTGAACCCCGTCCGTAGGCAAAGCCGTGCGTCATCACCGCGTCGATCCACGATTTTAAAATCGGAGGGCAGGAGAAGTTGTGAAGCGGAAACTGCAAAACGAGGGCGTCGTGGGCTCTGATGAGCTCTTGCTCGTGCGCGGCATCGATGTTGCCACTCCCATAAACCTGCGTCAAATCATGGACACTAAAGCGCTGCGGCTCTTTGAGAGCCTCTTGCAGCAGGCGTTTGTTTATGACCGAGTTTTGAATGTCTGGGTGGGCTAAGATGATTAGGGTTTTCATTTTTCTCCTTAAAAATTTATAGAAAGAAGTGGGATTTATTTGGCAAATAATTGAATAAAACAGTAAAATTTTTAAAAGAATTTTTAGAGCCAGATGGCTCTAAATTTAAGATTTGACGTTTTCTAAACTTGCCTTTATAAAGCCTAATATCACAGGATTTGGCTTAGTTAGACGGCTAGTAAATTCAGGATGGCACTGCACGCCCACAAACCATGGATGGCCTTTGAGCTCGATAGCCTCTATCAGCCCATCGCTCTCGCCACTTACTAAAAGACCATTTTTCTCAAAAATTTCTTTATATTTTGGATTTGCCTCGTAGCGGTGGCGGTGGCGCTCTTTTACACTCTTTGCATTGCCATAAATTTCAGCTAGAAGTGTCTTTGGTTTTATCTCACAGTTATATGCTCCAAGCCTCATCGTACCACCAAGTGGACTTGTATGCGTTCTTATCTGTTTTTTGCCGTGAGCGTCGATAAAGCTATCGATTAGATAGATGATAGGGTTTTTACACTCTTTGTCAAATTCCATAGAATTTGCATCCTCTAAGCCCAAAACATCCCTTGCAAACTCAATGAGCGCTAGCTGCATACCAAGGCAAATTCCAAGATAAGGGATCTTGTTTTCACGAGCAAATTTTATAGCTTGCATCTTGCCTAAAACGCCCCTCTCGCCAAAGCCGCCAGCAACCAAGATGCCATCTACGTCCTTTAAAAGCTCATTTACATTGTTCTCTTCTATCTTTTCGCTATCTATCCAGCGTAAATTTACCCTAGCATCCAAATTTGCTCCAGCGTGGATGATACCCTCAGTTAGGCTCTTGTAGCTCTCTTTTAGATCGATATATTTACCCACAAATGCTATTGTAGTTTCATTTGTTGGAGCTATGATTCTTTTTACTAGGCTATCCCACTTTGCCATGTCTGGTTTTAGCTCATTAAAGCCTAAATTTTCAGCGATTGGAGTTAGTATGTCTTGTTTTAAAAATGAAAGTGGAATTTGATAGATGCTTGCGCTGTCTAAGCTCTCTATGACACAATTTTTCTCAACACCACAGCTTGCTGCTATCTTATCTTTTAGCTCGCGGTTTAGTGGCATTTCGGATCTGCAGATGATGATATCTGGTGTTATGCCTATACGTCTTAGCTCTCCTACGCTATGCTGGGTTGGTTTTGTCTTTAGCTCGCCCGCCACTTTTATAAATGGCACAAGCGTTAGGTGGATATTTAGCGCCCTTTTTTTGCCAACTTCCACCCTTAGCGCTCTTATCGCCTCTAAAAATGGTAGTCCCTCGATATCACCAACGGTTCCGCCAATCTCAACGATGAGCACATCTTTGCCTTCACCTGCTTTTTTTATGCGGTCAACTATCTCGCCAACGATATGTGGGATAACCTGGATAGTCTTTCCAAGGTAGTCGCCACGGCGCTCTTTTTCAATAACTGAGCTATAAACTCTGCCCGTTGTGAAGTTATTATCTTGGCTTAGGCTCTCATCTAAAAATCTCTCATAGTGACCAAGGTCTAGGTCTGTTTCAGCACCATCGTCTGTGACGAAGACTTCGCCGTGCTCTAGTGGGCTCATCGTGCCTGGATCTACGTTTATATATGGATCAGCTTTTAAAACACTCACCTTTAGTCCAGAATTTTTTAGTAATGTCGCGATAGACGCAGCTGCGATGCCTTTCCCAAGTGAGCTTAAAACGCCACCTGTGATAAAAATGTACTTCGTCTCTTTTGCCATTAAATTTCCTTAAATTTATTTATTTTTTAATTGCGGATTATACCCCTTAAATATTTAGTAAGGCATTAATCGTATAAATTTTAAAAATTATTCTTTAAGTCTTTTTGTTATAGACTTCAAAAATCATGATAAAAAACTACTTAAACATCATTGCCTCTTTATATATAGACGGCTTTAAAAACATGAAAATAGGCAAGAAATTATGGCTTCTCATAATAATAAAGCTTATCATTATGTTTGGAATTTTAAAGGTCTTCATCTTTGACGAGACTCTTAATACCAAATTTCAAACCGACGAAGAAAAAAGCGAATTTGTAATTCGTAATTTAATAAAGGAATAAAATGTCTGAGATGGATTTTGTTGATTGGTCTAGGGCTCAGTTTGCGCTGACTGCCATTTACCACTTTTTGTTTGTCCCACTTACTTTGGGGCTAAGTTTTATCATCGCCATTATGGAGACGATATATGTTAAAACCGGCGATAAAGTCTGGCTTGAGATAACGAAATTTTGGCTAAAGCTCTTTGGTATAAATTTCGCTATCGGTGTGGCTACTGGCATCATCATGGAATTTGAGTTTGGTACAAACTGGGCAAACTACAGCTGGTTTGTCGGCGATATTTTCGGCGCTCCTCTTGCGATTGAAGGCTTGCTCGCATTTTTCATGGAGAGTACATTTTTTGCCATTATGTTTTTTGGCTGGGATAAGGTTAGCAAGAAATTTCACCTACTTTCAACATGGCTTGTTGCGATCGGTTCAAATTTAAGCGCACTTTGGATCTTAATCGCAAATGGATGGATGCAGTACCCAATCGGTATGAAATTTAACCCAGATACCGCTAGAATGGAGATGGAAAATTTCTTCGAAGTCGCGCTAAATCCTCTTGGCATTAGCAAATTTTTACACACAGTAACTAGTGGCTACACTATCTCAGCTCTTTTTGTGATAGGAATTTCTGCCTGGTTTTTAATCAAAAAACGTCATATCTTGCTAGCCAAAAAAAGCATCGTCGTTGCTAGCGCATTTGGCCTTATCACATCGGCATTTTTGCTACTTAGTGGCGATGAGAGCGCATATTTTGTAGCTCAAAAGCAGCCTATGAAGCTTGCTGCGATGGAGGGACTTTATAAAGGCGAGAAAAACGCTGGTCTAGTTGCTGCTGGTATTTTAAACCCAGCTAAAAAGCTTGGCGATGACATTGATCAATTTTTACTTGAGATAAAAGTACCTTATGCACTTGGCATCATGGCAAACAGAGAGCTTGACTCATTTACACCAGGCATTGATGACATACTTTATGGCAATAGCGAGCACGGCATAATGAGCGTAGAAGAGAAGATGGCAAAAGGTAAAGTAGCTATCGAAGCTCTTAAAAACTACAAAGAAGCCAAAAAAGCAAATGACGAGAGCCTAATGAAAACTTCGCTTTCAAATTTAGAAAGCAACCTAAATTTCTTAGGATACGGCTATCTTAAAGATGCAAAAGAGGCTGTACCGCCAGTTGCGCTTACATTTTATAGCTTCCACATCATGGTAGCACTTGGTACATATTTTATAGCTCTTTTTGCTATTACGCTCTATCTAAATCTTTCAAGAAAATATAAATTTGAAAAAATAAGAGCGTTTTTGTGGATCTGCCTCTTTACCATACCGCTTGGCTACATCGCAGCTGAAGCTGGCTGGATAGTAGCAGAGGTCGGTCGTCAGCCATGGGTGATACAAGATCTCATGACCGTTGGCGTAGGAGCTACAAATTTATCTGACTCAAATGTCAAAATTTCATTTATATTATTTGCTGTTTTATTTACGGTCTTGCTGATTGCTGAGATCAAAATCATGCTTAAGCAAATAAAGATAGGATTTAACGACCATGCATAGTTTAAGCTTAGAAAATTTACAAATTTATTGGTGGTTTATAGTTAGCCTTCTTGGCGGACTTTTGGTCTTTATGATGTTTGTTCAAGGCGGCCAGTCGCTCATCTTTAGCCTTGGCAAGGACGAGCTTAAAAAAGATATGCTCATAAATTCTATCGGTAGAAAATGGGAGCTTACATTTACAACGCTTGTTATGTTTGGAGGCGCATGCTTTGCGGCATTCCCGCTATTTTACGCTACTAGTTTTGGCGGCGCTTACTGGGTTTGGCTGGCTATTTTATTTTGCTTTATCATCCAAGCCGTAAGCTACGAGTACCGCAAAAAGCCTGATAACTTCTTAGGCGCTAGAACTTATGAAATTTTCCTTTTCATAAATGGCTCACTTGGCGTTATCCTTATTGGCATGGCGGTTAGTACATTTTTTAGCGGCAGTGACTTTGTGCTAAATGAGCACAACTTTGTCGAGTGGAAGACTCCGTTTCGCGGCCTTGAAGCATTGGCAAATCCTTACTTGTATTTGCTTGGCATAGCGATGTTTTTCTTATCTCGCATAGGTGGCTGCTTATATCTTATGAACAACATCGCTGATGGCGAATTTATACAAAACGCTAGAAAGCAGCTACTTATCAACACCGTGCTATTCTTGCCATTTTTCCTAGGCTTTCTTGCTTGGGTGCTTACAAAAGATGGCTTTGCATACGACGCAAACGGCGTGGTTAGCCTTATGCCTTACAAATATGCTATAAATTTGATCGAGATGCCTATCGTTGGTATATTGCTTCTTGTTGGCGTTGTTTTGGTACTTGTTGGAATTTTCCAAGGGGCATTTACAAAAAGCATTCGTGGAATTTTTGCTTACGGCGTTGGCGTAACACTAGCTGTGACTGCACTATTTTTGATAACAGGCCTAAATGGCACTGCATTTTATCCGTCATTTAGCGACCTTGCTAGCTCGCTAACTATCAAAAACGCAAGCTCTAGCCACTACACACTTGGCGTTATGGCCTATGTTAGCTTGCTAGTGCCAGTAGTGCTTGCTTATATCATCGTCGTTTGGCGAGCGATAGATAGCAAGAAGATCACGCAAGACGAGATCAAAAACGATCATCACGCATACTAAGGATAAAAGATGTTAGAAGCAGGAATTTTTTTGATACTTTGGCCAGTGACACTATTTGCTAGCTATAAATTTGTTCTTTTTTCTCTTAAGAAATTTGATGCAAATAACTAAAATTTAGGGGCATTTGCTCCTAAATTCTTCTTTTTATTTTTACTCTTTAAAACGACTTTTTTATAAATTTACTTAAGCCACTTTTCATATAAGCGTTAGTTCTGTGTGAAATTTGAGTAGTAAGATATCATTAAATTTTATTAAAGGAGCGAAAATGAGCAAGAATTTCTTAGGTTCTGTTGCCCTTGCGGCTGTTTTGGTTAGTGGTCTTAGTATAGGCATCACGCCACTAGAGGCTGGAGTCCTAGCTCATCACGTAAAGGTTCAAGGCGAGCTTGGATCAGTCTTTATAAATCCTTACGACGTATCGCCTCTAACTGCTATCATCGATAGAGCCGGCAAAGATATCAAAGATATCCACGTCAAAGTAAAAGGCAAGCCAGATGGCGGCATCGACATCGACTACAACGTCTCAGAGCATGCCCTGCTAACGCATGATGGTGTGCCTATTTGGGGCCTTTATCCTGACTATCTAAACGAGGTCGTGCTTAGCTATACATTTAACGGAGCCAAAAAGGTAGAAACGTATAAAATTTACGCCCAGCCTATCGTCACATATAGCCGTGATTTTAGATTTTCTCACATGCAAAAGACTCGCGTAAAAAAGGTCGATCCTGCCTTTAAAAACAGGCTCTATCTCATAAATAACACGATCACAAGCGTCTATAAACCACTTGATTGGAAAAATGGCGGAGCTGCTAGCTGGAATGACTTTACCGAAAACTACATCGTAGATACCAAAGGCGAGGTTAGATGGTACCTTGACTATCAGAAATTTTACGACCGCAGCGAGCGCAGAGTGATGGATGGAGGCATGATGATGGGCTTTCATCAGCTAAAAAACGGCGATATCAGCTTTGGCATGGCTCAAAGATATCTAAGATATGACCTTATGGGAAAAGAAATTTATAACCGCCCGCTTCCAAGAGGCTACATCGATCTAAGCCATGAAGTTATGCCATTAAAGGATGATCACGCACTTCTTAGGGTTGGCAAATACAACTACCACCACAAAGATGGCAAAATTTCTCACACCATAAGAGACCACATCATAGAGGTCGATAGCACCGGTAAGGTGGTCGAAGAGTGGGATCTAAATGAAATTTTTGGCAACAATGTCTACCGCAGCAACCTCATAAAAGCGCTTGATGCTAGAGCTGTTTGCCTAAATATTGATATGGACGCAAAAGAGATCAAGATAAGCGACGATCAGCCATTTGGCGACATCACCTCTACTGGCACAGGTAGAAACTGGGCTCACGTAAACTCTATCTCATATGATGAGAGCGACGATAGTATCATCCTTTCACTTCGTCACCAAGGCATCGTAAAGATAGGACGTGACAAGAAAGTAAAATGGATATTAGCTTCGCCTGAGGGCTGGAGTGAAGAATTTAAAGCCAAAGTGCTAACTCCAGTCGATAGCAAAGGCAATAAGATAAAATGCGAAAACTCAAAATGCGAGGGCGAATTTGACTGGTCATGGACTCAGCACACCGCATGGTTAACGCCAAGATACGACAACAAAGGCAGCATAAAACACCTAAGCGTATTTGACAATGGCGATGCAAGGGGCATGGAGCAGCCAGCCTTTAAAGAGGATAAATACTCCCGTGCGGTTGAATATAAGATAGATGAGAAAAAGGGCACGGTTGAACAAACTTGGCAGTTTGGCAAAGAGCGTGGATTTGACTTTTATAGCGCAGTTACTAGCAACGTCGAGTGGCAAAAGGATAAAAATACCTACTTCATCTCAAGCTCAAATGTAAATTTACTCCGTCCTGACAAGACTATCAAAATGGTCTTAGTTGAGATCGATCCAAAGACAAATGAGATCAAATTTGAGATGGATGTGGACTCTGCTTCAAGAGACGATGTCGCTTATAGGGCGATGGTTATTGATCCGGAGGTATTTAGTTATTAGCAGTATCTGGTGTGAGATTTTTCTCGCACCAGCTTTTAGTTGTTGTTTTGAAATTTATAGATTGCTTCTTTGATTCTAGTAAGGTTAAAATTTATCGCTCGCTCTACTTCTGGCAAGTCTATATCTTTATCCGCTTCAAAAGCTTTTACCATATCGCTTAGCTCTTTTGTTTCATCACTTGCAAGAACTATGCTTTTAAAATTATCATCATCTATCTGGTCAAATTTTAAAAAGATCGATACAAATTTATCTTTCAAAATTTCTTTATTTAGCTTTCTATTTTCCAAAGCTTTCTTTGTTCCACCATTTTTATTACAGGTTCTAAATATCGAATCTATTGTTTCATTCACTTCATCAAGTAAAATTTCTGTTTTTTCACTTTGCATATAAAACTCTCTTAACTATAAATTAAATTTAAAATAAAAGCTAAATCGCTCTTGTTTTGGAGATTAGAAGTTGTTTTACTTCTTCGCGTAAAAAGGAAAAATTAAAGTTGTATTTGTGAAGTTATTTTCATAAAAGTTTGTGCCAGAATTTAAAATTTTAGTTTGCATTGGCATCACTTTTATGCCCTCTATTTTTACGATCATTTTCTCATCCTTGTTAAAAATTTTTATCGCATTGTATAAATT
>NZ_POZX01000070.1:0-73133 GCF_002912895.1 Campylobacter concisus
AATGTTTTCTGAAAAAGAGATACAAAACAGGAATAATCACTTTTTAAAGTTTATAAGAGATAGTGATCTAATTGTTCTTAGTAGTTTTGATGCGTTAAAAGATATGAAGAAATTTGTACCTAATTATGAAGACAAGGCAAGAGTTTTGCAATTTGTTTCACAACCAAATAACAGATACTTTGAACTAGATGAACATGATAAAAGTTTGTTACTGCAAAAGTATGAAATAAAAGATGATTTTTTTTATATACCAAATCAATTTTGGAAGCATAAAAATCACATGATGATATTTGAGGCCATTAGTGAATTAAAAAAAGATGGCATTGAGATTAATATTGTTTGTACTGGGTATCTAGGTGATTATAGAAATAAAACATATATTGATGATGCAAGGGAATTTATAAAATCAAATAATCTTGAAGATAATATAAAACTTTTGGGTCTTGTGGATTATGAAGATGTTTTTGCATTAATTAAATTCTCAAAAGCGGTGATAAATCCATCTTTGTTTGAGGGTTGGAGCTCTACAGTTGAAGAGTGTAAAAGTGTAGGAAAAAATATGATCTTGTCTGATCTAGATGTGCATAAAGAACAATATCCAAACGCAGTTTTTTTTAAAAGAGATAGTATTGAGTCTTTAAAAGAAGTACTAAAATTTTATAAGATAAAAAATGAGAGCAATGTAGAACCATTAGAAGCAAGGACAAAAAAATTTGCAAATATTTACTCTTCAATTTGTAGAGAAGTTTTGGCTCACTAGGGCATAACAATGAATAAAAAAATCTATTATAAAAACTATAATGAAAACCCAACTAAACTTAGCGTAATTACCGCAACTTATAATGTAGGAAAATTTTTACCTAGATTAATAAAAAGTCTACAAGAGCAAGTCGATAAAGATTTTGAGTGGATCGTTTCTGATGGAGCGTCTAGCGATAAGACTTTAGAAATTTTAAAAAATACTGGCGGGATAAATATAAAAGTAATTTCGGGCGAAGACTTTGGGATTTATGATGCTTTAAATAGAGGCATAAAAGCTTGCAATGGAGAATTCTATCTTGTTATCGGTGCTGATGATGAGCTTTATCCAAATGCTATTCAAGATTATAAGAAAGCTATAGAAGGTGGTGCAGATATAATAACAGCTCGTATTGATACCAATAATGGTAAAATTGAGCCAAATAGTGGTCCAAAATGGCTTAAAGGACAATTTCGCTATATTTCAGGACATGCTGTAGGCTCAATATACCGCACAAGTCTTCATCAAAAACTTGGTTACTATTCAAGAAAATTTCCAATAGCAGCAGATCAGCTATTTGTACTAACTGCTGCAAATTATGGAGCAAAGATAAAAGCTGTAAAAAGTGTTGTCGGTAAATTTTCAAATGATGGAGTTAGTAGTATTGATATATTAGGAACTCTTTGTGAATTTTACAGAGTTCAGGTGGCGATGGGCGAAAATAAATTTTTACAAACCGTCCTATTTATTTTAAGACTTATTAAAAATTTTAGAAAATTATAAAGATATATAAATGAAAGACTACGATGTTTCTATAATAGTTCCTATTTACAATGTGGAGAAATATATAGAAAAGTGTGCAACTACGCTTTTAGAGCAAGACTATAACAATATAGAGTATATTTTTGTAAATGATTGCACTCCAGATAGTTCTATGAAAATTTTGAAGGGCATTATTGAAAGATACCCAAATAGAAAAGATGATATAAAAATTATCAACAATATAAAAAATAGTGGATCAAGTCTTACTAGAAAATATGGTTTGGATGCTTCAAATGGTAAATATGTTTTGTTTGTAGATAGTGATGACTGGATTAATATTGATATGGTAAGTAAGATGTACAACGCCGCAGAATCTAATGATGCTGATATAGTTTGTTGTGATATGATTTTGCATTATAAAAATAGGCAGGTCTATAAAAAAGATAGATATAGAGATGTAAAAAATAATGACAAACTCAAGGCATCGGTTGGTGGATATATTTTACCGTCCATGACTAATAAATTAATAGAACGAAAACTTTTATTAAATATTGTTTTTAAAGAATTTCAATTTGGTGAAGATGTTTATATAATGACTCAATTATTCTATTTTTCTAAGAATACAATATATATTCCAGAGGCTTTTTTTCACTATAATAAGCTAAATTACCATAGTCTATCTACTAAAATTGATATTAGAACAGTAGCCGACATAAAAGACATGTATAAATCAATATGTGAATTCTTAAAGAGTAAAGGTATCTATGATGAGCTAATCAAATATCATAGGACTAGGCTTATTAGTGTTGTTTTTTATAATTTAAATAATGATTTCGTAAAAAATTTAAAATCTATTGATAAAGAAGCAGCGAACATTTGGCTTATATTGAAAAATAATAAATTTTCTATACTTAAAAAAGTTATTTGTCTATTACCATTTATTGGACTCGATAGATTATTTAAATTTTTTAGAGATATTTATAAGAGATAAGGTTGCTATGAAAATTTTTATAATCGGTAATGTCTCGTCTATGATGATAAATTTTAGAGAAGAGCTCATAAAACTACTTGTATCAAAAGGGCATGATGTATACTGTTTAGTTAGTGACTACAATGAAGAAAGTAGAAAAAAAATAATCTCATTGGGTGCAACACCGCTTGACCACACTTTAAATGCAAAAGGACTAAATCCATTTAAAGATTTCGTTGCTACATGTGATTTGGTTAAGCTATTTAGACAATATAGGCCAGATATGGTTTTTTCTTTTTTTGTTAAGCCAGTCATTTTTGCAACTATAGCCGCAAAAATAGTAAGAGTGCCAAGAATAGTAGGCATGATAGAAGGGCTTGGTGGGGCTTTTACGGTTCATAAAAATGGACAAACAAAAAAGGCGAAAATTATCAAAACTATACAAGTTCTTTTATATAAAATTTCACTACCATTTCTTGACGAGCTTATATTTTTAAATAATGACGATAAAAAGGACTTAATTGATAGATACAATATGAAAGTAAAGTCTATAAATATCTTAGGTGGCATAGGTGTTGATCTTGATAAATTCTCATATACTAAAGCAACAACTGATCCTATAAGTTTTATTTTTATAGCAAGATTTCTTGCAGAAAAGGGAATATTTGAGTACTTAGAGGCAGCTAAAATCGTAAAAGAAAAATATAAAGATGTAAAGTTTTATATATTTGGTAGTTTTGAAGAGCACAATCCGTTTGGATTAACGCAAGAAGAGCTAAAACCTTATCTTGATAGTGGTATAGTTATATATCCTGGCTTCGTAAATGATATAAAAGAACGGATAGTAAATAGTTCCATTTTTGTCTTGCCTTCGTATTACAGAGAAGGTGTACCAAGAAGTACGCAGGAAGCCATGGCGATAGGAAGGGCAGTAATAACCACAAATAGTGTAGGATGCAAAGAAACTGTTGAAGATGGAGTAAATGGATTCTTGGTGCCACCATTTGATAGTAAAATTTTGGCACAAAAGATGATTTATTTTATACAAAATCTAGAAATGATAGTCCAAATGGGTATGGAAAGCAGAAAAATAGCTGAAGTAAAATTTAATATAAATGAAAAGAATGAAAGACTTGCAAAGATTATTATTGGGAAATAGCACATTGCCATTTTTAGATTTTTAATTTAAAAATTTATATTGACTGGATTTTAGCAAACTTATCGTGATTTAAATAATAAAACCAAGACAAGCTGGTTAGCTTTTTAAGCTAGACTTCTACCCCGTTAGTCCACTAACTGGTTTCTGTATTATTCTTATTAGCCTTTTGTTTTAAAAATTCCTCTTCCTCTTTTGTAGAGTTATACTCATCTTTGAAAAATTTTTTCTTAGCATTAATTTTTTGCTCCAGTATCTTATTTTCATAAATTTTTATATATCGGCTTTTAGCATTCAAGATAATTTCTAAAGCTAGTGCTATATCCTACATCATAGTGATAGCTTGTACATTTTGACTCTTTATCGCTATCAAGGAGTTTTTATGACGACATGTGAGTTGGCCGATATTGACTAGGTAGTTTTCATCTTTACCGATAACTGCGAAGCAAGCGTTAGCTAATTCTAATTTTATCCATTACATTTACTGCTTATAAATAAATTTAATTACTAAAGAATTAAGCTAAATAAAATAGAAAATAAAATATAATCCCAAATCTTTGGTCCCGTAGCTCAGTTGGTAGAGCACTACCTTGACATGGTAGTGGTCGATGGTTCGAGTCCATTCGGGGCCACCACTTCTAATAAAACATCCCAAACAATAGATTTAAAAATTAATTATTGGTAAATTTTCTAAAGATGCGGTAAAGATTTATTTCAAATAATCTTTCACATCATACTCTTTGCCAGCATCGTGATCTTTTAAAAGCTTTGCCACGATAGGGCTTAAAATGATGATGGCAATTAAATTTGGTACGACCATTAAGCCATTAAACATATCTGCTAGGCTCCAGACAAAATCAACCTTTTGCAAGCTTCCCAAAAATACAAAAACGACTACTAAAATTTGAAAAGCTCTGACCGCTTTTGCCCCAAGAAGGTATCTTACGTTGATCTCAGCAAAATAGTACCATCCAAGAATCGTTGTAAATGCAAAGAAAAATAGACAAACAGCTACAAAACTATATCCGCCAACCTTGCCAAAGATATGCGATGAGAAGGCCTCTTGTACTAAGGTTATGCCTGTAAAGACTGCTTTACCATTCTCAAAGCTAATAACATTTGCAGTAAGCACTACAAAAACGGTGATATTTAAAACGATAAAAGTATCTACGAATACGCTCATTATGCCAAGTACTGCTTGATCGACCGGGTGCTTGACATTAGCTGCGGCGTGTGCGTGTGGAGTTGAGCCCATGCCAGCTTCGTTGCTAAAAAGACCCCTTGCGATGCCGTATCTCATCGCAGCTGCTATGCTAGCTCCAGTTACTCCACCCCAAGCGGCCGAAGGATCAAACGCTGCTTTATAGATAAGCAAAACTGCATCTGGAATTTCGTGAAAATTTAAAGCGATAATGATCAGTCCAACACCTACATAAAGTAAGGCCATCAAAGGCACGATCTTTTCAGCTACTCTTGCGATCGCCTTTACGCCACCTATAAAGATGACTGCGCAGACGATTGCTAAAAAAGCTCCAGTTATCCACTGAGGTATACCAAAGGCACCTTTAAAGCCGTCTGAGATCGAGTTTGCTTGCACCATATTGCCGATAAAGCCAAGTGCGATAATGATGGCGATAGCGAAAAATCCAGCTAAAATTTTTGCCCATTTCCCCTTTAATCCACGACTTATATAAAATGCCGGACCGCCTATTGTGTGCCCGCTATCGTCTTTTGTGCGGTAAATTTGAGCTAGGCAAATTTCAGCAAAATTTGTAGCCATGCCTAAAAATGCAGCGCACCACATCCAAAAAATCGCACCAGGACCGCCCATGATAAGAGCTGTTGTCGCACCTACTAGATTGCCAGTGCCAACTTGTGCGGCGATTGCGGTTGCAACTGCTTGAAACTGGCTCATACCAGCCTTGCCAGCAGCTTCGCCATGAAGTGAGAAATTCCCAAAAAGCTCTCTTAGTCCCATTTTAAACTTAAAAATTTGAACAAACCCAAGCCTAATAGTAAAAAATAGTCCAGTGCCGCAAAGTAGGGTAATAAGGAAGTATGGACCCCAAAGAAATGAATTTATACTCTCAACACAATTATTTAAAATTTCAGCAAAATTTGTAGGCATTTTCTTGACTTTCATTGGTGTAGTTTAGAGAGCGAGTATATTTAAAAAAATATAAAATTAGAATAAATAAGAAAAATTTTTTAGCTTAGCTTAAAATTTCGTGCTAGTTTTGGCTTATTCATGGTAAGCGTGTTTTAGATGGCTTTTGTGAGAAATTCGCAATCTTTATTGCGCGGATATAACTTGGTAAAACGTATTTGGCTATTGGTTTTGCTAAAAATTTTATCAAAGGCGTTTAAAAGGCTTTGACACTAAATTTTACTTCATTGTTATTTGCTGATTTGCCATATTTTGTCCGCTGTTTGACTTGCTGGTAGCCAAACTTTGCGTCAAATTTTCTCGCCTATTGCTACACAAAGTTGTTTAAAAATTTCTGGAAATCCGCTTGCTCTGCCATAAGCTGTTGTTAATCTACTCCAAGGCACGTCTTCTATC
Organism: Campylobacter concisus; assembly: GCF_002912895.1. GTDB lineage: Bacteria > Campylobacterota > Campylobacteria > Campylobacterales > Campylobacteraceae > Campylobacter_A > Campylobacter_A concisus_G. The sequence goes on from NZ_POZX01000070.1 coordinate 6,191, forward strand.
TTTAAATTTAAAACAGCCCTTTCAAATTGACAGAGTAAAGCCTAATATTTAACCCTTGGATTTTATTTTCTCTAGCCACTCATTTAGCGTTTTTTCAAAGCCTATGCCCTTGCTTTTGTAAAAAACGAGCGGTTTTTCTAGGTATTTTTGCTCGACCCAGCCGCCAAAATCATGCGGATAAAGGTAGTCTTTGCTCTCTTTTGTGTGATTTTTTAGATATGGCGGGATCTTTAAAATTTCTTCACTTTGCACGTATCTTAGGGCGGCATTTATCGCGTTGTAGCTGGAGTTTGACTTTGGTGAGCTAGCTAGATAGACGGCGCACTGAGCCAGTATGATCCTAGCCTCTGGGAAGCCTATCTCTTTTACGACACTAAGCGTGCTTGCGGCTAAATTTAGCGCATTTGGGTTTGCGTTGCCGATGTCTTCGCTGGCAAATATCGCCATCCTTCTAGCGATGAAGTCAGCACTCTCGCCAGAGTCTATGAGCCTTGCGAGATAGTATATGACGGCGTTTTCGTCGCTTCCACGCATACTTTTTATAAAAGCGCTCGCTAGCTCGTAGTGTGTGTCGTCCTCTTTTGCCCCCTCTTTTAGGGCGTTTTGGCGAAGTATTTTTAAATTTTCTAAGCTCACATTTTCATCAAGCGTGATGGCAAATTCTAGTAAATTTAGCATAGCTCTTGCGTCGCCGCCGCTACTTTTAAAGAGATACTCCTTTGCCTCCTCGTCAATGCTAAATGAAATTTGCTCTCTTATCTTGCCAAGAAGCTCCTCAAAATCGCCACTGCTAAGCGGTCTAAACTCAAAGAGCATCGAGCGACTTCTGATGCCTGAGCTTAGCGTAAAAAAGGGATTTTCAGTACTTGCGCCGATGACTAGGGCTTTGTAGTTTTCCATGGGGATGAGTAGCGCTTCTTGCTGGGTTTTGCTAAGCCTGTGGATCTCGTCTATGAAAAAGAGTGGCTTGTTTAGGGCGTTTTCGTAGTTTTTTAAAATTTTGCGAAAGTCATCTATCTTTAAATTTCCTCCGTCAAACTCGTAAAAGTCGTAGTTTGCGCCGCTTGCCACAGCCCTTGCAAAGCTCGTCTTGCCACAGCCCGCTGGACCATGAAAGATGGAATGCGGGATTTTGCCGGTAGCTATAAATTTTAAAAATACTGCTTTAACTGCCTTTTGGCCGCAAATTTCATCCAAGTTTTTTGGTCTAAACATCAGTGCAAGTGAGCTCAAATTTATTCCTTTACTGCCTTTGGTAAAATTTTGGCCTTAGCACTAAGGCCCTCTATCTTTAGTTCGTAAATTTTTATGATTTTTAGCCCATACTCCGCAGCCACGTCAAATGTACTCATCGCGTACGTGGTATATTTTTGGCTAAGAATTTTTAAAATTTCATACTTTTTGGTCTCATCCTCGACCTCGTAGGCTCTAGTTTTTGCGATTGCACTTTTATATTCAGTTGTAAAAACCTTACCACCAAGTGCCTTGCCATCGTTTTTTATCTCTTCAAGCTCACTTTCGCTTAGATGCGGGACTTTGTTAAAACTAACGCAGACAAACTCCACTTTTCGTCCATCTTGAAGTAGTTTTGCCTTACAGCCAGCGGTAGCTCCGTGTATAAAAATGCTTTCACCAACTCTAACAGGCGAGATCGGTACGCTAAAAATTTCTCCCTCATCATCCACACATGAAATTACCGCATATTCACATTCATCTATGATTTTTAAGCCATCTTCACGGCTTAGCTCTCTATCTTTTCGTCTCATTTTTTATCCTTTTTTGAAAGAGCATTTTAAAATTTAAGTGCTTAAAGGCTAGTATAACGCAAAAATTTCAAGGAAAAACATGAAAAAAATAGCTATTTTTGCCATTTTGCTTGGCGTAAATTTAGTCCATGCAAACGATGTTTGCAATGAATATATCAAGCAAAGTAGGCTCTATCTTGACGAGCTTTATGCCAAAGAGAGCAAGAAGCTTGCAAATGATGAGAAAGCGCTAAGGCTTTTTGAACTTAAATTTGATGAGTTTAAGCAAAGACAAAGCGGCCAAGAAGCCATAATTTTGCAAAACAAAGATGAGAAATTTTGCAAAAGAAAGCTTGAAGAGACAAACAAGCTTTTAAATGATCTAAAAAAATAGATCAAATTTTTACGTTTAGGTCCCAGTCTATTGGAGTTTTGCCGTGGTTTGCTAGGTAGATATTTGCTTTTGAGAAGTGACGGCAGCCAAAAAATGCTCCACGAGCCAGTGGACTTGGATGTGCTGCCTCTAAGATGAGGTGCTTGCTGGCGTCAATGAGCGGTGCTTTGGCTCTAGCTGGATTGCCCCAAAGCATGAAAACTACGTTTTGTAAATTTTCGCTTATCTTTCTTATAACAGCGTCAGTAAAGCCCTGCCAGCCAAAGCTTGCGTGAGAATTTGCCGCTCCTGCACTTACGCTAAGGGTTGAGTTTAAAAGTAGTACGCCTTGCTTTGCCCAGTTTGTAAGATCGCCGCTATTTGGCTCCTCTACGCCAAGATCGGCGTAAATTTCTTTATAGATATTTGCAAGACTTGGCGGGACTTTCACGCCACTAGGTACAGAAAAGCTTAGCCCCATGGCTTGATTTGCGCCGTGATATGGGTCTTGACCTAGGATGACTACTTTGACGTCGTGAAATGGCGTTAGATTAAATGCGTTAAATATAAGCCCGCTTGGTGGATAGACGACGCCAGCGCTCTTTGCTTTTAAGAAATTTTCTTTGATACGCGCGAAATCTTTACTCAAAAACTCATCTTTTAACATCTCTTTCCAACTTGGCTCGATCCTTATATCGTCTAAATTTATCTGCATTTTCCTGCCTTTTGTAAGTTTTAGCGGTATAATTTTAACTAAAATTTATCCAAAGGAAAGAGCTGTGTCAGAGCAAGTTTTTAATAAAATCCATGACCTTCTTAGCAAAAATGGGGCTAAATTTAGAGTGATAGAGCATGAGAGTGCGACCACTTCAGAAGAGGTGTCAAAACTTAGGGGAACAAAGATGAGCCAAGGCGCAAAGGCGCTGGTGTGCTCTATAAAAGGGGTAGATGAGGAAAAATTTAGGCAAATTTTTAAAGATGAAAATGTGTTAAATGACTACTTGCTAGATGATGAAAAGCCAGTGATGAAGGCTGGTAAAATTTACTTGCTAGCGGTATTACCAGCGGACGAGCAAGCTGATCTTGATGCACTTGCGCAAAAATTTGATGGTAAAAGAGCAAACCTTGCTAGCCCAGAGGAGGTTACGGCCTTAGCTGATAGCGTATTTGGCTCGGTTCCGCCATTTAGTTTTCATAAAAATTTGCACCTTGTTGTGGATGAGAGTTTGCTGGAGCGAAACGAGGAGATCGCCTTTAATGCAGGGCTTCTTGATAGATCAGTAGTCCTAAATGCAAAAGACTACGCCAGGATAGTAAAGCCGGTGCTTGTTAAATTTACAAAAGAAAAGTGCTAGGCTAACCACTTCCTAGCACTAAATATTGTCGGGAGAAAAATGAATTTTAGTAATGCAAAGACGAGAAATTGCTAAATTCATTTCAGTGGCAAATCTTATCAATGATAATCTTAAAGTATAATAAATTATATAGATAAAATGCTTTTAAATTAGGAATATTTATATTTATATATAAAAGTTTATATTTTAAAAACTAAAATTTTTGGCTCAAATTTTACTAAAAAGAATTTATAAAAATTTGCTTAGCAAATATTAAGTTTAGCTTAAAGCCCATTTTGATAAAATCCTTAATCGTTCTTTTATCGTAAAAAAGACAATTTGATATAAGGAAAAACAATGAGCGATATCATCGCATACAAACTAAATGGCGAAATAGTTGATACCCAAAGTATCGCAGGGCGCGAGAGTAGTGCTGAGCCTATCTATTTTGACAACTCAAAAGAGGCACTACACGTTATCAGACACTCCTGTGCACACCTCATGGCACAAGCTATCAAATCACTCTATCCAAAGGCAAAATTTTTTGTCGGACCAAACGTAGAAGATGGATTTTATTATGATTTTAGAGTTGATGATGAGGGCACGAAGCTAGGCGAGAGCGATCTAGCAGTGATCGAAGATAAGATGAAAGAGCTTGCTGAGAAGAAATTTGACATCGTCAAAACCTGCTCAACTAAAGCTAATATGAGCGATAAATTTAAAGATGACGACCTAAAACAAGAGGTCCTAAAAAGAATTCCAGATGGCGAAGTGAGCAGCTACTCACAAGGTGATTTTGAAGATCTTTGCCGCGGACCACACGTGCCAAATACCAAATTTTTAAAATTTTTCAAGATTACACGCGTGGCTGGAGCTTATCTTGGCGGCGATGAGAGCCGTGAGATGCTAACTAGAATTTATGGCACAGCTTATGCAGATAAAGAGAGCCTAAAAGAGCATATCCGCATCATCGAAGAGGCCAAAAAACGTGACCATAGAAAGCTTGGTACCGAGATGAAGCTGTTTACTTTTGATGAAGAAGTTGGTGGTGGTTTGCCGATCTGGCTACCAAATGGTGGACGCTTGCGCTCGAAGCTAGAGCAAATTTTATACAAAGCTCACCGCGACCGCGGTTATGAGCCAGTGCGTGGGCCTGAGCTTTTAAAAGCTGATGTGTGGAGAAGAAGCGGCCACTACGCAAACTATAAAGAAAATATGTATTTTACAACGATCGACGAGACAGAGTATGGCATCAAGCCGATGAACTGCGTTGGTCACATCAAAGTCTATCAAAGTGATATCCGCTCTTACCGCGATTTGCCGCTTAAATTTTTCGAATACGGCGTAGTGCATCGCCACGAAAAAAGCGGCGTTTTACACGGACTTTTCAGAGTGCGCGAATTTGCCCAGGACGACTCGCACATCTTTTGTATGCCAAGCCAAATCAAAGAAAATATCTTAGAAATTTTAAAATTTGCTGGCAAAATAATGGAAAATTTCGGCTTTCATTACGAGATGGAGATTTCGACCAAGCCTACAAAAGCGATCGGCGGGGACGAAATTTGGGAAACGGCGACCAAAGCGCTAAAAGAAGCGCTTGACGAAAACGGCTTTAAATACGGTATCGACGAGGGCGGCGGCGCATTCTACGGTCCAAAAATCGACATCAAAATCACCGATGCGCTAAAACGAAAATGGCAGTGCGGCACGATACAGGTCGATTTTAACTTGCCAGAGCGCTTTGATCTAGGCTACATCGATGCAAACAACGAAAGACAACGCCCCGTAATGCTTCACAGAGCCTTACTTGGCAGTTTTGAGAGATTTATAGGAATTTTACTTGAGCACACTGCTGGCGAACTACCATTTTTCATAGCTCCAACGCAGGTTGTCATTGTGCCTATTAGCGACGTGCATTTAGACTACGCAAAAGAAATTTCACGCGAGCTAAGAAAAATCAACGTCGATAGCGAGATCGCAAGTAAAAATGAGAGTTTAAATAAAAGAATAAGAACGGCAGAAAAACAAAGGGTGCCTATGATAGTTGTGCTAGGTGACAACGAAGTAGCGAACAAGAGCGTTGCGCTACGCGATAGACAGGCTAGGACGCAGAGCGATATGAGCTTAGCGGAATTTATAAATTTAACAAAGGAGAAACTTAGTGAGGTACATTTTTGAGTAAGGAAAATGAAGTATTGCTCAATGAGGACATAAGGGCGAGAGAGGTAAGATGTGTAGGAGATGATGGCACAGCATACGGTGTCATCTCAAGAGAAGAGGCTTTAGATATCTCAAATAAGCTTGGGCTTGATCTAGTGCTTATAGCGCCAGATGCGAAGCCGCCAGTTTGCAAGATAATGGACTATGGTAAATTCCGTTATCAGCAAGAGAAAAAGCAAAAAGAGGCCAAGAAAAAGCAAAAAACCATCGAGATAAAAGAGATAAAACTCTCTGTCAAGATCGCCCAAAACGATATAAACTACAAGGTTAAACACGCAAGCGAGTTTTTACAAGATGGTAAACATGTTAAATTTCGTGTATTTTTAAAGGGTCGCGAGATGAGCACTCCAGAAGCTGGCGTAGCTATGCTTGAGAAGGTCTGGGAAATGATAAAAAATGAAGCTGATCGCGATAAAGAACCTATGATAGAAGGTCGTTATGTAAATATGCTTGTAACTCCAAAAAAGGGTTAAATTCTCACAAAGAGCAGGCTAGGGCTTGCTCTTTTTCATTAAATTTTTAATACAAAAACTTATAAATAATTATTTTCCAAAAATCCTATCATTTTTATATGTGTTAAATTTACGCAAAGGTGTTTGCAGGGTTGATATACCTTATGGTTAAATTTGATAGGCAAAATTTGGATGTGGCTTAAATTTAGTAAATTTTGGTCTTTACTTGCTGGAATTTACCCGCTTTGTTATCGCTCGTATGGATGTTGTGTTGAAAATATTTCTTGTGAGCTTACAAAATTTTAGTGCTTGCGTGAGTATTTTTAAGCTAAATTTTGCCTAATATCTAGCTAAATTTGGCAATGGGATATCGCTTTAATAATACTTTTTTACAAAAAGCTTTGACTACTTTTGGTTTTATGTGGTGACCAAATTTGATGAGAAATTTGCTTATTTGTGGGTTAAATGCAGTAAATTTCAATTTTCGCTTACCAAAATTTATCCCACCTTTTTACTGCCTCTTACATGGGTGCTTTGCTGAAATTTGACTAAGCAAACGCAGCCTATTAGAGTAAATTTGATAACTTCTTTTGAGTTGTAAATTCATGGTATCTGTGCGAGTGCTATAAGCTAAATTTCGCCTAGTAGCTGTATAAATTTGCTAAAAAATTCGCTTGTTTATAGCTTAATTTTATAAAATTTTAATTATCTCTTGTTAAAAGAAAACTCTCTTTTAGCTAAAAGCCCAAACTTATTTCATATTGATTTACGTCCAAATTTAGCTTGGACGCAAATTTATAGAGCAAGAGCTAAAATCAGCCCTACACATATCCCTGATCTATCATCGCATCAGCCACTTTTCTAAAGCCAGCGATATTTGAGCCAAGCACCAAGTTGCCCTCATCGCCAAACTCTTTACTCGTTTCATAGCTTAGTTCAAAGATGTGATTCATGATGCCATGAAGTCTGCGATCGACCTCCTCGAAGCTCCACGAAGTCATGCCAGCATTTTGCATCATCTCAAGTCCGCTCGTGCCCACGCCACCAGCGTTTGCTGCTTTTGCTGGAGCAAAGTGAAAGTCTTTTTGTGCAAGCATGAAATTTATCGCATCAAGCGTGCTTGGCATGTTCGCGCCCTCAGCCACGAAGCGGCAGCCATTTGCGTAAAGCACTTTTATGTCGGCTAGGTGAAGTTCGTTTTGTGTCGCGCATGGGAAGGCTCCGTCGCATGGCACGTCCCAGACGCCGTTTCTGCCCTCTTTGTACTCGCTCACGCTTACGTATTTTGCATTTGGTCTAAATTTTGTGTATTCGCTAAGGCGAGCGCGCTTCACTTCTTTTAGCTCTTTAAGAACCGCAAGATCAATGCCCTCAGCGTCATAGACATATCCGTTTGAGTCAGAGACGGTGATAGGCAGTGCGCCTGCTTGATAGAGCTTTTCGACCGTGTAGATGGCGACGTTTCCGCTACCACTGATGCTGCATTTTTTGCCCTCAAGTGATAGTCCAGCTTTTTTTAGCATGTTTTGTGTGAAATATACTAGTCCGTATCCAGTAGCCTCTGTGCGCGCTAGGCTGCCGCCCCAGTTTAGCCCCTTGCCAGTTAGGATGCCATCAAATCTGCCAGTTAGCTTTTTATACTGACCAAACATATAGCCGATCTCTCTAGCGCCCACGCCGATGTCGCCTGCTGGCACATCCACGGTGTTGCCGATGTGGCGGTAAAGCTCACTCATAAATGCTTGGCAAAAGCGCATTATCTCGCCCTCGCTCTTGCCCTTTGGATCAAATGTGCTACCGCCTTTTGCACCGCCGATATTTACGCCAGTGAGCGAGTTTTTGAAAATTTGCTCAAATCCAAGAAATTTTAGCACGCCAAGATCGACGCTTGGGTGGAGCCTTAGACCGCCCTTGTATGGGCCAACGGCTGAGTTAAATTGCACGCGGTAGCCGTTATTTACCTTTGGTCTGCCATCGTCGCCTGTGTATGTCACGCGAAAGATCACCGTGCGCTCAGGGATGACGATGCGCTCTAGGATCGCGTGTTTTTGGTACTTGCTCTCTCTTTTGATAAGCGGCTCTAGGCTGTTTAAAACCTCAGTCGCAGCTTGGACAAAGACGCCTTGACCTGGGTTGGTCTTCTTTATCCACTCCATCGTTTGTTCGATGTACTCGCTCATTTTTGCTCCTTTTTCCTTTTTTTTGTAGTTAAATATTAACTCGGCTAGAAAAAATTTTTATTTAAAGATATTTTAATATTTTTATTTTGGGCAATGAGTGTTACATATTGAAACTAAATTTATAAAAAGTGGTTTTTGCTTTGGTTGCTGGGATAAATTTATAAAAGAGAATTTAGTCCAAGAAGCCTAATTTTGCTAAATTTCATATGCCATCTCTTGCCAGAAAAGAAGGGCTCTACCATCTGCTTGGACAAATTTTAGGATTTGCTCGGTTGATGGCATAGCTTCATCGTTTAGCCTTGCTATATCGATGCTAGCAAGTGCTATGAAAAATTTCTCAAAGTCACTTGCAACGCACCTACCACAAAGCTCCTCATTTCCAAAGAGCCATGCATAGACCGCGCCACTCGTGCAATCAAGCAAAAATATCCACGGATCACCCACGGCAAAGACTATCAAATTTAAAGGGCGAGCTTCACCTTGCCACCATTTGCCGCCGTACTCATCTACGCTATTTAGCCGTACTAGCTCACTCGCGTAGTCACCTCTGGAGCCAAATTTGACATTACAAATTTCAAAATTTCCAAGGTCAATTTTGCTTAAAAGCTTTGTAAATTTAGCTGGAAAATTTACGCCAAGAGCTTCTTGTGCGTTTTTAAGTGCTTGTGTGGTGGCTTTAACATCATTTTGAAGCAAGAGTCTCATGCCAGTCATACCCTCTTGCTCTAGTGGCAAGAAAATTTGATCTAACTTTTGAGCGATCTGGTTTAACTTTAAAAACATATCAGTCCTCTAGTTTGCTAAATTTTGGCAAATTTTATCAAATTTATTTCAGCGCATTTTTAATTTTGACCCATTTGTCGCCAAATTTAGACCACAATCTTCATAAATTTAAGAAGCTGGCAGAGATAACTAAGAAAACTAGCAATCACTAAATGTGAGATGTTAAGGAGGGCGAATGCTTTGTTTTGGCACCGCTGGCAAGGGCGGAGATCTATACGCCGTGGATGCAAAAAGTGGCGAGGTGATGTTTAAGTTTAAAACCAGTGGCACGGAGAATTTTGTTTGGGTCGAGAATCAAATTTTACTTGCAAACTGCAAAAATAAGCCAGCTTTAATAAGCGCTAAAAATGGCTTGCTACTAAAAAAGATAGAGTTTGAATTTTGGTTTAGTTACAGATCAGATCATACTAGTAAGCGGTGGCAAGCTCTATGCTATGGCAAATGACGGAGCTAAGACGTACGCAGTTTGCGCGAGGATTTAGCTTTGGCGAAATTTGTCGCCAAAGCCGCAATGAGATAAATTTATCTCTTCTTTTTATATCTTTTTATCGCCTCTACGATGACCTCTTCTAGGTCGTCGTTTGGCTCTTTATTCATATCGTCATAGGTGTTTTCAAGGATAGTTTTTAAGTTTTTCTCAACGTAGCTAGTATCGAAAAATCCTCGTCTAAACTCTTTACTTTTGCTGATCGTTAGCAAAAATGGGATGATCGTTCGCACGCCTTCAATGGTAAATTCTTCAAGTGCTCTTTCAAGCTTATTTACCGCTAGATCGTAGTCGGTCGCCTTTACGATCAGCTTTGCGATGAGCGAATCGTAAAATGGCGGTATGGTGTAGTCCTTATATACGTGGCTATCGACGCGTACGGATGGGCCAAGAGCTGGGTAGTAGCCCTCGATCGTGCCTGGTGCTGGGATGAAATTCTCCCAGACATTTTCAGCCGTGATCCTAGCCTCTATCGCGTAGCCACGTGGTTTGATGTCGCTTTGCTCGATCTCTAAAATTTCACCCGCAGCGATCCTTATCTGCCTAACGACTAAGTCGTGGCCGGTGATCTCTTCAGTGATGCCATGCTCCACCTGGATACGAGTGTTCATCTCCATGAAGTAAAAGTTGTTGTAGTCATCTAGCAAAAACTCGATCGTTCCTACGTTTGAGTAGCCCACAGCCTTTGCAGCGGCCACCGCAGTCACGCCCATGATCTTTCTTAAATTTTCGCTGATAGATGGGCAAGGTGCGATCTCGATAATCTTTTGGTGGCGCCTTTGGATAGAGCAGTCACGCTCGCAAAGATGGATGATATTGCCGTAGTTGTCACCTAAAATTTGAAACTCGATGTGACGAGGATTTACGACAAGCTTCTCCATAAAGACTTCATCGTTGTTAAAGTAGGTCTTTGCCTCTCTGGTGCAAGACTCAAAGGCATCTTGCATATCTTCTTCTTGCCAAACTTCTCTGATGCCACGTCCGCCTCCTCCTCCGCTTGCTTTTAAAATGACTGGGTAGCCGATACGTCTAGCGTGCTCTTTTATGGCATCCATACTCTCGTCATTTAGCTTTTCTGTACCTGGAACGATTGGTATGCCGTTTCTCTTCATTAGGTATCTTGCGATATTTTTATCACCCATTTTTCTTATCACTTCAGCCTTTGGACCGATAAAGATAAGTCCAGCGTCCTCGACCGCCTTTGCAAATTCGTAGTTTTCGCTTAAAAAGCCGTATCCTGGGTGTATCGCGTCAGCTCCGCACTCTTTAGCAAGCTTTACGATAGCTTTGGCATCAAGATAGCCTTTGATCGGATCTTCGCCCACTTGATAGGCCTCATCAGCGATCCTTACATGTAAGCATTCGCTGTCTGGCGCTGTGTAAATTCCTACGCTTTGAATGTGTAAATCCCTACAAGCTCTGACTATCCTAACTGCGATCTCACCACGATTTGCGATAAGAATTTTATGTATCATAGGCTATCCTTTTTGAGTTTTTCTTATCATATAACTATTCGTTTTATTTTTAGATAAATTTGTTAAGTCTGGTTTTAAAATTTGAGTGCAAAGGCTAAATTTACACTCAAATTTGTCTATCTATTGATGATTTGTGGAAAAGGTGTGGCTAGGGCTTTTTTGCTAAAATCTTGCGACTCGATCGTGAAATTTGCAGCAAATCTTTGAATGCCCTCTTTTTTATAAGCGCGCCTTTGGATGGTAAAAAGGACTAAATTTCCGCCTTGTTTGGTGTAGCGATATATCGAGTGCTCGGCTGTTGGCACGCCATTTAGGTTTGAAAATATCGTGATATCAAGATAAATTTCATTTGCCAGAGAACCCTTTTTATAAGCCACTTTTAGCCCTTTTGCTTTTAGTTCTTTTAGATCATTTATCTTTTGCTCGACTGCTTGCTCTGACGTAGCGTCAAATTTAAGCGTATTTAGCGAGAGCATGTAGCTAAAACTCTCTAGCTTTTCGCCAGGTAGCAAATACTCCTGTGTGAATAAATTTGGCACAGGCTTGGCTGAATATGCTAATGAATATAGTCTGTTGTCAAATTTTATCTGCACCGGCTCAAAGTACTGAGTCGCCGCAAGTAAGAGTGCCGGCAAAGCGATAAATGCTAAAAATTTCTTCATCAAATTCCCTTAAAATGGATTTACTATCATTACCCAGATGATGATAAGCATCGCGATAGTTGGCACTTCGTTGTAAGCTCTAAAGAAGATGCCACTTTTGTTACAGCGTTTTTCTTTGAGCTGCTTCATGTAGCGTCCAAGGTCTAGGTGATAGATAGCCATCAAGATGACAACTAAAATTTTGACGTGTATGTGACCAGTTTTTATAAGATCAGGCATCGCGATAAGTATCAAAATACCAGTGAAAAATGAGCCAATGAGCGCGACCCAGCCGATGTAGTGATACATCTTGTACTCCATCACTTCGACCACTTTTACAAAGTCTGGTTTGTCCATATTTTCTACGTGATAAACGTAGAGCCTTGGCTGATAAAACAGCACTGCCATCCACGAGATGAAAAACAAATAGTGGAGGTATTTTAAGTAAAGGTAATATTCTGCCATAACGTCTCCTTATCTAAAAAGTATCTCTTTTCTAGCTTCAAATTCAGCCTTGCTGATCGCACCACTCTCAAAAAGCTCGTAAAGTCTTTTTAAGTCCTCTTCTTTATCTTTTAGTTTTACTCTCTCTTTTAGTTCGACTTTTTGTAAATTTTTATCGATATAAGCACCAACTAGAAATGCGTCGATGATCCACCAGATAAACCAGATAGCTAAAAATATATATCCAACAAGGATGATTTGCAAAGAGTAGCCGATAAAAAATAGTCCCATCATCAAAAAGCCAGTGATAAATTTACCAAGGTAAATTCTATGCGCTCCAAGCCAGCCAGTAAGTAGCCAAAGCGCGTATGCGACGTAGATATTATTTCCCACTCTCTCTCCTTTTTCTAAAACTTTGCCAAATTATCATCACAACGCAAAGATCGATCATCACATCAGCGAAGTTAAAGACCGCAAAGTTAAACCATTTGTGCCAAAAGACATAATCCACAACGCCGCCATGGATAAATCTATCTGTGATATTTGAGCTGCCAGCTCCTAGCAAAGCTCCAAGCCAAATGGCATGCGAGTAAAGCAGCTTTTTTTCAACGACTAGATAGACAAAAACGCCTAAAATGAGGGCGATCTGGATAAATTTAAGCCACTCATCTAAAAAGGCAAACATCGAAAACGCAACGCCCTTATTATATGTAAGAACTAGCGAGAAAAACTCTCCGTCCCACGAAAAACCATCTATAAATATCATTTTTATCGCTTGATCAACGATAAAAATGAGAAAAAATGCTATGAAAAATTTAACCAAATTTTTACGCATTTAGGGCTTTTACAAAAAATTTCTCAACTTCATCCATGCGTTTTTCAACTAAAGTTTGATTTTTACCTTCAAGCAAAAGCCTAATCAAATTTTCAGTGCCAGAGTATCTAAAGAGCGATCTTATACCCTCTTTTGCAAGGCTAGCCTCAAGCTCTTTTAGCCCCTCTATCTTATCAAGTGGCTTTTTCTCTGTGATCTTTAAATTTAGCAAAATTTGCGGATACGGCTTTAGCTCGCCAAAAATTTCACTAGCTTTTTTGCCTTTTTTAAGCATCATTGCGACAACTTGCATCGAGGTAACAAGGCCATCTCCAGTTTTGGCGTAGTCGTTAAATATCACGTGACCGCTTTGCTCACCGCCAAAATTTATGCCATTTTCTTTCATCATCTCAAGCACGTATTTATCGCCTACGTTTGAGCGAAGTAGCTTGATCTTGTGAGCTTTTAGATAGTCATCAAGTGCAGCGTTACTCATTACCGTAGCTACAATGGCTCCACCTTTTAGAGCCTTTTGCTCGTGTAAAAATGCAGCCAACGAGCCAAGTATCGCATCGCCATGCACAACTTCGCCGTTCTCGTCAACTACTACAAGCCTATCAGCATCGCCGTCAAATGCAAAGCCGATGTCGGCACGAAGCCTTTTTACTTCGCTTGCTAGATCTTCTGGATGAAGCGCGCCACAATTTTGGTTAATGTTGCTACCATTTGGCTCGTCGTTTATGACGATAACATCAGCTCCAAGCTCACTAAATACAGTTGGTGCGACCTTGTAAGCAGCTCCGTTTGCCACGTCTAAAACTACTCGTAAATTCTTTAAATTTAACTCTTTTGGGAATGAATTTTTGATCTGCACGATATATCTGCCGATAACGTCGTCAATTCTCTTGTTTGCACCTATCTCTGTCATTGTCTTTTGGGCATTCGCGATGAGCTCGTCGTCGTAGAAAATTTTCTCTATCTCAGCTTCTATTTTTTCATCTAGTTTGTTGCCAAAGCTATCAAAAAATTTGATGCCGTTATCGTAGTATGGGTTGTGCGATGCGCTTATCATGATACCAGCGTCACAGCGCATATTTTCTGTTAAAAATGCGATCGCAGGCGTTGGCATAGGGCCTATTTGAAGGACGTTGTAGCCAACTGCAGTTAGCCCCGCAACGATGGCAGTTTCGATCATATAGCCGCTTTTTCTAGTATCTTTTCCAACCAAAATCACATTTGTAGCTGAGGTCTTTCTAAAGTAAATTCCAGCCGCCATTGCAAGACGCATAGATGTTTGAGCTGAAAGCTTCTCGCCAGCTTTTCCACGAACTCCATCCGTTCCAAATAGTTTCATAAATTTATCCTTTTTATTATAAAATTGTGCTATTTTATCAGAATTTACCTAATTTAAAATCTAAAATTTTACTTTCATTAAGGATGACTTAAATTAAGGTTAAATTTATTATATCTTTAATATAATCACTGACTAAAATTATTCAAAAAGGTATATTATGGCAAACCATAAATCTGCTGAAAAAAGAGCTAGACAAACTATAAAAAGAACAGAAAGAAATAGATTTTACCGCACAAGACTTAAAAATATCACAAAAGCAGTGCGTGTAGCTGTAGAAGCTAAAGATCTAAATGCTGCAAATGAAGCTTTAAAAGTTGCTAATAAAAGTATCCACAGCTTCGTAAGTAGAGGCTTTTTGAAGAAACAAACTGCTGCTCGTCGCGTTAGTCGCCTTGCTCAATTAGTAAACACTCTAAAAGCTGCTTAATCTATTAAATTTTAATGTTTGCTGATAAACTTCATCCATTTTTGGATCGCTATGATGAAATTTCTACGCTTCTAAGCGATCCAAATATAGCAAACGATATCGAAAAGATGACAAAGCTCTCAAAAGAGCAATCATCTATCGAGCCAGTCGCAACTGCCTCAACAAAATATCTAGAAATTTTAAAAGACATCGATGAAAATAAAGCTCTACTTGAGGACTCTGAGCTTGGCGAACTTGCAAAAGAAGAGCTTAAAAATTTAGAAATTTCAAGAGAGAAGCTTGAAGAAGAGATCAAAATTTTACTTCTTCCAAAAGATCCAAATGATGATAAAAATATATTTTTAGAAATTCGCGCAGGTACTGGTGGCGACGAGGCTGCACTATTTGTTGGAGATCTTTTTAATGCTTACATCAGATATGCAGAGCTTCGTGGATATAAATTTGAGATCGTTAGCCAAAGCGAGGGCAACACTGGCGGTTTTAAAGAGATCATCGTGCTTATAAAAGGTAAAGGTGCTTACTCGAGGCTAAAATTTGAAGGTGGTACGCATAGGGTTCAGCGTGTGCCAGAGACTGAGAGTCAGGGCAGGGTGCATACTTCAGCTGTGACTGTGGCTATCATGCCAGAGGTCGAGGATAGTGAGATCGAAATCAATCCAAATGATATAAGGGTCGATGTGATGAGAAGCTCAGGCCATGGCGGTCAGTCAGTAAATACAACCGATAGTGCCGTTAGGATCACACATATACCAACAGGCCTTGTTGTCACAAACCAAGATGGCAAGAGCCAACACAAAAATAAAGAAGCTGCGATGAAGGTACTAAAAGCTAGACTTTACGAGATGCAAGAGCAAGAGAGACTTGCAAAAGAGACTAGCGAGCGCAAGAGTCAGGTCGGCACTGGAGACCGCTCTGGTAGGATACGAACATATAACTACCCGCAAAACCGCATAAGCGACCACCGCATAAATTTAACACTTTATCGCCTTGATGCGATTATGGCCGCAGGATTATTTGACGAGATTATTGAGCCACTTATTACGCATTATCAAGCAGAAGCTATGCTAGAAGCTGGTATTTAAATTTTCAAATTTTTACTTCAAATTTTATAATTTATTTCTTTACCTAAAAATATTATTTTAGATTAAAATACTTTTAATTTTACCAAGCTTTAAAGTCAAATTTACAAGAATTTTACAAAAATAGATATTTAGAAGTAATATTTTTTCTCATTTTTTTCAAAATAATATAAATTAAATTTTTAGATTTTATTTCTCAAATAGCTATTTTTAGGACATTTAAAAGTATAAAATTTTTATTTTTGATATTATAATTTTGTATAAATAGCTTTTAAGTTTTGCTTAATAATTCTACCTTACAATTTCACCATAATTTAATTCAAAAGAAGGAGACAAAATGTCAATAAGCGCAAGAAATCAACTAAATGTTGAGATATCAGAAGTAAGAACAGGTGCGGTAAATTCGCTAATATCTGGCAAACTAGCAGGTGGCGAGGTGCTAAAAGCAACTGTTACAGTTGATAGTGAAAAAGGTCTTGACCTTAAAGTTGGCAAAAAAGCTATCTTTTTATTCAAAGCTTCAAGTGTTATTGTTTCAAAAGACGACAGCATCAAACTAAGTGCAACAAACCAAATAAAAGGTACTATAAGCGAGATAAAAGACGGAGCTGTAAATGCTGAAGTTATTATCGATGTAAATGGTAGCAAAATTTCAGCCATCATCACAAGAGAGTCAGTTAGCAGCCTAGCTTTAAAAGCGGGAGATAAAGCAACTGCGATTATCAAAGCAACTCAAATCATAGTTGGTGTTAAATAATTTACGGAGCAATTTTGCTCCGTTCTCCTAGATTAAATTTTATTCTTAAACTAAAATCTAAAATTTATCAACTAGGTTATAAATTTAAATAAGTCGTAGTGAATATTTTTAAAAAAATTTATAGCTAAAATTTATATTATTTTTTTACTTTTATAACCTATCTGCTATTTTATGCAGAGTGTGGCATACCAAAGGTTCACTATACAATGGGCGGGCTAAATATCAACACAAAACCAAGTCATAAGCTCTCAAACGGCTATGCCTATACCAAATTTATATACAGCTGGCGAGAATGTAGGTGGCGTTCATGAGCCACAGCCGTCTAGGGTCGTCGTGATAACTGACCGCTTGACATTTATTAGCATGATCACTACTGAGAGTATCAGTTAAAAAGATGTGGCAGGCGTTTGCTCGCCACTATAAATTTTTAAATCTATAAACTCCATTTTTCACTCGCTCGAAAATTTTCTTCTCTTCAAGTAGCTTAAAGGTATTTATAACGGTTGGTTTGCTCACGTCTAGCTTTTCACAAATTTCTGAAATTTTTACTACAATAAAGCCATTTTCATCACAGCTTTTAACTAGCAAATTTATAATTTCTACCTTTTTCTCGCCAATTATTGCCTTGTAAATTTCTTCATTCATACTAGCCCCAAATTTTATATCCTATTGCCACGCACCAAAGCGCGCCACATAAGAAATTTGCGATCATCACAGCCGCACTTCCTGCATCTTTTGCCGCCTTTGCTAGGGCGTGATAGTCTGGGCTTGCAAGATCAGTTACTCGCTCTAGGCCTGAGTTTAGGCACTCGCAAACTAGCACAAATGCCATGCTAAAAATCAAAAATAGATTAAAAACAAGGTCAAAATTCCAAAAAAATAGCGATAGTGCTGCTAATAAAAATATGCAAATTTCTATACGAAAGCTCTTTTCATTTTTAAAAATTTCAGCCAAACCCTCTCTTGCGTAGCCAAAATTTTTTAAAAATTTATACTCTGGCTGGTTCCTCATAATTTTCCTTTTTGCGATTTTTGGCATAATTATAATTAAAAAAAGGATGAAATTTGAAACTTATTAGCTGGAATGTAAATGGCCTTAGAGCACTTGTAACAAAAGATGGCTTTGGTTGGCTTGATGAGATAAGTCCTGATTTCCTGGCACTTCAAGAGATTAAAGTCAAAGAAAATGACGTGCCAAAGGAAATTTATAATCTTGGCTTTAAAGATATAAGTGTAAACTCAGGCGAGAGAGCTGGATACTCTGGTGTGATGAGCCTAGCAAATTTTGACATTTCTACACAAAAGGCAGCTTTTTTCGACGATACGGAAGGGCGTGTTTTGGAGCATAGATTTAATGATATCGTGCTTTTTAATATCTATTTTCCAAACGGCCAAAAGGATGACGAGCGACTAGCCTATAAAATGGACTTTTACGAGAAATTTCTAGCTTACTGCAAAGAGCTTGTAAAAAACGGCAAAGAGGTGATATTTTGTGGCGATGTAAATACCGCTCACCGCGAGATCGACCTTAAAAATCCAAAGGCAAATGCCAAAACTTCTGGCTTTTTGCCTATCGAGCGAGCATGGATCAATGAGGTGCTAAAAAGTGGCTTTATAGATACTTTTAGAGCTATAAATGGTGACGTAGCGGACGCTTACTCGTGGTGGAGCTACCGCTTTAATGCAAGGGCTAAAAATGTCGGCTGGAGAATTGATTATTTCTTTATTTCACAAGGATTAAAAGATAGACTAAAAGACGCATTTATCTTGCCAGAGATCACAGGCAGCGATCACTGCCCAGTTGGGATAGATATAGAAATTTAGCCACTATTCCATTCTGCGAGGCTTGCCTAGTAAGAAACCTTGTGCGTAAGGTATTCCAAAATTTTTGATTTGGTTTAAAATTTCTTCTGAACTTGCGAACTCGGCTACTATTTTGTAGCCTTGCTTTTTTGCAAAGCTTACGATGGTTTCTACTAGAACTCTAGCATTTTCATCAAATGGAAGCTTTTTGATTATCGAGCCATCTATCTTTATGGTGTCTATATCAAGCTCCAAAATTCGGTAATAGTTTGAGTATCCTGAGCCAAAGTCATCAATCGAAATTTTACATCCATAGCCCTTGACGCGTTTTATGAAAGAATTTACCGCAACATAGTCGCTAAGCTCTTCGCTCTCTAGCATTTCAAAACAAATTTTATTAGGATCTTTGCACTCTATTAGTTTATTTTCTATAAGCTCTCTCATACTAGCGTCGGCTATGTCTGTATTAGATAAATTTATTGAGAATGTATAGTCTGGATATTTTTTGGCTAAATCAAATGCAAGGGCTATAACTTTTTTGGTTATTTGCGGATATAACTGAGTTTTCATAGCAATATCTAAAAATTCGCCCGGATAGTGTATCTTACCATTTTGGTCGATTATACGAACCAAAACTTCATAATACTTTGCTTCGGTCTCATTTTCTTCTAAGTTAAAGATGCCTTGTGCTTCTACGATGACTCTATCGTTTTCTAACGCATCTTCGATTAGTTGAACTGCCAGCTGGTTTTTGTGATATTTCATCTCAATGGCGTCATTTTCTAGATAGTAGTAAATATTGCTACCATTTTCTATTGCGAGCTGATTTGCAAGGACTGATTGCATTAGGCGGTTAGTTTGTGGGGTATCGTTTGGCAATGAAACACCAAACACCATCTTTATGCCTGGTAAGTTTTCAAATTTTTCATCAATAGCAACATTTATTCTATTTGAACCAAAATATTCTCTAATATATTCAATATCTCTTACGATATTGTCGCCTTCATACCATATATAAAATGCGTCATCTTGAAATCTAAATAGCTTTGCTTTTATCTCAGAAGTATCTATGCAAAGCTTTAGTGTATCAGCTACTGCTTTTAGCATTGCATCGATAATCTTAGTTTGATAAAAGAATCTTAAAATTTTAAAATTTTTAATGCTTAAGCAAATGAGCACTCCATCTTTTTGCGCGTCTAAAATTTCAGTTAAAGCAAAGTAGTTGCCAAAGCCTGTTAGCTTATCGATTGAAGATTGTATTTTTATTTGTTCATTTTTTTGAGTCAGCTCGTTTAGTATCAGCGTCTCTTTAGTCCTATCAAGCTTTATGGCTATATAGCCCTCAAATTTATTTTTAAAGAAAAATGGCGAAAATTTTACCTTTTCATATAAAAAATCACCGCTTTTTGTTCTGCTTATAAGCTCATCGCTCTCCCAAGGTAGAGATTTTTGCAGAGCCTCTTTTATGGATTCATAAAAGCTTTGTGGGTGCATATATGATTTTAGTATTCTAGGATTTTTGCCAATTAATTCTTTTAGCTTGTAGCCAGTTTTTTCTTCAAAGGTTTTATTTACATATGAAATTCTATTGTATTTATCGCAATAGACAACAGAGCTATGATCGTTTTCAACCGTGGATCTTAAGAGTTTTATTTGCCTTAAACGCTCTGAGGCTATTTTAATTTGAAAGAGGCCAAATGCACAAAATACTATAAATGTAAGTAAACAAATTGTCTGAGCTATTTTTGCCTTATTCACCTCATCAGAGTGAAATTCTAGGATTTTGTTTCTAAAATTTTCTATCAGATTATCAAGATGTAGTTCTTTTACACTATTTGAGATTGTACGTAAAGTTTTTGTAGCTTGAGTCGCATAAAGTATTTTGTCTAATACATTTTGAGCTTTTTGGTTATCTTTATACTCGTTTTTATACATTTTTATTTGCTTTGAAATTTCATCTATTACTTCAGGACTAAGCATCAAAGCACCTTTTAACGCATAAAATATAGGCTCAAGCTTATTTGGAAGTGCGAGATTTTGTATCTCATATTGACTTATTTGGATATAAGAATCTATAGATGAGTTTACATAAGCTGATCTTTGTAAAAAAAATACTTTTTTACTAAATACATCTCTTATGTTTTGTAGATCTTTTGTTATTTCATTTTGATGAAATAACAGCATCTCATCACTAAGCATTGAAAGGTTGCTCAAATTTGTATCAAAAGAATTTATGTCAGCATTGAGTTTGTCGTAGTTTGAGATATCATAAATATTATTTAAAGAAAAAGTTATTTCATTGTCTATAAATTTTAGATTTAAAATTCCATCATCAAATTTATGAGCTGCACCAATAGCTATATTTGCTTTATATATAAAAAATGCACTAATGAAAAATATAGCTGTTAAGACGCTAAGTATGGTTTTTATTCGTTTAGTACTCATTTAGTATCCTAGGCTTTTTACCATTTAATGTCAGAAAAAATGAGTATAAAGCATCAATTTCATCTTTGCTAAGAGCGTATCCTAGCTGGTAGTTACCAATAAAGCTTATAGCCTCTTTTAGATCGTTTATCTCCCCGTGGGATAAATATGGAGCAGTTTTTGTAATATTTCTTAGTGATGGCACTCTTCTTAATCTTTTGCTTGTATCTAAGGTAGAAATTCTTTCTCGGCCAATATCCTGTGTCAAATTCCCTCCCAAATTTCTACCATTATGACAAGCGGCACAGCCTATATTATTAAATATCTCAAATCCTTTCTTTGCACTATCATCTATGGCATTGTTATCACCTGATATAAAACGATCAAATGGCGAATCAACACTCAAGACAGCCTTTTCGAACTCAGCTATTGCATCTGCAATATTATCAAAATTAATGCCGTCATTATAAATTTTTTTAAATAAAATTTTGTACTCAGAGATATTATTTACAGAATCCACTATCTTGTCGTTATCCGAGTTTAGTTCTATTCTAGAAGTTATGGACTCTTTTACTTGATCTTTTAAATTGCTAATCTTTGCATCGCTATAAAATAGATAGTTTGCTGCAGCATTTAATATGGTTGGAGGATTTAAAGTGCCTTTTTCCATGCTATCTTGGTTGCTTCCGCTTAAATTCCAATACAAGTTGTGACAAGTTTGGCAAGAGTAGTTTTCATTTGGGCTTAGTCTTTTGTCAAAAAAGAGTTTTTTACCAAGCAGAGCCTTTTCTTCATTATATTTTACTACCGTGAGAGGTTTATAGGATTCATATTTACAAAATGAAATCGTGATGATAAATAGACAAAGTATAACGCCCTTCATAACGCCCCTAATTTTTAATTTTCTTTTTTATATCGGCAAATTTTTGATTTTTTATATAGTACATTATTTTATTGTTTTTTGAAATTTATGATACAATTCGCTCGATTTAGAAAATATTTATATTTCAGGGAGGAGAAGTCATGAAAAAAGGCTTTACGATGATTGAGTTGATCTTCGTGATCGTTATATTGGGTATATTAGCCGCGGTTGCTATACCAAAACTAGCTGCAACAAGGGATGATGCAGAGATAGCAAAAACTGCTACAAATATACAAACACTTATTGCTGATTTGGGTTCTTACTACACTTCACAAGGCGAATTTGCTACTGATTCGGATATTAAAGAAGCTGTCAAAAAAATGTCAAATGTAAAAACACCAGTAAAAGCAAAAGATGATGAGTGTTTAGAAGTACGTCCTGGAAATAATACTACTGGTGAGATAGGAATAACTATAAAAACAGGCGGTCTTTGTAAACAAGTTTGGGGCTTGCCAGGCTTAGTGGATGTTAAAGCCTTAATCGAAAGTACTACCGACAACAAGACAGCTAATACACTTAAATTCGGTGGCATGGGCATAAAATATAAATAAAATTTTTAGCAAGGTATTTTCCTTGCTTTTTATGATTTTTGTCCTACTAAATTTTTAATATAACAAAGACTAATAGAAATACAAATTTTTACACAAATAATTTATATACATAAAAATAAGCTTTCTAAGATTTAATGCGTTGCCAAAAGGTATCAATCCTAACTTATATTAATAGGCAATGGCTTTTTATTAAATTTAATTGATTTTTATCCTTTACAAATTTTAAAGATAAAAAACGTAAAATCAAACCATGGATTTACTAAAAGACCCGTTAAATAAGCTTATCATCTCGCTATCACTCCCAGCTGGCACCGCAATGATGTTTAATACTCTTTATAACGTCACTGGCACATTTTTTGCAGCAAAAATTTCTACCCTTGCCGTAGCTGGTATGGCTATGAGCTTTTTACTTTATCTAAGTATTGTGGGCATTGGGCTTGGTTTTGGCTCAGCACTAACTGCGCTAATAGGCAATAGCCTTGGAGCAGGAAAGATAAAAATGGCTCAATTTTATGCGGCAAATGGAGTTACTTTTGTGCTGGTATTTGCTATTTTTATGGGGTTTTGTGGCTATTTTTTAGCACCAAATTTACTCACTTTTTTAGGAGCTGATCATCACTATTTAAAAGAGGCGCTTGATTACGCGGGTGTTATCTTTCTTACTGCACCATTTTTCTTGATTATCAAATCTCTAAACGGCGTGCTTGTGGCACTTGGAGATACAAAAAGTTACCGCAATTGGCTATTTTATGGCCTTTTTATCAATGTATTTTTTTGCTACTTTTTTGCATTCATTTTGGATCTTGGCGTAAAAGGACTTGCTCTAGCAACAGCTAGTGTTCAGCTTTTGGGCATGATCTACCTTTTTGTAAAAGTTAAAAAAGCTAAGATGATCGAGCCAAGAAATTTAAGCTATTTTGTGCCAAATTTTGGCATTTGGGCAAAGATTACAAAGCAAGCTCTACCAGCTTGCTTGAACTATCTATCGATGTCGCTTGGCTCACTTGTACTTTTAAAATTTATAAGCTACTATGGTGTAAATGCTGTAGCGGGGTACGGTATAGCTTTAAGGATAGAGCAAATTTTGGTATTGCCGACCATTGGTATGGCCGCAGCAGTTTTAAGTATCGTTTCAAGAAACTATGGCGCTAAAAATTTTAAAAGAGCTAAGCAATGCTATAAAATTTCGCTTCTTTTTTTACTTATTTATTGTGCATTTGCTTGCGTTTTTATTAGATTTTTTGGTGAAGATATGATAAGAATTTTTGATGATACGCCGGCAGTTTTGGAGATAGCAGGGCTTTATCTTGGTATAAATTCTCTTGCTTACGTAGCTTATGGCACGATAAATGTCTCAGGTAGCACTCTTCAGGCCGTAAAACGCCCAGTGGCCATCTTTTTGCTAAATGGATTTAGGCAATTCGTACTTCAAGGATCACTTTTTTATGCAGTAGTTTTTTATTTTGGTGTTGAGATAAAATTTATATGGTTGGCTCTATTTTTTAGCGTCTATCTCACAGCTATTTGCTTCGTCTTTTGGACGCTTTATCAGTTAAGAAGGGCTACTGACGTAAGCTTTTAAATTTAAAACAAAAAGCAAAAAAGCAAAGTGAAGCAACTAAGATTATGCTAGCTCCGCCTGTTAGGTTAAAATAAAAGCTAATAAATAGACCGCTAAAACAAAAAACGACTGAAAAGATAGTAGAGATTAGCATCATCAGTCCCAGTCTTTTGGCAAAAATTTGTGCTAAATATGGCGGTATAGTAAGAAGAGCGATGACTAGAATCAGCCCAACAACACGAATCGTAGCCACCACGCAAAGTGCCATCATGCACACTAACAAATAGTGAAAAAATGTTGTATTTACACCGCGCAACTTTGCAAACTCTGCATCAAAGCTAATAGCTACAAATTGACGGTAAAAAAGGGCAATGAGTGCTAAAAATAAGATATCTAAAATACTCATAAATGTTATATCTTGCCCGCTTACTGCTAAGATAGAGCCAAAAAGATAACTCATAAGATCGGCATTGTATCCTGGAGTTAAATCGATAAAAATGATGCCAATAGCCATGCCAAATGCCCAAATAGCACCGATAACTGAGTCGATGTTGGTTTTATCTTTTAACGTGATAGTGGCGATTATGAGGGCTAAAAAGAGTGAGAATATGCTAGCTCCAAGAAGTGGTTCAAGCGAGAAGAAAAAAGCAAGTCCGATGCCGCCATACGCTCCGTGCGCAATGCCACCAGCAATAAAAGTCATTTTATTTATAACAACGAGTGAGCCTATGAGCCCACAAATGATACTAACTAAAATGCCAGCAATAAAGGCATTTTGCATAAAATTTAACTCTAAAATTTCACTCATTTTATCTCTTTAGCTTAAAAACATTACTTTTGATTTTGCACTCACATTCGCCAAGTGCGATCTCGACATCACAAAAATGGCTATGAGATTTTGCTAAATGCTCTATAAATTCTCTTTTTGCAGTATCTTCATGAGTTTTATGGATATGTAAATTTTTACTCACATAGGCGATTTTTGTAGCATAATTTAGCACGATATTTAGATCGTGACTTACCAAAACTATGCCAACACCACTTGCATTTATATTTTTTAAAATTTCATAAATTTCAGCCTGACCCTTTGTGTCGATACTGGCTGTTGGCTCGTCTAAAACGAGGACTTTTGCATTTGCACAAAGCGCTCTTGCGATATATACACGCTGTCTTTGGCCACCGCTTAGCTCACCGATCCTAGCGCTTGCAAATTCTTTCATGCCAACTTTCTCAAGGGCTGCAAGAGCCATTTGTTTCTCATCTCGCGAGTAAAAACCAAAAATTTTTTTATCAATTAGCCCCATTAAAACTACTTCTAAAACCATCATCGGAAAGCTTTGATTTGAGAGAAAATTTTGAGGCACATAACCTATAAATTTACTGACTTCGCTTGGCTCTTTTCCAAAGAGTTTTATCTCACCACTTTGAGGCTTAAGTAGCCCTAAAATAAGCTTTAAAAGTGTGCTTTTGCCACCACCATTTGGACCGATAATAGCTAAAAACTCATCGCTACTATAATCTAAATTGATACCTTCTAAAATCACTTGCTTATCGTAGCTAAAGTTTAAATTTTTAATTTTTATAATTTCTTTCAAAACAGACTCTTTTGCGTAAATGTCGTAGTAAAAATAAAAAGTCCAAGCCAAAGCATAACGCTAAGAGCCATAAATTCGGCATAGATTTTAAACTTTTTTAGCTTAATATTTGTGCTCTCATTTATCTTGGCTCCAAAAACAGCCGCTAAAAATATCACTGCGCTCATGCCAAGCGCCATAAATATGCCGCTTATAACGCCTGCAAAGTAGCTGCCTAGCTCGTTTGCTAGTACAAAGACAAGTATCGTGCCAGGACAAGGAATAAGTGCCGCAGCAGCCGCAACCAGCCATTCTTCTTTGTTTTTTGGTTTTTTTGTAATGCAGATATTACAGCCACAGTCGCTAATAAATTTTGTATTTTTACTCAAATTTTGGCTTAAGCTTGAACTAAAAATATAAAATTTATTTAACTCTTTTTTGCTTGAAAGATAAATTTTGACCTTTTTATAAAGCATAAAAATCGCTACAAAAAAGATAATAACGCCAGAAAATGCTGTCGTAACGCTTGCTGTATCTTTTGTCAGATCGCTACTGATCTCACGTAATATCATAAAACTAGCAAGCACAAAAATAAACGCGCCCACAACATGTAAAAATCCGATCTTTAAAGAGAAGAAAAAGGCTTTGGCGTAGCTTCCACCAGTTGCGGCAAAATAAGAGCTTGTAAGTACCTTGCCATGCCCCGCAGATGCAGCGTGCAAAAAGCCATAACCAAATGATATTAGCGCTAAAAATAGTAGAGTTAGCGGACTTTTTTGATCAAAATTTCTTAGAATTTGCTTTAATCTATCAAGCATATTTAGACTTGTTTTTGAAACAAGATCAAACTTAGCTTCATCGATCTTATCGATCTGGCTTAAATTTTCATCTTCAAAATTTACTGAGTTTGGCTCTTTTAGAAGCTCTTTTAATGCAGGTTTTTCGTTATGAGCTTTGGCTGCAGCTTTACTTGAAAATGTAAAAAATATTAAATTTGCATTTGGATTTGGTATCGTCCAAAACTGATCTGATACCAAAAATGCGTTATTTTGTGTAAATTTAAAATTAAAATATCCCTCTTTATCGTCCATTTCGACAGACACCACAAAGCCATCTTTGATAAGCAAATTTGTCTTAAAACTAACGTCAAATTTTAGTCTGCCCTCATCAAAATAGAGTTTATACTTTTTTAAATTTAGCTCAAGCTTCGTAGCATTTTCATCTTTGTAAAAGTACTCAATATTCGTTAAATAGTGCCTTGGCACAAGATAATCAAGTAAATTTAAGCGGATCTTTTTGATCTCGCTTTCATCTATCTTTTCGTCCTGATTTAGGTCAAAATTTTGCCTCATAAGCTCTGAGAAATTTTGCGAAAATGTCCATGAAAAAGCAATTGTAGTGATATTGTTTTCGTTTGAGTCAAATTTTACGCTCACGTGAGCGGTCGGGCTATAAAGCGAGCAAAGAGCACACCCGAAGGCATTTATAGCGAAGAAGCAAATGACAATCAGGCGTGCTAACATTTTTTATAGACTCTTAGCAAAAATTTCTGCTGTTTTTTTCATCTCATCTAGCCAATTTTCTGGAAGCTGATCAATGCTTATAACCTTTGAGCCAGTCTCTTTTGCTACTAAATTCGCAGCCTTTGTTGGAAACTGCGGAGCCACGAAAATAACCTTTACACCGTGCTCTTTAGCCTCTTCGATGAGCTCTTTTAGCTCAGCTGGCTTTGGCTCTTTGCCCTCTATCTCGATAGCGATTTGCTCTAAGTTATAGCGTTTTGCAAAATATCCCCAAGATGGGTGATATACGATAAATTCGCGAGTTTTAACATCTTTTAGAGTATTTTTAATAAAGCTATCAAGCTCGTCAAGGCTGGCTTTAAATTTAGCTAAATTTTCCTCATAAAGCTTTGCATTTTGTGGGAATTTCTCTATTAGCGCCTTAGCTATATTATCAGCTTGAGTTTTTACTAAAACTGGATCAAGCCAAATGTGTGGATCAAGGCCATCATGATGATGGTGATGATGTTCGCCAGCTTCGTGGTCATGGTCATGATGCTCGTGATGTTCATGTTTATGCTCGCCCTCATGCTTGTGCTCGTGATGTTCATGGTGTTCATGTTCATCACTCATAGCTATCTTTTCGATGCCTTCTTGTGTTTTTACAATGTGTAAATTTTTAAAAGATTTTGAAAAACGCTCTAGCCAAGTATCTTCAAACTCAATGCCAATAGCAAAGTAAAGCTCGCTCTTTTCAAGCTCCTTCATCTGTTTTGGCTTTGGCTCATAAGTGTGCGGATCAGCACCTTTGCCAACCATTGTATTTACGCTTAGTGTATCACCAGCGATCTGCTCAACAAAAAATTTTGTAGGCAATATACTAGTCGTAACAACTGGCTTTGCAAAAAGCGACAAAGCGCAAACTGCTAAAAAAACAAAAATCTTTCTCACCATCTCTCCTTTGTTTGAAAAAATATTGCGGAAGTTTAGCAAAATGCAACTTGGTTGCAACTTAAAATACAAAAGCCTAAATTTAGCCTTTTCTTTTAAATATAGTTTAAATCTTTTAGCGTTAATATACGCAAAATAAAAAGGGTAAGGATGAATGCAAGAAATTTCCTAGAAGAGCATAGTATCAAAGCAACTACTTTTCGCATAAAGCTCGTTGAAATTTTGCAAAATGCCAAAACTCCATTAAGCTATGATGAAATTTTAGAAAGCCTTAATGCAAATAAAACCACTTTTTATAGAAGCATAGAAATTTTTGAAAAAAAGGGCCTTGTCATAAAAACTGAAAATAATCATAAAAGCTACTACGAACTAGCAAATGAGACAAAAGCGTACTTTATTTGCGATGTCTGTCATAAAGTCACAAACATCGATATGCCCCACCTAAACGTCGCTAAAAATATAAAAAGCGCCGTGATAAAAGGCGTTTGTGATGAGTGTGATCACGAGTAAAGAGTGATTATCTCAGCCGGAATGGCTTTTGGACGATTTGTTTTTAGATCAACATAAACAAACTCGGTCTTGCCAGTTGCTATTAGTTCGTCATTTTTTTTAAACTCAAAATATCTACACGAAGTCGCCTTGCCTTCAGCTTGTGTGTAAGTGTGAATTTCTATCTTATCCATCAATTTTACGCTTTTTATATATTTGGCTTCATTTTTTCTAATGAGCCAGATCTCGCCTCTTTTATACTGCGCCTCAACCGTGTCGCCAACCGCTGCAGAGTGTGCAAATGCAGCCTCTTGCATAAGAGTGAAATAATAGACATTATTCATGTGTCCGTGCATATCAATGGCTTGTGGTGGGATTATTACTTTGTAGATAAAATCTTTCATTTCTGGCCTTTTTTGCTAGAATTATAACCAAAAATAAGGAGCTAAAATGCAAAATTTATGGGATAAAAAGGCGTCAAATTATCAAAGGTTTGATGGCAAAGTAAGTGCTATTCAGCAACAAATTTTTGCTAAAGCCTTAGCTTGGGGAGTTGATTTTAGCGGTAAAGAAATTCTTGATATAGGCTGTGGCACGGGCGTTTGGAGCATATTTTTATCAAAAAAGGCTAAAAGCGTAACTGGTATAGATAGCTCTGAAAAGATGATAGAAATTTTAAACGAAGACGCAAAGAGATTTGGTGTGACAAATTTAAGTAGCGAAGTTTGCTCTTGGAGAGAATTTAAGCCCACAAAGCACTTTGATATCGTCATTTGCACGATGAGTCCAGCGATTGCTAGCGATGAAGATTTTGCTAAATTTCATAGTATTGCAAAACAAAAACTCTATCTTGGCTGGGATAAGCCTAGAAGCTCTGATCTTCTGGAGCCATTTTTTGAAAAATTTGGCCGAACGCTCTCACAAAAAAATGTCGTAAACAGGCTTGAAGCGTGGCTAAATGAGCAAGGCATTGCCTATAAGAGTGAAATTTTAAACGAAACTAGGATCGTTAGACGAAGCGTGCAAGAAGCTGCTGAAAATATTTGCTGGCACCTTGAGATAAACGGAGCTAAAAACTACGATGAAAAGGCGGTTTTAGCGATGTTAAAAGAGAGATTTGACGGCGAGTTTATAGATGAAAAGATAGAGTCGCAGATGAAGCTTTTTGTCTTTTAAGCTAGTTTTGACCTAGAGAAAAATTTTTTACCAAATTCGCTAAAGATAACTCCAAAGATTATTAAAATTGCGCCAAAAATTTGTATGAGTGTTAGCTTTTCACCAGCGAAAAAATAGCCGATAAAGCCAGCAGAGACTGGTTCTAGACAGAAAAACAAGGCCGCCTTGCTAGCGGTCGTATATCTTTGAGCGATCGTTTGGACAAAGTAGCAAAATATGGTGCCAATAAATGCAGTGATGAAAATTGCTATAAAAAATTCCCTATCGTAATTTGGCACCACACCACCTTCAATAAATGCAAAGACAAATGAGAGTAAAGAGACGGTGAGAAATACCACAAACACAAGCAAATAAAGCTCGCATTTTCTTACAAAGTGGCCATTTAAGCTTGTGTAAAGTGCATAAAATATGGCACAAAGTAGGGCAAGTACCTCACCAGCTCCTAAAGCAAGAGTGGCTCCGCTTAAAAGCCAAAGCCCAAAAATGGCAACAAGCGCACCAAAAATAGCAAAAATGGTTATTTTATTTTTAAAAATGAGTGCTGTCATAAAAGGCACAATCACACACTCAAGCCCTGTAATAAAGGCAACACTTGAGCTAAAAGTAAGCTTTAGAGCGTAAGTTTGAGCAACAAACGAGCCAAAGAGAACTATGCCAAGGATAGTGCCATAAACCACACTTTTTTTATCAAAAATTTTAGAAAGTTTAAATGCTATAAGTCCCATAAAGATAGCGGAAATAAAAAATCTACAAAAGAGCATGACAAAGACACTATTTGTTTTTAGTGCGTTTGCCATAGGTAAAAACGTAGCGCCCCAAACGATGGCAACTACAATGAGTGCGATGTCGGCTCTGTTTTGTGCGCTTAAATTTTTCATTTAAAGATCGAGTCTAGCACCTTTTTGCCGCTATCTAGGCTAAAGCCACTTCTTAGCCCTTTTTCCTTCTCGCTCATCACGTTAAATAGCCCATCTAGCGTCTTTCTTGTGATATATGCATTTAGGTCCTCGCCGTCATCTGGTACATACTCGCTTGCACCTAAATTTTTAGCTAGGCTCTTTACTGATTTTATCGTTTCATTATTTTTTGCTGAGCCGACGATGAAAGAATTTAGCCCATTATAGGCAGTCGCGAAGCTATTTTCGCTCATCATTTTTTCTATTATCGGCGTAAATGCCGCCTTTAGCTTTTGGCTGGAGCTTTGCTGCAAATACTTCGTAACGCTGTCACTGCCGCCGTTAAAGAGCTTTTTGACATCTGCTTCGCTCATATTTTTTATGCTTTCGCTAAAAATTTCAGCAGCCTTTGGTACGGCTGTGGTCGCGGCATTGTTTATCGACTTGCTAAGATCCTGCGCCCACTTCTCGCCACCTACTTTTTTGGCTAAATTTGACGCCATTTCAAGGCTTTTTGGAAGTGGAATTTTAGCTGTGGCATTGTTTATAAAGCCATCTTTTGAAAGCTCGCTAACAGCGGCGTTTAGCACCTCGCTAACTAAGCTTTTATAGTCGCCGCTTGATGCGTGAGTGGCGATTTTGACGCCTTTATTTATCATATCGTCCATATTTGTGGCTTGTAAATTTAAAGCAAGTGCGCCACAAAGAATAACAAGAGATCTTTTCATCTTCTCTCCTTTTTTAAATTTAAAGCAAAATCATACAAAAAATATCTAAACACTTAAAATAAATTTAATCTTTTTGCACTAGAATTCACCCTTTTTTCTAAAGGAAGATTATGCAACTTTTACTTCTTAGCTTCGCTCTTAGTATGGATAGTGCGGCACTAAATATGGCAAATGGTGCAAGATATAAAAATTTGGTTTTTAGTAAAATTTTATTTATAGCTTTTATGCTTGGCTTTTTTCAGTTTCTCATGCCGCTTCTTGGCTATCTTTTAGGTGTTGGTTTTGCAAAATTTATAAGCTCGGTTGATCATTTTATTGCATTTTTTATACTTTGCTTTCTTGGTTTTAGAATGTTTAAAGAGGCCTGTAGCAAAGAGGAGTGTGAGTATCTTAAGATAGGATTTAAGACCATTTTGTATGGAGCATTTGCTACTAGTATAGACGCTCTTGCCGTTGGCGTCACACTTAGCTTTGAAGAGATAAACATCTTTCAAAGCTCGCTTATCATAGGTGTAGTCTGCTTTGCATTAAGTTTGATTGCTTTTTATATAGGTAAATTTATGGGTGAAATTTTAGAAAAAAAGGCGCTCTTTTTGGGAGGAGCGATATTAATTTTTCTAGGTTTTAAAATTTTAATAACGCATTTAATTGAAAGCGGCGCGGTTCAATAAAAATTTAAAATAACAATTAAAAATAATATTTAAGATTAACTATATTTTAAAGCTTATATGGATAAGATTTTAATTTTTAGAAGTGGTGACCCATACGAGACTCGAACTCGTGTTACCGCCGTGAAAGGGCGATGTCCTAACCGCTAGACGAATGGGCCACATGTCGGTTATGAAGTTGGGATTATATTTCTTTTATACTTAATTTTAGATTAATAAGGAAAAATTTTTGAAAAATTTTTTATTTACTTTGTTGTCTGTTTTTATTTTTACAGGCTGCGTGGCTACCAAAACGCCGCAAAATTCACAAGCTTTTCAAGTTACTTTATTTTCTCCGATGATGAAGATAAATGACGTTGGATTTTTCCATAAATATAAAAATGAGCTAAATTTGCAAATTTATAGCTCTGGCGTAAATACCGCAAACATAAACATAAGAGATAAAATTTGCATAAATAGTGCTTGCTTTAATAAGACTGAGTTTAATGAGAAATTTTTTCTAGCTCCGCACTATGAGAGCCTTTTTGAAGAAATTTTGCAAAGAGAAAAGATTTATGATGGCAAAGGCTTGATAAATACGGAGTGTGGTTTTAGTCAAGATCTAAGTTCATATTTTATAAAATACGAGGTTTGCGACAACTACGTCAAATTTATAGATAGCAAAAATAAAATAAGAGTGATAATAAAAGAGTTAAAATGAGATACATAGGAGCTCACGTAAGTGCGGCTGGAGGCGTGTTTAACGCTCCGTTAAATGCTGCAAAAATAGGAGCAAATGCCTTTGCACTTTTTACAAAAAATCAACGCCAGTGGAATGCAAAAGAGCTAAGCGCCAGTGAGATAGAGCGGTTTAAAGAAAATCTAAAAATTTCTGGCATAAGCACAAAGCATGTTTTGCCACACAGTAGCTACTTGATAAATTTAGGCCATCCAGATGAGGAGGCAAGAGCAAAGTCGCTTGAAGCCTTTGTAGATGAGATAGATCGCGCCAGTAAGCTTGGGCTTGGGCTTTTAAATTTTCATCCAGGCTCACATCTAAAACAAATAAGCGAAAAAGAGTGCTTAGATAATATTGCAAACTGCATGAACGTGGCACTTAAGCGCACAAGTAGCGTAAAGCTAGTCATCGAAAATACAGCTGCTCAAGGATCAAATTTAGGCTTTAGTTTTAAGCAGATTGCTTATCTGATAGAACGAGTAGACGATGAGAGTAGGGTTGGTGTTTGCTTTGATACCTGTCACGCATTTGCTGCTGGATATGATCTAAGAAGTAAAGAAGCTTACGTCAAGACGATGGGGGAATTTGATGCGATCATTGGCTATAAATTTTTATCTGGCATGCATTTAAATGATGCAAAATTTGGACTTGGCTCGAAAAAAGATAGGCACGAGAGCCTTGGCAAGGGTGAGCTTGGATTTAGTGCTTTTAAAAATATAATAAATGATGATAAAATAGGCGAAATTCCCTTAATATTAGAGACGATTGATGAGAGTATTTGGGAAGACGAGATAAAAATTCTAAGAAATTTTGAAAAGGAAAAACTATGAAAAAAGTGCTATTAAGCATTATTATGGCATCTACTTTGCTAAATGCTGGAGGTTATAAAATTCCTGAGCAAAGTGCTGATTCTTTAGGTCTTGCTGCTAGTAACGTAGCCTTTAGTTTTGGAGCTGACGCGGCATATTTTAACCCTGCAAATATGATGTTTTTAGATGGACGTCATCACATAGAAAGTACCCTTGGCTGGTTTCATATAAATAAGCTCGAGTTTAAAAGTGATAGTGGCAAAAGCTACAGGTCAGAAAAATTTGACTCGCTAGCTGGTACATTTAGTTTTGTAACGCCAGAAATTTATGAAAACTGGAAATTCGGTTTAGCTCTTGCCGTTCCTGCTGCTGTTGGTGTATCATGGGAGGATCCAGCTACTGCGTTTACCGCTAAAAGGTTTAAGCTGCAAGTTGTTGAGCTAAATCCAACCGTGGCTTACCGCATAAACGATAAACTTGCCGTTGCTCTTGGTGCTAGAGGCGTTTATAGTAAAGGTAAGATAGCAAGTGACTTTGGACGAATAGGCTACAGAGAGATAAAAGGCGATGGTATGGGCTATGGCTATAATGTCGCGCTTACTTATAGACCTATTGAGGATTTGAGCTTTGCTGTTACTTACCGCTCAAATGTAAATTTAGAACTTAAAGGCCATACAGATGCTGATTTTAACGGAGCGCTATCTCCTATAAGCTATCATGGTAAAACAAAAGTTGAGATCCCACTTCCTGCACAGCTTGTGCTTGCAACTGGATATAAATTTAGCGACTTTACTCTTTTGCTAGCTTTTGAGAGAACGTATTGGTCTAAATTTAAAGGCTATGACTTTGAATACATGGATAAAGGTCCAGCTCACTCGCATCCAGCTTTTGCAAGATTCATGGACGATCCAGTCATTAAAAATGCAAAAGATACAAATACATATAGACTAGGTCTTGCCTATGACGTAAATGAAAAATTTAGACTAATGGCTGGCTTTGCCTATGACGAAGACATTACAAGTAGCAAGCATACTGGCTTAGAGCTTCCAAATACTACATCTAAGGTGTATTCTTTTGGAGTAAATTATAAATTTACACCAAATCTTGAAATGGCACTTGGATATGTTTATCAACACCGTGATAAGAAGCGTGCAACAGGTATTACCAATAGCATTGCTACAAAAATGTCAGGGGAATTTGATACTGGTACGATCCAAATCCTTGGTACGACTTTTAAATATACATTTTAGTTAGGGTTAATAATGCGATACTCTTATAATAATTTTTATGAAATTTTAACCAAAGTAGCAAAGGAAAATCCAAATCAAGTAGTTCTTTTTGAAGAAAAAGAGAAGCTAAAATATCGCGAATTAAAGCAAAATGTCGATAAAGTGGCAGCTTATTTGCAACTTGCTGGAGTAAAATTTGGCGATAAAGTAGCTATGGCGGTTACAAACTCGAAAGAATTTATCATCTCATACCTTGCGATAACCGCAATAGGTGGTATCGCAGTGCCTATGAATACTTTTTTAAAAGCAAACGAGTTTGAATATATCATAAATGATTGCGGTGCAAAGGTACTTTTTGCGTCTAGCTCGCTTGCAAAAGAGTTAATCGTATTAAATGAGCTTGAAATTTTAAGAAAGATAATCTGGATCGGAGCAATACCAAAGAAACTTCAAAGTGCTTCAAAAGATGAATATATAGACACTGACGAAGAGTATGGCGAGAGCGCATATCTCACTTCAACGCCTCAAATTTCAAAAGAGGATATGAGCAAGGGCTATGAAAATAATGGTCTTGTTAAAAATGTAAATTTTACAGAAACTCTAAATCACAAATACGCTCTTAGTATCACAAAGTATCCGGTAATAGATGATTTAATGCATATAATTTACACTTCAGGCACTACCGGTAAGCCAAAAGGTGCGATGATAAGCTATAAAAATATCTTTTCAAATTTAATTGGAGCTCATGATCGTTTTATAGTGAAAAAAAGTG
Source organism: Campylobacter concisus (assembly GCF_002912895.1). Lineage (GTDB taxonomy): Bacteria > Campylobacterota > Campylobacteria > Campylobacterales > Campylobacteraceae > Campylobacter_A > Campylobacter_A concisus_G. Next base: position 41,529 of record NZ_POZX01000070.1, read on the forward strand.
ATCGTTTCATAGTCTTTTTACCGATGTTTCATAGTTTTACACTAACTGCAATGGTGTTGCTCCCGATATTTGCGAGTGCCTCTATGGTACTTGTAAAGTCAGTATTTCCATTTTCAAATGTATTAAAGCAAACTTTGCTAAAGCGTGTAACTGTATTTTTAGGAATCCCAGCCATCTATACAGCTATCGGTAAGGCAAAAATTCCTTGGTATTTTAGATGGTTTAATCGCATTAGATTATTTGTAAGTGGTGCAGCTCCGCTTGCAAAGCAGACTATTGATGACTTTAGGGTGAAATTTCCGCGTGCAACACTTGTCGAGGGATATGGTCTTAGCGAATGCTCACCAGTCGTAGCTGCAAATTTATATGATAAACAAAAGCTTTTAAGTGTAGGGCCTGTGCTTGATAGCTATGAGGTGAAGATCGTAAATGATGAGATGATGGAGCTTCCGGTTGGCCAGATCGGCGAGATCATTGTAAAGGGCGACTGCGTCATGCAAGGCTACTACGGTATGCCAAGCATCACTGATGAAACCATCATAAACGGCTGGTTAAAGACTGGAGATCTTGGCAAAGTCGATGAAGAGGGCTTTATCTACATTGTTGATCGTAAAAAAGACCTCATCATATCAAAGGGTATCAACATCTATCCGCGCGAGATCGAAGAGGTTATTTACAAACTTGAAGCAGTTGAAGCAACAGCGGTAATTGGCGTAAAAGACGTACATGCCGATGAAGAGGTTGTGGCATTTATACAAGTAAAAGAGGGCATGGATCTAGACGAAAAAACAGTGAGAGAGCATCTAAGGAAAAATTTAGCAAATTTCAAAATACCAAAAAGTATCTACTTTGCCGAAGAGTTACCTAGAAATGCTACTGGCAAGGTGCTAAAACGTGTATTAAAAGAGCAAATAGAGCAGATGAAGGATAAATTTTAGTGAAATACTTGCTTGATTTTTTAAACCAGGACCTTAAAAAAAGCAAAATTTACGAGCTGATAAAGTGTGGCGACGAAGAGGGAGAAATTTTAAAATATCTAAGTAAAGCTTATGTGCAAGGAACAGCTAATATGAGTGTTTTTGAGCTACTTGGAGCAGTCTTTGGCACGCAAAATGATAAGCAGCTTTTGTATCTAAAATTTATAAAAAATTTGCTTGATAGCGGTTGGATTGTACAAAATTATAGTCTTTTTAAAATACCTGAGAGCACGCAAAGGGCTTCAGCTCAAGGGCTACTTTCGTTGCTTCATTCTGAAATTTCTCTATCAGCCACATTTTTAAAAATTCTTGAAGATGGCAACGCTGATATAAATTTACCAGAGCTTACGCCATATGAAGATCATTTGGAGTATTTAAAAGATCAGTTTTTAAAGGTAGAGCTTTACTCAAAGGCCGCTATTTTTGGAGATGGCTCAAATGACGCCAAAAAGCGAATAAATGAACAAATTTCCGAGCTTACAAAACGTATAAACGAGCGAGTAAAACTAAGTAAGATCAGCTTAAAAATAGAGCAAATTTTTAAAGAAAACTCACTTGACGAAAAAGAGCAGATCATCTTTTTAGCCCTTTTAAAAGAGGAATATGCGGGAGATTTTGAAAATGGCCGCGATCTAAACACGCTAGTTGGGCTAATAAGCAAAGACGAGCTTGAACGCATCAAAAATCGCACTCTTTTAGAGGACGGCTCAAGGCTCATCGAGGGCGCACTGATCGACTACGACGAGGTTTTAAACGCTTATGGCAATGTAAGCAAGAGCTTTTTTATAAATGAAGAAATTTTGCAAAGCATAATGCATCCAAAAAATGATAAAAATAGCAAAAAAATCAAGATCGAAAGCCTGGTAAAAGAGCAAGAAATTTTTGAGCTAATAGAGCCAGTAACCAGCCTAGAAGACGTCGTGCTAAACGAAAAGACAAAACAGCTTTTAAGCACGATACTAAAGCAAGTCGATAAAAAAGTGCTCGCCAGACTTAGCAGCTGGGGTATAAAAACTAGAAAAAATATAGACGCCAAGATCATCTTTTACGGCGAGCCTGGCACTGGTAAAACCATGAGCGCTGTTGGGCTTGCAAAGAGTCTAAAGAAGCAAATTCTAAGCTTTGACTGCTCAAAAATTTTAAGCAAATATGTCGGCGAGAGCGAGCAAAATGTAAGGAAAATTTTTGATACTTACAAAGAAATTTGCAAAAAAAGTGGTAGTGAGCCAGTACTCTTGCTAAACGAGGCCGATCAGTTTTTAAGCACGAGAGTGGAGAGCTCGAGTGGGGCTGAAAAAATGCATAATCAAATGCAAAATATCTTTTTAGAGCAGATCGAGCGCTTTGAAGGCGTGCTGATCGCTACGACAAATTTCTTACAAAGCCTTGATGTGGCGTTTTCTAGGAGATTTGATTATAAGATCGAGTTTAAAAAGCCTGATTATAACGGCAGGCTTGCCATTTGGCGTAAAATTTTGCCTGAAAATGCAAGCTTTGAAGATGGCTTTAGCGTAGAAAGGCTGGCTGAGTTTAACCTAAGTGGCGCACAGATCGTCCTTACACTAAAAAATACCGCTTTAAAAGTCGCCATAAAAGATGATGGAATTTTTACCTTTGAGGACTTCAAAACGACGATAGAGCGTGAGCTAAACTCAAGTTTTGGCGAAGATAAAAAGATGGGATTTGGCTCTTAAGCCTTCTCTCTTGATTTTATTGTTTGTATAAATTTAAACAAATATAAAAATAGCAAGAGCCACTGACATTGGCGAGGAATCTTCTTTTGTCTAATTAGAATTCGCACGTTTGTCACCGCCAAAGCTAGGGAAAGTGTGAGCTAAACTCAAGCTTTGTTTAGAAAAATAGGTCTTGGCTCTTAAGCTCTTCCAAATTTTACTATCTCATGTAGCATATGCTTTGCGTCACTTGGCAAAGTCTAAAGTGCTAGGGATTACTGATATAAACGTAAAATTTTGCTTTCATAGTTAAATTTACGCCATGATTGCTACCAAAATTTACAGCAAGACAGATATCAGCACATAATTACTTAGTATAAATTTAGCTTGTTCACTTGCCTTAAAATTGTTGTAACATGGTCTTTACTAAACAACTAATTTTTGGAATTTACCCACTTTGCGACCGCTGCTTGGAATGCATATTTGCATATTTGGTGCTTTAAAAAGAGCTTTCTTAGCACTTTGTCATTTTGTGCAATACAAAAATAACCATCTCACGAAGTCTAAAATAAAAAGCCTCATAAATTTCAAATTCTCTTCTACGATGTTTGTAACAGTGCTTTTTGAAATTAAAAAAGAGATGAGATAATAGAAATTTATAGGTCTTTGAGTGCAATTCTTACATCCGAAGTAAAGAATTAATGCGTGATCACTTTAACAATTAGTATAAAAAATTGATTATATTTTTAGCAGTCAAATTTTGTAAAAAGGCTTATAAATTTTAGAAATTTACTGATTGATCTTATCAAGCAGCTCTTCGACCTCTTCAAGTGCAAAGGCTTCTTCTGAGCTTTGTTTTAAGAAATTCTCCATAAATTCTTTTTTTGAGATCGCAAGGTCAAGCTCTTTGTCGCTACCCTTTTGATAAGCACCGATGCGAAGTAGGACCTCGTTTTCTTTTAAAAGCGAGTAAAGACGCTTAAATTTCATCGCATTTTGCTTGTGTTCTTTGCCGATCACGTCGCCCATGACACGTGAGGCCGAGTTTTGGATATTGATAGGTGGGTAGATGCCAAAGTCTGTTAGCTCGCGGCTTAGCACGATGTGTCCATCTAGAATAGAGCGACTTTGGTCAGCTATCGGATCGCTCATATCATCACCCTCGACAAGCACGGTAAAAAACGCCGTTATACTGCCCTTGCCCTCTTCTTTACCAGCGCGCTCCATTAGCTGAGGTAAAAGTGTGAGCGAGCTTGGTGGATAGCCTTTTGACGTAGGCGGCTCGCCAAGTGCAAGACCGATCTCACGCTGTGCCATAGCAAAACGTGTGACGCTATCCATAATGAAAAGCACGTCGTTGCCTTGTTGCTTAAAGTACTCAGCCACGCTCATCGCGCAAAATGCGCCGTATTTTCGCATGAGCGAGCTGTCATCGCTGGTCGCCACGATGATGACCGTACCCTCCAGGTCGCCGCCTAGGTTTTTTTCGATAAATTCAGGCACCTCGCGACCACGCTCGCCTATTAGTGCGACTACTTTTATGGGAGCTAGCGTATTTTTTACGATCATGCCCATGAGGGTTGATTTGCCTACGCCTGAACCTGCAAAAATTCCCAGTTTTTGCCCTTTACCACAAGTAAGTAGCCCGTCTATCGTCTTTATCCCAACGCTAAAAGGCTCGTTTATAAGCCCCCTTTTCATAGCGTCAATTGGTGCTCTCATGATCGGCATATAATCAATCGTATCAATCGCCCCTTTGCCATCAATCGGCTTCATAAATGGATCTACCACGCGCCCAAGTAAATTTGGCCCCACTGGTATATTCATGCCTTGATCACTCTCGTAGACGAAGTCGCCTATTCTAAAGCCCTCAACAAATCCAAATGGGCTGATATAAGCGCCATCTGTCTTTATTTGCGTAACCATGCCAAGACCATTTTTACTCTTATCTTTTGCGACTATGCGCACGATGTCGCCGATACTTGGACGAAGTCCAGTGATCTCGATAGTCGTAGCTGTGATTTTAGTTATGATGCCAAAGGTGTTTGAGAGTTTTACACCCTCTTTAAGCTTTAAATTTATATGCTCTAAGCTCAAAAATGCGTTTCCCTAGGAGAATTTATAAGCGAGAAAAATTCTCGTCTTGTGTCTGCGTTTTTGATAAAGCAGCCCCTAAGAGCCGAGGTCGTAGTGGTTGAGTTTATCTTTTGCACACCCCTCATCTCAACGCACATATGTCTAGCCTCGACGACGACTCCAACGCCTTTTGGAGCGATAACGTCCTCGAGTGCCTTTGCGATCTGCTCGGTCATCTGCTCTTGGATTTGAAGGCGTCTTGCGTAGATATTTACCATGCGTGGAATTTTACTAAGGCCAACGACCTTGCCATTTGGGATGTATGCTACATGTACTCGGCCAATAATAGGCAACAAATGGTGCTCGCAAAGACTGTAAAACTCAATATTTCGCATGAGAACCATTTCGTTGTTTGAGCTAGTAAATAGCGCATCGCCAAGCACCTCTTTTGGGTCTTGATCGTATCCGCTAGTTAGAAATTTAAAAGCTTTATAAACGCGCTCAGGGGTTTTAATAAGCCCCTCTCTGTTTGGATCCTCACCGATAATAGTTAGCATATTTTTAACCGAATTTTCAAAACTCTCTTGCATAAATTTTCTCCATAATTTTATTGCTAGATTCTATGTTAAAACGCCTTTTATATCTATAAAAATTTACAAATTTACAATGAAATAAGGAAAATTCTGCTATATTTTGGGCTAAAAATTTGTATTCATAAAGGAATTAGATGGAAATCAAAACAAAAGCTCTAGATAGCGTAAATACCTTAGCAAGCACGACTATAAGTGCAGATACTATAAAGTCTAGCGTAGAAAAGCTAGCAAAAAAAGCAGCAAAAACTATGAAAGTAGATGGCTTTAGGCAAGGTCACGTTCCAGTTGCTGTTGTATTAAAACGCTACGAGAAAGAGCTAACAAACGACGCTGAACAAGATGTCTTAAGAGATGTTGTTAATGAGGCTATAAAGCAAGCAGACAAGAAAAACGATGATCTTATCGGCGAGCCTATCGTTTCAAAATTTGATAGAAAAGATGGTAAGATCGATGTTGAGCTAATAGTTTCATTTAAACCAAGCGTCGATGTGAGCGGCTATGAGAGTTTGATACCTGAGTTTTCAAACCCACGTGTTTTGAAAAAAGATATCGATGAGAAAAAAACTGAACTTCTAAAAATGATAGCTCCACTTGAAAAAATTGATGGCAAAAGAGGCCTAAAAGTGGGCGATTTTGCTAAATTTGACTTTGAGGGCTTTGTTGACGGCGTTGCATTTGATGGTGGCAAGGCTGAAAACTATGTACTTGAGATTGGTTCAAATCAATTTATCCCAGGCTTTGAAGATGGTATGGTAGGCATAAAAGCTGGTGGTGAAAAAGATATCGAGGTTAAATTCCCAGAAAACTATGGTGCTGCACATTTAGCTGGCAAAGATGCTGTTTTTAAAGTCAAACTTCATGAAATTCAAGAGAGAAAAATTCCTGAAAAACTAGATGAAGAGATGCTTAAAACTCTACTTCCAAATGAAGAAAAACCAACTGAAGAGTTACTTGATGAGCGTATAAAAGAGCAAATCCGCCAAGAGAAAATTTATAAACTTATAAATGATGAGCTTAAGCCAAAATTTGCTGAAGCTGCGGTTGAGAAATTTAAATTTGACGTGCCAAAAAATATTGTCGAGCAAGAGATTGATATGCAGTTTAGAAACGCATGGAGCTCATTTACTCCAGATGATATGAAAAAATTTAGAGAGGACAAAGATGCTCTTTCTAAAAAACGTGACGAGTTTAGAAAAGACGCTGAAAATAGCGTTCGCCTAACTTTCATCATCGATGAGCTAGCTCGCGTAAGAGGCGTGAAAGTAAGCGATCAAGAGGTCGTTCAAGCGATCTATTTTGAGGCGTATAGAAGCGGACAAGATCCAAAAGCACACCTTGATATGTACCGCAACCAAGGTATGCTTCCAGCTATAAAGATGTCGATGATCGAAGAGAAGCTATTTAGCGAGCTTTTCAACAAAGAAAAAGACGAAAAAAAAGCAAGTAAAAAAGAGAAGGCCGAGTAATGAGCTATTACGTTCCTGTCGTAGTTGAAAGAACTAGTAGAGGTGAGCGAAGCTATGATATATATTCCCGTCTTTTAAAGGACAGGATCGTTATGCTAAGTGGCGAGATAGAAGACGGCATGGCTGCTTCTATTGTCGCTCAGCTTCTATTTTTAGAGGCGGAGGATCCAGATAAAGATATCTATCTATATATAAACTCACCAGGTGGCGTGATAACAAGCGGCTTTAGTATCTATGACACGATGAACTACATAAAGCCAGATGTTTGCACGATATGCATCGGTCAAGCGGCTAGCATGGGTGCATTTTTGCTAAGCTGTGGCGCACCAGGTAAAAGATATGCATTGCCAAATTCTCGCATCATGATACACCAACCCCTTGGCGGCGCTAGAGGACAAGCGACTGATATCGAGATACAAGCTCGTGAAATTTTGCGTATGAAAGAGATTTTAAACGGAATTTTGGCCAAAAATACAGGTCAGAAGCTAAGTAAGATCGTAAAAGATACTGAACGTGACTTTTTTATGAGTTCGGCCGAAGCCAAAGAGTACGGACTTGTTGATAAAATTTTGGAGAAAAGTTTTAAATAAGGTCAAAAGTGATAAAGATAGATAATGCACCAGACCCTAAGAAAAAAGCGGTTGAGGTAAAACATATTCTAGAAAAAGAAAAGGTAGATATCTACAGATTTTCAGAAAATGTTTTGCATGAATTAAGTGACGATAATGTTCCATCTACGCCAAACAATTACTCTATTTATTTTGAGAAAATGCTTGATGGACAGCCTGATGAATTTAGAAAAGAGATCGGTGATATGATAGTTATAAATTCCGAGATCTCAGTACCATCAGGTAGTAATATCTCTATTGAAAAAGAGATAAAGCAAGGATTTATCCAGATAAAAAGCATGCTTCAAGCCGTGGTGCTAATCTATAAAAATTTAGGCATCATGAGAGGCCTAGTGCAAAAGCGTATGGATGCACTCAAAAACAATACAAATATCCTAGCTCTTCAAAATGTTTTAAGCGCATTTAACCATGACCTAATAAAATTAAACAGCCTTATGGATAAACATCTTGATGTCATTAAAGTAAGCTATGACGAAGTAGCCAAGATGCTTAAATCTATTGAAGAGCAGTCGATTTATGATACGACATATGACGTTTATAATAAAAAATTTCTAGTAGCCACAGTGCAAAGTGAAGTAGAAGCTGTTAAGAGATATGGCTATAACGCATCGTTTTTACTAGTAAGAGCAAAAGATAGATTTACAAATCGTGTAAAAAATTTAAAAGAGCGAAACAATATGTATAAAGCTATATCGCAGCTTCTTTTAAGAACTTCTAGAAGAAGCGATATAGTAGCTCATTACGGTGATGGCTGTTTTGCTATGGTTATGAAATATACTGACGAAAATGGCACAAGACAAGCCGGTAGCAGAATTTTAAATATGCTTTCATCTATACCTTGGAAGATAGATGGTGAAGAGTGTAAGCTTGATATCCAAGTGGTTTCAAGCATGATAACAAAAACAAGAAGCGCTGAAGAATTAATCTCTTACTCGTTAGATCAACTAATACTAACACAAGATGATGAGCAGCCTATATTTTTGGGTGAATAAGTAGGAGTTTGGGCTTGATCTTAGAAGTTTTATCTTATCCAAATAAAAAACTTTATGAAGTCTCAAAAGATGTTAAAAATTTTGATGAGGAACTTCACAAACTACTTGATGATATGTATGATACGATGATTGCAAAAGAAGGCATAGGCCTTGCTGCTATTCAGATAGGTGTCGCAAAAAGAATTTTTATTATAAATCTAGCCAATGACGAGGGCGTGCAGGATAAAGAAAATTTAATCGAGATCATAAATCCAAAATTTGAACTACGCGAAGGAGAATGCATCTATCAAGAGGGTTGCCTTAGTGTGCCCGGATATTATGAAGACGTAAAAAGAAATGAAGTTGTGGCTATCAAATATCAAGACCGCTTTGGCAAAGAGCAAAGTTTAAAGGCTGATGGGCTTTTGGCTATCGCTATCCAGCATGAAAATGATCATTTAGATGGACATCTTTTTATAGAAAAAATCGGCTTTAATAAACGCAAAAAATTTGACAAGGAATACAAAAAGCAAAAAAAAGAAAAAGTTTCATGAAGTCTTTAAGATGTGCTACTTACGGCGATGGGCTAAAGATAATTGATGTTGAGTCTATCTTCTCTCGCGGGCTTCCTGGTTTTAGCATCGTTGGGCTTGCAAGCGCAAGTATAAAAGAGAGTACAGAACGCGTAAAGGCAGCACTTCTGGCACTTGATTTTTCCTTCCCAGCACAAAAGATAACCATAAATTTATCCCCTTCAGATCTGCCAAAAAGTGGCTCACATTTTGACCTAGCTATTGCTCTTCTTATAGCTCTTCAAAAGGCAAAAAGCTTAGAGAAAATTTTTGTCTTTGGCGAGCTTGGGCTTGATGGAAGCGTAAAAAGCACAGCAAATTTATTTTCTATCTTACTTTTTTTAAGCACGCAGGTAAAAAACGCAAAAGTCTTAGTGCCAAAAGAGATAGCACAAAAAGCTTCAATGATCCCAAATTTAGAGATTTATGCGGTTAGTACTCTAGAGGAACCGATTAGATTTTTTAATGACGCAGAATTTGCAAAAAGCATACGTTTTAACGCTACGCATGAGCTATTTTCAAATGTGATAGAAATTTCTGGCAAAAGATATGTTCCAAATTTAAACTTCGAGCTTGATTTTAAGGACGTTTTGGGTCAAGAAAGAGCCAAAAGAGCCTGCGTTATCGCAGCCGTTGGCATGCATAATATTTTATTTGAAGGCAGCCCGGGTAGCGGCAAAAGCATGTGCGCAAAACGCCTAGTTTACATCATGGCGCCACAAAGCCTAGAGGAGGTTTTAAAATCAGCTGCATACCGCTCTTTAAACCTTCAAGATAGCGAATTTACAAGTATTAGAGCTTTTCGCTCACCACATCATACCTCGACAAAAAGTTCAATATTTGGTGGTGGCTCAAATGTCGCAAAGATCGGTGAGATTGCGCTTGCAAATGGTGGAGTGCTATTTTTTGACGAGTTTCCTCACTTTTCAAAGCAGGTGATTGAAAGCCTTAGAGAACCACTAGAGGACAATCAAATCCACATCGCAAGGGTAAATTCAAAAGTGACTTATGAAACGAAATTTATCTTCGTAGCAGCTCAAAATCCATGTCCTTGTGGAAATTTATTCTCTCGCAATCTAAATTGCAAATGCAGCGAAAACGAGATAAAAAACTATAAATCAAGAATTTCAGCTCCAGTGCTTGACCGCATTGATTTAAAAGTTGCTATGGACGAGAGCTCGCCAGGTGACAAGGCGAGTTTAAGCTCACAGCAGATGAGTGAGATGGTCTTAAAAGCCTTTATCTTTCAAAAAAAGCGCGATCAAGATGAGCTAAACGGCAAGCTAAATGACGCACAAGTAGAAAAATTTTGTCTACTGGATAATGAAGCAAGAGAAATTTTACAAAAGGCGGCCTCGAGGTACAATCTTTCTCAAAGAGGCATAAAAAGAACACTTAGAGTGGCTAGAAGTATCGCTGACCTTGATGAGAGCGAGCAAATTTTAAAGCCCCATATCTTAGAGGCGCTTAGTTTTAGGGCATAAAGATGAAAAATTTATATTTAGACACGAGAGTTTTAGACGAGAGGGCGAGCGAGAAATTTGGCCTTAGTGAAGAGCTTTTAATGGAAAACGCTGCCGCCGGCATAGCAAATTTCGTACGTAAGAAATTTAAAAAAGGTATGAGGGTACTAGGCATTTGCGGTGGTGGGAATAACGGTGCTGACGTGCTTTGTGCTTTAAGGATGTTAGAGGGCGAGTTTGAATGCGAATTTATCTTAGCTAGTCAGAATTTAAAGCCACTAGCCGCCAAACAGCTTGAACGTGCAAAACTAGCTAATGTGCACGAAAGCCACGATATAGATATTAGTTTAAAAGAAGCGAACTGTGTCATAGATGGACTTTTTGGTTCAGGGCTAAATAGAAATTTAGACGAAAAGCACATAGAACTCATTTCAAAAATAAACGCTAGCCCTGCTTACACCATCGCTTGCGATATGCCAAGTGGACTAAGTAACGATGGCAAGGTGCTAGGTGCTTGCGTAAAAGCGGACATCACTATCACGATGGGAGCTAGAAAGCTTGGGCTTTATAGCGACGCGGCAAAAGACTTTGTTGGCAAGGTAAAGCTCGCTGATCTTGGCATAAGCGGGCAAAACTATGAGTGCGAGAGCGACTATCATTTGCTTGAAAAATACGATCTTGTGCTTCCAAATAGAAAAAATCAGTGCGTAAATAAGGGCGACTTTGGCCACGCATTTATCATATCTGGCGAGCACATAGGAGCTAGCAAGCTTTGCGCAAAGGCGGCATTTACCTTTGGGGCTGGGCTAGTTAGCGTGATAGGCGAGCAGGGTTTAAATTTACCAACGCACATCATGCAAGCTAGCAAGATAAGTGAGAAAATGAACGCTGGAGCCCTTGGCATGGGACTTGGCAAAAAGGGCGTAGAGGAGCTTGAGGTGCAAATTTTAAAAGGCAAAAAGCTTGTGCTTGACGCTGATATCTTTTACAGCCCAAAAGTGCTTGACCTACTAAGCGAGAACTGCGTCTTGACACCTCATCCAAAGGAGTTTTGTTCACTTTTAAATCTTTGTAATATAGCAGATATCGACGTAAAAACATTACAAGAAAATAGATTTACTTATGCTAAATCTTGGAGCGAGAAATTTAAGGCTGTGCTAGTACTTAAAGGTGCAAACACTATAATCGCCAAAGAGGGACAAATTTACGTCATGCCTTATGGCAAAAGCGTACTTGCAAAAGGCGGTAGCGGCGACGTGCTAAGCGGTCTTGTGCTAGCACTTTTGGCTCAAGGCTATGAGCCACTTCGTGCTGCTATCTCAGCCACTTTAGCTCATGCGCTTAGCCTTAGAAATTTTGACAAAAACAGCTATGCGCTTAGTCCAACAGACATTATAAAAGGAGTAAAATGCTTACGAAAAAAATAGCCGTACTTTTTAGCGGTAGTGGCTCAAATTTAGAAGCGATACTTAAAAAAGTTCATAATCAAATTTTTAATGGCATAAAAATCGAAGTTTGTCTTTGTATCTGCAACAAGCCAGGCGCATATGGCATAGAGCGCGCTAAGAAATTTGGGCTTGATACGACGATAATAGAGAGTGCCAAATTTGCGAATAGAGAAGAATTTGACGCTACAGTTGTGGAGCAAATTTTAAAAAGTGGTGCCGAGTTAACGGTGCTTGCTGGATTTATGAGGATATTAACTCCTGTTTTTACATCAAAGATAAAAGCCATAAATTTACATCCTTCCATATTGCCACTTTTTAAAGGCGCTCATGCGATAAAAGAGAGCTTTGAGAGTGATATGATGCTTGGCGGTGTGAGCGTGCACTACGTGAGCGAGGAGCTTGACGGAGGTAAACTCATCGCACAAAGGGCGTTTGAAAGAGAAGATGGTATGAGCTTAGAGGATTGGGAGAGTAAAATCCATGCGATAGAGCATGAAATTTTGCCTGATAGCATAATAAAAATTTTAACAAAGGAAGCAAATGTTTGAATGGTTTAGTTCGCCAGAAGCGTGGATATCACTACTTACGTTAACTGGCTTAGAGATAGTTTTAGGCATAGATAACATTATATTTATCGCTATTTTAGTAGGTAAACTACCTCAAGAGCAGCGCGGCAGTGGTAGGATCGTTGGCTTAGGGCTAGCTATGGTGACTAGAATTTTACTTTTGCTTTCATTGTTTTGGATCATGAAGCTTACGAAGCCACTCTTTACTATCGCAGAATTTAGCATAAGCGGCCGAGATTTGGTGCTCATACTAGGCGGTCTATTTTTACTTGTAAAATCAACCCTTGAAATACATTCTAGTGTTTCTGGCGAAAGCGAAGAGCATAAAAATAGTAAAAAATCACATGCAAATTTCTTGGTCATTGTAAGCGAGATAGCTGTTTTGGATATTGTTTTTTCTCTTGATAGTGTTATAACAGCTGTTGGAATGGCTGAGCATATAGAGATAATGATCATAGCTGTTATTTTAGCAGTTGGTGTAATGATGATAGCGTCAAAAGGTATTTCTAATTTTGTAGATAATAACCCGACTATAAAAATTTTAGCACTTGCATTTTTGGTGCTTGTGGGCATGACGCTCGTTGCTGAAGGATTAGGATTTCATATTCCAAAGGGATATATCTATTTTGCGATGGCATTTTCATTGGCAGTGGAAAGTATAAATATCTATGCAAAAAAGAAAATGCTAGCTAAATAATATTTTACGCTGATGAAAAAACTAATGATATGATGGATAAAATGCTAATCATATCATTAGCCTATCAAGTGATTTTTGTTTGTAGAATTTTAAGTAAATAATTTTATAAAAATTCTAGCCCGAAAAGATAAATCTGTTTAAATTTGAATGCTAGGTAGTATAAAACGCATAATAGACAATAAACCGTTGTTTATTCCATTGTAATATCAGTGTAAAATATTCGTGTTAAGTTACTTAAAAATCCGTGAAATAAAGGTCATACTTTATGGTTAGGCAATAAGATAGAGAAGCAAAAAATATGGCCTGTATAAAAAATTAAGTATTTGGTGAAGTATTAATTAATATTTTTGATTGAATTATTTTTTATATATAATTTCTATTAATTTAAGTGTTTTTTAATTGACTTTATAAAAAAAACAAGTTAAAATACGACTTTTTAATGAGGTAGTGGCATAAACTTACAAACACGACTCAGGCGGGGTGTAGCGCAGTCTGGTTAGCGCATCTGGTTTGGGACCAGAGGGCCGAAGGTTCGAATCCTTTCACCCCGACCATGTTAAATGGTGAGTGTAGCTCAGTCGGTTAGAGCATCAGATTGTGGTCCTGAGGGTCGTGGGTTCGATTCCCATCACTCACCCCATTTTGGGCGCTCGTAGCTCAATTGGATAGAGCGACAGACTTCGGATCTGTAGGTTATGGGTTCGACTCCTATCGGGCGCGCCACTTAAAATACTTTATGCGCTCATAGCTCAGCTGGATAGAGCAACGGCCTTCTAAGCCGTAGGCCTCAGGTTCGAATCCTGATGGGCGTACCACTTTATTATTGTTGTGCGGATGTGGTGAAATTGGCAGACACGCCAGACTTAGGATCTGGTGCCCCACGGCGTGAAGGTTCAAGTCCTTTCATCCGCACCATTCTTTTTTATAATTTGAGATAAACTTATATTATTAAAAATTAAAGTTAGCCTTTATTGTAAAGCACTGGATACTTTTTCTTGTTTCTTGACATGTAATAATGTTTTTTGTATAATCTCAATTCTTTTTTAAGTAAATGTCTTGCTAGCTCAGTCGGTAGAGCATCTCACTTTTAATGAGGGGGCCGTTGGTTCGAATCCAACGCAGGACACCATTTTTGGGTTTATGACCCTTTCGTCTAGTGGCTCAGGACTCTACTTTCTCTGTGTAGAAACAGAGGTTCAAATCCTCTAAGGGTCGCCACATATTTTTAAATTTTAGGTCGCTTAGCTCAGTTGGTAGAGCGCCACCCTTACAAGGTGGATGTCATAAGTTCGAGTCTTATAGCGACCACCATTTTAGGTGCAGCGGTAGTTCAGTTGGTTAGAATGCCGCCCTGTCACGGCGGAGGTCGCGGGTTCGAGCCCCGTCCGCTGCGCCATCATTTATTCTTTGACTTTTATTTTCCCTAATTGCTGAAATTCTTAAAAATAGTGTATTTTATTAAAAATTTATGTTTTAAAATTTTACATATAAAATAAATTGAAAAATAAAACCTAAGTTATCGCCACTAAATCGCATATATTTAAAAATAAATCTTTTCTAAAATTTCTAAATAATTGATACAAGACAAATCAAAATTAATATTTTTATCTCTAAGTTATCAAAAAATCAATATAATCGTAAAAAATTAATAAGGGAAATTTATGGCATTTGAAAATGTATTAAAAGCGATTGAAGATATAAAAAATGGCAAAATGGTAATTATGGTCGATGATGAGGACCGTGAGAATGAAGGAGACTTGGTCTTTTCAGCGGCAAGCAGCGATATGCAAAAGGTAAATTTTGCAATCACTCATGCAAAAGGTGTGCTTTGTCTTGCGATGGATGAAGCAAACGCAAAAAGACTTGATTTGCCGCTAATGGTTTCTAAAAATACATCCAGTCACGAAACCGCATTTACTGTCACAATTGACGCAAAGGAAGCGACGACAGGCGTAAGTGCTTATGAGCGTGATATGACGATTAGACTTGCTGCTAGTATTGATTCAGTGCCTGAAAATTTTGTAAGGCCTGGGCATATATTTCCGCTTATTGCAAAAAAAGGTGGTGTCCTCGTTCGTACAGGTCACACTGAAGGATCAGTTGATCTTTGCAAACTCGCTGGCGTTAGTCCAATGGCAGCGATTTGCGAGATCGTAAAAGAAGATGGCACAATGGCAAGACGTGATTATTTGGAGGAATTTTGTAAAAAATTTAACCTAAATATGATAAGCGTTTCTGAATTAGTAGAATACAGACTTAGCCACGAAAGCTTAATAGAGGTTTCGCCCGCAAAGAATGTAAAAATCTGTGGTTTTGAAGCAAAAAGATATGACATAAAAGATCACGAAAATAAAAATCACGTTGCCTATGTTTTCGGAGAGATAAAAGCGCAAACTAATGTAAAATTTCAAAAAATAAGAAAAGACCATGAGCTTTTAAGTGGAGATAAATTTGATAATTTATTAAAGGCATTGGATTTTTTAAGTAAAAATGGCGGAGTGCTGCTATTTTTAGACAGCAATAAAAGCGATGCAAGCTCACAAAAAGATTATGGCATTGGGGCACAAATTTTAAAGTATTTTGGCATAAGCGAAATTGAGCTTTTAAGCTCAAATAAAAATAAAGAATTTGTAAGCCTTGCAGGTTTTGGTCTTGATATAAAGGGCTATAAAGAAATTTAAATAGATAGCCTTTTGGCGCTTTTTATTTAACGCGGATATTAATCATCCTAATAGCAAAATTCTTCACTTGGGAAAATTTTGCCTTTTACATCATTTGCGTAGGATTGCACGCTCTTTCTTACAATATCCGCTCCATCAAGATAGTGTTTTACAAATTTTGGTTTAAAGTCTTCAAAAAACCCAAGCATATCAGACCATACAAGCACTTGTCCATCGACGTTTACTCCAGATCCGATACCAATAACTGGTACATGAACTTGCTTTGTTATCTCGCTAGCCACACTACTCATCGTACCTTCAAGCAAGATACCAAACGCTCCAGCTTGCTCAAATGCCAAAGCCTCTTCAACTAGCCTTTTTGCCTCTATCTCGCTTCTGCCTTTTATCTTATATCCACCTTCAAATTTATAAAACTGAGGCTTTAAGCCAATGTGAGCCATAACGTTTATGCCCTCTTCACAAAGGCGCTTTACTAAATTTACTTGGTGCATGCCAACTTCGAGCTTTACCGCATCGGTATTTGTCTGTTTGAAAAATTTCATCGCATTTTTTATCGCTTGCTTTTCATTTGTGTAGCTGCCAAATGGCATATCAGCCATGATAAAAGTATTTTTAGCTCCGTTACAAACGGCCTTTGTATGATAAAGCATGGTATTCATGTCCGCACTTATCGTGCTTTCTTGCATATTAAAACTCATATTTAAGCTATCGCCAACCAAAATAATATCAGCATAATCATCAAAAAGCTTAGCAAATAACGCATCATAGGCAGTTATCATTACAATAGGCTCAATGCCTTTTTTATTTTTTATATCATTTATGCTTAGTTTTTTCTTCTGAGTTTTTTCATTTTTCATTGCAAGCTCCAAGGATTTTAGCTAAAAGGCTAACAATTTTATCAAATTTTTGCTACAATTACGCCAATTTCTTAAGGACATAAAAATGGGTATATTAAAAAGGCTTGAAATAGATTACTCTTATGACATAGTTGAAGAATTTTTATCTCACTATGCTTTAATGTGCGATTTACTCGAGCCTTTGATAATAAATTTAGGAAGAGCTGATAAATATAAAGATAGTATCTTAGAGCTTACTAGGATTTTTCATAATATTAAATCAGCAGCAGGGTTCATGCATCTTGATCCGATATTAAAGCTTACAACTTTAGCTGAAGAGATAACTCAAGAGGCAAGAAGTCTAAAAGGGCCAGCAAATGATAAATTTATAGATTGGTTACTACTTATTAGCGATCAGTTTAATAAATATAAAGATGATGTCGAGAACGATTTTGAATATTTTAGCGTTCTTGAGCCAAAAATCATTGATGTGCCTGCAAAACTTAACTAAATAATTCACTAACCATTTTATTTTTGGGAGCGACTTGGCTTCGACAGGAGCAGAGTGTATACGGTGGCACGTCGCTTTGAGCAAAGCGTAAAAAGCTCAAATTAAATTTAAACGCAAACAACGTTAATTTCGCTCCTGCTTACGCTAAAGCTGCGTAAGTTCAGTTGAGCCTTGCTTAGTCTAATTCTAGCTAGGACAAAAGCAAGTAATTTAGCTAGAGTAGGCTCGCAAAGTGACTGCTTGCTAGCTGAAATTTTAGTCTTAGTCTAAATTTTGGTTTTGGAAAGTGAGCCTTTTTAGATGAAATTTTCACTTTTGCTAAGCGTGTAGAGGCTGTATGTATTTTGTTTTTGGACAGGGGTTCGATCCCCCTCGCTTCCACCATTCTTTTTATTTACACTATAAATACAAAAATTTATCAGATAAATAGAATCTAAAAGAGTTCTTCTGATTCAAAATAATTTTGTGAAATATTTCGCTCTTTTTCATTGGTATTTACATGAAGCACATAATAGCCTATCTGTGTGTTGCTAGCGTCTATTAATGGTACCACGCAAAAGTAGTGTGTTTTATAAACGTAAAATTCATATTCTTTAAAATTAATATCACGCAAAAAACCTACTATGTTTAAATTTGCACTGCTTAAATTTTCGATGTAATAATCATTTAAAATTTGATCACTTGGAATGCTTTTACGAGATGGCATCTTGTCTTTTGCCAAAAGAACAAATAGATCAATTCCTTGCTTTTTAAAATAATTTCCAAGTGAGTCAAAATTTAATAAAACCTCGATGTTGCCAATAATTTTACCATCACGTACTACGTTTGAGACAGCCCTTATATGCGTTCCAGCATACCACGCCTCGATGCCGACCATGGGCTTGTTTTGATGCCTTGACTCTTGCACTAAAAACCTACCACTAGCGATCATATCGCCATATCTGTTTAAATCCCAACTCCTTACATAGCTTTTTAGATCTTTATCATAAATGTGAAGCTTAATGTTGTTATACATCGATGCTGCGCCAAGGGTTTTGGTTAAATTTTCGATATTTTTTATACATTCATCGCGGCTTTGCCCTAGCAAGCACATTTGTATGGATTCATTTTGAGCAAGCAAGATAGAGATCGCCATTGATGAAAATTTCTCATCATCTATGCTTTTATTAAGCTGTTTTACCTGGTAATCAAAAAAGACTCGCATATTATTTTGCATCTTTTCAGTCATATAAGAGCTGTAAAGAAAGTAAAAAAGCCCTCCAAGCACTATGATAAAGATAAAAACGATATAGAAATTAAGATATTTTTTATATTTATTCAAAACTAGCCCTTAACTTTTCTTCTAAAAATTTTGCAAATTTATCAAATTCTGGCAACACAAGCTCGCTTTTTCTCTTAGCAGTTGCCCACACACTATCTGGAAAAAATGCATCATTACTAAATCTAGCAATAACATGAATATGCACGTGTGGCACGTAGTTTCCAAAGCTTGCAATGTTTATTTTGGTTGGTTTATAAAACTCAAGCATCGCCTTTTCACTTATAAGCATCGCTTCAAATAGCCTGGCTCTACTCGCTTCATCGCAATCGCTTAGCTCACGAAATGGCTTAATGGTAAAAATTTTTATCCAAGGAAGCTCATTGTCTTCACGCTCGATTTTTATAAATTTATCTTCATAGATCATATTTGTTCCTATTTTTATACAAAATTTCTCTCTCTTAAAAGCGTATAAAGCTTGATAGTCGAGATAAAAAATGTTACGATCGCTGGTCCAAGGATCACGCCCCAAAACCCAAATGTCGTGATACCTGCAAGCATCGCAAAGAATATAAGAAGTTCATTTATTTTTGTTGGTATTTTAACCAGCTTCGA
The DNA here is from genome assembly GCF_002912895.1 of Campylobacter concisus. Taxonomy (GTDB): domain Bacteria; phylum Campylobacterota; class Campylobacteria; order Campylobacterales; family Campylobacteraceae; genus Campylobacter_A; species Campylobacter_A concisus_G. Next base: position 60,561 of record NZ_POZX01000070.1, read on the forward strand.
GTTTATAAATTTAATAACAAGTGGTTTTAAAAGCGTATCAGCTGCAAATGAGATCACTACGATCGTATAAATTGCGATAGTTATCGCTGCTGCTGTGTTGCCATTTGCAAACTCATAAATGCTAATAGGCCCCCATGCCAAAATACCGCCAACAACTGGGATAAGCGAAGCAAAGCTAAAAAAGATGCCAGTTAGCACGCCGTCATAGCCGTAAAAGCTTGTGACAATAGCAAATAAAAAGCCTTGGATTATCATATTTGCGATAGTTGAATAAAAAACCACACTCATCACGTTGCCAACTTCGCTTAAAATAGACTCTGTATCATCTTGCTTTAGCGGAAGTGCATATTTTAGATAGCTGATTAGTTCATTGCCATAAAGATTGCAAAAGAAGAAAAAGACCAAAATAATAATCATATCAACGCCAAATTTAAGGCTTAACTTACCTAGACTTGCAAGATTTGTCGCAAGTTGAGAAAAAAGCATTTTAATATCAAGTCCGCCTATAAATTCTTTTATCTTTGGCTCTAAAAAATTTATCGATTCTGGTAGGCTAAAATCATAATTTTTGATAAATTCAATAGTCTTTGTGACGTTGTTTATATCAAAGCCAGCTGCATACTTCGCGATCTCGATCACTGCATAAAGAAGTGGAGCTATAAATAGACACAAAAGTACAAATGTTGTAAGGGCAGAAGAGAGTGTTTTGCGGTTTTTAGTAAGCGATAAAAATGCGATCTGAACGTTAGAAACGGCCACCGCTAGTAGCGCTGCGATAAAAATATCAAGCAAATATGGTTTAAAAAGATAGACCACCAAAGCTAAAGCACAAAATGCAAAAATTCCAAAAAATAGTCTGTTGTTCATCTTGCTCCCTTAAAATGGGATTATTATAGCAAATTTATCAAAGTTGCTCATTTGCTTCCCAAATTGCTTAAACTCTTTGCCATCAAGCTTGCAAAGCTAGCAAGTGTGGCTAGGCTTTAGGCATTTTTAGCATGCCACCGTTATTTAAAATTTGAGCAACAAAAATAAAGCTCATTTCTTTTTAGTTTTACAGCAAAGATCTCACTTATTTTTAGAGCTATGTGCACTGAAAATTTGCTCCGATGGATCTCACACTCATCACAGATTTGAACATATATAGTTCCCTCGCCATCTATCAACGCACCAAAAGGAATTTGTGCTAGATATTTCATGCTTTTGCTACATTTTGGACATTTTAAATACTCAGCATCTTGCTCCCACTGCGGATATCCACCAAGCAAAATTTCGCTATCTATCATATACGAGTAGTGAGCGCAAACCTCGCTAGCTAGCTCAAATTTTTGCCCATCGAGCGTTGCCACAGCATCTCTTAAATAGTCCTCACTCTCGCCCTCGCCCACTATCTCTGTTTGCACGCTATTGCCGTCATTTTGGCAAAAGTACTGCACCAAGCCCACGCATGTGGGGCAAAATCTAAGCACAGCATCGTTTTTAAGCTCTAACCCAAGTCGCTTTAGACTCTCTTTTTTGATGGTGAGCTCTAACATCTCGCCGCAACAAAATTTACACTTTTCATCGCTTAATGCTTTAAATTTAACACCTGCATCTGCGTTTTTACTTGGCTCGCAGGTAAAACACCTATCAAAAACAAGGCTTCTTCTCTTGCCACTGCTATCAAAGCTCCAGCCAGCAGTCTGCGAGTACCCATCAGTATCGGCATAAAGCTTCGTCTTCCAAGGCTTTGGCGCACCATAAAGCTTAAAAAATAGCTCCCTTACCACCTCATCGCCCTGCCAGGCAAGTGCCGAGAGGATGTGATTTAGCTTAACTATATTTTCTTCGCTTGAAAGCCTCTTTATAAGCTCATCTCTGATCTTTGTTGAAGCCTTTTTGTAAATTTCAGGTGGGTAGTACTCACCTTTTTTTGTCAATTCTTCGATGATCTGCTCATCGCAAATACCATGCAGATAAAAAATATATGTGAGGTCGCTGTAAATTTCATCAAATTTATCTAGCTCGTCAATGTGCGCAAGGATATTTTTCTGCCTCTTTTTGATCTCGTCCTCGCTTAAGGCTTCATAAAACTCCAGCTTCTCTTTTTGCCTGCACCAGTAGCAGATCCCGTCAAAGTAAATCGTCCTTTGCTCGCACTTAGGACAAAGATGTGGCTCGCCCATTTTTGCTCCAAATTTAAATTTCTCTACTCAAAAAGCCCTTTTTCGATATCAATCTTGACGTTAAAGGTCTCAAAACATTTCGCACTCGCAATCCTACCCTTTGCGGTGCGCTCGATAAAGCCATTTGCAAGCAGATATGGCTCGATGACGTCCTCAACCGTGCCCTCGTCCTCGCTAAGTGCCGCAGCGATCGTGCTAAGCCCCATAGGACGGCGCCTTGCTTGCATTAAAATTTCTAAATACCTAATATCCATCTCGTCAAATCCAAGCGAATTTACACCAAGTGCATTAAGCCCCTCTTTTGCACGCTCATGACTGATGATTCGCTCATCATTTACCTCAGCAAAGTCGCGGATACGCTTTAGTAGCCTAAGAGCGATCCTAGGCGTAGCACGTGAGCGTTTGGCGATCTCTAAAGAGGCGTTTTTGTCGCACTCTTTGCCAAGCTTGGCTGAAGCGATCTGCACGATACGGCTTAGCTCGCTGCTTGTATAAAACTGCAGCCTAAAGTCCATACCAAAGCGATCTCTTAAAGGCGCTGAGATCATGCCAGCACGCGTAGTTGCACCGATCAGCGTAAATTTTGGCAAGTCTATCTTGATGGTCTGGGCAGCCGGTCCTGAGCCAATTATAATATCAAGCCTAAAGTCCTCCATCGCAGGATAGAGCACCTCTTCAATGGCTGGGCTTAGGCGGTGGATCTCGTCGATAAAAAGCACGTCGCCCTCTTGTAAATTTGTAAGGATCGCGGCTAGATCTCCACTCTTTTCTATCATTGGGGCCGCAGTCATTTTGATACTTACGCCCATTTCGTTTGCTATGATGTGAGCAAGGGTGGTTTTACCAAGTCCTGGAGGACCGTAAAAAAGCACGTGATCTAGGCACTCGTTTCGCTTTTTGGCTGCTTTTATAAAGACATCTAAATTTTGCTTGATCTTTTCTTGGCCGATGTAGTCTTCAAATTTTGTCGGTCTAAGCGAGACTTCAAAGTCATTTTCAAAGCTTACTTTTTCGATTTCAACGATTCTATCCAAAGTTTTTCCTTCTAAATTTAAGGCTTCATTTTACGCTTTTATGCTTAATCTAAGCTCGTTTAAATTTATAGTAAAAGGTGCTGCCCTCGCCGTATACGCTATCAACACCGTATGAAATTTCATGTTTTTGGCAAATTTCACTGACGATATTTAGCCCAAGACCGAAGCCGCCTTGGATTTCATCCTCTCTGACGTATCTTTTCCAAACCTTTTTAACGTCCTTTATCCCCTTGCCAAAGTCCTGCACGCTAAGCTTTATGCGCTCATCTTCAAACTCTAAATTTACTATTATCTCGCTCTCTTTTGGGCTGTATTTTATGGCGTTTGTGATGGTGTTATCAATGATGCGCTGAGCTTCGACCTTGCTTAGCATAGTAAATGCCTCGCTTGCTAAATTTGTCTTTACCACGATGTGCTTGACATCAGCTACGCTTGAGAGAAATTTCACTCGCTCTTTAACGTATTCGCCTAAATTTAGCCTCTCAAGTGGAAATTTGATGTAGCCTCGCTTTATGAAGTACTCAACATCTTCGTAGGTTATTTGCATCTGTTTTAGAGCATTTTTGATGCGTGTTATATACTTGTTTTCAAGTCCAAGCATCTCAAGGTTCATGCCAGCTACGCCAAGCGGGGTCTTTAGCTCGTGCATGGCGTCATTAAAGAAGTTGTTCATATACTTTTGAAAATCTTTATAAGGCTTAACACTGCTTAGATATAAAAAATAGACGATAAAAAGCACCGCCACAAGGATGACAAGCAGCATGATGGCTGTTAAAAAGATGTTCTTTTTATTATCAAGCTCCTTTTCTACGACGATGTAGTAAGGGGTCTTATCTTTTATAAAAAAACTCTTGTAAAAAAGATATCCGCCCTCTTCTAGCGTTACAAATTTAAAGCTACTTGGCTCTTTGCTAAGCGTTGAGATGACTGGTTTAAAATTTACGTCGTAAATTGCAAATTTATACTTTAATGAGCTAGCTATATTTTCGTTTTTGAGAAATGCATTTTTAATGATGGTTTCATGCTTCATAGCGCCAAAGAGAGCCTTTGAGCTACTATTTTTCTGACTTAAATTTAAGATCACAAAGCTTTGAAAGCAAAAGAGCGACATTATGACAAATGTCGCTATGATCTGGATCTTAAAGCTCTTGTGCATCTATCTTGTAGCCTATGCGCCTCTTTGAGATGATAAAGTTATTGTTTGTCTTGTTTCTTATCTTTAAAACGTGCATCCTTATATCAGCGCCCTCGATCTCTTTGTCGTTCCAGACAAGATCTCTAAGCTCCTCCATGCTGACGTAAGAATTTAGATGTGAGACCAAACACTCGACCAAAGCGACCTCTTTTGCGCTAAGATCAACCATCTTGCCATCTTTAAGTAGCACACGTTTATTTAGGTTGAAGCTAAACTCGTCATTTATCTTAACTATGTTCTTATCGTCAGTACCATAGTATTTTCTCATAAGCTCAGCTACTCTAAATTTAAGCTCAGCTAGCTCAAATGGCTTTTTTAGATACTCATTACAGCCAAGCTCATAGCCAATCGCCATATCATCTATATCAACTAAAGATGTCGTTATCATGATAGGAGCGTTTGGATTTAGACTTCTTATATACTTGATGACCTCGTGACCATTTACTCCAGGCACTTTTATGTCAAGTATAAAAAGGTGATAGAAATTTTTCTCTATCAAGTCGCAAGCCTCTTGACCGTCGCTCACCGCTGTAACTTCATAACCAAGCGTCTGCAAAAACTCACAGACGCTCTCTTGAAACCCCAAATCATCTTCTAAAAGCAAAATCTTCAAAATGCTCTCCTAAAAAACAAACTTTAATAAGATTTTTATCTATTGTAATACTTAATAGGTAAATTTCAAATTAAAATTCTTTTTTAAGTATTAAATAAAAATTTGTCCTGCATAGACTATGTAATATCTTAGCAAAAAGACACCGCAAATGACTAAAATAGCGTTTAGTACGGCAAATTCGCGTTTGAAATCATGCACCTTTAAAACGCTTAAGTCTAAAATGATAGGCACAGCCATACCAAGGCCTATGACACCGATATAAAACATCAGTCCAAGAGAATTTGCGCTAAGTGCGTTTGCTACGCTCTGCGCGCCACTTGCGCTTGCACCTTTTACAACCATGAAAAGAGCGACTATTAGTAAAAACTCGACTATTATCGCTAAAAAGTCAAATTTTAATAAAAAGTGTGCAGTTTGGTTTTGCGCTCTCTTTTCATCTTTTAGCACGCCAAGAAGCAGCGTAAAAGCACCAGCACAGCTTAAGCCAGAAACTAAGAATAACAGTGGCAAAACTGGCGTGTTCCAAAGTGCGATCTTGTGAGCTGCACTTAGCAAAAAGCCCGTATATGCGCCAACGCCGATGCCAAGGATGAAAAGTAAAACTCCAAGCAAACCTGAAAGCTTGCTAGCTAAATTTGCAAGCGCGTCAAAAAGAGAAATTTTAAGCATTGCTATCTCATTTTTAAACGCACCAATCGCGTATATAACGCTAAGAGGCGTATAAACTAGAAGCAGCGCAACGCCTATTGACATAACTGAGTCAAAGTTGTAAAGCAAGAGTATCCAGTAAAAGCTAAGCGGCTTACCAAGATCAAGCACCAAAAGCGCAAGTCCAAGGATGATCGCCACTGGAGCGATAAGGGCGGCTGCTTTAAAGTAGTAGTTATCCTTGCCAAATTTATTTGAGATAAGCACAGCAACGATGCTAGCACCTGCGCTAAGTCCTGCTAAAAATAGATAAAAAGCTATCGGCCAGCCCCAGTAAATTTCTGTGTATTGAGCTAGGCTTCCTGACATGTTATTCATGGTGTGCTCCTTTTGTATTTGCGATCATCGCAAGTGAAGGTTTTGTGTTTAACTCCGCTTTTGGCAAGTAATATTTGCTCTCTTTTAGTTTCTTTGAAATTTTAGAGTTCTCATCATTTACGTCGCCAAAAGTTAGGGCATTTGTAGGGCAGACGCTAACACAAGCTGGATCTTTGCCCTCTTCTAGCCTGCTCTCATAGCAAAATGTGCATTTGCCTATCTCGCCGTCCGGCAAGACGTAGCGAGCGTCATATGGACAGGCCAGGATGCAGTATTTGCAACTAACACAAATTCTATGATCAAGCAGCGTTACGCCATCAGCCGTTTTAAAGCTAGCTCCAGTTGGACAAACCTCAACACAAGGTGCATCTTCGCACATAACGCAGCTTTGACGTAAAAAGTCAGTCTTTAAATTTGGAAATGTCCCACTCATCTTTGCATGCACCTGTAAGCGGTAAAGTCCCCTTGGCACATTGTTTGCACTTCTGCAAGCTACCGAGCAGCCTTGACAGCCGATGCATAAATTTTCATCATGTATCATCATATATTTTTTCATTTTCTATCCTTACGCTTTACTTATGCTAACGCCAACATTTGTAACCATAGTCGCAGCTACTGGCCCTTCGGCCGGATTAAGAAGCACGCTTGTATTTAGCCCCACGTGATCTATACTCTTAAGAGCTGGGGTGATGTGTCCAAAGCCGTGATATATAAAGAGTGTATCTTCCCTAATGCCCTCGGTCACCATGAGCTTGCCCTTTTGCTCGCCAAATTTATTTTTCACCACAACCATATCGCCATCACGTAAATTTTTACGTTTAGCTGTTTTTGGATTTATCCAGATAGGGCTATCACTCATAAGATCATGAAGCGACGGCACCGCCTGAGTATGTCCATTGGTATGAATAGGCGTTTTGCCACAAGTTAGACAAAGATCATGTCCGTCAAATGTGTCCATATCTTTGTCATTTAGCGCGCCATATCCTGCAAACTGCGCTTCGACATCAGGCAAAAATAGCTCTATCTTGCCGCTTTTTGTTTTAAGCTTAGCCATATCATCCATTAGTCCATTTTCGCCTACAAATTTAGTAGCGACTGGATATTTAGCGACAAATTTATCGATCATGCCTTTTTCTCTAAACAAAATTCCCGGCTCATCCCACGTGATAAAACCATCTTTTTCCAGCGTAGCAAGTAAATTTACATCTCCACCAGCTTGCTGCATCCTAAACTCACGTATGTCGTTCCAAGTGTAAAGCTCATCTATCTTCATGCGGCGTGCTAGCTCTCTAAAGATAAACGCCCCATCTTTTGTGTCGCCAACTGGATCAATAACCTTATTTCTTATCATATAAGCTGGCTTTAGACCTGACTTATCCTCTATGCCCTCGTCGCGCTCAAGGTAGCTACTCTCAGGCAAGATGACATCAGCGAATGTCGCCATATCGTTTAGATAAACATCGCTTACCACGATAAAATCAAGCTTCTTCATCGCCTCTATGCTCTTCATCGTCTCAGCAACATTTATTAGGTGATTAAAGCGGATATTAAACCAGCCTTTTATGGCGTAAGGCTTTTCATTTAAGATAGCATCATTTATATCCATCAAAACGCCATGTTTTCTGCTTACAAATTTATGCCTACCAGTCTCGCCAGCGAAGTCTAGTCTAGTGACTTTTGGTACTTTAAATTTCTCATCTGGATTTTTAAGAACTGGAAATTTATCCTCACTAACTAGCTTGTTAAAGGTTTTTGCATTTTTACCACCAAAAAGACCGCCTTTAACCTCCCAGTTGCCCATCATCGCATTTGCCACCATGATGGCTTTTGTCCTCATGTATTCAGCTTTTGTGGTGGTTGTCTTATGCCCAAAATCAAAAATAACTCTTGGAGCAGCTTTATAAATTTCATCAGCGATGCGTCTAACGTCACTTGCTTTTATGCCAGTGATCGCCTCTTGCCATTCAGGCGTTTTGCCCTCTACGCTTTTAACGATCTCATCAAAGCCAATTGTAAATTTTTCTATAAATTCTTTATCATAAGTGCCATTTTATATCCATGTATTTATGATAGCCAGTACAAAAGCTAGGTCAGTGCCAGGTCTAACTGGCAGCCACTCATCAGCCTTTGAAGCCACCACGCTAAATCTTGGCTCAAGCACAAGTAGTTTTGTATCTTTTTTAGCTGCAAATTTAGCAAGCTTTTTAGCATCGGCTATAACTATGCCTTCAAAAAGATTGTGACCAAAATTTACAATATATTTTGCGTTTGCAAAGTCTCTTTTTAGCTTAGCTATTCCAATACATCTGCTCGCAGACCATTTGATATGTGATCGGACAGCATGAAAAGTGTGAAAAGCAGTTTGGCGAGCCGTAAGCTGAGGCAAAATTTACCATTAGCTTGTGTGTTTGCGAGCTTTTACAGGTAAAGACAAAACTTTCAGGGCCATACTTTTGCTTGATCTCAAGCATTTTTGAAGCAACTAGATCAAGCGCCTCGTCCCAGCTGGCCTCACGCCATTTATTTTCGCCTCTCTCGCCAACCCTGATCAAAGGCTTTTTGACTCTATTTTCGTCATAAAGCTGGCTAAAACCAGAACCACCTCTTGCACAAAGCGAAGTCGCCGTACCACCAGCTTTTGGATTACCGCTTAAGAAGCAAATTTTATTATCAACGACCTTTGCTTCGATAGGGCATCTTGAAGAGCACATCTCGCAAAAGCTACGGATGTACTTCTCATCTTGCTTTGCAGCATTTTCTAAAGCACCACCCGGTAAGGACGATGCAACCATACTAACTCCAGCACCGAATTTTAAAAATTCTCGTCTATTTAAGCTCATCTTTCTCCCTTTAAAAGATATTTGCCTTTAGTTATTCTAGTATTTAAAGTTGAAAATAAAATTAAATTCTACTTAATATTTATATTTAGATTTTTAGTTTTAAAAAATGAGTATTCGAATATCAAAATGAGTAAAATTCTAAAAATGATAAATTTAATTAATATAATTTTTAAGGTAATCTTATAAAAAATTTAAATATAAAATTTTGATTAAGGATTTTGAATAGAAATTAAAAAATTTTCAAGAGATTTAAAAAGCCGAGAGAGATCTCGGCTTAAGTTTGATTTAAAATACTTATAAAAGTATCGGAGCTATCAAAAATCCAAGTGCGACAGAAAAAGCAATAGCTAAAACGCCTGGAATAAAAAAGGAGTGGTTAAATATATATTTACCTATCCTAGTTGTTCCAGTATCATCCATTTGAACGGCTCCAAGTAGTGTCGGATATGTTGGCAACACAAACAATGCTGAAACTGCAGCAAATGATGCAACTAAAATATATGCGTCACCGTTATTTGCAGCAGTTAAACCAAGTGCGGCTATAACTGTAGGAATAAGTGCCTTTGCGGTAGCAGCTTGAGAATAAAGAAGCATACTAGCAAAAAATAGCGCAACAGCAAGCATAAATGGATAGTCTTTAACAAAATCGCCGGCAAAATTTTTGATCGCATCGGTGTGATTTACCACGAAAGTATCTCCAAGCCACGCTACACCTAACACGCAGACGCACGCAGTCATACCACTTTTAAATGTAGCTGTATTAAATAGCTTATCGACCTTGACACCACAAGTTAGTGTGATTAAAGTAGCGATAACTAGCATAAAGCTCATAATAGCATTATCTCTAGTTAATACCAACACCTTTGTAGGTTTATCTGGATCTTCTACATATTTTACATTAGTAGTTGAGTCAGTTTTGACTTTTATATCTTTTGCGACAAGTTCATTAAATTTATCTGGACTTTTGGTCTCATAAATTTTTTCATAGCCTGTTACATAGCTTGGTTTTATCCAGCCTACGTTTTTACTAATAGCAGTAGCATATAAAACGACAGAGATAACACCAACTAAGAATATTAAAACAGATAGTTTAGCTCCTTTTGGAAGCTCTTTTTTCTCTTCGATTTTAACATCTTTGATTAGCCCTTCTTTAAGTCTTCTTTGATACTCTTTATCGCTACTTAAATCAAGATTATAAAATATATTAATAACAAGAGCCGTTAGCATACAACCAATAAAAGTTGTAGGTATCCAGATAGCTAATAGCAATGGATAGCTAATGCCAAGTCCGCCCAAAGCATGCTCACCAGCCATAAAGACAACCGCTGCTGAAACTGGGCTTGCTGTAATAGCTATCTGACTAGCAACAACAGCTATACTAAGAGGCGCGCTAGGCTTAATATTTTGTGTCTTTGCAACTTCAGTAATAACTGGAATCATAGAAAATGCTGTGTGTCCAGTACCGGCAAATACAGTTAGCAGATAAGTGACAACTGGGGCTAAGAAATTTATGTATTTTGGATGTTTTCTTAGTATCCCTTCGGCTATTTGCACCAAATAATCAAGGCCACCAGCTACTTGCATCGCTGTAATAGCAGCTATAACGGACATAATGATTAAAATAACATCCCAAGGTATACTGCCTGCTTTTAATCCAAGTCCTAAAGTTAAAACTACGACGCCGATGCCACCAGCATAACCAATAGCCATACCGCCTAGTCTAACACCCAAAAATATCGCGCCAAAGAGCACGATCAACTGTAATATCAATGAAATATCCATTGAAAACTCCTCTATTAAATTTTATAACTAAAATTTTTACTTAAGCGTGCCAGAATTTTGACACGCTTTTAATAATACTTTGCTTAAATTTCTACCTAACCATGCTTGGATTTAGCATATTTTTTGGCTCTAAAATTTTATCGATCTCTTCTTTGCTTAGATAACCTCTCTCTAGGCAGATATCGCCAACTGCTTTACCTGTTTGCAAAGCTTCTTTAGCAATACTTGCAGATTTTTCGTAACCGATGTATGGGTTAAAAGCAGTTACGATACCGACTGAGCCGAGTACTGATTTTAGGCACGCTTCAGGGTTTGCGGTTAGTTTTCTGATAGCTTTTTCAGCTAGGGTTTTCATCGCGTTTTCAAGGATAAAGATAGAGTTAAATAGCGCATAAGCGATGCCTGGCTCAAATGCATTTAGCTCAAATTCGCCTCTCTCACTGCAAAGCATAATAGTTACGTCATTGCCGATTACTTCATAGCACGCTTCACCTACAACCTCAGCGATAACTGGGTTTACTTTGCCTGGCATGATTGAACTACCTGGTTGCATTTGCGGTAAATTTATCTCGCCAAGGCCGCATCTTGGACCTGAGTTCATCAAACGAAGGTCGTTTGCGATCTTGCTTAGGCGGACGGCAGCAGTTTTTAGTGCGCCACTAACGTGAACGAAGTCTGCTGTATCTTGTGTAGCTGCGATGAAATCATCAGCTTTTTTGAAATCAACACCAGTGATATCTTTTAACTTTTTAACAACTACATTTTTATAATCAGGGTGGCAGTTAATACCTGTACCAATCGCAGTTGCACCCATATTTAGATATGTCATTGACTCACGCGCAGCTGTAATCTTTTCGATATCGCTTTTAATGTAGCTTGCAAATGCATTAAATGTATTACCAAGCGTTGTAGGAACTGCATCCTCAAGCTCAGTTCTACCCATTTTAATGATATCTTTAAAATCTTTTGCTTTTTTATCAAGCTCATCTTTTAGTAGATTCATTGCAGCAAGCAAATCAGTAAGTTTTGCGTAAGTTGCTACTTTTATTGAGCTTGGGTAAGTGTCATTTGTGCTTTGTCCAAGGTTTGTATGATCGTTTGGATGGATGTATTGATACTCGCCTTTTTTATGACCCATACTCTCAAGTGCGATGTTTGTAATAACCTCATTTGCATTCATGTTTGTACTAGTTCCAGCACCACCTTGAACCATATCAACCACAAATTGATCTAAAAACTCACCTGCTATTACTCTATCAGCGGCCTTTGCTAGTGTATCAGCAATCTTAGGATCTAAAACGCCAACCTCTTTATTTGCAAGTGCAGCTGCTTTTTTGATTTGTGCAAATGCTTTTACAAAGTATGGATACTCTTTTAATGTTCTACCGCTCATGTGAAAATTTTCGGTAGCTCTAAATGTTTGGATACCATAATAAAAATCGTCAGAGATTTCCAACTCACCTATAAAATCGTGTTCTTTTCTGGTTGCCATAACCATTCTCCTTATAAAAAAATGTATTAATGAAATTATATAGATATTTAATATTTTAAATATTAATTACTACTTTATTTTTTTAAGCTTTGACTTTTAACCTAGATAAAACGACTTTTGGAGAAAAATTTATAGTAGCTTTTAAGCTATATTTAATAATATAGCTTAGATAAATTGTTATTTTAATAATAATATCACTTTTTCATTATATAAAAAGCTCATAATTAGCTCAAATTTATTTAAATTTTTAAGCTTAAAAGGTAAATATATAGAAAAATTTATCGGCGCGCATTTAAAATGACAGTATCTTGCATTTAAAATGATAGTGGAGAAAAAAATGGGCTTTGCATACTATCATTTTAAATGCAAAATTTAACCCTTAAAAAGCATAAAAATTCGTCAAATAAACTTTAAATACTATTGAAT
>NZ_POZX01000071.1:0-50887 GCF_002912895.1 Campylobacter concisus
GTCTAATATATTATAAATTATAAAATAATAGACTGGCTCAATCGATCACTTGTTTAGATTTCAAAGATTGACTAATAGTTTAACAATTGTAAGTTAAAAGAACATTCTGCTCTGCGTTTTGCAAAACAGAAAGTGAAGTATATAGAAGTGATGCTTAAATGCAGATAAAAATCAGGCTAATTTTTTAAAAACCCATAAAGAAATTTTGAAGTCCAACTTTTCCATTAAATATAATATCTTTTTTGCTTGGATCATATTTAAAATCGCTTATTACTTTTTTGTCCTCTTCTTTAAAATATCCAGCAGATATCAAAGTAGGCTCAACAAAAGCTACTTCTGGCACTAGTGTATCAAAAAAATTCGCTAGACTTTCGTCGACGCTTATTTTTCCACTAAGAGATAATTTATCAAAAATTTCTGACTGATTTGTTCCCTTTTTAAAGCCATTTACCGCTGCATCCAAATTTAGCTTTAAAGCCTTATCTCCTTTTTTAAAGCTTAATGTATCTATTTTTATGCTTGGATTCTTTTCTAAGATTTGATCTATTATCTCATCAAAATTTAATCCAGCTAAAACATTATAATTTTCTTCATTATTTAAATTATTAAGCTTGTCTAATACATTATTTAATGCAGGCACATTGATATTTGCGATTTTGCTATCAAAGACAAAATCTGTATATTTTACTTTATCAACTGCTACTATACCTATTTTTATAACATCGTCCAATCTTCCAAGATCATTTGAGATTTCAAATTTTGAATCATACTTAAAGTCATCTATCAAGATATTACTTATATCATTAGATGCGAAAGACACCCTTTTAAATTTAACTTTTGCCAAATAAGGTACAAGCTGACTCTCTAAAATTTTTGAAAACTTAACCGGCTCTTTATAACTTGAGTCAATATAAAATCCTTCGATATTTAGATCAACTTTGTTGTACTCACTAAAATCTTTCAAAGCAATCTTATCTGCTTCAACCTTTAAGCTGTTCATACTATCTTTTGAATCAAGTGTCATACCAATCTTTATATCTTTTGTATTAACGGCAGTTTTTTGCTTATCGTTAAATTCAATATTGCTAAATTTGATATCTACATCTTTATCGCCAGTTAAGCTAACTTTTGTTTTAGTTGTTGCAATGACATTTGATCCCATAAATGTTGCGATAATATTTTTAATCATATCGTTTTGAATAGAAATTTTTGAGTCTATTTCAAAGCCATCTATAAAAGCAAGCACTGTATGAGAAATTTCATTTTCTACTTTAAAAACCAAATCCTCATTTACATTTTTACCAAATATATTTTCCAAAAGATCTTTTGAAACACTAAAATCAAATGATCCTTTTGAACCAAAAAAACCTTTTTTGTAATTGTTATTAGAAATTTTAAAGCCCTTAATATTGTTTAGATCATTCACTATCCTTTGATAGTTTTTCTCCACCTCATTTGAAGCAAAATAAACCGCTCCAATGGCCACCACGATAACCACGATTAAAGCAGATATCACCTTTTTCATGCTTTTCTCCTTTTTGTAATATGTTGTAAAAAAAACCAAATTCCAAGCAACAAACAAACCATAGCAAGAGGCATAATATATCCATGCTCGCCAAGATAGTCGCTTGCACCTACAAAATAATCACCCGCTTTAAAGCTGGCAAATCCGATAATGACCGCCCAAAGCACTGACGAGATCGAATTTATAATGCTAAATTTATAAAATGAATACTTCGTAAGTCCAAGCGCGATAGGAACCAAAGTTTTGACGCCGTAGATAAATTTCTTGATAAATATTATCTTATCGCCGTGTTTCTTGGCCAAAATTCCTGCATAAGCAAGCTTTCTTTTATGATTTTTGATATAAGGCATAAGTGAGTTTTTATTAAATCTTGCGACACAAAAAATTAGCGTGTCGCCGATTGTATTTGCCACAGCAGCGACAATTATACTAAGAGTAATATCCATCTTGCCAGCAAAACTTAAAATTCCAGCGGCGATTAATGCAACCATACCGCCACCAAGGCTATAAAAAAACAATACAATATAGCCGTATGTTGAAACTGAGTTTATGATATCTTGCATTAATCTCCTAAAAGTTTAGATGCAGAGGCTATTAGCTGTTCATAGGCATAGCCACTTTGCTTTAAAATTTCTTCTCTTGCACTGATGACTGCTCCACCAAAACTAGCTCCCGCAAAAAAGCCATCATTTGCGGCATATGCGTAGATATCACTTGAAAATTTAAAATCGCTTACTTTACTGTAATTGCGTCCAATGTCACCAAAAGCTACTGAAAGCTTTGTATCAAGCGTGATCTTGGCATCTTTAATATCGTGGATAATGCTATCTTTAAATATAAAAAGTACAAGTGAACTATCTTCATAACCAAGCTGTATACCGATGCTGCCGCCACTTATGCTAACTGGTAAAATTTCACTTGGCGAGTTAATGTTACCAACAACCATGATGCCATCTCCGCCCATGCCACCAACTACAAAACCGACCTTTTTAACACTTGGAAAGATGATCGTTGCTTTTGACTGCTCGATTAGCTCTTTTATAGGAGCGTTTCTAGCACCTCTCATCGTTGTTATAAACGAGTTTGCCGAGTCCAGCACGAGCTCCTCGCTGGCAAAGCCAATTGAGAAAAATAATAAAATTGAAAAAAGAAATTTCATATATTGCCGTTATTTTGCAAAATCAACAGCACGAGTCTCTCTGATGACGCTTACTTTTATCTCACCAGGATACTGCACCTTGCTCTCGATCTCTTGAGCTATCTCTTTTGCTACAAGCACTGCCTCGTCGTCGTTTATGAGCTTAGCGTTTGCGATGACGCGAATCTCACGGCCAGCATTTATCGCATAAGCTTGTTTGATGCCATCTTTGCTTTTTGCGATGTTTTCGATCTCTTCGACACGCTTTAAGAAGCTCTCAAGCACTTCACGCCTTGCACCTGGACGAGCTGCACTTAGTGCGTCAGCTGCGCAAACAGCCGCACTTTCTATACTTGTTGCTTCTTCGTGGCCGTGGTGAGCGTAGATAGCATTGATGACTACTGGATGCTCTTTGTAGCGCTTACAAATTTCTGCTCCAAGATCAACGTGGCTACCCTCGTATTCATGAGTTAGTGCTTTGCCGATGTCGTGAAGTATGCCAGCTCTTTTTGCAAGCTTCTCATCTCCGCCACACTCGGCTGCAATGATGCCAGCAAGGTGAGCTACTTCAAGGCTATGAGCCAAGGCATTTTGACCATAGCTTGCTCTAAATTTAAGCTTGCCTATTAGTTTTACGATCTCTGGATGAATTTTATTTAGACCAAGATCTATGACGATATTTTCGCCCTCTTCTTGTATACTTTGCTCAAATTCTTCAGTCACTTTTTTGTGAAGGTCTTCTATCCTTGCTGGCTGAATTCTTCCATCTTCTACCAAAAGCTCGATCACTCTTGTTGCGATCGCACGTCTGTAAAGATTGAAGCTGCTTAGTATGATCGCGTGAGGCGTGTCGTCGATGATAATATCAACGCCAAGCACCATTTCAAGGGTCTTGATGTTACGTCCTTCTTTGCCAATGATCCTACCTTTTAGCTCATCATTTTTAATATTTACGACATTTATCAGACGCTCAGCCGCAAATTCTCCAGCAAATCTTGACGTAGCCTGCGCCAATATGTAATTAACCCTCTTTTTAGCCTCTCTTTTTGCTTCTTCTTCGTATTTTCTAACGATATGAGCGATATCCGCACGAGACTTCTCCTCGACCTTTTTAAGCACAACATCTTTTGCTTCTTCTTCGGTTAAGCCAGCAGCGTGCTCAAGTACCCTTATCGCCTCTTCTACCTTGTTTTGATAAGTCGCTTTTAAATTTAAGCCCTCTTCGTAAGTTATCTTTGCGTCTTGCTTATCCTTTTCAAAAAGCTCTTTACTTTCGTTTAAAAGCTCTTGCTCATTTAGCAAATTTTTCTCTTTTTTGGTTAGTTCATCAAATTTACTCGCATACTCTTTTTGAAGCTTTGTTGTTTTGTCATCGTACCTTTTTTTAGCCTCAAATTCAGCCTCTTGTACTGAAATTTTAGAATTTTTAAGCGTTAGCTCAGCTTCATACTCAATAGCTTTTGCCTTTGCTTTTGCTTGTTCTAAGAATATGTTGTAGTTTGCATCATTTATCTTTTTAGCGTATAGATACCCTGCTCCAACGCCCGCCACACCGGCTCCTAAGCCTATTAAAACCTCTATCATTTATTCCTCTTTTTATATAATTTTTGTTTGGGGTTATATAAAAGTCTGCTACCACGTCTTGTGCATTTGAAAGCACATCTTTGGTATAAAAGTCTTTTATCTCAAGAAAAACTATCCGTTTTGGCTTAATGAGCAAAGAGTCAAAAAATCTATCATAAAATCCTTTTCCGTGCCCTATCCTAGCCATAGCTCCATCAACCCCAATCGCTGGAACTACTGCCATATCAAGTCTAACATTATCCATTTTTTTGCCAGATGGCTGTCTGACGTTAAATTTATAAGTTATAAATGGCAGTCGCAATCTTACCATCTTTAAGCTAAGACCTACCATAAAAGGGGCAAAAATTTCACATTTATGTGATAAATTTCGCCTTATTTTAAGCACATCAACTTCGTAGTTAAGTGGCAAATAAAACAGTACTTTCTTAGAATTTGTAAAATTTATCAATTTTAAAAGAGTTTTTGTAGCTTTATAGTGCGAGCATTTGGCCTTAAATTTAGTAAGTTTCATTAAAATTGCTCTTGCATTTTTTCTAAATTCATTTTTTTCTAAATTAACGCTCATTTTATGCTCTTTCTTGTATAATCCTGAAATCTTATTCAAAAGGAAATTTATGACATTAAAACGAGCAATTATAACATCACTTTGCATTTTTGCATTTTTTGGATGCGGCGATGAGAACAAGCAAAAAAAAGAGCAAAATACAAGCGAACAAACGCAAGGCAAAATTTTAGATAAAAATGCTAGCAAAGATGAAAATTTAAGCAAAGACTCACTCACTCCAAAAATGAGTGAAAGTGCCCAAGATAGCGAGATAAAAGAGATAAATCTAAAGCTGCTAAGTGGAGCAACTATGCAGATTACAAAAAGAAGCAATGGCTTTGATGTAAAAGATGGCAAAAAAGCAACTCTTTACGTATTTTTCGCCACTTGGTGCCCACCTTGCAAGGCCGAGATCCCGCACCTAAACAACTTAAGTGAGAAATTTAAAAACGAACTAGATATCGTTGGTGTGCTACTTGAAGACAAAAGTGAAGATGAAGTAAAAGATTTTGCTCAAAAATATAAAATAAAATATGAAGTCGCAGTCGGCGAGGGAAATTTTTTATTTGAAAAAGCGATGGGTGGCATAAAAGGCTTGCCTGCGTCAGCACTTTTTAAAGCAAATGGCGACTACGTTCAAGGCTACATCGGTCTTGTGCCTGAAGAGATGCTTGAAAATGACATAAATAGGGCAACAAAATAATGCTTGATTTTCTAAAAAAAGGCTTTGAAAAGACCTTTGGAGCGATAAGCTCAGCGAAGAAGTCAAAGAATATAGACAAAGAGAGCTTAGAAGAAATTTTACTTGAAGCTGACATAGCTTACGAGATCGTGGAAGAAATTTTATACTACTTGCCGCCACAAGATGAAGTAAGTAGAGCCAATCTAAGGCGCGTTATGAGTAGCTATTTCATCTACGAAAATGAGCGTATGATCGAGCCTGATAAGCCATTTGTCGATCTTATCCTCGGCGTAAATGGTGCTGGTAAGACGACAACGATCGCAAAGCTTGCAAATTTATATAAAAATAACGGCAAAAGCGTTATTTTGGGCGCTTGTGATACATTTAGAGCTGGGGCTATCGAGCAGCTGCGCCAGTGGTCAATCAGACTAAATGTGCCAATAGTCGCCACACAGCAAGGGCATGATCCTTCGGCTGTTGCTTACGATACGATTAGCTCAGCCCTTGCAAAAGGTATCGACCGAGTCATCCTTGACACAGCCGGCAGACTTCAAAACCAGACAAATTTGGCAAATGAGCTAGAAAAGATCGTTCGTATTAGCAAAAAAGCTTACGAAAAAGCACCTCACCGCAAAATTTTGATTCTTGATGGAACGCAAGGTAACGCCGGAGTTGCGCAAGCGAAAGCGTTTAACGATATCATTTCGCTTGATGGTGTCATCATCACAAAGCTTGACGGCACTGCAAAGGGCGGAGCGCTATTTGGCGTGGCAAGGGAGCTTGAGCTACCTATATTTTATATTGGCGTTGGCGAGAGCATGGATGATATCATCAAATTTAACCCAGACGAGTTTTTAGACGAGCTGATGGACGCTATTTTTGAGTAGAGTAAAATTCCTTAGTAAAATTTGCTTTTTTGCTGCTCTTTTGTCGATTGATTTTCTTGCATTTACTCCAAAAAGTCCCACGATCATCGAAAACTCATGGGACAAAGCAAACTATTTTTTATCTTTTTGCGTCTTATACATCCTGCTCTATCTTGGCTATAAGTTTAAAATTTTTAAAAATTTAGCCCTACTTTTAGCCTTCGGCGTGCAAATAGAGCTCGTTCAAGCATTTTTACCAAACAGGAGCTTTAGCTTGCTTGACATTGTGGCTGACATGATCGGAGCGGCCTTTGGAGTGATAGTAGTTGAAATTTTAAAAAGGATATATTATGGCAAAAGCAAAGCCAGTTTTTGAGTGTCAAGCTTGCGGTAATCAACAGGCAAAGTGGCTGGGCAAATGCCCACAATGTGGGGCTTGGGATAGCTTTGTCGAGCTTAGCCAGCAAGAGATAAAAATAAGTAAAGAGATAGCAAAAAGTAGTGGCACACCTAGCAAAGCCATAAGTATAGACGAAGTTGAAATTCAAAATTTCACGAGATTTAGCACCAAAGATAGTGAGCTAGACCTTGTCCTTGGTGGTGGCGTGGTTGAGGGCTCGCTTGTTTTAATAGGCGGCAGCCCAGGCATCGGCAAATCAACCCTGCTTCTAAAAATCGGCTCAAATTTAGCAAAAGACGGCAAAAAAACGCTCTATGTAAGCGGCGAAGAGAGCCAAAGCCAGATAAAAATGAGAGCTGACAGGCTAAATGCGGTGGATAAAAATTTATACCTACTAACTGAAATTTGCCTAGAAGATATCATGCTAGAAGTGCAAAAGAGCGACTACAAGGTGCTTGTAATTGACTCCATACAAACGCTTTATAGCCAAAATATAACCTCCGCTCCAGGCTCGATCACGCAGGTTCGTGAGATCACATTTGAGCTGATGAGGCTTGCAAAGAGTCAAAATATCTGCGTTTTCATCATCGGGCACATAACCAAAGAGGGCTCGATCGCAGGTCCTAGAGTGCTTGAACACATGGTCGATGTGGTGCTTTATTTCGAGGGCGACGCGAGCAGAGAGCTGAGAATTTTGCGTGGGTTTAAAAACCGCTTTGGCTCGACGAGCGAAGTTGGCATATTTGAGATGAGCCAGCAAGGGCTCGTGAGTGCAAATGAGGTATCGAGTAAATTTTTCACACGTGGCGGAGCGATGAGTGGTAGCGCGATCACCATCATAATGGAGGGCTCAAGGGCGCTTAGCATCGAAATTCAAGCACTTGTTTGCGAAAGTGCCTATCCAAAACGAAGCTCGACTGGCTTTGAGAAAAACCGCCTAGATATGCTGCTAGCCCTACTTGAGCGAAAGCTTGAAATTCCACTTGGGCACTACGACGTCTTTATAAATGTTTCAGGTGGCGTTAAGATAAGCGAGACCGCTGCCGATCTAGCCGTCATCGCAGCGATAATCAGCAGCTTCAAAAACCGCCCTATCAGCAAGGACAGCGTCTTCATAGGCGAGCTAAGCCTAAACGGCGAGATAAGAGAAATTTTCAACCTCGATCAGCGTCTAAAAGAGGCAAAAACGCAGAAATTTAAAAATGCGATCATCCCAAACAAACCGCTTGAGACGCAAGGTCTAAAGTGCTTTTACGCCAAAGATATCACGCAAGTGCTTGAGTGGATGTAAATTTATCTTGCCAGCGATTTAACATCAATACTTTGCTGGCTAAGCCATGTTTTTTGAAATTTATCTTTTACATAAGTCTGAGAGCATCTATGCTTTTTCTTTGAAATTTAAATTATAAAAATTCCATTCTTTGCTTATAAAATACCTATGCCTTCTTATCCACTTTAAGCTTTGCCACTTTTTCTAAAATCTCAAACATACTCTTGCCACTATCAAATTCACTCTTTATAAATTTATAAAGCTCTTTTAATCTCTCATCAGCTTCAAACTTATAGGTGTGAGATTTTTTTGTAACTTGTATAGGTGTAAATTTCTTCTCTTTAGCGTTGTCTTCTTTTTCAAGATTATCTATATTCTGAATACCTTTTTCGTTTAGCTCTTTTAATATATTGACAGCATTTTTAGCATCTTCGCCAGATAAAGTTATATTAAACCGCTCTTTTAGTGCATATTTAGCCCACTCCTCTTTAAACTCATCAACACTCATATCGCTATCAAGCAGATCAATAGTCCTTGAGTTTTGCATAAATAGCAAATCGCTATCGCCACGATATTCATTTAAAAATTCATTTACAGTGTATGGGGTATCTCTTAAAATTTTTGGCTTATCATTGTATAGTTTTGCTTGCTGACCTTGTATATACTCTACAAACAAACCCTTGCTTTCATTTATGAAATTTTTAAGATCTGATAGCTGCTCGCTTGTAAAGTTAGGATCATAACCTCTAAGCTTTCCTATGATAGTGACTTTTGCTTCATCGCCCTTTGTAAAGCCAGATAGTGGATATATATGTCTATCATAAGACGCAGCTTGGGCTTTTCTATCAAGCCTTGCATATTTAGGAAAGCTCATACCATATCCCATATCGTTACTAAGTATCTCGTTTATATCATTAAATTTAAAACCCATCTCTCTTGCTATGTTCTCTCTTGAGAGATAGTTAGGAGTTGAAAAATTATTAGAAATTTGCATTTTACTATCCTTAGTCTCTTTAGCTCCATTCAATCTTAATTAAAGATATCGTCTTTTCTTTAAAAAATTTTATAAAAATACGTTTTTTAAATTTATCAGAAGTAGTTAAAAGATATTAAAAAGCTTTGTAAAAATGCATAAATTTTAGACAATCATCACTGCAGCTACGGCAAATCCGCCGTCGTGAGTTATGCTAAGGCTTGCTTCTTTGATATTAAAATTTGTATAAATTCTTGGGCTAAATTTTATCTTTGGTGCATTTTTTGCGTCTTTGCTAAGCTCAATGTCCAAAAAGCCACACTCTTTGCTGATACCCACACCAAGAGCTTTACTAGCTGCTTCTTTGGCCGCCCAAAATCCAGCCAAAGTTGCATCGTTTTTTGCTAGCGTGATCTCGTCATCACTAAGAAATTTTTTTAAAAAAAGCTCGCCATAACGAGCTTTAAGTCTAGAAATTCTATCTATTTTAATGATATCAATGCCTATCATTGCACCACAAAATCAGTAAAAAATATGTTTTTGATGTAGCCATCATTTAGCACTTCGTTTAACTTACCCACGATCTCATCTTTTAGCCTATCTTTGCCCTTTGCAGTGCTTACTTCTTCGTAGGTTTTTGATGAAAGTGTTCTTATAATAATATCTCTTAAAAGTGCCTTTTTCTTATCAAGCTCAGGAGTTAGCAACTCATCGCTTTGCTCCATATCGATCTTAGTTTTAAGAAATCTTGAGCCATTTTCGCTAAGCAAATTTACAATAAACTGATCAAGCGGATATATCGGTCCCATATTTGAATATTCGTTGCTACCATGCTTTGCTTTATTTTGAGCTGGCATGGACTGAGTTTGAGTCTGAGCTGGTGTTTGCGCCATATTTGCCTCTTTTGGCTCGTCAGAACTAAGCATCAAAAACGCGACTAGCCCTCCAATAACTAGCAGCAAAACAAATATCGCAATGATAATTATCATTAATGCACCATTGCCACCTTTTTTTGCCTTTTTCTCTTCAACTTCTTCAGCCATCTTTCCTCCTTTAAGTTTTGGCTATAATTATACAAAAAATTCGCAAAAATGAGAAAAAATGATACATAAGACAAATGCTGCCAGAGCTTTAGATAAGCTAAAAATTAATTATAAAATTTTAGAGTATGAGGTCGATTTAAACGATCTTTCAGCCCTCCACGTAGCAGCTAGCACTAAGCAAAATATAAAGCAAATTTACAAAACTATCGTTTGTGAGTGTGAGCCTAAAAATTTCGTTGTTGCTTGCTTGCAGGGTGATTTGGAGCTTGATCTAAAAGCACTTGCTCACGCGTGTGGCGCCAAACGCTGCGAACTTATAAATTTAAAAGACTTAGAAAAGATCACTGGCTACATCAGGGGCGGCTGCTCACCGCTTGCTATGAAAAAACACTTTGCAACATTTATCGATGAACGTGCAAAAGAGCAAGAATACGTGTTAGTAAGCGCTGGAGTAAGAGGCAAGCAGATAAAGATAGCTCCAAATGATCTTTTAAAGGCTTGCGAAGCAAATTACGCTGATGTCGCTAGGCTAGCTCTTTAAAAACTCTATAAATTTAAACTTCTCGCCTAGAAACTCGGGCGAGAGTAGAAATTTCGCCTGTTTAGCTGCATTTTCATAGGCTTGCTTGCTACCTTTTTCAAGCACTAAAGATAAAATTTCATCCACACCAAGATCGCAAACTAAAGCTTCGTTTTGTTTTTTAAAATTAAGCATCTCAAAGCCAGCCTCGCAAAAAGCCTCTTTTACTTGTTTAAAACAAAGGCTATAAGTTAGATCCGATCTTTTAAAATATGGCTCAAGGTCTGAAATTTCAAACAAAGAAAAAACTTGATGATCTTTAAAAATCCTTAGGCTAAACTCATTTTTTGGCTCAAATTCGCCGTAGTCAAAGCTTAAAAATCTCACCTTTTTTGCCGCATTTGCAAGTTGAGTTGCAAATTTAGCGTAGCTAGTTGATATCTCACCCTTTTTTATGCCAAATTTCTTTGCAAGAGCTAGTAAATTTTGATCAGCCTTTTGCCAGTGAAATTTTAGATCATCATCCACAAAAAGCATATTTTGCCCATCTATAACCTCGCAATTAAATGCGTCAAGTAGCTCATTTGAGATGACAAAAATTTCATCAAACAAGTACTTGTCTAAATTTTTATAATGTCTTATTTTGACATCATTGCCAAAGCGCTTTGTAAAAGTTTCAAGCTGCTTTTTCCTTAAATTTTCGTGAGGCTCAATGATAATAAACTCTAAATTTTTTAAGATCTCTGGCTCAAGCGTAAAAATTCCTTGCGCAAAATCAGCAAGCATTTCACCTGAGTTTGCGCCGATCTCCACGACTTTGCAAGAGCTAGAAATTTCGCCATTTTTAAGCAGTTTTAAAAAATAGTTTGCAAGGCAGGTACCAAAAAGATAGCCAACGCTTACATTTGTGTAAAAATCACCATTTTTGCCGATATCTACGCCAAATTTATAGTAGTTTTCATTGACCCAGATATCAAAAAACTCGCTAAATTTCATAGATCAGGTAGCTTCCAGCCTCTATAAAATGCAAACATCCTAACCGTAATGCCAGCAGCAAGCAAGAGTATAGTAAAAAATATATTGGTTAGGCCTAGATGATATAGCACAAAGTAAGCAAGCCCCACGCCAAGGCTTATCGTGCCGTAAAGTCCAGTGCGTAAAAACCATGGAATTTCATTTAGCAAAATATCTCTTAAGATACCGCCACCAACGCCGTTAAAAAAGGCGATCATCATGACGCCAAAGATATTGTAGTTGTACTCAATAGCAACCATCGCACCAACAATAGAAAAGCAGATAACATCGATCGCATCGGCGAAGATGAATACAAATTTTCGCTCCAAACCTTCTCTTTTTATGTGTAAATTTGCCACTCTTGAAACAATCAACATAAAAATAACAACGCTTACTGGCATATAGTGTGTAAATGAATAAACCGCCCTACCAACGAGCATATCACGCATGATACCGCCACCAAGTGCGGTCAAAAATGCAGACAAAAAGACTCCAAGCCAGTCACACTCCTTTTTTACTGCAAATAAAAACCCGCTAAGTGCAGCTGATGCGATACCGACGTATTCGACAAAAAGTATTAAACTCATATTTTTTCCTTAAAAGGTCGCATTTTATAACGAACTCTCATAAAAAATCATTAATAATATTTTTACCATTAGTTTATTTTAGGCTATAATAACGAAAAATTTAAGGAAGGAATTTTAATGAAAAAACTATTAATCATATTTCTTGCTGGTTTATTTTTCACGCCAAACTTAAACGCTGATGTGATCCAAAATCAAAAGCTAAAAAATGCAATAAATATTTTAAACGCTTTTGGTACAAGAAATTTAAAGCCAAACACCAAATTTGAAGGCATAAAAGCGATCGCCATAATCCCTGATGTGACAAAAGCAGGCGCTATCGTTACTGGCTCAACAGGTAAAGGCGTATTTATCGCTAAAAACGATGATGGTGAATGGTCAAGCCCATTTTTTGTAAATTACACATCTGGCAGCATAGGCTTGCAGCTTGGTTACAGCTCAGCTGACATGATCATCTTATTTAAAAATTCAGAAGCTTATGCAAATTTATTTAATGCAAAAGATACGATCAGTCTAAAAGCAGAAGCAACTGGTGGCGTTGGTAACGAAGTAGCGATCACAAGTGATTTGCCTGAAATTTCAGCATTTGCTGAGGAGCGTGGCAAGACAAGTGGTGCTTTTGTAGGAGTTAGCTTAGATGTGGCAAGACTAAAAATAAATAGACAAGACACAAATGATTACTATGAGCGAATGTATGATTTTGAAAATATCTACAATAATAGCCCAAAAGCTAGTAAATACACACTAAAATTTAAAGAAATAATCTCAAAATACTTCTTATAGCTCAAATTTCTTGGCTCATTAAGTGGGTCAAGGGCTCTTTTTATTTTTACTTTTTTGATTAAATTTATAGAAGTTATGGCTTAGCTTTTTGCTAAACCATAAATAGTGAAACAAAGCGTTTTTTAGGGATTGGAGAAAATTGAGTCATATACTCAAACGCTTCTTCGTAATCGCCATCTGTATATTGTGCAACTTGTTCGATAAGCTCATAAAGCTCCTCATCGTCCATAGAATCAAAACTGCCTCTATTTTCTAAAACCTCTAACAAAACGGCGTCTAATTCAAGCTCGTCGTAAGTCATTTTATTCCTTAATTTTGATTTAAAAAATGCGACACTATACCAAAACAATCTTATAAAATACTTTACTTGAAATTCGTAAGAAATTTTATGCTTTTTTTATAAGTAAAGTTGTAAAATCCTTATATTCATTATCATTTTAGTTAGGTTTTTGTGGATAATTTTGAACTATTTTATAAGCATTTTAAAGAGTTTTTAGAAGCCTTTGGGCAGAAAAGCTCAGAGTTAAAAGAACAAATTTTGCATGTACTTTTTATTAGCAACTCTCATCTAAGTGCTCAAGAAATTTCTTCAGAAATTTACAAAATCCACAAGAATGAAATTTCAATGACATCAATTTACTCGTTTTTAAATTTTCTCGAAATGCATCATCTTGCAAACTGTTTTGAAGAAAATGGAGTAAAGAAATTTGAGCTAAATTTAAAATCCTCGCACGATCATTTGATATGTGAAATTTGTGAAAAGATAGTTGATTTTGAAGATGAGATGATAGAGCAAAGACAAGAGCAAATTTGCAAAGAAAAAAATTTTAGCGAGCAGTCGCATACGATGATACTTTATGGTATTTGTAGTGATTGCCAAGAGAAAAATGAAAATTAAATTTTATCATTTCATTTTACTTTTTGATAATGAAAAACAAAAAAATTTCAGATTTATTTAAGCTGTGAAATAGATAATACGCAATTAAAAAAGGATGAAAATGGATATAAAAACACAAACTTTAGCACAAGTTGCAAGCTATTTTTCAATGATAGCTCACACAAACGGCAGACTAAGAGTAAGAGTTAGTCCAAAGATAAAAGAGCTAAGTAGCAGCGTAAATTTAGCTAGCCTAGATGATGTGATAGCTCAGATAAATGGTATAAAAAATGTAAAATTTAACAAGCTAATCGGCTCTGTAACGATCGAATATGATCATGAAATTTTTCCAAAAAACCTTTGGGAAGATCTTTTAAAAGGGCAAAATTTAGAAGAGATTTCAACTAGAGTAAATGAAGTTGCAAAAGAAGTGAAATATGCTTAATGAACTTTTAAATGCATCATACACCAGCGAAAAGAATGCACTTAGCTTATATGAAAATTTAGCTTTATTTGGTGATGTTTTTAACGAGATCGCAAATATCAGAAAAAATGCGATCATCTTGATAGAAAAATTTGCGAGCACACATGATTATGAGCTTGCTTGCGAAAATGAAGCTATATTTTTGCCAGCAAAAAATAAAGAAGATGCGCTGATACAAGCTTTAAACTATGAGTTAGAGCTAAATAAAATGTATGAAAAATTTTGTGAAAGCTTAGATGATGAAGAGCTAAAAGATCTATTTTTTAGACTTTGGGCTACTTCAAATAACGAATACGTTGCCTCTTTAAAGCAACGCTTAAAAGAAATTTATAGTGGCTGTGAAATAAAAAATGAGCTAAATTTAAATGAAATTTCACAAAATTTTGAGCAAAATGGCATAACAAATATTTTAGACAACTATCAAAATGACTTTAATGAGATAACTAAAAGCTTGCAAAATATCGCAAGTGGCAAGGCTGATAAAAGCGAGTTAGCAAAGATAACTAATAATCCAAATTTCTCGTTTTTTAGCGGACTTGCGCTTGGGGCATTAGGCATTTCAGTAGTTAGCAAAAATTTTAATAAGGATGAAGAAAATGAATAATTTACAAAATCAAACAAAGAAAGGATTTAAAATGGCATTACCATTTTTAGCGGGTTTAGCAGTAGGCGGTTTAGCGATAGCTGCTTGGAATAAAAGAGATAAGATCAAAGAGTACGCCCAAGATGGCTTTGATAAAGGCAAAGAGGCCGCAAAAGATCTTTACAAAAAAGGTAAAAGTGTTGCAAAAGATGCAAAAGACTTTATAGTAAAAGAAGAGAAAAAAGCAAAACGCGGTGCTAAAAAAGTAGAAAAAGAGGCTGAAAAAGTGGTAAAGAAAACAAGAAAACCACGCACTAAAAAGCCAGCTGCTCCAAAAGCTATCACACCAAACGATATAGCTTAAGGATAGAGAATGCAAGAAAATAGTCTTTTTACACTTTCAAGCACAAGACTTCCATTTGATCACTTCATCAGTGGTGCTTTAATCGCTGGCATGGGTGCAACTGCACTTGGCTTTAGCGACTATCTAAATAATAGAGCAACTAAAAAAGATGTCGCTAAAAAGATAGCGAAATACGCTGTAACAGGTGGTTTTGTAGGTGCTGTTGGTATTCATGCTTCAAATTTAATAGCACAAAAAAAATATCTAAATGCAGCAGCTTTTACAGCAGCTGGTATCGGCGGTCTTTTGATAGCAGAAAAACTAATAAAATTGGAGAGTAAATAATGAACAACCCTTACATCAACGAAGAAAACGTAGCAAGTGAAACTGCGGCTAACAATGCAGCAGCTACTCAGCCAAGCGCAATTGATAACGCAATAAACAATGCAGCTCAAAATTTACCATTTGTACCTGAAAATTTTAATGCTGCTGGCTTTGTAAAAGGTCTAGTTTTAGGTGGTATCGCAGCTTATGTACTAACTAATCCAAAAGCACAAGAGTGCGTATTTAAAGCGATTATCAAAGGTGGCGAGCTTATAAATGCTGGCATAGAAGAACTAAAAGAGCGTTTTGAAGATGTCAAAGCAGAACTTGACTCACAAAAATAAGATCACTCTAGCTCACAAGAGTAAAAATAGAGCGAGGTTTATTTGCGAGAGCCTAAACGCTAGAAGCGACGTCAGTGCTATCGAGGCTGCGATCTCAGAGCGAACTGATGCACTAAGTGTTCGTGTAAATAAATACGCAAAAAGCATTATCGTTGAATACAATAAAAACTACGATAAAATTTTAAACTTTATAAAGAGCTACGAATTTCCAACAAAGGCAAAAGATCCAAATTTGCCAAGCAAGGCAAATATCTATAAGGCTGCTGCTGCACTTGGCATAACACCATTTATGAGCAATAAAACTCTAAAATCAGCCGTGACTCTTTATGCCACAGCACCAAATTTAATAGAAGGTGCAAAAGAACTAAGGCATGAGGGCATCACTTCAAAAGTGCTTGAGGCAACTGCCATTGGTACTAGCTTAGCAATGGGCGATCATTTAGCAGCAAATAGCACAAATTTGATGATAAATATCGGCGAATATATGGAAGAAAGTGCTAGCCACAGAAGTGATGATCTCATCAAAGAGCTAGCAAAACCAAATATCGAAGAAGTCTGGGTCGAGAGAAATTTAAATGGTGAAAAGACGCTTGAAAAAGTAAAAACCGAAAATTTAAAAAAGGGTGACATCGTAGTAGTAGGAGCTGGTGAGACGATAGGTGTTGATGGTTATATCGTTGAAGGCAACGCCGATGTAAATCAAGTCTCAATGACAGGAGAGGCTGAACCTATACCAAAAGCTAGAGGCGACCGTGTTATAAGTGGCACCGTGGTTGATGAAGGTAGGATAAAAATTTGGGCTGAAAATGTAGGTAGTGATACAGCAACAGCTAGGATCAAAGAGTACATACAAACTTCACTCAATGAAAAATCAGCCATTGGTGTAAAAGCGTTAAAACTAGCTGATAAACTTGTGCCTGTTACTCTCTCGCTTGCTGGACTTTCATACATTATAAATAAAAATATGAATAGTGTTGCTAGCGT
The DNA here is from genome assembly GCF_002912895.1 of Campylobacter concisus. Classification (GTDB taxonomy): domain Bacteria; phylum Campylobacterota; class Campylobacteria; order Campylobacterales; family Campylobacteraceae; genus Campylobacter_A; species Campylobacter_A concisus_G. The sequence continues at coordinate 16,866 of NZ_POZX01000071.1, forward strand.
ACTTCAAGCGGACTACTCTTGCGCATTAAAGCTTGCTACACCAGTTGCTTTTAAATCAAGCATCTCAAAAGCAGGAAGAAATGGCATTCTTGTAAAAGGTGCAAAAGCGATCGAGGCTTTAAGCTCAGTTGATACTTTTGTATTTGATAAGACGGGCACTCTGACACACGGACGCCTAAGCGTAGTTGAAATTTACTCATTCAAAGAGGGCTTTTCTCAAAATGATATATTAAATTTAACTGCGAGTGCTGAGGAGCACTACTTTCATCCAGTAGCCGAAGCAATAGTTGAAGCTGCAAACAAGCGTGGTTTTCACCATATTCATCACGATGAAGTTGAATTTATCGTAGCTCACGGCGTAAAAACTGCGATGCACGGCAAAGAGGTGGTTATAGGCAGTAGACACTTTTTAGAAGATGACGAGATGATAAGCTTTAAGGCTCATGAAGCTTTAATAAGCAAAGCATTAAATAGCGGCTTAACTTTACTCTACGTTGGATACGACAAAGAGCTAGTCGGAGTCATCGCCATGAAAGATGATATGAGAGAAAACGCAAAAGACATGGTGGCAAAACTACGCAGTCTTGGCGTAAAAGAGGTCGTCATGCTAAGTGGTGACATCAAAAGCAAGGCTGAAGAGGTGGCACGTGAGCTTGGGCTTGATAGGGTCTATGCGGAGTGCTTACCAACAGATAAAGCAGCTATCATCGAAGAGCTAAAGAGTGAGGGCAAAAAAGTAGCCTTTGTGGGAGATGGCATAAATGATGCTCCAAGCCTAACTAAAGCAAATGTGGGTATAAGCATGCACAAAGGTGCTGATATAGCTAAAGCGACGGCTGACATAAGTCTTTTAAAAGACGACATCATGAGCGTAGCTCTCGTAAAAGAGCTTGCAAATAAAACAATGGATTTAATTAGCTCAAATTTCCGCTCAACCGTTGGCGTAAACACAGCTATACTAAGTGCTGCTACACTTGGCATGTTAAATCCAATAGCAACTGCCATGCTTCATAATGGCACAACGATTTGGCTTTTATTAAATTCAATGAAGGGCGTAAAATTCAAATCAAAATAAATTTGAAAGGGTAGATGGTGCTTGATAGTTTCTTAAATTTTTTAAACGGCAAAATGGACGTAGCCAACGACTTTTTATATGGATATTTTTTAGTCATTATTCTTGTGGCTACGGGAATTTATTTTAGTTATTTGACTCGTTTTGTGCAGTTTAGGATGTTTTTTGAGGCTTGCAGGGTCTTAGTAGAAAAAAAAGACAAGTACAATAAGCACCATTTAACGCCGTTTCAAGCACTTATGATCTCGACTGCTTCACGCGTTGGCATAGGCAATATCGCTGGAATTTCAGCTGCTATCGCCGCAGGCGGTCCTGGTGCTCTTTTTTGGATGTGTTTGATGGCTTTTTTAGGATCAGCTTCGGCTTTTATAGAGAGCACACTAGCACAAATTTATAAGACAAAAGACGTTTTTGGGTTTAAAGGCGGCCCGGCCTATTACATCAAAAATGGCCTTGGTATAAAATGGCTGGCTTCGCTTTTTGCAGTGATCCTCATCATCACCTACGCATACGGCTTTAACGGCCTTCAAAGCTACACCATGACATCAGCTTTTGAAATTTACTACGATAAAGCTGGTAGCAATGTGACCTTTTCGCAAAGCGGCTTGCCAGTTGGCATTGGTCTTATTCTTACGGCATTTGCAGCAGTAATGTTTTTTAGCAAAAGCCACATCATCGGTAAAGTAAGCTCATACATAGTGCCTTTTATGGCACTTGCCTACATATCGCTAGCCTTTGTTGCTATCATCTTAAATTTTAAAGAAATTCCTGATGTTATCAAGATGATTTTGGAAAATGCTTTTGATTTTAAAGCGATATTTGGTGGATTTGCCGGTAGCGTAATCGTAATAGGTATCAAAAGAGGCCTTTTCTCGAACGAAGCTGGTATGGGTTCAGCTCCAAACGCAGCAGCTGCAGCACATACTAGCCACCCAGTAAAACAAGGCCTAGTTCAGGCTATGGCGGTCTTTATAGATATGACGATATGTATCGCTTCTGGTATGATCGTGCTATTTTCGCAGGCCTATCTTACAAAGCAAACTGGCTCAAGTGGCGAAATACTAACAGCACTTCCGCTAGTACAAGCTGCAATGAAAGAGTACTTTGGCGAATTTGGAGTTCATTTTACCACTCTTGCAGTCGTACTTTTTGCTATCACTTCACTTATTGGCAACTACTACTACGCTCAGGCAAATATGAAATTTTTAACCAAAAACCACAAGCTTACGTTGCTATTTAAGATAACGGCCGTCGTTATGATATTTATTGGTGCTCAAATGAATTTAAAGCTCGCTTGGAATATCGCTGATATCACGATGGCTGCAATGGCAACTATTAATATTATCGCTATATTCTTACTTTCAAAGGTAGTGATAATAGCAGTCAAAGACTACGAAGCTCAAAGAAAGGCTGGGCTAAATCCAGAATTTGACCCAGAAAGTCTTGGTATAAAAAATACAAGTTGCTGGAATAAAAACTAAATGGAGAAGAATTTGAAAAACGATACAAAAATAAGTGGCAAACTACTTGACATAAATACTCACAGAAAGGTAGCAAAGGTCGGTATGGGCGTTACTTTAGCGACAGTTTGCTTAACGGCACTTTGCATGAATGGCAGAGGTATGAAAAAATTACACACAGTTTCAGGCATTGCATTTACTTGCTTTGCTCTTTATCATGCTGGGCTTTATGACAATGGAATCTTTAAAAAAATGATAATAAAAGCAAAAAATGAGGCAAAAAAGGCATAAAATGATACTTAGCGACGCAGAAATTCTAAGCTATATAAACGAAGATATACCTTACTTTGATCTTACTACGTCGCTTCAAAATATCGATAAAAAAGCCTCACTTGAAATTTATTCACGCGATGAAATTTGTGTTAGCTGCGTTGATGTAGCCGCAAGTGTTGCAAGGCTACTTGGGTGCGAGAGTGAAATTTTTGTGCAAAATTCTCAAATCTGCAAAGCTAGCGATGTGATCATAAAAATTTATGGAAACTATGAAAATGTGCATAAAGCTTGGAAGTTAGCTCAAGTCGCACTAGAATATGCCAGTGCCATCGCAACTTATACAAACAAAATGGTAAATGCCACAAAGTGCGTCAATAAAAAATGTGAAATTTTAGCAACCAGAAAGAGCTTTCCATTTGCTAAGAAATTTTGCGTAAAAGCAGTGCTTGAAGGTGGCGGTAAAATGCATAGGCTTGGGCTTAGTGATAGCATTTTATTTTTTAAAAACCACATAAAAGCTTATGCGAATTTTGATGAGTTTGTATCTCTTTTGCCAGAATTTAAAGCCAAAATGGTTGAGAAAAAAATCTGCGTTGAAGCTGAAAATTTAGACGAAGTAAACAAGCTTTTAAAAGCAAATTGCGACGTCGTGCAGTGTGATAAATTTAGTCCAGAGCTCATCGAAAATGTACTCTCTTTAAGAGATGAGATTTCGCCAAATACCATTATCCTAGCAGCTGGTGGTATAAATTTATCAAATGCAAAAGATTACGCAAATGCCGATGCGATAGTAACGTCAGCGATGTATTCAAAAGGCGTTGCTGATATCAGCACTAGACTTGAGATTTTGTAAATTTTTACAACGACCGATACAACAAAACATCTATCAAAGTTAAAAATTTACAGAAAATGCATTTTGGCTCTGGAATTTGAACGATACGCAACAAAAAATTAGCATTTTTTATTTCAAATTCATCTCATAACTACAAGCAAAAACATAAACTAATAAAGTTAATTTTTCTAATTTGTTTTTTTCTAAAAACAATAACACTTATATCTTGCTTTACACCACGTGCATAAATTCAATTAAATTTTAAAATTTATAAGCAAATCATGCTTTTAAATTCAGCAACAAATGATAACGAGTGAGTAAGATTTACAATTTGCCTAGAACTTTTCAAATTCCAGGCAAATTTCAATAAAGTCTACCTTCTAACGACATGCAAAAACTGCATATGTTTGCGGTATTGCTCGATGACGTCATTTATCAGCGTAGCTTCGCTCCAGCCAAGCACGTCGTAGTCTTGACCGCCCTCTTTTAGATAGACCTCGGCTCTGTAGTAAAGATCGTCGCCGTCAAGCTCTCTGGTGTAGTCTGGGCTCTGGCTCTTGGTGAGATAGACGCCATATCTAAAGTCCATCTCGTCGCTAAGTCCGACATTTAAATTTGCAAAATTTTCGCCATTTGTGACCTTTGCTTCAAGGCCGTTTTTGGCAAATTCCTCTTTTAGCTCGTTAAAAGCTTTTAGCACGACTTCGTTTAAAAATTTCTTGCCATCTTTCTTGCCTGGTAGCGTAATGATCGCACTTAGGCGCTCTTGCCACGGCTTTGAAAGATCACTAATGGGCATGTTGCTAAAGTTATTTGTCTCTTTTTTGGTTAGATCCACACGTAACGCCTTAAATAACCCGTAAATGGCACCAAGTAGCACTATGGAAAATGGCAGCGCTGTCGTGATCGTGAGAGCTTGAAGCGAGGCAAGACCGCCTGCTAGCATCAAAAATGCCGCCACGACGCCCACTGTAACGCCCCAAAAGACCTTTTGCCAAACCGGCGTATCATCCTTGCCGTTTGAGCAAAGCATATTCATCACGATCGCCGCAGAGTCTGCAGAAGTCACGAAAAATATGACGATCATAAAGACTGCGATGGTGCTTAGCACGCCTGAGAAGCTAAATTTCTCCAAAAACATAAAAAGTGCTGAGGCTGAGTCAGAATTTACCGTGGTCGCTAGCTCGCTAAAGCCACTTTGAACAAGCGCAATCGCTGAGTTACCAAAAAAACTCATCCAAGCAAAAGTAAAGCCAGTTGGCACTAAAAGCACGCCGATGACAAATTCTCTTATCGTCCTGCCCTTTGAAATTTTGGCGATAAATAGCCCCACAAACGGCGACCAAGATAGCCACCAAGCCCAGTATAGTAGCGTCCAACCGCCAAGCCAGCTCTCGTTTTGCCTCTCGTAGGCGTAGAGGTTAAAGGTGTTTGAGATGAGCGTAGAGACGTAGTCGCCACTGTTTTGTACAAACGACTTTAGAAGCTGCGTCGTATCGCCTAAAAATAATATCAAAAACATAAAACATATAGCTAGTGCGATGTTTGCGTTTGATAAGATTTTAATGCCCTTATCGACACCACTTGCCGCTGAGATGGTAGCAGCAAAACAAAGCACTATTAGAAGCGTGATATGCATAGTCGGCAGGCCAAAAACGTGCGTAAGACCGGCATTTACCTGAAGCACGCCGTATCCCAGCGATGTCGCCACGCCAAAAAGGGTCGCCACGACAGCAAATGTATCGATGGCGCTACCTATCTTGCCGTAAATTTTATCTCCAATGATCGGATAAAATGCCGATCTAAGCGTGAGTGGCAAGCCGTGCCTATACGAGAAAAAGGCGAGTATTAGCGCCACGATAGCATAGACCGACCATGCACCCATACCCCAGTGAAAAAATGTGATATTCAACGCAAGCTTTTGCGCTGCGATAGTTTGTGCGTCGCCAACTGGCGGGTTTAGATAGTGCATGAGCGGCTCGGCCACACCAAAAAACACTAGACCTATGCCCATGCCAGCGGCAAAAAGCATAGAAAACCACGAGATATTTTTGTGCTCTGGCTTTACGTGATCGGCTCCTAGCTTGATCTCGCCAAGCTTACTAAAGCCAAGGATGATGACGCTTAGCAGTATGACGGCGACAACCAGGATGTAAAACCAGCCAAATTTGGCCGCGATGTAGTTTTGCATACCTTTAAAAAACTCATTTGAGAAATTTGGAAATATCGCTGCAAATGCCGTTATTAAAAATATGACGACAAGCGATGGGATAAATACCGAATTGTTAAATTTCGACCTTTGAAATTTGATCATTTTTCTCCTTTTTTTTGTAAATTTCAGCTTCATTTCAAAATAACAAAAAAGAGTAAATGGGTCAAATTTTCTCTTTAAAGTTTTTATGAAATTTTAAGCTTTAGCCACCAAAAATAGCCACTTTGAAATTTATCTCAAGTCGCTTTTATCTTTCTTTGGTTTTGCAAGAGTTATTAGCGCTATGACGACAAAAGCAATACCAAATGTGATATACAAAATGATCTTTGGCGAGTCATACTCTATCCTCGACCTTGCGACCTCTTCGCCGCTTGCCTCCACTAGCTCGCCACGTTTTATCATCTCGCTGATATCTTTTGCGCTAAGCTCTTTAGACGCTCTTGTTAAATTTTCTATGGCGCTAAGATCAGCCACCTCATAAACGCTATGCTTTATGCCGTAAAATGGCTTTATTTTGCTAAAAAAATAGACCTTCTCGCCGTTTGCATATACTGCGCCATATTCGCCATCTTTTACCAGCCCTACTTCGCGCCAAGAGCTGCTTGGGGCAAATTTATATAAAGAGACTGTTTGCGCCTCTAAGTGCCTGCCGTGCTTTGAGCGCCGCCACTCTTCGCCTTGCTGTAAAAAATACGCTGAGCTCTCATCTACAAAAACGTCATCATAGAGCCTTTTTGGCTCGCCTTTTAGCTGATAGTCTGAAATTTTAGCCTGCTCGTTTTTCGTGCTATCCCAAAAGTAAATTCCATCTTTGCTGGCAAAAAGAGGCCAAAACGAGTGCACGTTATCCACGCTATGAATGGCACTATAAGGCATATTTTGAGCGCTAAATTTGAGCTCATTTGCAAACGCCGCCCCATTTTTTGGCTCAAAAAGATATTCTATATCGTGCTTTGGGTCATAACATATCTGGCGCACCTTATCTGTGTAGCCAGCATCAAGCTTATAAAAGCCTAAAAATAGGCTTTTACCATCTGTGTAATATCCGCTAGGAGCGCCATTTTCTGCCGTGATGTATCTTAGCTCGCTAGGCTTCGCGTCAAGCTTTTCGCCCTTGTAGTAAAGTATGCTGCCATCTCTTGCAAAGCCAGCGTCAAATATAGGCTCTAAATTTGCACTTTCAACCAGCTTTGTCCTATAAAAATATGAGCTATCATCGTAGCTTTTTATAAAGACATGAGCAAGGCTTTTCATGACGGCGATAAATTCATTAAATACAGCCTTTTTCTCGCTTCTAGAGCTGCAATAATAGCTTATCTTGCCGTCGCTTATATAGCCATTGCCAAGCGCTTTGGTGCTGTTTGGATCAAGACCAGGCAAAATTTCTCTAGCGCAATAGACACTGTTTTTATCAGCCGCTACGTTTGAGTAGTCATACGCGTGTTTTAGCTTTAAGACCCTAAAACTAGCCTCATCAACGCCTTTTAGCTCATACTTGCCACTGCCTGAAATTTGAACGTAAATTTTACCCTCAGGCGAGCGGTAAAACTCGCTATTATCAATGTTTGCAAAGCTTCTTTGATACTCGCCCTCATGCCATAGATAAAGCATCGCCAAAACATAAAATAGCGTCAAGATAACTAAAAAATAAATAAACCTAATAGTAATTTTTCTCATTATCTATAATCATCCACCCTTTTTTTAAGCTCGCTTTTTTGATTTTTATTTTTAAAAATAGCGCCAACTACCGAGACTATAAATGCAATGGCTAAAAATATCCAGTAGGCATATTTTTGCGAGTAATCATCAAAGTCGCTTATCGCATCGATCACCACCTCGCCCTCAGCTGGCACCATAGCGCCTTGATCTACCATTTTTACTATCTCATCAAGTTTTAAATTCTCAACATTTGAGTCATAAGGACGAGTGAGAATTTCAACCACGCCAAGGTCGTTTATATCATAAACACTGCTGTTAAAATGCCAGCCGTAGCCGACGTTATCAAAATAATAGGTCTTATCGCCGTTTGCATAGACCGCTCCGTAGCCATCGTTTCTTACAAAGCCGATCTTTCGCCACTGTTCTTTTGTATCAAGCCTAACGATAGACGTGTGGCGTGAGCTTAGGCTGTGGTTTTGTTTTGTGTTGTGCCAAATTTCATAGGTTTTTAAAAAATATGTCTTGCCATCACTTATCACCACGTCGCCATATAGCGGCGTTATCTCGCCTTTAAATGGATCATCGCCGTCTCTTACAAACTCACCCTCATCTATGCTGTTATACCACTGCCACTTTCGCTCCCAGTGATAGATCCCGCCTTTGCCGCGAAAAAGAGCGTGATAGGAGTGCTCATCTTTTAGGTTAAAAAGTGGCTCGTATGGGGCAAATTTGGGGTCAAATTCATGATCATTTGCATAGACCATGCCAGAATTTGGCTCATAAAGATAGTGAATGCGCCATATCTCGCCGATATCACGCATTTGCGGGCTAAATTTGATCCCTAGCTTTGTGCTGTCATAATAGACATTTTCTCCATCAGTCGTAAAATGCACGCTCTTTCTGCCAGATACCTGCTCGATGTAGCGCATCTTGCTGGCATTTGCGCCCTCTAGCTCTTTGCCCTCATGATAGACCTTCACGCCGTCACTTGCGTAGCCAAAGCCCAAGATCGCTGCTAAATTTGTGTTATCAACCTGCCTAAATTTATAGATATGAGTTTGCGCTTTTGGGGTTTTAAACATTTTATGTGAGAGGATGTCCCAAAACTCTTTAAGTGCGGATATTTCGAGGTTTGTCTCGCTTACGCTATCGCAAAAGTATGTTACATTGCCATCGCCAAAGTAGCCATTACCAAGCGCTCTAACGCCATTTGGATCAAGCCCGCTCATCACGAGGTTGCCGCAATATACCGCCTCATCGCTAGCGCCAACGTTTCTGTTGTCGTATTTTCCAGTGTCAATGTATCTAAATTTGCTGGCCTTCACGCCTATTAGCTCAAATTTACCCCCACTTGGCACCATGGCATAGACTTTGTCATCTTTGACGTAAAAAAAGCTATTATTTAGCTCTTTACTATCGCCAATGTCGTCATCTAAAATAGAAACTAACCTAAAGATAAAAAAGTAGGTAGCAAAAAATATCACAACAATGGCGATCATTACGGAAATTAGCGGATGTTTTTTTAACATTTTAGCTCCGTTTTAAACAAATTTAAAGGCCTCATCATGGTGCAAAAACCTTTCATAAATTTAAATTTCAAAGTACCTATCCAAATATAAAATATCTAAAAAATTAAAAGCCTAAAATATGCGGATTTACCCATCCAAAATAGAAAACAAGCGGCTGCTAACATAACAAAAAACCTATAAATGCTAAATTCCAACGTGATCCCATAATAGATAATTCCCAAAGCAAGAAAACAAAGATACAAGGCAACAAGCAAATAAAATAAATTTTTGATCCTTGCCAAAAGCCCTGACTCTTCGCTGTTTTTTGCGACGAGCCAAATGCTCTCTATCTTATTTAAAAAACCAACCTTGTTATATTTTATCTCGACTAGATCGCCTACTTCATATTTTTCTATCTCTGGTGAAAACACCCCGCTAAATCTCTCTTTACCTATCAAAAGACTCATGCTTGTGGCTAAATTTGCCTAACAACTCTTCTATTTAGCGCGCTTATCCTACCGATCTTTTTCAAGCTACTCCAGCCCCTCGGCGATCTCAAGTACTTCAAAATAGTCATTTTCAAGCTCTTCTAGCTCGGCTTTTGCCGCTTCTAGCTCGTTATAAAGCGTGGTAAGACCTAGTTCTTGATAAATTTTAGGGTCGCTTAGAGCCTCGTTTAGCTCGGTTATTCTTATTTCAAGGGCTGAAATTTTATCTGGATATGTGTTTAAAATTTGCGTTTGTTTGTAGCTCAGCTTTGCGCCTGTTTTGCTCTTTTGCTTAGCTTCATTTTGACTATTTGAGAGCTCTTTTTCAAATTTATCAAGCTCTTTCATTTCATCTTCAAGCTCCAAATATACGCTGTATTCTTCGTGCAAAACATTTATCCTCTCGCCTTCAAACGCCCAAAGCTTATTTGCCATCTTATCGACAAAATATCTATCGTGGCTTACTAACAAGATCGCCCCCTCAAAGCTTTGCAAATAATCCTCTAAAATGTTAATAGTTGCGATATCTAGGTCATTTGTCGGCTCGTCAAGTACTAGTACGTCGTAGGTTTTTGTAAAAAGAAGTGCAAGCGCCACGCGGTTTTTCTCGCCACCACTTAAAACACCTATCTTTTTATCTAAAAATTCTTTTGGGAAAAGGAAATTTTTAAGATAGCCATAAACGTGCATATTTCGCCCACGAACTAGCACGTGGTCGCCACCGTTTGGACAAAATGTCTCGATGAGGCTCTTGTCATCATCAAGGACATTTCTCGCTTGATCAAAGTAGCCGATACTTACTTCGCCTCTTTTTATCTCGCCGCTACTTGACTGCTCAAGCCCTAGTAAAATTTTAAGCAGCGTGCTCTTGCCGCTACCGTTTCGTCCGACTATGGCGATCCTCTCGCCCTGCAAAACCCTTGCGTCAAATTTTTCAAAAAGCACTTTGCCGTCTATGCTTTTACCTAAATTTTTAAACTCAAAGAGCATTTTTTTGCGGTTTTGGCTTTGCGTTTGGTTGAAATTTTTACTCGCACGCTCTAGCTCAAGCCTCACGCGCCTTATCACACCTGGATTTTTCTTAGCCTCTTCGCGCATGGCTAGCACTCGCTCTTTTCTGCCTTCATTTCGTTTTAGTCTAGCTTTTACGCCGCGCCTTAGCCACTCCTCCTCAGCTTTTAGCTGTTTTAGTAGTGTTTCATGCGACTTTGCAAGACTTGCTAGAATTTCCTCTTTTTTGGTTAGATAGTTTGCATATCCACCATCAAAGCTTCTAAGCCCAGCCTCCTCGACCTCAACACACCTAGTAGCGAGAGCATCGATAAAATACCTATCGTGGCTTATAAAAACTATGCTTTGATTTGAGCCCTTAAGCATATCTTCAAGAAATTTGACCATATAGACATCAAGGTGGTTTGTAGGCTCGTCAAGCAGCAGCACATCTGGCTTTTTAAGGATGAGTGCGCCCAGTGCCACGCGCCTGATCTCGCCACCACTTAGCGAGCAAATGGGCCTGTTTTCATACTCTTTTAGCTTAAATTCTTGCAAAATTCGCTCGATCTTGTGCTCGATATTCCAGCCGTCCTTTGCCTCTATAAATTTCAAAAGTCTCTCTTGCTCTTTTAAAATTTCTTTGTTTTCAGGATCATTTGCTAGCAAGACGCCACTTTTTTCATACTCGCTTATCGCCTCAAATATCTCTTTTAGCTCGTTATTTAGCGCATCTCTTACGCTAAAAGTGGCGTTAAAATTTGGATTTTGCGCTAGCATCTCGACGCTTATTAGGTTTTGCACTATGCGTCTGCCGCTATCTGCTACCACCTCGCCAGAGATGATCTTCATAAGCGTGCTCTTGCCGCTGCCATTTTTGCCGATGATCGCTATCTTTTCATTTTCATTTACGCTAAGGCTTACGCTGTTTAAAATTTCATTTGCGCCAAATTTTTTACTTACGTCTATTAGGTCGATTAATGCCATTTTTCTCTCAAATTTTAAATTTTTTGGATTATATCAAAAGGGAGCTAAAACCTAATTTGGCTATAATCGCCCAAAATTTAAAAGGGAGAAATTTATGAATCTTTCTATGAAAAAGCTGGTCGTCCCTATATTTTTAGATATGTTTTTACACTTTATAACGCTCATCATCAACACCTACATGGTGACAAAAGTGAGCGTGCATCTAGTTGGCGCCATGGGTGCTGGCAATCAAGTGATGGATCTTTTTATGACCATTTTTAACTTTTTAAGCATGGGCTGCTCAGTCGTCGTCGCACAAGCCCTTGGCGCAAAGCAAAACGAGCTAGCCTCCAGCGTCATACACGCAAGTATCACGTCAAATACTATCTTTGGCATCTTTTCAGCCATCATCATCTACGTCTTTGGCTACAACATCTTAAATTTACTAAACGTGCCAAATGATCTCATAAACGATAGCTTTTCATACCTTCACATCCTTGGCTTTGCCCTGCTATTTGATGGCATCGGCATGGTGCTAGCTGCGGTGCTTCGCGTCTATAATCTAGCAACTGCTGTAATGCTAACATCGGTTTTAATGAACATCATCACCATCTTTGGCAACGCCATCGCTCTTTTTGGCTGGTTTGATCTGCCAAATTTAGGCCTGCAAGGTGTTGCTATCTCGACATTTGTGGGCAGACTAATAGGCGTTTTTGTCCTACTTTACATGCTCATACGCGTGGCAAAAGTTAGAATTTATCTTAGTAAACTGCTTGTCGTGCCGTTTGGAATTTTAAAGAAAATACTCTCAATCGGCCTTCCAAGCGCAGGCGAAAATTTACTCTGGATGGCGCAATACATGGTCGCTTTTGGCTTTGTGGCAAGTATGGGTGAGGCTAGCCTTAGCGTGCAGACCATTTACTTTCAGATCACGCTTCTTATCTTGCTTTGTGGAGCGAGCATTAGCGTGGCAAACGAGGTCATTGTAGGACATTTAGTTGGAGCAAGCGAGTTTAACGAGGCCTATACAAGGACATTTAGGGCGTTAAGACTTGGAGTTTTTATAACGCTTGTAGTCGTGCTTATAGTTTATACACTAAAGCATCAAATCATGGACGCACTAAATTTAAATGAAAATTTACGTGCGATCATGTTACCGCTTTTTACACTTTCGATATTTCTTGAAGCGGGTAGAACTTTTAACATAGTCATCGTAAATGCCCTTCGTGCAAGCGGTGACGCAAAATTTCCTCTTGCGACTGGCCTTATCTTCATGTGGGGGCTTTCGCTGCCACTTGGATATTTCTTAGGCATCTATCTTGGCTGGGGAATTATCGGCGTTTGGATAGGGTTTTGTGCTGATGAATGGCTAAGAGGCCTTGCAAATACATGGCGTTGGAGAAGCAAAAAATGGCAAGAAAAACGCCTAGTTTAAAGCAAAAGAGTATAAATTTAGACTTTTATGAGCTAAGCGTTTTAATAAATTTTAAAACAAATGTAAAATCCATGCGTTTAAGAGTTGGTAAGGACGCTAAGATCACGCTATCTATGCCATTTTACAGCACACAAAAGATGGCTCTTAGCTTTCTTGAGATGCATAAAATTTGGCTTGAAAATACTTACAAAAAAGCTCTTGTAAATTTGCCAAAAGATGATGAGATTAAATTTCTTGGACAAGTTTATAAGATAAAATTTGATGAAAATTTTAAAGAGCCATTTTTTGATGGCGAGTTTGTCTTTACGCCAAATTTAAAAAGTCTTGAGCATTTTAAAAAAATAAGAGCAAAAGAGCAATTTTTAGAGCTTGTAAGCAACTTCCAGCCTTTTATAAATAAGCCAATCAAGCGCATCGTCATACGAAATAGCAAAACTCGCTGGGGCAGCTGCAATCATAAAAAAGGCTATATAAACCTAAGTCTAAGACTCATAGAAAAGCCACTCTCAGCCGTGCGCTACGTCGTTCTTCACGAACTAACACACCTGCTATATCCACATCATCAAAAAAGTTTTTACGATTTTATAGAAAAAATCATGCCTGATTATAAAGAGCAAGAAAGAATTTTAAGAGCGTAATTTATTTTCATCAAGTAAGTGTAAAAATTAATATGCTAAAATCGCATGTTAATTCACAAAAAAAGGGAATTTCAATGAAAAAAATGATTTTTATCTCAATCTTAGCTGCTTGTGCTTTTGCAGGTAACTTTGAAGATGGACTAAAGGCATATGGGAGCTCAAATTTCAAAGAAGCTTTGGCTAAATTTGAAGCAGGATGTTTGGCAAATGATGTAAAATCTTGCGTAAAAGTTGGAGCGATTTACCAACTAGGAAAAACAGCTCTACCTAATCCAAGCAAGGCCTTAGAGTATTATAATAAAGCTTGCGAAGCTGGCGAGGTTGAAGGTTGCTCGGCAGCTGGTGGACTTTATCTAAATACTGAGCCACAAAAAGCAAGAGAACTTTTTAATAAAGCTTGTGATAAGAATGATGGATATTCTTGCGAGATGGTAGGTTCTATCTTGATAGAGGCTAAAGAATTTAAAAAAGCTTATGAATTTTTAGTAAAAGGCTGCGAATTAGGCGATAAGATGTCTTGCGAATTTGCAGGCGATCTAAGACGCTCAAAACAACTATAATTTTTAGGCTTACGAGCCTAGAAATTTCTTATTTAATTTATTACACCAATATCCTTAAACAAAAAATTAAAAAAACACTTATTTTAAATAGAAATTACTCAAAGTATAAAGGTAGTCTAAAAAATTTATATTAGAAATTTAGGCAAGAATGATCTTGCCTAAGATTAGATTATTTTTATTTGATCAAGTGGTTTGTCTTTAATGCCCCATTGAGTCATAAAAACAAATCCATAAAGTACAGCAGCTACGATATAAGCAGTGTATTCGTTTGGTATAAGATTAAATTTCACACATATATTTGGTACAAGAGCTAGTGGCACAACAGGGATCAAAAGAATACGCTCCCAGATCCTAAGCTTTGTGACATAGTAGCCTTGAAGTAAGCTTGAAAATGCAAACATTCCCACGATCGCCATACCAAAGACAAGTAAAATTTCAAGTGGATTGCTCATCCAGATTATTCCTTTTGAATCAAGCGGATCGCCCTCGTTTACGCTTTCTATTAGCATAAGTTTGTTGTTAAAGAAAAAGGCAAATGGTAAGATCGCTGTTCTTAGATCATAAAAGAATCCTTGAACGCCAACGGTTATAGGATTTGCTTTAGCAATACCAGCTGCCGCATAAGCCGCGATACCAACTGGTGGCGTATCATCAGCTAAAATTCCAAAGTAAAATACAAAAAGATGCACAGCAATGGCTGGGATCAAAAAGCCATTTTTGTGCGCCAAAAATAAAATGACAGGTGCCACAAGACTTGAAACTACGATGTAGTTTGCCGTCGTTGGAAGGCCCATTCCTAGTATTAGCGACATCATCGCAGTAAGAAGCAATATCATAACTATATTATCACCAGCAAGTAGCTCAACTAGATCTGAAAGTACTTGACCAAGGCCAGTTAAAGAGATAGAGCCCACGATGATACCTGCAAGTGCGGTTGCGATGGCGATCGTTGTCATACTTTTTGCGGCTGCAACCATTGCCCAAAATATATCTTCAAAGCCTATTAACACATCATTTATTCCAACTTTTTCGCCACTTGCTAGTTTTTTAACTGGCTCTTGAAAGATCATTATTAAAAATAAAAATCCAATCGCATTAAATGCTGCAGCGATGGCTGACTCTTTTGCGATTAATAGCGTATAAAGCAAAATCAAAATCGGAGTTATATAGTGAAGTCCGCTTACAAAAATTTTAAATCTTGAGTGAAATTCGCTTTGATTTATACCTTTTAAGCCAAGCTTCACACTCTCTAAATGCACGATAAAAAATAGCGACAAATAACAAGCAAACGCTGGGATAATTGCTGCCATCATGACATTTGTATATGTCATGCCCAAAAACTCAGCGATGATAAAAGCAGCTGCACCCATGATCGGAGGCATGAGCTGTCCATTTACGCCAGCTGCAACCTCAATGGCTCCAGCTTTTGTGCGTGAAAGACCGGCTTTTTTCATAAGTGGTATGGTAAATGTACCAACTGTTACAACATTTGCTGTGGAGCTTCCTGAAACCATGCCAGTTAGACCACTTGCGATAACTGAAGCCTTAGCTGGGCCACCTCTATATTTGCCAAGGAGCGAGAAAGCTAAATTTATGAAGTATTGTCCGGCACCTGCCCTCTCAAGCAACGAGCCAAAAAGAACAAAAAGATAGATAAAACTAACACTAACGCCGATAGGCACACCAAAGATGCCCTCAGTTGTCAAAAACATATGGCCTGCGATCTTTTCAAAGCTGGCACCCTGATGAGCAATGATGTCTGGCATATAAGGGCCAAAGTGATCATATATCAAAAATAATATACAAATAATTGGAAGTGCTGGCCCCATGACACGCCTTCCAGCCTCAAGCAAGACAATGATCGCTAAAAACGATATGACGATATCTTGTGTGATATAGTCCCCGGTCCTATCAGCTAGTTCATAAAAATAAACCGCTGGATAAAGCACGGCAACAACGCCTACTACACAAAAGACCAGATCGTAAAATGGCAAACTAGAATGTGCCTTTTTATGAAAAGTGACTGGATAAAGCAAAAATACAAGCCCAACCGCAAAGGCTAAGTGTATCGAGCGCGAAATGTTAGTATTTAGCGGAAAATAAGCTATATAAAGCTGAAAAACTGACCAAGAAAAGCATACGATCGCAATGAAATAGTTGTAAAAATTGCTATTTATCTCCCTTGTTTTTACTTCGACAAATTGTTCTTCGTTGTCTTTGACTTCGTTCATCTCTCTCCTTTAAAAATTTAAATATATAAATTTATAAGAATTTGTATATTTAAATTTTATCCAGAGGCAAAAGCCCCTGGAAATGGGTTATTTTAAAATACCAGCCTCTTTAAATGCAGCCTCTGCAGCTGGGTGGAGCGGAGCTGAAAGACCTTGAACAAGATCTTCTTTGTTTACTGATTTTAGCGCTGGGTGAAGAGTTTTGTACTCATCAAAGTTGTCTAAAATAGCTTTTATCACAGCTTTTACAGCCTCATCTTTTGTATCTTTATTAGTTACCAAAACAGCTTTTACGCCGATAGTATTTACATCGTGATCAACGCCGTCATATGAGCCTTTTGGGATCACACCTTTTGCAAAGTATGGCTTCTCTTTAAGAAGATTATCTATCTCGCTGCCTTCGATATTTAGGATATCGATCGGCAAAGATGTCGCAGCGTCAGTGATGTTTGCAGTTGGATGGCCGACAACAAAGCTATATCCGTCTATCTTTTTATCTTTTAGTGCGTGTGGGCATTCACCAACTGTTAAAACGCCGCGGTAGCCTAGTTTTGAAACGTCAAAGCCTTTTGCTTTAAAGACTTCAAGCGTGCTCACTTCGTTGCCACTGCCTGGGTTTCCAACGTTATATTTTTTACCTGCAAATGAAGCAAGATCACTTGTAAGACCGCTATCTTTTGCTACAACAAATGCAAGAAGTTCTGGATAGATAGCAACTACTGAGCGTAAATTTTCATCTTTTGCTCCGTCAAATTTGCCAGTGCCGTTATATTTATCATAAACAACGTCACTTTGAACAAAGCCAAATGTGAGCTCTTTTTTGAGGACGTTATTTACGTTATAGACTGAGCCGCCAGTTGATTGGACTGAGCATTTTACATTAGTATTTTTGTTTGCTAAACGGCAAATCGCTCCACCTATCGGATAATAAGTGCCTGTCATGCCGCCAGTACCGATACTGATAAATTCTTTTGCTGAAAGAGTTGTTGCTAAAAGCAAGCCAGCAAGTGCCAAAGAAGTAGTTTTCATCTAAGATCCTTTCAAGAAATTTAAGGCTATTTTATTCTATAAATTTAGCTTTTTACCTTATTTGATATGATATTTTCATGCCGTTTTAGTAAAGTTGCAACCATTCTACACAATCAAGACTTAAAAAAATATTTTCTTAAGATTAAATTTATATTTCTTTATCAGCCAAAATAAATTTGATAAACCGGCTATTTAAATATCATTTTTTATTGTATAATCCACCGCAGTTCTAAGTTTTAGAAAAACTGTTGCAAATTTACAACTAATCAATAGCTTTTATAAATGTTAATAACAATCAAATTTTGGAGGTTTTTATGAAAAAATCACTTATGTTGGCCGCTTCTATGCTACTTTTATCTTTAAATTTCGCTTCTGGTGCGGATGAAAAAACGCAAGTTAGCTTTAGTGGCTCATCCACCCTAGCTCCAGTCATTGCTAAAATTTCAACCGACTTTATCGAAAAGTACGAGACTTGGGATAAAGTAGATAGCTCTTTACCAAACAAAAATATCACCATTTTTGTCTCAGCTGGTGGTTCTGGCGCTGGCGTAAAAGCCGTGCTTGATCATGTCGCTGACTTTGGCATGCTAGCTCGCGACGTAAAAGATAGCGAAAAGGCAAAGATCAAGGATATGAAAGCCTACACGCTTGGCATAGACGCACTTTGCGTAGCTGTAAATCCAGAAAATGAAGTGATAAAGCTAAAGGGCGGAAATTTAAGCAAAGATGAGATCGTCAAAATTTTCTCAGGCGAGTACAAAAGGTGGAGCGATCTTGACAAATCCCTACCAAATGACGAAATAGTCGTAGTTACAAGAGATCTTGGTGGCGGCGCTCACGAGGTATTTCAAAAAAAGATAATGAAAGATGTCAAAGTTAGCAAAAACGTCATCCAATCACCTTCCATGGGCGCGCTTGTCTCAAAAATAATCGAAAATAAAAACGCTATTGGATATGCATCTTTTGGTATCACAAACCAAAACAAAGGCAAGCTAATACCACTAAACGTTGACGGCGTGGAGCCAACTGTTAAAAATATAATTGATGGCAAATACTACATCTCTCGTCCGCTCATCATCGTAAAAAGTGGGGATCTAAGCAAGAGCGAGCAAATTTTTGTTGACGTGCTAAATTCAGCCGAAGGTCAAAAGACTATCGAAAAAATGGGATTTATACCAGTAAAATAGTCTAATGACAGGGCAAATTTTTAAAGGCGCGATATATCTTTTTACACTTTTATCCGCCATGCTTTTGCTTTTACTCGTGGGATTTTTACTGCTAAATTCCACGAGTTTCTTTGCAGAAGTAAGCCTTTTTGACTTCTTGCTAAACAGCGACTGGGACGTTAGCACAGAGCCTTTTAGCTTTGGGCTGTTTAATATCCTAATCGCAAATTTCGCAGTTGCGTTTTTAGCTTGTATATTTTCATTTTTTATCTCGCTTGGCGTTACTATATTTATCTGTTTTTTTGCGAGCGCCTGGCTTAGGCACGTGCTAGACTGGATGATACGAATACTAGCTGGCATACCATCTATCATATATGGATTTTTTGCGCTTTACACGGTTGTAAAAATTTTAGAGTCAGGGCTAAAAATGTCCGCTGGTGAGTCAGTTTTGGCAGCTAGCCTCATCCTTAGCGTCATGATACTGCCCTTTTTTACTTCGCACTTGCTCCAAAGCGTGGGTCTGCTAAAGCAAAATTTCAAAACAAACTCAGACGCACTTGGCGTAAGCACTGGACATTTTATAAGAAAAATAATTTTTAGGAAATCTATAAAAGCTAGCATTTCAGGCTTTATACTCGCATTTTCAAGGGCAGCTGGCGAGACTATGGCTGTGATGATGGTCATAGGCAACACCCCGCTTTTTCCGCACCTGCTCTCAAAAGCTCAGACCATACCATCTCTAATAGCCCTTGAAATGGGCATGAGCGAGGCTGGTAGCTTGCACTATCACGCTCTTATTGCAAGCGGATTTATCCTGCTTGTTTTTATATTTTTGCTAAATATTTTTATCTTTAAATTTGAGAAAAACAATGAACACTTTTAAAGATTTTATAGTCAAATTTTACGCTTATCTTTGCGTATTTATAGTGGTTGCGGTGATATTTTGGATATTTTATTTCATCTTTGCAAATGGCATCTCTCAGATAAATTTAGACTTTCTGACTAAAAATCCGCAAGGTTTAAATTTAGGTGAGAGTGGCGGCATAAGAGACGCTATCATAGGCTCATTTTTGCTGATGATACTATCTATGATATTTTCTGCACTTCTTGGCGTTAGCTGCGCCATTTATAGGCAAATTTACTGCACTTCTAGCACAATAAAGCTTGGGCTTAAATTTATCATCCAAACGATGGCCTCCATACCTTCTATCTTGCTTGGTATGTTTGTTTATGGACTTTTTATCGTTAGTCTTGATATCCCCAAAAGCCTGCTAACAGCTAGCATTACGCTTGCCTTGATGGTCTTTCCATTTGTTGAAGTAAGCGTTGAAAAGGTGATCTCGCAGATCGATGAAAAGATATTAAGAGATAGCTTCGCGCTTGGTGTTGATAAAAATTTCATGGCTAGAAAGCTGGTTTTGCCAACTATTAGAAAAAATATAATATCTATTTTAATACTTGCTGGTAGCTACGCCATAGGAGCCACCGCGCCGCTACTTTTAACTGGAGTCGTTTTCATGGCAAAGGCAGATGGCCTGCTCTCGCCAGTTATGGCACTGCCTTTTCACCTGCACATGCTACTAAGCCAGTCAGTCGCAACACAAAATGCCTACGCCACGGCACTTGTGCTCATTTTTATACTGATCATTTTGCACCTGCTTTCAGCCGTAGTTTTATTTGATATAGGAGAGAAAATTGCCAGATATTTTAAACATAAAAGATCTTAGTATCTTTTACCAAGAGAATGAAATTTTAAAAGATCTAAATTTAAACGTCGCCGAAAACGAGATCATCTGCCTAATGGGTAGCTCAGGATGTGGTAAATCGACATTTCTTTCAGCGCTAAATGGCTTTTTGGAGCAAAAAGGCGGCAGATATAGTGGAGAGATCCTATTTAAAGGCGAAAATATCAAAAATAAGGGTGAAATTTGGCTAAGACGAAAACTAGCCATACTCTTTCAAGACGCCACGCTCTTTCCTTTTAGTGTAGAAAGAAATTTGACCTATGCGATGGAATTTTACGAGGACAGCATAAAAGATAAGCAAAAAAGAGTAGAGGAGCTGCTTAAAAGCGTAAATTTACTTGATGAGATTAGTGACCTTGACATGCCAGCTAGCAAACTCTCAGGCGGTCAAAAGCAAAGACTTTGCATCGCAAGGATGCTAACTACAAAGCCTGAAGTGCTCATGCTTGACGAGCCTTGCTCATCGCTTGATATGAAAAATGTCTTGATCGTAGAGAAGCTTTTAAAAAGCCTATCGCAAAAATATACGATCATCATTAACACACACAACGAAGAGCAGGCAAAGAGGCTTGGCGGTAGGATAGTTCGCATAGTGGATAAGAAATTTACATTTTAAAAGAGCTAGAATTTCTAGCTCTAAATTTAGTCGATAAATCTCTTTGTGATATTTGCGTAGGCATCGATCCTGCGGTCTCTTAAAAATGGCCAAATTCTGCGGACTTCTTCACTTCTTTTCATGTCTATTTCAACGATCTTGCATAGCTCATCTGTGCTATTTGCACGGAAAAGTTGCTCGCCTTGTGGCCCAAAAACAAAACTATTTCCCCAAAATTTTATCCCATCCATCACGCCGCTATCATCTTTTTCAAAGCCGACGCGATTTACTGCGACCACTGGCAGGCCATTTGCCACGCTGTGGCCTCTTTGCACTGCCACCCACGCTTCAAGCTGTCTTGATTTTTCATCGTCACTATCGCCCTCAAACCAGCCAATAGCCGTTGGATAGATAAGAATTTTTGCCCCTTTTAGCGCCATTAGCCTTGCTGCCTCTGGATACCACTGATCCCAGCAAACCAAAACTCCAAGCTTGCCAATACTGGTTTCAATAGGCTCAAAGCCGATATCGCCAGGCGTGAAGTAAAATTTTTCGTAAAATCCTGGATCATCAGGGATGTGCATTTTTCTGTATTTGCCAGCCACGCTGCCGTCACGCTCGAAGACAAAGGCGGTGTTGTGATAAAGTCCGTCAGCCCTTTTTTCAAATAGCGAAGTGACCAAAACTACGCCGTTATCCTTAGCCACCCTGCCCCAAAAAGCGACGTCATCTTGCCAGTCATTTGCGTGATCAAAGAAATTTGTATCCTCGCTTTGGCAAAAGTACTGCGTCTGGTGCAGCTCTTGACAGACCACGAGATCAGCACCTCCCTTTTTTGCCTCAGCGATTAGCTCAAGCGTCTTTGCGATGGTCGCCTCTTTTGTGCCTTTAAATTCTTGTTGAAGTAGTGCTACTTTCATCTCATTTCCCTTCTTTGTCGTTGTATGGGTCTAAATGTGTGGTTATCTGCCACGAATAATCCCTAAATTTCTCTCTTATCTCAGCTTCAAGCGAATCGGCCACCTCGTGCGCATCGTAAAGCGAGATATCTTTGTCAAAAACTAAATGCAGCGTTAAAAATATGGTATTTGCGCTCTGCCTTGTGTTTAGGTAGTGAAAGTCTGAAACCCTCTGCTTTGCCTTTATCATCTTGATGATCTCGGCTGTTACTTCAGGGCTTGCTGCGTGATCTAGCAAGACACCAAGTGCGTCTTTGCCAAGGCTTATTGCGCTTTGAGCGATGTAGCCACTTATCACAATGCCAAAGATCGCATCTATCATCACAAATCCACTAAATTTAATAATAAGTAGCGAGATGATGACTGCTAGATTGCTAAAAAGGTCGATCTTATAGTGCAGCGCGTCTGCTTTTATGATAAGGTTTCCGCTTTTTTTAGAAATTTGGTTTAAAAATAGCACCAAACATAGCGTCACTACGACTGAAAATATCATCACGCCGAGGCTTAAGCCAAGGTCTATCTCTAAATTTGGCTCGCTAAATTTCTTAACGCTCTCATAAAATATATATCCAGCAGCCACAACGATGATGACACACTCAAATAGCGCCGCCAAGGCCTCTAGCTTTGTGTAGCCAAAGTTAAATCTCTCATCGGCTTGCTTTCTTGACTTTCTAAGCGCAAATAAATTTAAAAGCGAAACGATAAAATCAAGCATTGAATCAATCGCCGAGCCAAGCACAGCGACCGAGCCGCTAAAAAGTCCCGCTGTAAATTTCACAAGTGCGAGTAAAAAGGCGCAAGCTCCAGCTGCGATAACTGCCTTGTTTTCGCCCTGCGTGCACTCCTGCTTATTTATGCGGTTAAACTCATAATCAAACGGACTTCCCAAGCTTAAGACCTTTTGTATCTATTTTGGCTTGAGCAGTGAAGCGAGCCATTTTGACGGACAAAAACTAGTGAATTTACACCGATGATCTTTCTGTCTGGCAGTGCCTGAGCTAGTAAATTTAGCACCTTTTCATCGTTTTCGTCGTTATATGTTGGCACGATTAGCGCACCATTTATAAAGATGAAGTTTGCATAAGTGCAACCAAGCCTTTTGCCATCATAAAATTTAGACTTAGGAAGTGGCAGAGCAAGCAACTTAAAGCCAGTTTTTTTAAGCTCGTCCTCCATCCTTTTTAGCTCATCAAAGTGCTCATCACTCTCGTCATCGCAAGCTGCGTAAGCGATAGTATCAGGCGTAATAAAACGCGCTAAAGTGTCGATGTGACTATCTGTATCATCGCCTCTTATAAAGCCATTTTCAAGCCAGATGATACGTTTTAGACCAAATAAACTCTTTAGCTTCTCCTCGATCTGCTCTTTGCTAAGTGCCTTGTTTCTATTTTCATTTAGCAGACATTTTGAGGTGGTTAAAAGCACACCATCTCCGTTAAACTCGATGCTCCCGCCCTCTAGTATCATATCAACTTGCTCAAGCTTAGTTTTATAAATTTTAGCTAGCTCTAAATTTATTGCATTATCTTTTGAACTCTTAAATTTACCACCCCAAGCGTTAAATTTAAAGTCGTAGCTCTTTACACCAGAGCCATCGCAAACGTCGATCATGCCGTAGTCTCTGATCCAAGTATCGTCAGTATCAAGCTTAACAAACTCTACATTTTCAAATTTCTTAAATCTATCAAAATTTGCCTCATCAGGGCAGATGAGCACTACCTTTTCAAACGGCGTAATAGCAGCCACTAGCTCTTCATAACTAGCTAAAATCTCCTCTAAATAAGGCTCCCAGTCGCTCTTACTATGTGGCAGTGATAAAAACAAAAGCTCCTGCTCTTCCCACTCTGCGTAAGCTCTCACGCTCTCTCCTTATAAATTTTATAAATTCCATAAATCGTGATGAATATCCAAAAGACCTCTATCAAAAATGAACCGAGGTTAAAGTGCACAAAAAGCGAGATGATAAGTAGCACCGCACCTGCTAAATTTATTATCTGATAGGCTAGATCGCGGCTATTTAGGCGGCCGATCTGAAGTAAAAAGTAGCCCAACACGATGCAAATCATCCCTAAAAAGCCGATGATCTGAAAAAGATCGATCAAATTTTATCCTTTTTGCAAGCTTAAATTTAAAGCAAGATCATATCTAATTAGTTTTAAATTTATGATTATAAGATAAAATAACTCCATTTTTCAGATTGGATTAAAGTTTTATGGATTTTGAGTTTATTGAGAAATTTTATCCGCTTTATGTTAAGGCCGGAGTGCTTACCTGTGAGATCGCCTTTTTAGGGATCGTTTTTTCTATTTTGATCGGTATTTTTTGTATGGCTGTGAAATTTTACAAGCTAAAATTTCTATCAAAAGTGATTGACTGCTACGTCGAGCTCTCAAGAAATACACCACTTCTTATACAGCTTTTCTTTTTATATTATGGCTTGCCAAAGCTTGGGGTGTCGATGAGTGGCTTTGCCTGTGCGGTCGCGGGACTTAGCTTTCTTGGAGGCAGCTATATGAGTGAGAGCTTTAGACTTGGTTTTGAGGCAGTTAGAAAGTCGCAGATAGAAGCAGGACTAAGCATCGCGCTTAGCAAAAATCAGCTCTTAAGATATGTTATCTTGCCTCAAGCATTTAGCGTAGCAGTGCCAAGCATTAGTGCAAATATTATCTTTTTACTAAAAGAGACAAGCATCGTTAGCATCGTAGCTCTTGCTGATCTAGTTTACGTCGCAAAGGATCTCATCGGGCTTTATTACAAGACAGACGAGGCACTTTTTATGCTAGTAATTAGCTATCTCATCATCATCTTGCCAGTCTCGCTGGCGCTTAGCTATATCGAAAAAAGGGTGAGAAATGCAAGGAGTTAGTATTTTATTTGACACGCAAAATTTACTAAGACTCTTTGAAGGTCTAGTCGTTAGCACAGAAATTTCATTTATCTCTATTTTTATCTCTATAATCGGTGGCTTAGTGCTTGGCGTACTTATGAGCATGAAAAACAAATTTATCTATTTTATTTTAAAAATTTGCCTAGAAATCGTTCGCATAATGCCTCAGATCGTTTGGCTATTTTTATTTTATTTTGGTGTCAGTAAGGCGTTTGATATTCACATTTCAGCATTTACAGCCTCACTCATCGTCTTTAGCTTGTGGGGAATTTTTGAAATGATGGACATCGTGCGTGGCGCAATAACATCAATACCAAAACATCAATTTGAATCAGCCGCATCGCTTGGACTTAGTAAATTTCAAATTTACTTTTATGTCATCATCCCACTTGCCACAAGAAGGCTAGTGCCTGGAGCTGTAAATTTACTAAGCCGTATGATAAAAACAACCTCTATCGTCGTACTAATCGGCGTTGTAGAGGTGGTCAAAGTCGGTCAGCAGATCATCGAGCGAAATGTATTTACAAATCCTATGGCACCATTTTGGATATACACGCTCATATTCTTTTTATATTTTGCGATCTGCTATCCAGTCTCAAAATTATCAAAAAAACTAGAAGAAAAATGGAGCTAAAATGAGCGAAAACATATTAGAACTTAAAAAAATAAATAAATTTTATGGAGAGCTTCACGCCTTAAAAGACATAAATTTAGAGGTAAAAAGCGGTGAAGTGGTCGTGCTTCTTGGACCATCGGGCTGTGGCAAGAGCACAACTCTTAGATGCATAAACGGCCTTGAGAGTATCGCAAGCGGTGAGATAATAATTGATAGCGAAATAATTGATGCTAAATTTAATGATTGGCAAAGGATCCGCCAAAAAGTCGGCATGGTCTTTCAAAGCTACGAGCTGTTTGATCACATGAACGTCATAGACAACGTCCTTCTTGGGCCTTTAAAGGTGCAAAAAAGAGATAGGGCCGAGGCCGAAAAGACCGCTGATATGTGGTTAAGCAAGGTTGGACTGCTTGATAAGAAATTTGCCTATCCAAAGGAGCTAAGTGGCGGTCAAAAGCAGCGTATAGCTATAGTAAGAAGCCTTTGTTTAAACCCTGAAATTATGCTATTTGATGAGGTTACGGCTGCGCTTGATCCAGAGATCGTTAGAGAAGTGCTTGACGTGATACTAAATTTAGCCAAAGATGGAATGACGATGCTAATAGTCACCCATGAAATGAGCTTTGCAAGGGCGGTTGCAAACAAGATCGTATTTATGGACGCTGGAGCGATCGTGGAGATCAGCGAGCCGGAGGAATTTTTTACCAACCCAAAGAGCGATCGCGCGAAGAAATTTCTAAATTTATTCTCGTTTTAGAAAAAATAAGAGATAATTTGCCGTTTTTTCAAAATGCGTTTAGAGCGAAATTTTAACGCTCTTATTTATTTAACTTTTTACAAGGAGAAAGAGTGAGAAAATTTAAATTTTTCTTATTAGCATTAATCGCTACCGTCTTTCTAACGGGTTGTGGTAATGACAAAGGTGCCGACACGGCAAAAGCTGCTTCAAACGAAGCTGATGCGATCGCAAAGATCAAAGAGCGCGGATATGTAAGAATTGGCGTTTTCAGCGACAAACCACCATTTGGCTATGTCGATAAAGACGGCAAAAACCAAGGCTATGATATTTACTTTGCAAAACGTATCGCAAAAGATCTACTAGGCGATGAGAGCAAGGTAAAATTTGAGCTAGTAGAGGCTGCTGGTAGAGTTGAAGTTTTAGTAGCTGATAAAGTAGATATCACGCTTGCAAATTTCACAAAAACACCTGAGCGCGCACAAGTTGTTGATTTTGCGCTTCCATACATGAAGGTTTCGCTTGGCATAGTAAGCCCTGAAGGTGCAGTGATAAAGAGCATCGATGAGCTAAAAGATAAAACCCTAATCGTAAATAAAGGCACAACCGCAGACGCGTTTTTTACAAAAAATTATCCTGACATTAAGCTTGCAAAATACGACCAAAATACTGAAACATTTGCAGCTTTGGTTGATAAAAGAGGTGCCGCACTAGCACATGATAATGCCCTACTTTTTGCCTGGGCAAAAGAGACTCCTGGTTTTGTCGTAGGTGTTGAAGCACTTGGTGATGTGGATGTGATAGCACCAGCTGTTAAAAAAGGTAACAAAGTTTTACTTGACTGGCTAAACAATGAGATCATTGAGCTTGGAAAAGAAAATTTCTTCCACAAAGACTATGATGCTACACTAAAACCGATCTATGGTGACAGCGTCAATCCAGAATCACTTGTCGTTGAAGGCGGCAAACTATAAAAATTTTGGAGGGTACTTAACCCTCCCGTTTATTTTTATTAATTCTATTTTTTATTGAATCGTAAACCAAAACCCAGAATACGGACAGCATCAAACTCGACAAAAAATGCAATTGCAATTATGATTACCTTTTTAGGTTTAACGGGTTTATTTGAGATAACTATATCGGAAACTATCTGCGTATTTTGGTAATTATAGGGCTCTAATGCA
Organism: Campylobacter concisus; assembly: GCF_002912895.1. Taxonomy (GTDB): domain Bacteria; phylum Campylobacterota; class Campylobacteria; order Campylobacterales; family Campylobacteraceae; genus Campylobacter_A; species Campylobacter_A concisus_G. Next base: position 44,107 of record NZ_POZX01000071.1, read on the forward strand.
AGCTCTATGAGAGATCTTTGATCTAAAAGCTTATTTAATTCCTCGGTTTGCAAATTTACTAATTCTCTTTGTAAGGACGGTAATTTATCATTAACTAAGATATCTTTTTCCGCCTTCATATTTTCTAGCTCTACGCCAACCAACCTATCTAATCTATTCTGCGCATCAGGTTTAGATTTTGTTAATAATACTTGCTTTTGCTGCTCAAAAGCTATCATACTTTGCTCTAAATTTGAAATTTGATTATAAATACCTTGTTCCATCATCTGGCGAAGTATAATATTTTCGGATTCGCCTACATTTTTATTAGTGCGAAGTTTTTCTAGTTCTGCTTCATATTTTTTAATCTTTGCGTATTTAACTCTATATTCTTTCGCACCGACGGAATACTTATATCGTCTATTGCCGATATTTCGCGCTGTGCAGCAGGTATAGTAGCGTCTTTCATATATGTTATTTACCTATCTATACGAGGTATCTGCGTTGATTTTATATATTCTATCTGCTGTTGCTTTTCCACTATGACGTTGTTTTTTAAGAAATTTATCTGACATTCTATATTTGCAAGCTGAACCTTTTTAAATTCGATATATGCGTTTATGGCATTTTGATGCTCGCTCGCCAAATCATCTATCATTTTATTTATCTGTTTTACGGCTATATCATTACTTTTTGCGACGACCTCTACGTCAAAAAACTTTTTATTATTTTTAGCTCCGATATCTTTTCTACTTTATAGTTAAGGCTTTCAACACCTTTTAGTAGGTCGATATACTTTATCGTTAATTTTTGTACATTGTCGGCATTATTTACTATTAAGATTTCTTCGCCGTTATCATTCTTGTAGTATCCCGTCTCAACTAAAGCCGTAGCCTTATATAGCGGCGTAGCTACAAAGGCATATAACCCGGTCGCCAACGAAGCCGCACCGGTAGTTAATTTTATATCTCAATACTTTTTGCCTAGTTCAAATAAGTCTATCTCTTCATCTTGATAAATTATTTGATCATTCCGTTCTGACATTTTTCCTTTTTAATGAAATTAACTTGCACCTTTACGCATTAAAACAACCTTAAAGGTCTTTAAGATTATCACGATATCGCTCCAGATGCACCAGTTTTTCATATACCACGCATCCATCCGTATCCTCGTCTCAAAGTCTACGTCGCTTCTGCCGCTAACCTGCCAAATACCGGTAATCCCCGGTAAAACCGCCAAGATTAGATCGGCATATCGCCCCATATCCTTGCGCTCGCACTGCATGTACGGGCGAGGACCTACTATACTCATCTCGCCTTTTAAGACGTTGATTAGTTGAGGGAACTCGTCAAGAGAGCTTTTTCTAAGAAAATTTCCGAGTTTTGTTACGCGCGGATCGTTTTTGTATTTATGATATTTTTCAAAATACTTTACTTCTTGCGGATTTTTTTCAAGATACCCTTTTAAAATTTCAGCTCCGTTTTCTCTCATAGAGCGAAATTTAAGACAGTCAAATAGCTTGCCGTTTAACCCCATCCTTTGATGTGAGAAAAATATCTTACCCCTTGGCTCGCTTACCTTCATAGCGACCGCGACCGCGCAAAAAATCGGAATTAAAAGCGGCAAAGCCATAACTATCAAAAATATATCAAGCCCTCTTTTTAGCGCGACGTTAAATTTACTCTGCAAAGAGTTGTGTATCGCAAAAAGGCTCGTGCGGGAGTTAAATAGGTTGTAAATATGGGCTTGCGTAAAATCGTAGCCTCTAAGCACGGGCGTGAATAAAATCTCTTTATTTTCCTTGATATTTTGCTCTATGAGCTCATTTAGCTCGCGTGCGCCCATGCCGCTGTCGCCTATAAAAAGCGACTCGTACTCAGTCTGCGCGCGAATATAACCGAGGTATTTATCCTCAAAAATTGCCAGCCCAAATTTCTCGTTCTCGCCTAAAATTTTAGCCTTCTTTTTCCAAAAGCCAAGTTTAAAAAGTGAAATTTTAGCTATAAATTTAAAAGCTGGGATAATAAAAATCATAAAGCCAAAGCCCAAAATCAAGCTAGCTCTTGAAAAATCATAGTTTATCTTTAGCAAGGCAAGCGCGGCTAAAGTAAGCAAAAGCCCAAAAAAACAGCTTTTTACCGCTATGGCGCACTCGTGCCAAAAATCATACCTCCTAGCGTAAATCCCCTGATAAAAAAACAAGGCTATCATCAAGGCATAAGCGATGCCAAAGCCCTGATACTTGGATATATCAAGTAGCACGTGATCGCCGTAAAATAAATTTTTAAGCTCGACTGCTATACCAAAAGACACCCAAATAGCCAAAAGATCGACCAAAAGAAGTATCGCTTTACAAAGATATTTTTTCATTTTTCCATCCAGATACGTGCCGTGCGAATTTCGCGCTTGGCGACTATTTTATTTTTTCTTTAAATTTTTCGTATTTTTTCTCGACGTAGCTTTTGATCTCGGCCTCAAAGCGCGCGCGCGAAAATCTTAGCGAATTTTCCCTGATTTTTACGGGTTCGAATTTATCGCGATTTTGCTCAAATTTAGCTACGGCGGCAAGCATCTCTTTTGTGTTCTGCTCCATAAAGTATAACCCGCTCTCGCCGTCAATCACCGTCTCGCGAGAGCCGCCGCGACCAAAGCAGATCACGGGCGTGCCGCATGCTTGCGCTTCTACGGGCGTGATACCGAAGTCCTCTTCGGCGGCAAAAACAAACGCCTTAGCCCGCCCCATGAGATCCCTCATCGTCTTATCGTCCGCAAAACCCAAAAGCTCGACGTTTTTGCCCGCTTTTGATTTGATTTTAGCCATATCGGGCCCGTCGCCGACGACTACTAGCTTTTTATCCGTCTGCGAAAACGCCTCGACGATGAGGCCTACCTTTTTATACGGCACCATTCGCGAGGCGGTTAGATAAAACTCCTCTTTGGCTTCGCGCAGCGTAAATTTATCCACGTCTACGGGCGGATAGATGACGTCGCTAGGCTTGCCGTAGATTTTTTCTATACGGCGCGCGATGTAGCGGCTATTTGCGACGTAGTGATCCACGCGGTTTGCGCTAACGGCGTCCCAAAGCCTAATTTTGTGTAAAAAATACTTCGCCAGCACGCCCTTTAAACCGCGGTCCAGCCCGCTTTCGCGCAGATACTGATGATATAGATCCCACGCGTAGCGAATCGGCGTGTGGATATATGCGATATGGAGTTGATTTGAGTGCGTCAGCACCCCCTTTGCCACGGCATGCGAGCTAGATAGCACGACGTCGTATCCGCTTAGATCAAACTGCTCTATCGCGAGCGGAAAAAGCGGCAAGTAGTTGCGGTATTTGCTCTTTGCAAAGGGTAGCTTCCCAATAAAGCTCGTATGCGCTCGCTTGCCTTTTAAAATTTTGTCTCGGTCGCACTCGCTTAAAAAATCGATGAGGCCGTAAATTTCAAAATCGTCCCAAACATTCGTGAAACTCTCGACGCATTTTTCTGCACCCGCATAGGTGCTAAACCAGTCGTGGATTAGTGCTTTTTTCACTCAAGCTCCATTTTTATAAATTTGAGTAATTGTATAATTTTTTTTCCTTTAAATATAAATAAAACAACAAGTATTGTTATCGTGATGTAAAACGAATACATACCAGATAGGACATAAGACATCGCTATGAAGGAATGCTATAAAAACCCATTGCGATATTATAAAAATTTACTACCTTTATAAATTTGGCTAGCTCATAACTTAATGCAAAATATTTTGCAAATAATGACAAAAAAAATACTAAACATTATAATGAATAAATTGTTAGATAACCACGCTATTAATATTATAAATATTAAAAATATTCGGTATTATGTAGCAACCGCACAAGACTTTCATTCTAAAATCCGCTAAAATTCAGCCTATTATAGCATATCATAAAGTATTTTATATGGCTGAATCTCACGTAATATCCGCTCTCGTTAGTAAGCATTCCGAGCTTCAAGGAAATATCAAATATCATCAAGATATAGTTTTAAAGCTAAAATCCGAACTTGAAACCATAGATAAAGCTATCGCGATATTCGACCCTAGCTATAAGACTACGTTTATTAGGGCTAAAAGAGTTAGCAATGCTTCGTATTTTCCTCACGGTGAACTAAATCGTAGGATTATAGAGTGTTTAAAGATAAAGTCTAGCACTGTAAATGAAATAGCCGAGTATGTTTTTAAAGATGAAAAAGTAGAGGATGCTCTCATTGCCAAATATAAGCAAAACATATTCTCTTTAATTTCAAAGCTCATAAAAAGAGGAACTGTCTCGTTATTTACCGACAACGGAGTAAAATTTTATAAGATAGCTTCCTAAGCTCCAAGTCTTTCGGCTACTCTGTGATTGCCTTGCCAGTAACCGCAGAATTCATTTGATATCGAGTTATCAGCCAAACATCTCGATAAAATATCGTCCATTATGGCTTTATTATCTAGCCTTCTCGTATCTTCGCGGCAAGCAATCTCGTTTGCATAGTTTGATAAGTAAAGTGTTCCTAGCTTATGGCATTGACCGTATTGTAAGCGTCTAAATCTAGCGTTAAAGCTTTCGCTTTGGTTATTATTCTCCCCATTTAGTCCCGAATACTCTATTTGGTGATTTACTCTTTTTAAATCGTAATGAGCTAGCAAATCGTCGTAAGCCGAGTTTTCATCGGTATGAATTTCGCTATTTGGCGCAATATGCGATTTAGCGATAGCGTTTATATCTACGTTATTCTCGCTTTTTAATATAAAGGTCTTAGTCTTACTAGCTCCGCTTCCAAGTAGATTTCTTTCTCTAAGCGATATAATAACTCTCTTATTGGGCTTAAAAGCTTTTCGTCTATCTATTCTATCGTTTATGTTGTTAGCGGGTTTTATATAGTTTCCGACGTATACTCCGTCAATCTCGACTATACCGCTAAATTTATTTCCGCTATCGCTAGTCATAAGGCTTTCTCTGATTTTATGAGATAAGACCCAAGCCGTTTTATATTGAACGTCTAGGTCTCTACTAAGCTGTAGAGCTGAAATACCTTTGGTAGCATTAGAAAATATGACGATAGCAAGAAGGATAACTTTAAAATCAAGCTTATGAGAGTGAAATATAGTTCCGCTAGTAACGCTAAAAGTATGAAAACAATCCTTGCAGCGATATTGTAATCTACTTTCTATAAAGTAGTGAGACGATGCGCTTCCGCAAGTCGGACAGATAGGATTACCTTTGTTACTACTCCAACGAATTGATTTAAAATACTCGTAACACTCGTTCTCGCTCATCAAAGCTATCTTTCTAACGGATATTGTTCTAGCTTTAGACGAGAGAAGGAAGTGTTGGGACATTTTTAAGCCTTTTATGTATTTTTATTTTTAATATATGTATTATACATAAATATTGCTTAAAATATTATAAGTTATTTACCTAAATTTACTTGCTTTTAAATTGTAAGATATTGTATAATACGTAAATATATAATTAAGGTACATAATGAATTATGATAAGTTTTTATTAAAACTTAAAGAAGCTGGAATAGATAGAGACGAATTTGCCGAGCTTACTAAAACAAATAAGTTAACTATGAACGGCTGGGCTACTACTAGGCAAGGTAGAAAAACGCCAGAGTGGGTTGATAGTTGGATTAATTTATATCTTTCAAATAGAGATAAGGATATAATTATAAGAGAGTTAAAAAATAAAAATAATTATTAATAATCATACACTTTAACAAAGATATATAGATACTAAGAATGAAAAAATCACAACTTATACCGACATAAACGGATTTCACAAATATTGGGGAAAAAGCCTCTCGAATACTACGAATATTTTATAGATACATTAACCACCCAAGGCGATACGGTATTAGAGCCTTTTTTAGGAAGCTCAAACGTAATATCGATTTTAGACGATACGAGAAAATTCATAGGTATAGATATAAACCCCTTTTCTAAAATATTTGCCGATTTCTTAACAAATTTATCGACGCAAGTCGAATATGAAAAAGCCATTACCCAGCTAGAAAACAAGATTAAAAACAGAATCAACAATAGCTATAAGGATTCGCAAAATAACATAGCGACGCATTATGTATGGCAAGATGGAAAAATCTCTGAAGTTTGGATAAAAAATGACGGCAAAAAGCAAGTGATAATTGCAACAAAAAAAGATATAAATACTTTAAATAAATATAATGAATATAAGACTAAATACTTAAACGACATAACATTTTTCAATAATAATAAAATTAATGTTAATTCTAGTATGACGATATATGATTTTTTTTACAAAAAGGGCGCTCTACAATATAGATATACTGTTAGATGAAATCCATCTATTTAAAGATGAAAATATCAAAAGAGCTTTGCTTTTAACTGTTACTTCAGCTATCCGGTCAGATGAACAATATGGTTTTCGTGATTAATAGAAACGGTAAGCGAGAAGTGGGTATTTGGGTTATAGGTTTTTGGCTTCCAAAAGAGCATTTCTATATAAACGTGTGGAACTGTTTTATTAATAAGGCTAAAAAATTATTAAAAAACCTACCGAACGAATATAAAGCTTATAGTAACGCTGGGATTTACAACGAAAGCTGTTTAAAAAAAGATGAAAGATATTTCAAGTAATAGCGTAAAGCTCATTATTACCACCCCCCCCCACAAGAGAAAAGGGGCATTAACTAAAGATTACATGTTGTTCTTTTCAAAAAATAATCAAGTACCCGAAGCTATAAAAAGAGTAAAGTTTTTTAACGATTCTTTAACTCCCTTGTTATGACGGATAGGTAAATATTATGT
>NZ_POZX01000072.1:0-1067 GCF_002912895.1 Campylobacter concisus
CCTTTATTCTTGCAATACGTCGATAATTTCCACTCAGACTTACCAAGCTTAAGATATAAATCGGCATAGTATTTAAATTTAACGTTTTGCATAATTAAAACTCATTACAAATCAAAAGTCTATCTACAAAGCTATCAATATCAGGAGCATTTAAATCGTGCTTTTTGTGATAATGTGTGAAGTTATCTAATTCCCTATCGAGCATTAAATTTTCAACATAGGCTAAATGCTGGGCATTTACATCACCGCCCAAGCTTTGATAATAATTAACTAGCTCATAATCTTTCATTCTGCTTACTGGTTTATGCTTTTCATCGCTTTTAAAAAGCTCATCACAAAGCTTTAAAATTTGTCTTTGTTTTAAGGTATTGCCAAAGCTCTTTATCTCGCTACTTACGTTTTGATGTCTTATAGTAGTCTCATCTTTTGAGACCTTTATTTTATGCCAAAGATCGCCAAACTCATCAAATATTTGTAAAGGCTTTTTAGTTTCCGGATCAAGTAAAACAGTAACCAAGCCTTTATTGTAGTTTGTTGTAAGAGATATTAAATCAACCCTGCCATTTAGTTTTCTATAAATTTCAAGACTAATAAATGTTTTTGACATTGTAAAACGTCTAATTTTATGCTTTAAATACCAGTAGCTTATATCGGTCAAGTTATCTAAATCAGGGTTTTGGCGTAAATCATCAAGAGTTTTAAAAATATACTTCATAACATACGAAGTAGCATTTTTAATATCAGTTTCAACCCTGCTATGAGTATCTAAAAAACGATCTTTAATAGCTGAAACGCACTTATCCAAATTTTCTTTAGGGACAAAAACAAGCAAATTTAAATGACAAGTTCCGTCCAAATGCGGTTCTTTAGTAGTTATATAACATCTTTGATTTTGTGATAAGCTCCTAAAATGCAATGAATTCATGATACTTCTAACTAAGGATTGAAGTTTGCTAGCTCCTGCGCTAACGCTATGCTTTTCATCATCGATATACTTTTTATTATAAACAAGCTTTTTCTTGCCACTCTTAAGAGTTATAAGCTTTTGTTTATGATACTCACTAGGC
>NZ_POZX01000073.1:0-514 GCF_002912895.1 Campylobacter concisus
GCAGAAGCTTACATTGCTGAAAAAGATGAAAAAATTTTAGTAATAAATGCTAATTCTTTTAGGATAGAGGCTCAAAATGCACTTTTAAAGATCATCGAAGAGCCTCCAAGAAATATCAAATTTATAATAGTAACACAGAGTAAAAATTTACTTCTACCAACGATTAGATCAAGAATGCTCATAGAAAATAATCTCACAAAAAAGCCAAAAATAACTCTTGATCTAAATTTAAAATCGCTTAGCCTAAAGGAGCTAACAAGCTTTATTGATCAAAAGATCGCAGACGAACAAGCTCAGAAATTTGGCAAAAACGAGCTAAAAGAGCTTGTTGGCGTTATCGTGACAAAGGCGGTTGATAGCGGGTATAAATTTAGTGGCGATGAGATGGATTATTTTTTCTCGCTTATCAAGCTAGCTGATCTAAACGCCAAGTCTCACGCCGTGCTAACGCCACTACTGCTTACTATATTTCAAAAAGGACGACGTTGAAATTTTATAAGATAAATAACAAAAG
>NZ_POZX01000074.1:0-577 GCF_002912895.1 Campylobacter concisus
GGTTTTGGCTTCAATCTGGAAATTGATCGGCAGAGCGCCAACTTGGGTCATAATCTGCGCTTCGCCAAAAAAAAGAACATCGCGCGTCTCATCGCGTACGCCTTCGACCGTGATCGGAGTCAGCATGCGGATGTTGCCTACGCGTCGTTCGGAGATGACATCTTCACGCACAATTGCGGTCGGATCCATCTTTGCATCCATGCCCTGCTCATCGGACTTCATGTCTTCAGCCATTTCTGCTCCAAATATAAAAAAATCAAACCCTCTCTCCGCAAACTCTATAGGAGATGCGGTTCATGGGAAAAGCCACAGTTTAGCGGTTAGCGATAAACCATCACCGGGAAATGCGAGTGCGTGAGCACCTTCTGCGTTTCCGAGCCCACGAGACTGCAGCTAATCTCGTATGCCGTCTTCTGCCTGAAAAAAAAAAAACAAACGACAGACTCATCGTACTCGCATGACCATACATCTCTTGTCAGCACGCATCCACCCTTCCCATTCTCGCTTAAGCCCCAGAAGCTTGTTTCAACTTTCGCTTTGTCTATTCATGATCCACACTCGACTCTCCACTACCCAT
>NZ_POZX01000075.1:0-4104 GCF_002912895.1 Campylobacter concisus
AAAGTATTCCATTTGACCAAACGCCATTTGTTTCAAGTTTGTGCTGGCATAATCCAAAAATATCAGATTTGTTTGAATGTGTAGAGCATAAAAATAGAGAGCATGAATTTTTAGCTAGATTTATTATCCAAAATACACAAAGTAACGGAATGCTATATACGGGAAAAGAGGAATTATCTCATTTTTCAGATCTTCAAAATTTAATAAATAAATTTAATAATTTGCTTTACAGAACTCACAATGATCGTAAAATTTGTGAGTGGAAAGGCAAATATTATATACAGAGTTACGAAAAAGACGTCATTAGTATTCTGAAAAAATTAAAAAAATTATCTCAGCAGGGTTCAGACAAATATGAAGAATTTGCTAATACTTGGCTTGAAAATAATGTAAATTGGATTGATGATAAAAATAAAATAGAGATTATTAAAAGGCTTTTTGTTAAAACAAAAGTTGCATTTATTTATGGAGCGGCGGGAACTGGTAAATCAACTTTAGCAGATTATATAGCAAATTTATACCAAGGCAAAACTCAGATATTTTTAGCTCAAACAAATCCAGCTGTAGAAAATATAAAATCAAAAGTACAAAATGCAAATTTTAGAAATACTTATACGATTGCTAAAATTGTAAATTCTAAACAAGATTTTGAGTGTGATTTGCTTTTTATAGATGAGTGCAGTACGGTAAGCAATGCTGATATGGTCAAAATTTTGGAAAAAGTGCAATTTAAACGACTTATTTTAATTGGGGATATATATCAAATAGAGGCCATAAGATATGGTACATGGTTTGATATAGCAAAAGATTTTTTACCAAAACATTGCCTGTTTGAGCTTGTAAAGCCATACAGAACCAACAATGATGAATTATTAAAATTTTGGGAGAGTGTTAGAAATTTTAAAGATGGCGATAATGCAATAACAGAATTCGGTGTATGGGGGAAATATTTTTTAAATTTAGATGAAAAAAATGATGAAATTTTTAAAAAAGAATATGATGATGAAATTGTGCTTTGTTTGAATTATGATGGTCTTTATGGAGTAAATAATATTAATAAATTTTTGCAAATAGTAAATAAAAATCAATCTTTTGAAATCGGAAATTTTGAATTTAAAATTGGTGATCCTGTTTTATTTGTCGATAATAATTTTTTTATAAGCGATTTACATAATAATCTTAAAGGCAAAATAATAAATATCATCGATAAAAACGAAGAAAATGAGCTGTATTTTAAAGTAGAAGTTGATAAGGTTTTTGAAGACGATCATGTTTTTACTGCTGGCTTAGAACTTATTTCTAAAAATGATAATAAATCTATTGTTGGTTTTGGTGTGGATAAAAATATAAATACAGACAATGATGATGCTAGTGAAAAAATCCCATTCATGTTGGCTTATGCAGTTTCTATTCACAAATCGCAAGGTTTGGAATATGATAGTGTAAAGATAGTGATTACAAGGGAAATCGAAGAGAATATTTCACATAATATTTTTTACACAGCAATTACTAGGGCGAAAAAATACCTTAAAATTTACTGGTCGCCTGAAACTCAACAGTATATAATAAAGAACTTTAATATAAAAAACGATAAAAAAGATATCAAAATTTTAAAAGCAAAAAATAATATTTAGTAAAATCTTAAGGAGAAACCATGAAAATAATCGAAGGAAATTTGGCTCTAAAAGGCGGCGAAAAGGTCGCCATAGTGGGCGCGAGGTTTAACCACATCATCACCGATAGGCTGGTCGAGGGCGCGAGGGACGCGTTTTTGCGTCACGGCGGGGATGAGGCGAATTTGAGCCTCATTTTGGTGCCGGGCGCGTTTGAGATACCGATGGTGCTTGAAAAGGCGCTAGCTAGCGGTAAATTTGACGCAGTTTGCTGCGTGGGAGCGGTTATCCGCGGCTCTACGCCTCACTTTGACTACGTTAGCGCCGAGACCACCAAGGGTATAGCAAACGTCACGTTAAAGTACGGCAAACCAGTGACATTTGGCGTTTTAACGGTAGATAGCATCGAACAAGCCATCGAGCGAGCTGGCTCAAAGGCCGGAAATAAGGGCTTTGAAGCGATGACGGGCGTGATCGAGATGCTAAGCTTATATAAAAATTTGGAGGCGTAAAATGGCGACTCGTCATCAGGTTAGGCAGGCCGTCGTTTCGCTACTCTACTCAAATGAGATAAATCCGGTAACTGCTGCATTTGAAGAGGAATTTCTAGAAGAGAAAAAGATAAGAAACGAGCGTAAACATGAGGCGCAGCAGACTTTTAAAGAGGTGCTCGCAAACAAAGAAAAACTAGATGAAATTTTAAAGCCATATCTAAAAGATGGCGATTTTAGCAAGGTTGGTGCGACTGAGCTTGCCATTCTTAGACTTGGGCTCTATGAGATGAAATTTAGCCAAACTGATAAGGCTGTCATCATAAACGAAGCGATCGAACTTGCGAAAGAGCTTGGAAGTGATCAGGCACCAAAATTTATAAACGGTGTACTTGATAAGCTAAAGGGCGATCTGTGAGGCTCTGTGTTGCGCTTGATATGGCTAGTCGTGAAGAGAATTTAGCTCTTGCTAGAGAGCTAAAAGGGCTTGATCTTTGGCTAAAAGTAGGGCTTAGAAGCTATCTTAGGGATGGGGCAAAATTTATAGAAGAGTTAAAAGAACTTGGAAATTTTAAAATTTTCCTCGATCTAAAGCTCTATGATATCCCAAATACGATGGCAGATGCGGCTGAAGTCGTCTCAAAAATCGGTGTAGATATGATAAATGTGCATGCTAGCGCTGGTGAGCGCGCAATGAAGACAGTTATAGATAGGCTAGTTGGTCTTGGGAGCCGTCCTTTAGTGCTCGCAGTGTCGGCACTTACTAGCTTTAGTGAGAGCGAGTTTGACTCTGTTTATAATGATACGATCGCAAGAGCTGTTAGAAAATTTAGCCAGATGAGTTTTGAAGCAGGGCTTGATGGAATGGTCTGTTCTGTTTTTGAAAGCAAGCTCATCAAAGATGTTACAAATGAGAAATTTATCACCCTTTGCCCTGGTGTTAGGCCTTTTGGCGAGAGCGCTGGAGATCAAAAAAGAGTAGCAAACTTAGTGAGCGCAAAGCAAGAGGGTAGTGATTTTATCGTTGTTGGTAGGCCGATTTATGAGAATGTAAATCCAAGAGAAATTTGTGAACGAATTTTGCAGCAAATTTAAAATTTGAACTTGTGTGAAGTCGTTTTTAACTAAGCTTTTTTACAAAATGTTGCGTGAAGATAATATCAAAGCGAAGTGAGGAGCTAAATTTGAGTGATTCTAAGAAAATTCTCTATGTCGGCGAAGTGACAGAGGTGGATCTGCTGACACTCACTACACCAATATCGCTTCCCTAAAGGATGCGGATCCGGACGAGATGTTTGAGTGCACAAAGGCGTTTAGTCGCGGTAGCGATAGGTGCTTTTATATGTTTTATCGTATGATTTGCTACTACGCCAATACACCACGCTTAGACAAAAACCAAGCTAAAATGGTAACCTTTGAAGAGCTAAATTTATAAATTTTTGTTTTTAGATCTTCTATCTGAGGTCTACAATTGTGAAATACAAATTTAAGCAAGATATCAGCGGCGTTCAATTATAATGCGATTTCTTTTTATGGACAGATGGGTGAGTGGCTGAAACCACACCCCTGCTAAGGGTGCAGCTCTTAATCGGGGCTCGAGGGTTCAAATCCCTCTCTGTCCGCCACAAATCCCCAAATTACGACATTTAAGAACAATTTTTTAAAAATAAAAAATCCCTTTGACGACCCAAATTAATAAATTGAAATATCTCGCTTAAAATCTTTTAAGTTTGAATTAAGATAATTTACATATACATCGTAAATCATTTTAGGAGTGGAATGGCCCAAGAGCTTTGATAACTCTACTGGGGTAACATAATTACCATAAAGCATAGAAGTAGCATAAGTATGTCGCATATTATAAAGTCGCCTATATGGCAAATTTAACTCATGTAATATAGGCTTCCAAAAATCAGAAGTAAAAACGCCAGTATCTCTGTAAGGTTCATTATATTGCGTTTGTAAAAGATAAATATTGTCTTGATAGTTCTCAATATATT
>NZ_POZX01000076.1:0-2093 GCF_002912895.1 Campylobacter concisus
ATTTGGCGAGGCTCTCACCTTGCCACAAAGCTAAAATTTATAAGAGACGTTTACCTTGAAATTTCTACCTGGCTCCCAGTCTACATAGTTTGGATCGCCTGTATAATCAGCCGTTCGTTGAGACTGCGAAGCGTATGCCTTGTTAAAGAGGTTGTAAATTCCAGCATTTATCTCAAGCCCTTTAAATTTACCGCTACTTGGCGCATAGGTAGCGTAGATGTCGCTAACTGCGTAGCTTGGTATCTTGACATTTTCATTATCGCCAGCTGAGATGGTGTTTTTTGATGCAAAGTAGATTAGGTTGTAGCCTATTAGCGTATCGATCCTTGAAAATGCGTACTCGGCGTTAAATGTGTATTTATCGCCTTGATCTCGGTAGCCGATGATGTTTGAGGTGTAGTAGGTGCCATTTGGTTTAGCGACCCTATCTTTATATTTTACCTTTTGGTGAGTATAGCTAGCAGCTAGGCTTAGTGCGTCTAAATTTAGCCTTGCAAGTAGTTCAACACCGCTTATATCAGCTCCACCAGCGTTTATCCTGACTAGAGTTTGATTTACACCACCACCTGCTGCGTTGTTATCGACTATTAAATTTTTATATTTTGTCATGAAGTATTTTGCAGATAGGCTATATGAGCTGGCTTCACTTATGTCGCCATGGTATTTAAGACCGGTTTCGTAGCTGTTGCCAGTGGTCGCTTTTAGGTCTTTATTTGCCGCCCAGTTTAAAGCCCTGCCCCTACTACTTCCACTTGCCATCATCGACTCCATAACGTCAGGTCCTCTAAAGACCCTCGCATAGCTTGCAAATGCTTTAAGCCCTTTAAGGATCTCATAGTCAAGCGCAAGCGCTGGGGTAAATTCGTTAAATTTATAGGTGTAGCTCTTTACATTTCCAGCTCTGCCATCATAGCTTTTTAGCTCATGATGAGTATATCTGACGCCAGGAGTAACGGTTAGCGAGCTAAAATTTAGCGCATCTTCTGCGTAGATAGAGTAGTTATTTACCTTTTCTGGGTAGTGATTGTCTGGTTTGTTGAAATTTTTACTTTGGTAAAACTCAGCGCCATATCTAAAAGTCTGCGTCAAAGCACCGCTCTCGACTACGCTTTTTGCCTTTGCATTTATGCCATTTGTCTCTACGCCCCATTTTGAGCTATCAACCCTTTGGTGTCTTGTGTTGTAAGCTGTCACATCTAAATTTAAAAGATCGCTAGGCTTATACTCATATTTTAGCGTTGTTGTGTCGCGCTCATACTTGCGGTTATCGACACTATTTGAGCCGCTATACCAGCTGCCAAATTCTGCTCTTAAAGGATAAAGACCCTTAAATTCATTATGCTCTCTTGAGATAGAAATTCTATGCGCATCAAGGAAGCTATAGCCAAGCTTTAGAAGATAGCTAAGGTCGTTGCCATCGCCACCTATCTTTCTTTTATTACCGCTTTTGCCATAGTCATAGCCTTTGTGATTAATAGCAGCTATAAAGTCAAGCCCTTCAATTGGAGCAGTAAAGAGCATAAGACCTTGAGAAAATTCGCTGTTATTTGAGGCGTATCCAGTCTTTATCTTTGCGCCGATCTTCTCGCCGCTTTCTAGCAAGTCCTTTGCATCGACCGTTTTAAAGGCGACTGAGCCACCAAGCGCGCCAGAGCCATTTACGACCGATCTTGAGCCAACCTCGACGTCTATTGCCTTTATGAGATCAGGGTCGATCAGTAAGTCGGCGTTGTGGTGAAAAGTGTTTCCATTTTGTTTTGCGCCATCTATCGTGATATTTAGACCGCGGTCACTTACACCTCTCATGTAAATTTTTTGATTCATGCCGTTTGTGCCGCCCACATAGACGCCAGGGATGTCCCTCATCACGTCTTTTACCAGACCAGCGTTTCTAGTTGAAATTTTGATATCATCAACGCCGTATCCGCCACTGCTGCTTGTCACTTCAACACCGCTTAGCACGCTCTCGCCTGCTGCGTTTGCACAAACTGCCACGCTTGCTGCAAGAGAGAGTTTAAATAAGCTTTTAAATCTCATATTTTCTCCTAATTTGGTTATTAAAATTACTATTTTAACTTTATAGCGTAATTTTG
>NZ_POZX01000077.1:0-495 GCF_002912895.1 Campylobacter concisus
TTACTTACGAGCAGAGCCTTGATCTTGAGTGTTCGCTATTTAATCTGATCCCACACGTAAAGGTCGAGATAAACGCGTTGGGTGACTTTCTGCTCATCGCAGCTGGTGGAATTTGGGATCAAAATAATATCGAAAAAGCAATATCGATAGGCGCGGACGGCGTTCAGATGGGCACACGCTTTATCTGCACTCATGGGTGTGACGCAGATATTGGATTTAAAGAAGTGATACTAGCAACCGAGGAAAAAGACATAGGGCTTATAAAAAGTCCAGTTGGCTATCCGGCTCGTGGGATTAGAATCAACTTGATAAATTTGGTAGAAAAAAGGATGTGACCAAAGATCCAGTGTATAAGTAACTGAGTGAGCACTTGTCAAAGGGGAAAAGGTGCTAAAGAGGTTGGATATTGAATCGCTGATAGGATGTTTGACTCATTTAGTGGCAAAAAAGAGATTGCGTTATTTTTCACAGGAGCAAACGGATATAAACTAAATC
>NZ_POZX01000078.1:0-11847 GCF_002912895.1 Campylobacter concisus
TCAGGCTTTGTTTCAGGCTTTGTTTCAGGCTTTGTTTCAGGCTTTGTTTCAGGCTTTGTTTCAGGCTTTGTTTCAGGCTTTGTTTCAGGCTTTGTTTCAGGCTTTGTTTCAGGCTTTGTTTCAGGCTTTGTTTCAGGCTCTTTGGTTTTATTTAGACTCATCAAGACTTTATTGTCTTTTATGGCATAAGTCGTAAAAAGACCGTTGATTTTTTGCTCGGTATTAAATATCGCGCCTTTGTTTACGATACTTTCTGCGCTTACGAGCGTATAGGTTTTTTCAGCAGTCATCTCGCCTCTCAAAGCCGCTGCAAAATCGATGTTAAATTTCATTCCCGCGCCAAGCGTCAAAACCTTTTTAAAATCCAAAATAGGCTCGTTTGCGTTGCCGAAATCTTTAATATTTAAATTTTTCGCTACGGTCGTATCGGGGTCAAAGGTTAGTTTGTTTGCTCCGCTAACGTCTAGATTTTCTATTTCTAATTTACCGCTTCCAGCCGCTATGCTGCGAGTAGGAGCCGTATTTTTGCCGTTTATTACGAGCTCTTTTAGCTTAGTCTTCGTGCCGCCGACTCTTAGCATGCTGTCGCTATCCATGACGATTCTATTTTTAAAGCTAACGTCTTTAACTAGCAAATTTCCTTTTTCTACGTTTTGGCGGTATTTTAAGCCGTCGTCGTAAGTATTTGAGCCGTCGAATTTATCGATATAGTGAGTTAATTCGCCGCTTAAATTTATAACGGAATTTTTCGCCTCTATATCGCTATTTACGTCTGCGTCTTTACCTATCGTAAGTTCTGAAGAGTTTATTTTTATGCTCTCTTTCGCATTAAATTTTCGCTTCTCCCAATCAGGCTGCGATAGCGTAGAAGGGCGAGTTAAATCCATATACGAAGGTTCGCTTAAACCAGCGGCGGCTATTTTATCCTTTACCGCCTGCGTTAAGACGCTATTATCTGCCGTAGCATGAGCGGTCGGATGTCCTTGAAGCGTAACCTTGGCGTTATTTAAGCTTAAACTTCCGTCTATATCAAAACCGCCGTCAAATACGAGTTCTCGCCCTTGCCCATCGTGTTTTACGTCTATGTTTTTATCTACGCTCGCGTGAAATATCGTATCCTTACCGCTTTCGCCGTTTATTTTAAGCGTTGCTTTTTGAGTGGATAAATTCGTGATTTTAGCGGCGTTTGAATTAGCCGAAACGTTACTAGAAATTTGATCGAATCCGTTTAAATCAAGCTTTCCTCCGCCGTTTCCAAAGAAAATTTTATCGTTTAAACTATCGTCTACGCTAAGCCTTAATAAACCTCTACCGCTAGTTAAATAAATTTTTTCAAAAGCGTTTACGACTCTTAGATCCACGATACCGTCGCCCAATCTTAAGGTTTTATTACCGCTAGAATTTACGATTAAACTTCCTTTGCCGACTTTATGTACGCTAGTATCGGCCACTACGTTTAAGCTCAAACTTGCGCCGCCAGCCACGTCAAATCCAGCAAGTCTAGTTATTTTATTGCTTCCGATACCGCTTAGAAGCGTAAAATTTCCGCTATTTACGACGATTCCGCCGTGGCCTAAGTCAAGGTTAGAATTTAGCGTAATGCTTGAACCGTTTGCGGCGTTAAATATATTATCTTTATTTCTTACGAGTTGGGCATTTGAGACGTTTAAACCGCTGACTAAATTTTCACAATTTCTCCTATAGTCGCTAAAATCTCTCATCGTTACGATTGAGGCGTGATTGCTATTATCGGCGACCGCCGATAAAACCCCTACTAGAACCCATTTTTGCGCTACCGTATCGTATACGAAAAATCCAGAACCGCTATCGCCGGGTAAAAGCCTGTTCCTAAAACCCCTATCAGAGGTCATAAACATATAAACCCCAGGCCTATTTATACTTGAAAGATTAGTTTTATAATGTGCCGAATAATTCACGCTTATTTCGTTTACGCTTCCACCCAAAGCCTGATTAACGATATTTTGATCTTCAAATTCTCTTGCGCTTACGACGTCGCTATATCCGTCGGTATCGATTTTCGGTTTTTCTAACCCGAGCGCTCCGGTGCCCGCTTGATAGGCAAGAACGTTATCGCCTCTAGCGCCGCCGCTATTTTTTATTTCCTTTAAATAGTTTTGTATTTTATCTATATTAGCCTCATCAGTCGCCCTGCTATCGCCTGAAATATCTAAATTCGGTACGTCTATCGGATCTATTTGTCCCTCTACGATGTATTTAGTCGTTCGCATATAGGCTGTATCGGAGTTATATAGCCTCTCTGTCGGGGTCGCCGTATGCGATGTTAGATATTCGTATTTAGTATTGCCAAACCATCCCCTATCTTCGTTAAAATTACTAGCCGCGGCAGCATCTAACGTATGGTTCGCCGTTACGACAAAATTTCGTCCGAGTGAAGTAAAATTTCCTTTATTATTCCTAGCGCTGCTATTTGGGATTTTATCAAACGTAAATTTGTCGCCTTTTCTTTGCGCAAATTCTAGCGGAGTATCTTGCGGGGTAAAAGCGCCCTTATTTTGCGCGAAATCAAGATAATCCCTATAATAATTCGTCCCTATATCCATAACCTGCGCATTCGCACAAGCGTATAAAACGCTTGCCAAAGCGATAGAAATACCGAATTTGTTATTTTTCAAGACAAAACCTCCATTTTGTGAATATAATTCCATTTAAAATAAGGGAAGTATTTTACAATATTTTTTATTATTTAATAATTAAAACCTTAATTATTTTTTAGACATTAAATTTACAATATGAAATTTTTATCTCATTAAAATTATCTCGCTTTTTAAACTTACTTTTGGTTATAATTACACCAAATTTGGTCGCAGTTGCGATTTACATTTGCATAAATTTACCTTCAACTACCATTTTTGCAAATTTCAAAAGTCAAATTTCACAAGTTTCGCATGCCGAAAATATCAAATTTACATTTCTAAATCCCAAAAGGATATTTCATGGAATTAAAACAAACTGGTATATCACGCCGTGGCTTTTTAAAAGGTGCTTTAGCCACAGCTGCTGCTGCCACTCCGCAAACGATGCTAGCTGGCTTTACGCCATTTAAGTCTGACTCGCTTCAGGTTTGGTCGTGTGGAGGCCTATCTGAAGCTTTTAATGAGCTAAATGCCATTTACGAGGCAAGAACAGGGCACAATATCCAATACACTGGTGCTTTTGCTGGTGCTCTTGGCAAGTAGCTTTTAGCACTTTAAAGCACGACCGAGCTCTTTGGAGCAAGGGTTTTAGAGCTTTCTAAAAAACTTCGCAAAGCTGGCCTTAGCCTCCACTTTAGACCGCTATGCTTTACTGACTACGTCCTAGTCATGCCAAAAGGCAACCCTGCTGGTATTCGCGACTTAAAGGATCTTGCTGAGCCAGGAGTTAGAGTGATGCTGCCGCTTAGATCATCGCCCCCTGGCAGTGGCCCAGTCAAGGGGATCTTAAAAAACTCAAACCTCACTGATGCGGTGATGAAAAACATGGTCGCAAACGGATTATGCGTCATAAATATGATGTGCGAGCTAGTTGATGGCAAGGGTGACGCTTCGATCATCGAAAAGCGCCTAACAACGCATGATAGATTTAAAGACAAGATCAAGTATATGCCCATCGACGAAAAGCTCATCCCGCCTGGGCCGCTCACTTTTACGCTAAATATAATGAAATATGTAAAAGATAAAAGGCTCGCAAATGACTTTGCAGACTTTGTTTGCGGCACCGATGGGCAAGAAATTTTTGAAAAGCATGGCTTTACCTCCATTTATTCAGCGCGTGGGCTAGAGCTTATAAAAAGGTTTGGTGTAAAAGATGTGTAGTAGCTGTAATAGCGCATGCTCTAATAGCAGTGCATGCGACAATGTAAATTTAAAAAAGAAAAGCAAAAACTCTCCCACAACAAAGATAAGACGCCTAGTGTAGCTCATCTTGATAGCAGGCATCGGACAATGGGCATATTACGGCATTTTTAGATGCCCTTTTGTAGTGCTATTTGTAAATTGCCAAAACTGCCCTATCATCACCTGTTGGGGGCGGATCACATCGCTGTTTTTTCGATTTTGGCTATTTATCCCAGCGCTTGTCATCCTCTTTGGCAGGGCATTTTGTGGATGGGTCTGTCCAGCAGGATTTGCCAATCAAATGCTTGGTAAATTTGCCTTTTTCAAACTAAAAATTCACAGCAAAAAGCTAATAATCGCTCAAATAGGTATGCTAGCTACCACCATAATCAGCCTTTGGGTCTATTTCGTCTGGGGCAATCCACGCATGATGATACCTATAAGAACGAGCGATGAGTACCTAACTGCCCTCACTTTGTCACTTCGCTTTGGCGAGTGGGAGTGTGTCACTCGCACAGCAGTCATCATCTCAGTCATGCTAGCCTCGCTGATCGTAGCTAACCTTTGGTGCCGTTTCGTCTGCCCATCAGGTGGCGTGCTTGAAATTTTGCGTAAATTTTCGATATTTTGTGTCTATAAAACAAGTGCTTGTGACGACTGCGACGCGTGCTTGCGCAAGTGCAAGATGAGGACAAGACCTGATGAGATAAACTGTACAAACTGCGGTGACTGCCTCAATGTCTGCCATGCAAATGCCATTAAATTTGGAAGGAAAAAGAGCTAATGATCTTTCGCACCAAAGCTGATCTAGATAACCACCCATGCTTTAACAAAAAAAGGCCTCCGCTAGCTACGGACGCGGCATCTACCAGTAGCACCTCACTGCAACATCCAGTGCAACTTCTGCAACCGCATATATGACTGCGCTAATGAAAACCGCCCTGGCGTAACAGCAAAGGTGCAAACACCAGATGAATCGGTGAAATTTCTAGAAAAGCTCTTTAAATTTAGACAAGACATATCCATCATCGGCATCGCTGGACATGGCGATCCGATGTGTGACGCTGACAAGACGCTAGCGACCTTTGAAAAGTGCAAGTCACACTTCCCAAACGCCCTGCTCTGCCTCTCGACTAATGGCTTAGCGTTGCCTGAGCATGTGGATAAGATCGTGCGCCTTGGCGTGAGCCACGTGACAGTGACTGTTAATGCCGTGACGCCAGATGTTGGCTCGAAGATCTATTCGTGGGTGAGGTATGAAAATAAAAAATACTACGGCGAGGAGGCTGCTAGGATACTGCTAGCGCGCCAGGACGAGGGCATCCGCAAGCTAAAAGAGGCTGGCATGCTAGTAAAGATAAATACCGTCGTCATCCCAGGAGTCAATATGGACCACGTCCAAAGCATCTCGGCAAAGGCAAAACAGTGGGGAGCTGACATAATGAACTGCATAGCGATGATACCGGTGCATGACACCCTTTTTTGAAAATTTAAAGTCCCCTTCAACCGATGAGATCCACCGCATTCGCAGATCAATAGCTAGCGATATAGACCAGATGACGCATTGCAGTAGGTATCGCCCTGATGCATGCGGGAAGCTTAGCGAAAGATAGCGATAAAAAGCACTAAATTTAGTGCTTTTTTTGCATTTTTGTTTTTCTTGTGTGGCTCGTGGCTTGTGTGTCTTAGAGCTCTGGGCTAAATTTTGTAAATTTTGTTAGATATCAAAGTTATAAAAAGCATAGAAATGTGTGGTTAATTCGTAGTTACAGTGTTAAAGTAGCGAAATTTTCTTTACATTACATTGCAAAACATCTTTTTGCAAACTCTTTTAAAACCCTTTAAATGGGCTTTAAATCACACATCTTAATGCTTTGCTCAATCTTTATCTATCTCGCAACTTTGATAGTCTTTTGCTTATTAATAGGCATCATTTTGTGTAAAATTTAAATTCGCTCTTATATTTGTTTTACTCTTGCGTAAATTTTATCTTAGCAAACTACCTAAATTTATGCTTGTTTTAAATTCACAAGCTCAAATTCTGCCCAAAATTCGCTTCCAGCTCCTGTTTCGCTTTTTACACCAAGCCTTGCGCCGTGAATTTTAGCGATATTTGTAGCGATGGCAAGGCCAAGGCCACTGCCTGTGTTTTGGCTCTTATTTCTTGAGCTTTCAACTTGGTAAAATTTATTCCAGATTAGCTCGCTATCTTTTTTAGAGATACCGACACCATCGTCTTTTACAGACAAAAGTGCGTGCGTTTTTGTGAGGCTTAAATTTAGCTCAACTTTGGTTGTGGCAAATTTTAGTGCATTGCTTAAAAAATTATCCATGAGCCTTGATATCATCAGCTCATTGCCTAAAATTTGGACATCTGGCGCTACCACGCAACTAAATTTTAACCCCTTTGCACTTGCTAGCTTCTCATAGTCGCTGGCTAAATTTTGCAAGATAGAGCTTAAATTTATATCTTTTAGCTCCAAATTTCTGCCAGCTTCCAGTCTTGAAAGCTCCAAAATTTGATCTATCAGCGAGGTTATTTTCTTTGACTGCCTAGAGATGACCTCCAGCGACTCCTTGGCCTCGCCCAAATTTTGTGAGTAGTTTTTAGCGTAGTCGCTCTCAGCCATGATGACAGATAGTGGCGTTCGTAGCTCGTGCGAGACATCTGAGGTGAGCTGTTTCTCGCTTTGATAGACCTTTTCAAGCGAGTCGAGCATCTGGTTAAAAACGCGTGCAAGCGCGTGCAGCTCGTCTTTGCCAGCAGGCAGGTCAATACGCTTTGAAAAGTCTTTGCTACTGCCTATCTCAAGCGCAGTTTTTGACATCGCAGCGACTGGTTTCATCGCGTTTTTTATCGTTTTGTAGCCGCCGTAAAGCACAAAAATAAACAAAACTGGCACAAAAACGCCCAGCGCTAGTAAAAATAGCCCCTCTTTTTTGAAAAATTTCTCCGCATTTATTACGCCTCTGATCCAGACATCTTTGCCTTTAGCTGCGATATCGTAGTAGTAAAAGCGGTTTTCGTCTTCTTCATAAAGCTGCACCGCACCGCTTTTCATTTTAAGTGAAATTTGAAAGCGCTTTGGCGCTAAACCGCCGATCACATCGCCTTTTGCGTTATATTTTATAAAAAATATCCCATCATCGTATGGCTCAAACTCATCCATATTATTGGCGATCTTGGTGACTGATTTGGCTAGCTTTTTTTGACTCACATCCTCAAAAACCTCATCCGCCACGACCACCGATATGGCAACTAGAGCCGCCACGATAGCGATGATAAAAAACGAGTACCAAAGCGTTACGCGCGCGGTTATCGGGACGTTTGCAAGCGCTTGCTTAATCCTTAACAACATAGCCAAGCCCTCTTTTAGTCTGGATCACATCGCACTCGCCAAGCTTTTTTCTTATGTTTTTTATAAGCACGTCGATGACGTTTGAGCCGCCTGTGTAGTCAAAGTCCCAGACGTGCTCTTTGATCTGCTCGCGAGTTAAAATTCTGCCCTTATTTAGCATCAAAAACTCTAAAATTTCATACTCTTTGCCAGTTAGCTCGACCTGCTCGCCGCTAAATTCTACGGATTTTTTAGAAAGGTTGATCTTTAGCTCGCCTGCGCAAATTTCACTAGCCGCATTGCCGCTATTTCGGCGAATGAGCGTGCGCACCCTAGCTAGCAGCTCTTTAAAGTCAAATGGCTTAACTAAGTAGTCATCAGCGCCCGCATCAAGCCCCTTTACAACGTCGTCCACATCGTCCTTTGCCGTTAGTATAAGCACAGGGGTCGCTAGCTTTGCGGCGCGCGATCTTTGCAAAAATGTAAGTCCGTCCATCACCGGCATCATAAGATCAAGCACGATGAGATCGTAGTGCGCCACCGCAGTAAAGTCCATCGCCTCCTCGCCGTTAAACGCGCTATCTACGCTATATCCGTTTTTCTTTAGGTGCCTTGTGATGACGCTATTTAGGTCTTTTTCGTCCTCGACGACTAAAATTTTCATCTTTGCCTCACTTGGTTTTGCCAGCTATTTTATCAAATTTAGCTTTTTATTTTTAGATTTAAAATTTCTCCATTTGCTGCACCTATCTTAAAATCATATAAAAAGCCGTTAAATTTAGCTCTTGCGTCATAAAAATACTCCGCTGTAAGCGTGCCAAAGCTTTGTTTTTTAGCTAGATAGATCGGCGCAAATTCCACCTCTTCTGACTTTGCTTTTAGACGCTCTAAGATAAGCTCTTTAACTCTTTCTGGCAAGATGTGAGCCAGCCCTTCAAATTTAGCCTGCTCTTCATTTATCTTTGATAGCTCCACTCTTTGCGCCTCGTCTTTTAGGTAGTTTGAAGCGTTTAATAGCCACACTCCAGCCTTGCCAGCGTAGATGAGCGCATCCGCTGCACCTTGAAGCGAAAGCTCAAGCGCATTTTTAAAGAAATTTTGAGCTTTGCATTTTAGAGCTGCTTGGCTTAAAATTTTTGCGCTACTGTTTGCCTCGCTTGAATTTTTATCTAAATTTTCACGCATTTGCTCACCCTCTCCTAAATTTTCGCAACTATTTTTATAAATGTTAGGCTTGGCATTTTTGCTTAAATTTTCTCTCGCGCTTTGGCTAAAATTTTCGTTCAAATTTTTCTCTAAACCCTGCTCGCCAACGTTATCGTTTAAATTTTGCTCTAAATTTTCACTCATCTTTTTCATCTTTATAAAAATTTAACGCGCAAAAAGGGCGCTATATCACTTTGTGTAGTTGCCGATTATCTCGCCAGTTTGAGCGTTTATGATCACCTTTTTCTCGCTTATACCACGCTCAAGCTCGACCTCATAAACCCAAATGCCGTTTTTGTTATCAAGCTCAGCCCCCTCAAGGCTCCAACCAGCCTCGAGTGCTAGCACTTTAGCCACAGCCTCGTCGATGCTTAGGACAAATTTTGAAAAATCTACCGCTTCGATCGGTAAGATATGTTTTTTATTTTTATTCTCTACTTTGACGATTTGCCCGCTATTAGCGTCGATCTTAATCTCTTGTTTGATGCCGTCTTTAAAAGACTCTATCTTGTAAAATGTCGCACCATTTTTGACATCTATCTCGATATCTTTGACGCTTGAGCCTGGGAAATTTTTCTCAGCTATGTTTAAAGCCTCTTTTGACGTGATGGCTGCTTGCAAGCTTGTCACTCCTAAAACTGCTACTAAAACTGTCGTGCCTAATATCTTTTTCATTTTTGATCCTTTTGTTTTTGATTTCCAACTTTCGTTTGGATGAGCGCATTATAAAAGTCTTAAATGAAGCTAGAATGAATAAAGGAAAATTGTTTTAACTTCGTTCAAAGACAAATATCTAATCGCATTTTGATTACGAATCAGAACGATATACTTTGAAACAATAAATAAAACTGAGAGGAAATAAAAGAGAAAATTACAAAAATAAGAAAACTTAAAGTTCTTAAAACATCGTTAAAACCGGGATTTTAAAATGAATTTTGAAGAAGAATGGCTCCGGATGCTGGGTTCAAAAATATATAATTCTTAAACACTCCAAAATATTCTATAAATCCCTAAAATACGCCATTTAATAGCTTAAGTATACTCTAAGTTACACTAGAATATCATGCATTTTTATAAATTTTGGGAACAAATAGGGAACAAATTTAGGGGGTATTATGGCAGGAAAACTTAAACGTTCGGAGTCAATAAATACCCGGGAATTTTCTTTAATAATCTAGCTAACGGCGATGTGGTTTTTTATATGAGAGTTACGCTTGAAGGCAAAAAGGCCAACGTAAAAATCGGATCAAAATCCGAAGGCGTAAATATAACCTACGCATATAATAAAAAGAAAGAATTCGACGCCAAACAAAGAAACGGCGAATTGCCAGATAGCATAACCAAGAAAATATCTGCCAAGAATAACAAAAGCTCGCTTAAATTTGATTAGATCGCAGATGCCTTTTTCGGATTTAAGCTAGAAAAAGAACCCGATAACGCCGTCAATATAAAAGAGCAAAGACGAGATTACGAAATTTACCATAAGGATAAGTTAGGCGGTCTAGCCACGACGCAGATAACACCCGAGATGATAAATGAGCATCATAAAGATATTTCTCAGATAATCTCACCTAAAACCAAACGAAAGCTGTCGCAATCCAGGATAAACGCTATAATGGGTATAGTTAGGACGATTTTTAATCACGCTATAAAAAATGACCTTATCGATCATATTAGCCCATACAAGATAGAACTAAAAAAGCCGAGCAACAAGCGAGAGAGATTTTTGGAGCTTATCGAGATAGAGCTTTTACGCAAAGAAGTAGCGGGCAAAGAAGACTTTGCCCTAGAGCTGTTCGTTGAGCTTGCGCTTTGTACGGGAGCTAGATTAGAAGGAATTTTAAATATCAAGAAAAAGGATTTAGCGTTATCTACCAAGTCGGTCACCATAAGCGATTTTAAAACAAAGAGCACGCATACAGGGTTTTTAAGCAAAAGGGCGTTAGAAATGATAAATCAAATTTATACCGCCCTATCCCCGAACGATTTTTTAGTAAATAAGCCAAAAGCTACTATTCAAAATGTTTTACAGCCGTTACTAAACAAGCTTTTTAATCAGAATTTAGATATAAGCGACGCAACCAATAGAGTAGTCATTCACACCCTTAGGCATACGTTCGCTTCGCATCTTGCTATAAAGGGCACTCCGATACTAACGATAAAAAAGCTAATGAATCACTCTGATATCAACCATACCTTAAGATACGCTAAACTAATGCCAGATAGCGGAAGGGAGATGGTGGAGAGGTTGTATGAATAATTTTATGTCAAGTTGTTAATTCAGCAATAAGCATATAAAACAAACTGCATTTTATATCATATATGGTATAATAGGACTTAGTCACATAAAAGGGTTACGATGTGGAGCGTAGAATTTGCAAGCGAAGCCATAAAAGACGAGTTCTTGGAGCTGCCGACCGGTCTCAGGCAAAGAGGTTATAAAATGTTCGAGCTCTTAGAGGCTAGGGGTAATACCTTAGGGGAGCCGTACACCAAAAGCCTAAATGACGGACTATTTGAGATACATATAAAGTCGGATGAAGGTATAGCTAAAAGCATATATTGTTATGAAATCGGTAAAAGGATAATAATCCTGCTAACTTTTGTCAAAAAAACGCCAAAAACGCCAAAAAGCATACTAAATTTGGCGAAACAAAGATTAAAAGAGTTTAAAGATGAGAACCGTTAATTTTAGAGAAGTTTTAAAAGAAGAGCTAAAAAATCCGGAATTTAAAGCGCAATACGATGCGTTAGAGGACGAATATAAAGCCATAGAAGCTTTAATAGACGCCAGAAGCGAAGCCGGGCTAACTCAAAGCGAGGTAGCTAAAAGGATGGGCATAACCCAATCAGCCGTAGCTAGGATAGAAAGCGGAGCGTATAATATCAAGTATAAAACATTCTTTAACTACATAAAAGCTTGCGGTAAAAGAGTGGCGATAGTTTGAGTGAGATTAATTATCTAGCAAATACTCAAGTCAATACAGAAGAAAATATTAAGCTTTGTTGATTATCAAATCGGGGCTTTTTTGCAAATACGACTGTTAGTAATTTGGAAAAAATAAGATCGTTATGGTATAAATATATTTTTAACACGATAAAATCGAGATTTTTAATACGTCTACAAAAATAAATACGGCTATATTATAACGATGCTTGTTTTATTAAATAATCTTAATCCCACACAAAAATACTCTTCTTTTTGATTTTTATTTCTTGCTCAAAAAACAATCTCTACTTTAATCTTTGTTTATGCTATATAAAAACCAACAAAATCTCAATTTTTAAAATTTGTGCTAAAATACAAAATAAAAAAACAAAAGTAAATTTCCATATAAACCAAAATTTACTTTAACTTAATAAAAAATAACAGTTTCTAATTCCATCGTACAGTTTTAGAACTTAATATCATTTATCAAAACATCAAGAATAAATAACCTCTACAT
>NZ_POZX01000079.1:0-2879 GCF_002912895.1 Campylobacter concisus
GAAAAAGATAGCCTATATGTACCAAAATTTGTTTTTTGAAAATAGATCTAGTATCTCTAAAATATTTTATTTTATGCCGAATAATCAAAATATATTTTTGATAAGCGAAGAATTTTTAAAAGATATTAATGAAGAAAATTATACCGGTAACCGAATTTTTGAAATAGATTTTTCTTCAATAAAACAATTTGAAAGTCACTGCTATAATATAGCATCTATTTGTAACGGCATAGACGTATTGGTTATAAATTTTTGGCAGTTAGGCCTCAGTGAAATAAACTACATGCACGAGAAAATTTTAATGAATACCATAGACTCTGATGTGAGCATACTCTTCGTATCGTCAAAATATAATTTTGATTTTTTTCTAGCAAGCATAGTTCCTAAAATTTTTATGAGGAGAAGCTGCTCTTTTAGACGGGCTTTCATTGTTTCGATTATAAATTATATTTTTAGCGACACAATAAGTATTTTAAACAAAATAGTCCACAAGATAAAAATATGATAATTTTATTGCAAGGGAATATAAGTAGTTACACGCTAGATACATACTTTTATTATTGTGAGAATTTAGGCGAGAGCAATGTATATATATCATGTTGGAGCGATGATTTTGACTCCCTTGAAGACAATAGAAAATATGAAATAAAAAAACAGAATTTGGTTTTAAGCAAGAAGCCAAATCACTCGGGAAGATATAATGTTAATTATCAGTGCTGCTCAACGCTCAATGGGATAAGACATATTGCTAGCATTATAGAAAATGATTTATTTGTTATAAAAACAAGAACAGATCAAAGAGTGGATATAGATTGCTTAAAAATTTCATTTAATGACTTTTTGAAAGCGTCAAAAAAATTCTTTGCGATCGACCTTTTTACCAGGAGATACGTGCCATTTCATTTGGGGGATATGCTAATAGGAATGAAAGTAAAAGATCACCTACTTTATTGGGACTATTTTGATTTAAGATCACACGATCAGTACGAGTTCTGGAAAAACGAGTTAAGTAGGCTTGACTTAAAAAGTAAATTTTTTAACGATACATATGCATGCGCTATTCCCGAGGTGGCGATATTGTTTAATTACCTTAAAAAAACCCGCAATGTCAAGTTTGACGTGAATGAATGGGTAGATTTCTTTAACGATAATGTCTTTTTGACACAAAGTTCAAGAATAAAGCTCAGAAGTTACAAATTTGGCAACCAGCTCATAAATACGAAGAGTCAAATAAACGCCAACTTCTTTTCGCCTAAAAATACATTGGCGTCAACCTTGATAATCGGCTGCGTAAAAGAAAATGAGTATATAAAAAAAATAAAATTACAAAAACTGATAGTTTTAAATTTTACTCTTTATATATTTGATTTTTGTAGGGCTATTTTTGTTTTATTTGGTTTTATAGGTAAAAATGCATTATTTAAATTATATAATATCGTAATTGGTCTTATAAAAAAGGGAATATGATGGCTGTAATCGAATTAAAAAATGTTACGAAGGAATTTAAGATTCGCGAAAGTGTCAGTTTAAAAGAATTTGTAAGAAATTTTTTTAGGTTTAGGACAATAGATCGGATAAGTATAATAAAAAATTGCTCGATGGAGCTTAATAAGGGCGATATAGTAGGCGTTATAGGCAGGAATGGCGTCGGCAAGACAACATTCCTAAGGTTGCTTTGCGGAATTTTATCCCCAAGTAGCGGAAAGATAAAGGTTAATGGTAAAATTGCTCCATTACTTAGTCTAGGGGCATCCTTTAATGAGGAGCTAACTCCGGTGCAGAATATAGAATTATTTAGCATGCTTTTGGATGTGAGGCAAAAAGTAGACATTAACAAGGTTTTTGAGATGGCTCAAATAGATATAAGCTTAAAAAACGAAAAAATGAAATTCTTTTCAAGCGGTATGAAAGCTAAAATTAAATTTATTGCTTCACTATTAAATGATGCAAATATATTGTTATTAGATGAGATATTTGCCGTAGGAGACTACGCCTTTCAACAAAAAGCAAAAGAGTTAATATTAGAACATATGCTTCAAAAAGAATTAGTGGTAATGGTAAGCCATGATCTTGATTTGGTCAAAAATATTTGTAATAAGATTTTGTATATTAAGGAAGATGGAAGCTATGAATATAGCAGCAACATCGAATCTACGATAAAAGGATATTTAGATGAATAATCTCAAAAGTATTTTATTACTAGCAAAATCAAATTTAATTTTACAAAACAAATTAACATTATTCGGCGTTTTTTGGAGTTTTTTGTCTCCGCTTTTGTTTATGTCTATTTATTCTTTTGCATTTAAGGGGATATTTAGGGCACAGATAGACAATTACCCGTTATTTGTGATTTCAACTCTGCTTGCTTGGATGTTTTTTAGTTCCTGTGTTGGAGATACGTCCAATACCATAGTCAATAATAGAAATATATTGATAAATATGCCGATTAATATATCAAAATTTATTTTTTCTAGCGTTCTTGCTAATTATTTTACTTTTGCCATCCATCAAGTAACCTTTTTAATAATATTGGCATATCTTTTTGATTACATTAGCCTTTATTCTATCTTTTGTTTAGTAGTTTTAAATATTGTATTTTTAATTTTTGTTACCAACATATCTATTGTAATAAGCATAATTAAGGTTTATTTTAAAAATATAAGTTATATAATAGATATGTGTTTTACCGCACTTGTTTTTATGTCCCCGGTTTTCTATTCAAAACAGATGCTTCCAAAAGAGTTTGAAATATTATCCGACATAAATCCTTTGTTTATATTTTTTGAGAATTTTAGAAAAATATTCTACGACGGTGAGGCATCATTAGATATAGAATTATTTTATTGCTTTTTTATAAGCTTTGTATTACTGCTTATTTT
>NZ_POZX01000080.1:0-38765 GCF_002912895.1 Campylobacter concisus
TTTTCTTTTTCACATTTATTCACAAATTTCATATTGTATTTTATCCTTTTGTCAAAATTTTGTTTTTTAATTCAGTAACTTTTAGACTAAAAATTTCATTAGTTTGTATTAGCTCATTTATCTTTTTAATATTATGACTAACGGCACTGTGATCCTTCATACCAAAATAGTTTGCGATTTGTGGCATTGAGTTTGTTGTAAGCATCTTTGCAAGATATATGATGATTCGTCTTGCTTCTACGATATTTGTAACTCTTGATTTGCTTTTTATATCACTTTGTTTGATATTTAGCTCTTTACTAACTATTTCAACGATAGTATCGAAATTTATATTTTCACGTTTTTCTTTGATCAAATCTTTTAATATACTTTTTGCAAGATCAAGTGTTATCTCTTCTTTCATAAGAGTTTTAAATACGTTTAAATTTATGATAGCTCCCTCGATCTCACGGATATTATCTCCCATATTTGTAGCTATGTAGTTTATGACCTCTTTATTTAGATCGATTTTATCAAACTCGCATTTTTTGATGATGATAGCTATCTTTGTATCAAGTTCAGGCGGCGTAATATCAGCCATAAAAGCCTTATCAAATCTTGAAATCATCCTATCCTCAAAGCCTTTTAGTGTCTTTGGAGGTCTATCTGAAGTCATAACTATTTGACCATTTTTTGCTAAAAGCTCATTATATGTGTTGAAAAATTCCTCTTGGATTTTATCAGTTTTACCAAGAAACTGCACATCGTCTATTAGTAAAACATCGCAGTTTCTATATTTTTCACGAAATTTTGGCATTGAGTGGTTATTTATGTGACTGGTAAAATCTATCATAAATTGTTCGCTAGTTACGCAAATAACGGTTTTTCCTTTATTTAGGCAGTGATTTCCGACTGACTGGAGTAAATGTGTCTTGCCAAGTCCCGTCGTACCATAGATAAAAAGTGGATTATAAAGTACACCAGGTTTTTCTGCGGCTGCTTTTGCGCTTAAAAATGCGTATTGATTTGATGCACCGCAGACAAAATTTTCAAATGTGTAGCTTGGATTTAAAATGCTACTTTGTGTTTTTATTTGCTTAACATTTATTTGATTTTGTTTTGATACCTTACTACTTTTAGTAGATGAAATTTCTATATTTGGTTTTATGCCTGTTCTAACTTCATATAGATGAGCGATTTTATCAGCATATCTTGTATTTATAAATTTAGCCATTAACTCATTTGGTGCAGTAAATACGATAATATGATCGTCTGAAGCCTTTTCGTTAAATTTTAATTGCTTGATATAACTTTGGTATTCTTCAGGTGAAATTTGTGTTGAAAGATTTTCTAAAATTTCGTCTGCTATCAAATTTTTATGCCTTAAATTTCAAGAATTTTTATAGTGATACTATCTTAATTTTAATAAAACCTTTGTTAAACTCTGACAAACTTTTTCACATCGTGAAAAAGTCGTGAAAAAGTGTTAAAAAGATAGTGATGAAAATTTTAGGAATTGACCCAGGTACGAAGAATTGTGGTTATGCAATACTTGAAAAAAATAAATTGAAAACTACTCTTCTTGAAGCAGGACTCATAAAAATAAAACCAAACACACTTCAATATCAAATTACCGAGCTTTGTGAGGGGCTTGATCTCATCTTTAAAAATCATAAATTTGACGAGGTCGCGATCGAA
This sequence comes from Campylobacter concisus, assembly GCF_002912895.1. Lineage (GTDB taxonomy): Bacteria > Campylobacterota > Campylobacteria > Campylobacterales > Campylobacteraceae > Campylobacter_A > Campylobacter_A concisus_G. The sequence continues at coordinate 1,678 of NZ_POZX01000080.1, forward strand.
GATATATTTTTTGCCTACAATCCAAAAACGGTTTTAAAGCTCGCTCAGTTTCGAGGAGCGCTCAGCCTTAAAATTTTACAGCTTCATGGTGATTTTGCCGAGTATACACCACTTCAGGTGAAAAAGACGGTCACTGGCAAGGCTAAAGCTGATAAAGAGCAAGTGGCATTTATGGTGAAGAAAATTTTAGGTATAAACAAAGAGATAAAACCGCTTGATATCACCGATGCAATCGCGATCGCACTAACTCACGCAAATAATTTAAGAGTAAGCTAAATTTTGATAGGAAAAAAATGGCAATAGTAAAAGCATTATTAATCGGCGAGGTAAAAAACTACGGCTCGCAAAGTGCGACTGATAAGCTAAATTTACCTTGGAGCTCAGCTATTTTTAAAGTAGCTCAAAATGGTGAAATTTTTGCAAATGAGCTTGGCTTTGAGGGTGATAGTGTCGCTGATACAAAGCACCATGGCGGCCCTGAAAAGGCAGTTTTTGCAAATTCATTTGCAAATTACGCCGATTGGGAGAGTTTTTTAGGATTAAAAAATATGGCTTATGGAGCTATGGGTGAGAATTTATGCATTGACGGTCTTGATGAGAGTAGTGTCTGTGTAGGTGATATACATAAAATCGGTTCACTAATCCTTCAAGTATCACAGCCAAGAAAGCCTTGCTTTAAGCTCTCAAAAAGATGGGGCAATGAAAATATGGCTACCCACATCTTTGAAACTGGCCTTACTGGCTGGTACTACCGCGTAATAACACCAGGATCGTGCAAGGCAGGTGACACCATAGAGATCATCAAAAAAGATGAAGTTGGCATGAGCATTTTGGAGATAAATAGGCTCTTTTTCACACCAAATGAAAATTTAAATTTACTAGAGAAATTTAACTCTCTCACTACTCTTCCAAAAAGTTGGTATAGTGACATGGAAAGACGTATTCAAGGTATTTATAGTACAGAATATATGAGAAATTTATAATATTAAGTAAAATTTTTATTATTTTAATACTCACAAACATTCAAATATTACAAGGCTTATGTAAAAATTTGCATGAGCCTTTAAATTTTAAACATTTTTTTCGCTAGAATTACCAAAAATTTAAAGGAGAATATATGCCATTACTTGATAGTTTTTGCGTAGATCATGTGAAAATGCAAGCCCCAGGAGTAAGACTAGCAAAGAGCATGAAGACCCCAAAGGGCGATGATATCAGCGTTTTTGACTTGAGATTTTGCAAGCCAAATGAAGAAATTTTGCCAGAAAAGGGCACCCACACTTTAGAGCACCTTTTTGCTGGCTTTATGAGAAACCATTTAAACGGCAATGGCGTTGAGATCATAGATATCTCGCCGATGGGCTGTAGGACGGGCTTTTATATGAGCGTGATTGGCACACCTAGTGAAGATGCTGTTAAAAACGCGTGGTTAGCTTCTATGAAAGATATATTAGAGGTAAAAACTCAAGATCAAATTCCAGAGCTAAATAAATTTCAATGCGGCACTTACAAAATGCACTCACTTGATGAGGCACACAGTATAGCAAACAAAATTTTAGCTCAAGGTCTAGTCATCATAAACAACGACGAGATCAAACTTGATCTTGATGCCATGGGACTAAAAAAGCACTAATTTGAAACTGACTAAGTTAGAAAATCAAGCCTATCTAAAAGAGCAAATTTTAACCTATCTTGGCAACAAACGCTCGCTTTTAGACTTTATAGAACAAGGCGTAAAGTACGCAAAAGACGAGCTTAAAAAAGATAAGCTTAGCTGCTGCGACCTCTTTAGTGGAAGTGGTGTGGTGGCTAGGTTTTTAAAACAAGATAGCGAATTTTTAGTCGCAAACGACTTGGAGCTTTATAGTTTTATCACAAACTCATGCTATCTGCAAAATGCCACAAACGAGCTAATAGATGAGATAAATTTCTGGCAAAAAAAGCTTGAGAAAGAGATAGAAAACAGCCTTTCTGAGGGCTTTATAACAAGGCTTTATGCTCCACGAGATGATAAAAATATTACCGAGGGTGAGAGAGTTTTTTATACTAGAAAAAATGCCATTTTTATTGATACTACAAGAAGGCTCATAGATGAGTTAGTGCCAGCTGAAATGAAAAATTTCTTCATAGCTCCACTTCTTTATAATGCAAGTGTACATGCAAATACAAGTGGAATTTTTAAAGGTTTTCATAAAAATAAAGAGGGTATCGGTCAGTTTGGAGGACAGGGGCAAAATGCCATATCAAGGATCACTTCTGATATAAGTTTGACTAAGCCAATCTTTTCAAATTTTAACGTGCCATTTGAAGTCTATCAAAAGGATGCAAATTTGCTCGCAAAAGAGCTTAACAGCCTTGATCTAGTCTATCTTGATCCGCCATACAACCAGCATCCATACGGCTCAAACTACTTCATGCTAAATCTCATCGCAAGCAACACTGAGCCAAGTAAAATTTCAAAAGTTTCAGGCATTGCAAAGAACTGGAATAGATCGGTTTTTAATAAAAAATCATCAGCAAGCGAGGTATTTTTCGAGCTGATAGCAAATTTAAAGGCGAAATTTGTTCTGATTTCATTTAACTCAGAAGGCTTTATCAACCAAGATGAGTTTGATAAAAATTTAAACAAAATGGGCAAGGTTCATCTTCTTCGTAAAAAATACAACGCCTACCGTGGTAGCAGAAATTTAAAAGCTAGAAATATCCACGTAGACGAGCTACTTTACATTTTACAAAAGTAAATTTACTGACATTTCATCACTTCTAAATCACAAATTACGCTAACGTAAATGTTAGTTTGACTCATCTTCTGGCAAACATCTCTCAAATATAAATTTATGCTCATCAGGTAAAGCAGCGAAAATAGCATTTGCTAAATTTCTGATCTCCCAAAGGGCTGATTTTGAGCTGCGAAGTGAGATGAAATTTTGCAAGCTTCTAGCGTTTATACTCCATGTAAGCTCGGTTTTGTAGCACTCTGGCAAGCAGTATTTTACGATATCTAGGCTCTTTGTCGTTGTAGCTAAAATTTCACGTAAATTTTCAAGCGCTCTAATGCTTGCGTTATCTACTAGCTCGTCATTTGTCAGCACTATAAATTTAGCCGCTCTTTCAAACTGACCTGCTTCAAATTTCTCCTCTTTTTTTAGCTCTTTTAACGTGTAGCGGGTTGATTTGACGCTTAGGCTCGCTATGCGGTGGCGAGCTAGCTCTTGAAGTAGCGCACGCGAAATACCTTGGATGTAGAAGTTATAGTATAGGTGCTCTAAGGTCGAGGCATGTTTAAATTTATTGCCTACTCTATCTATTAGCTCAACATCTTTTTCGCCACCGTTGTCGCCTTTTTCAAAGCTTTGCCAGCATGTGCGGATCGCGTGAGAGCAAATATTTAGTGGAGTGTGATTTAGAAGTGTTACTTGCATTTTGTCTCTTTTGTAAAATTTTTTAACATTTTACAAAAATAAGGCTGATTTTATTTGTAAATTTAAAGCATAAATTTCAAAGGGAGGCAAACGCTCCCTTTTGTAAAAGTCTTAGTTATTATTGTTTTAATTGAAGAAGTGTATTTAGCATCTCATCGCTTGTTGTGATAGTTTTTGAGTTTGCTTGGAAACCTCTTTGGATTACGATAAGATCTGTTAGCGCACGGCTTAGATCGACGTTACTAGCTTCAAGTTTTGAAGCTGCGATCGTTCCTTTATCGCCTGTACCAGCTGCACCGATAACTGCTTCACCTGAGTTTGCGGTTTGCGAAAAGACATTTCCGCCCTCGCTTTGAAGACCTTCGTTATTTGTAAAGGTAGCAAGTGCTACTTTGGCTAAGCCAAAGCTTTGGCCATTTGAAAATGAGCCTATTATCGTTCCAGTCTCATCTATTTTTATGCCGTTTAATGTGCCGCCTGTGTAGCCATCTTGCGAGATTGACTCAGTTGATGAGTCTTTATCAAAGCTTGTTAAGCCGTTAAAGTCAGTTCCAAGACCAAAATTTAAGCTAATGTTTTGACCACTTTGTGAGCCGTTGTTAGCTGAAAATGTTATCGTTGCTGGATGAAAACTTGCAAGTGAGCCATTTGCGTTAAATCTAGCTGTTCCAGTTATAACGTTATCTGGGCCTTCACCTGTGTAGTTTATCTTAGCTGGCTCTGGTACTTGTATAACCATACTCCACTCAGTTCCACCATCTGTTGTAGTGCCTGTCTTTGTCCATTTGATACTAACTGTGTGTTTTGAGCCAAGTGAGTCAAAAATTTCTGCCGTTGAGCCGTGGCTTGACATCATCATCTTTCCACTTGCTCTTAGAGCTTGGCCCGGGCTTAGTGCGCCATCAAGTGCTTTCATAATAGTTGTAAGTCTAACATTTTCATTTATAGCTGAATTATTTGTACCTTGAGCTGGCTTTGTAAGAGCAGTTGTTGTCATATAAAGGGCTTGATCAGCTATTTCGTTTGTTGGGTTTTCTAGTTGAAACTGGCCTAATTTATTTACAGTAACCTTTACACCATCGTTTGTATCATCACCTGCAAGTGCTTGAAGTGCCGCTACACCAGCTGCATGACCAGCAGCTTGCTTTTGATCCACCGTACCAGTTGTATTATTATAAGCAGTGGTATAAGCAGTGGTATAAGCTGTTCGATATGCAGTGTTAGTTATGGCTGCCCCGCCAGTCCCAGGCGCTATTCTATGTGCTGCGGTTGCTAGTTTTGCAGCGTCAAGTGCATCTGAGTTTGCGTTTATTTGGCCATCTCCGTTGTAGTCAACGTGGTTTCTAGCATCTTCTTGCATAGCAGCGCGAAGATCTTCTGTTGTTGTTACTTGTCTTGCGATTTTATCGTTATTTGGGTGAACAGCTGTTGTTTGTGAGCTTGTATAGACATATTGATAAGCTGTGATGATATCTTTATCAGCTAAACCAGTAACAGTATTTCCACCATTTAATTTTAGATGGATATTTTTTGTCTCTTCAGTAGTGCCTGAGTTGTTTCTATTTATAAGTGTTAGTTTATTGCCTTCTGAAATTTCAGCTCTAACGCCAGTTTTATTATACTGAGCATTGATCGCAGCTGCAACATCACTGATACTTGATATTGCATTATCTTGAGATTTGATGTTTGTGCCATTTATTGTGATATTAAGTGTTGCTTTTGGATTTATCTGTCCGATACTTTGTGGTAATCCACTTCCTACTGTAAATTTTTCAGTTTTAGCATTTGCATAGCTTACCCAGATACCTTGTCCATCTCTTAAAGCAAGGCCATTTCCAAGCTCATCAAATGTAACACCAAGATCGACACCACGCTCTGTTAAGCTTTGTTCTTTTCTTGAGTTCGTATAAAACTCATCGTTATTTGTATCATTCTCGTTATGGACTTCGTTTGCATTTAAAATTCCGTCATTGTTATAGTCACGTCCGCCAGCAACCGAGTCTAGTGAATAAATAGGAGTGCTTCTTTGGTCGATGGTGTTGCCTGAGTCAAGGTTGCCTTTTATCTTTACTTCTGTTGTCGCTCTTGCTGGAGTAGTAAGACCCTCTTTGATCACAATATTTTTTATCGGTCCAGTTGAGTCGATAGTGCCAGTCTCTTCATCTCTTGTCCAGCCTTGAACGATATAACCACTATTGTTTACAAAATTTCCAGCTTTATCACGGACAAAGTCACCATTTCTTGTATAGTATCTTGTTGTTCCGCCATCTGGAGATACGACGAAGAAACCATTTCCTTGAAGTGCAAGGTCTGTTTGCTTATCAGTAGATGTTAGTGTGCCTTGTGAGAAAATTCTTGTAGTTGAGTTTATAGTCGTTCCTAGACCTATTTGCATAGCATTTTGACCGCCTAGCTGACCTTGTGGAGCAGTAGCTACTCTTGGAGTTTGGCTTAGTATATCAGCAAAATTTGCACGGTTGTATTTATAACCATAAGTATTAACGTTTGCGATATTGTTGCCTTCTACGTCCATGGCTATCTGGTGGGCTTGTAGGCCTGAAACACCAGACCAAAGTGATCTCATCATTGACTTATCCTTTTTGCATTTTAAATTTTTATATTTTTCAAAAGCAAAAGATGTTCCAAAAATTTATATTGATAAAAAGTAGAGGAAATAAAAAGAAATTTGGCGTTAATTACGCCAAATTTTATCCAAGTATCATAGCTCCAACTATACCACCGATGATAAGTGGGATATTGAAAAATACAAATGTAGGTACACAAGTATCATATATGTGGTTGTGCTCACCATCAGCATTTAGACCGCTTGTTGGCCCAAGTGTGCTATCGCTTGCAGGACTTCCAGCATCTCCTAGAGCCGCAGCTATACCAACTAACAAGATGATGGCTGGTACGCCAAAACCAAGGCTAACGCATAGTGGCACATAGATAGAAGCTAAAATAGGTATCGTACCAAAGCTAGTGCCTATGCCCATCGTGACTAAAAGACCGATAAGAAGCATCAAAAATGCCCCGCCTATCTTACCGCCAGATACCAAGCTAGCGTATTTTACAAGCTCGTCTATGCCACCGCTCTCTCTTAAGATAGTGCCATAACCTGCAGCAACTAGCATGATAAAAGCGATAAATCCCATCATAGCAAGGCCATTATCCATGATCTTATCTACTTTTTTATACTCTATACCGCCAAAAACGACCATAACCAAAAGTCCAAGTAGTGCGCCAAGAGGTAGCAGCTCAGTATAAATTTGTACACCAAAAGCTACAACTGCACCAGCTAAAACCGCCCACTCTTTTTTAGTCATCTCAAGGTTTTTTGCGCGCTCGATCTCATCAAGCTCTTCTTTTTCAAATTTTGAAGTTTTATAAGCTCTTTTTTTACCGTAAAAAAGTATGGCAAGGATAAGTCCGATAAGCATAGAAGCGCCGCCTATCCACATAACAGAAGAGATATCAGAAATAGATGTGGTTATGCCGTTATTTGCTAGCTCTTTTTTTAAGATATTGTGAAAAAGCAGACCAAAGCCAACGCTAAGGCTTACATAAGGTGCTTGAAGACCAAATGTCAAAGCACAAGCCACTGCACGTCTATCTATTCCCATTTTGTTCATAATAGCAAGAAGTGGCGGGATCAAAATAGGTATAAAAGCTATGTGAACTGGGATTAAATTTTGAGATAAGCACGCTATAAATGCGATAGTTAGTATAAAAATCACTTTATTTGAGCTAAGGAATTTACTCAAAGCATTTATCAAGATAGCAGTTAAATTTGTATTTGCGATGGCGGCTGCTAAAGCACCAAGCAAAATATAACTAAGCGATGTTTCAAGATTGCCTTGCATACCGCTTATAAGGCTTTGTGTAGTCTCTTTTAGGGCCGTAAAGAGGCTATCTATCCCACCTGCAATGCCACTTTCAAATCCACTAAATCCATGCTTATACATTACTCCCGCAACAAGAGCAGAGATAAGGATAGAAAGCAAAATGTTAAAACGCAATAGACAAAGTATCGTCATTACCAAAATGCTAAAAACAACAGGGTTAAATATAAGCATGAGCGTCCTTTTTGTGAGTGTTGAGAGATTATACAAATGTGTGGCTTATTAAATTTTAAAAAGAGTGGCTTAAGTGGGCTTGTGTTAAGATTTTGAGTAAATTTTAAAAGGAAAAAACGATGGATTTAGAGAAAATTTATAAAGAGGCTGGGGCATATTTAGAGGGACATTTTTTGCTAAGCAGCGGCAATCACTCACAGTTTTATCTGCAAAGCGCGAAGGTGCTTGAAGATCCAGCTTTGGCTGGAAAGCTAGCTGACGAGCTTGCCCGTGTGATAGAGAAATTTGGCATTAGATTTGATAGCGTTTGCTCGCCTGCACTTGGAGGAATTTTAGCTGGCTATGAGCTAGCTCGCGCGGCAAAGAAGCGTTTTATCTTTACAGAGCGAGTTGATAGAGTAATGAGCTTAAGGCGCGGCTTTGAAGTGAAAAAGGGCGAGAAATTTATAGTTTGTGAAGATATCATCACGACTGGCGGCTCGGCACTTGAAGCAGCGCACGTGATAGAGAGCCTTGGTGGTGAGGTAGTTGGCTTTGCAGCACTTGCAAACCGTGGCTTTTGTAAGGTTACAAATTTAGACAATGAAGCTAAGCCAAATGCAAAACTACCAAGCGATAAGCCATTTTTTGCTTTAGGAAATTTTGAGTTTGAAATTTATGAGCCTGAGCATTGCCCACTTTGTAAAAATGGAAGCAAAGCGATCAAACCTGGAAGCAGAGGCAACTAAAATTTATACTATAAATATAGCTATCTTTCTTTTTTAAATTGATCGATAGCTAAAATTTTTAGAAAAATCCAAAAATAGTTCTCATAGAAGATTTTAATCAAGACTTCAAATCACTTCAACAAAAATTTATAGTTTAATTTTTAAAAGTAATCTGTCTTTTATATTAGTATGAATTATTTTTTAGATAATCTTATTTTTTAAGCTACCAAGTGATAATATCTGCTCAAAAAGCGAGATGAAGCTATGCAAGAATATGATATTTTAGACGTTTTATCAAATAAAAAGGTCCTTTGCCTTGAAGATGAAGAGGCGATTTTAAAAAATATTTGTGCTTCTTTGGAACTATTTTTTGCCGAGGTAAATGGTGTAACAGATGGCTATGATGCACTTGAGCTAGCGATGAGCGATGCTTATGATATTTTGGTGCTTGATATAAGCGTGCCAAATATCGATGGCCTAGAGATCGCTAAAAAAGTAAGAACTATAAATCAAAAAATTCCTATCGTGATCTTATCAAGCCACGTCGAACAAGAGTATTTGTGGAGAGCAGTTGAGCTAAAGATCACAAGATATCTTGCAAAGCCATATGATAAAAAGTCATTTATAAAAGCCCTAGAAGACGTTGCTTTAGAGCTTGTTGGGCGCAAACCTACTCTTAGGCTAAATGATGAATTAGAATACGATTTTGGTAAAAAAGTACTTTACATAAATGGTGAAATTTCTCATCTAAGCAAGAGTGAAAGTAGGCTTTTAGAGTATTTTTTAAACAACAAAAATCAAACTATAACTTATGAACAAATTTTTGATTATATTTGGGAGTATGAGCAGCCAAGTAAAGAGGCGATAAAGACGATCGTAAAAGAGCTTAGAAGGAAGCTTGGCAAAGATGTGATTAAAAATTTATATGGTGTAGGTTATCTTTGTGAAATATAAATTTCAGCTAATCGTAAGTGTTTTTATCTTTGTTTATCTCTTAATATCCGCACTTGTTTTAAATTTTTATAATAATCTTGCAATGAAAGATGCCAAAAAAGAGGCGTATTATGTGCTTGAGAGTATAAATTCTGTAAGAGAGTACATCGCAGGCGTTCAGCGTCCGCTAATAGAGCAGCTAAAGCATGATGGTATTATAAAAGAGGATTTTTTTGACGAGAGATTACTCTCATCTTCATATATAAGCCGTGAAATTTATAATATCCAAAAGAAAAAATACAATCTTGACTTTGACTACAAACTAGTTGCCATGGCACCTTTAAATAAAGCTCATGAGCCAAATGAATTTGAAGCGCAGGTGTTAAGAGGCTTTAAAGAGAATAAATTTAGTGAGTTTTCAAAGATTATAAAAGATGAAAACGGCTCACAATTTTTTGTAGGACTTCCTATAAAAAGTCAAAATACATCTTGTCTAGCCTGTCACAATAGCGAAAGTGCTCCAAAACAGATGTTGGATCGTTATGAAATTTCAAATGGAAAAATTTCTGAAGCAAGTGAGATGATGGCAATGCTATCTTTTAAAATCCCACTACGTGCCATTTTTTCTTACCATTTAAAAGAGGTTGTCATCATAATGAGCGCGATAGCCTTTGTATTTGGGATATTTTTGCTACTTGTTTATAAGATGCATAGGCGCGGAGAAGAGAGCAAAAGACAGACTGAACAGCTAATGATACATCAAAGCCGCCTAGCCTCAATGGGCGAGATGATAGGCAATATCTCACATCAGTGGAAGCAGCCTTTAGCTCAAATCAGCTCAGCTTTAATAAATTTAGAACTCTATCAGGAGCGAAAAAAGCTTGATGAAGCAAAAATTTATGAGTTTATAGAAGAGACTAGCAAGCAGATAAATTTTATGTCTGAAACGGTTGATGATTTTAAAAACTTTTTTAAGCCAAATACTTTAAAAAGGGAGTTTAGCGTAGAGGAAGTGATAAATCAGACTATAAAAATTCTAAATGCCTCACTTAAGAAATATCAAATAGAAATAGAGATCGATATAAGAGAAAATTTTACAATCTTTGCAAATTTTAATGAAATAATCCAAATTTTAATAAATATTATAAATAACGCAAAAGATGCATTTAAACAAAGCTATGTAAAGCCAAGAGTAATAAAAATTTATACTTTCATAAAAGATAATCGTAAAAATTTATGCGTGCAAAATAATGCAGGAGCGATAAAGGCTTCGTTTTTAAAGGTCATCTTTGAGCCACACTTTAGTACAAAAGAGTCTGGCAGTGGGCTTGGTCTATATATGAGCCGGCTAATCGCTAGCAAAAATAACGCTCTAATCTTTGCTAGAAATGTAGATGAAAATAGTATTACATTTACAATTAGTTTCAAAAATTTATAATTTATTAAAATTCCCCCTTTTCTGCCCTTTTTTGGTGTTAGTATTATCAGTATGAAATCATTTTGATTTTAGGATAAAAAATTTAAAGGAGGGCACATGAGAAATCTACAAAAAGCCTTAGCTGGTTTGCTCATGGGTGTTAGCATCTTCGCTTCACAAGCCTGTTGCGAAGAGCATAATATGCAGATGTCCGATAAAGCACGTGATGTTATCGCAAATCCTAAAGGCACACTGCAAAGTAGAGGTGTTATCTCCTTGCAAGACTACGTTGTAGAAGAGCAAGAGATGTATAACTGGTTATTTAAAAACCACCCTATTTTTACAAAGTATGGTGGTAAAACCGTCGGTAAAATGGTCGTTCACGACCGTGGCTTAGAGTGGCTTGCTGAGGGACATGGCTTTGATATGTCAAAGCTTAGTAAAAGAGATGGCGGTAAGGGCTATAGCTCTATGATGTATAGAATTCCAGCCACTTCATCGCTTCAGTTTCCTAACAAATTTGTAGGACCAGAAAAGTGCGGTGAGTGTCACCCAGCTCAGTATGAAGTGTGGAGCAGATCTCGCCACGCAACTACTATGCGTTTCCCTGGTGAGCACCCAGAGGTTAATAACAACCTAACTGAACCAGTATTTGACAAAGATACGGCTTCTATCCTTCCAAAAGGTATCACTCCAGATGTTATCTACGCAACTGTTGGTCACTTAAGAACCAAAATGGGCTACGTTGATGCGTGGCTACTTCGTGGTACTTACTACGTTGAGGGCGGTTTGCTAAGAGATGGTACAGGTCAGATCGTAGCTGGTGGTAACCAATGGCAAAGAACATGGGCGTTAAATTTAGACGACGCAACTGTTAAAAAGATAAAAGAGCTTGTTCCAGAATTTCCTGGCACTCTTGAAGAGTATGGCGATAATGGCGGATATGTCAGAGGTCTAGCTTCATACGCCGCAAAACATAAAAAATCAATGTTTTTCCAAGCGAACTCATCATATTGTGAAGTTTGTCACCCAGTTAAATTCGACTTTAAATCAAAAGCAGAATTTTACGCAGCACTTGGTAATGCCAAAGAGCTTCAAAAACACACTATCTCAAAAGGTGTAAGCTGTGAGGAGTGCCACGGAGCTGGCGGTCACCTTGATGGAGCTACAAATTTTAGAACATCAAACTGCGAACGCTGCCACCAAAGATTTAACTTTAGTCCAGATCTAGCTCGTGCTAATCCTCTTAATAACGGCAAGCTTGATCTTTCTTTAAGCTCTAAATTTAAATCAATGGGACCAGGATGTGGTTCTGAAGGTTCACAATCATACTTTACAGCTCACTATGATAAAGGTATGAGATGTGTTACTTGCCACGATCCACACGATAACACAGGTCCAGTTGTAGGCGATAAGAGCGTAACTGGTATGAACTATAACTCAGAACAAGGCTATCTAAGCTCATTCTATACTAAACCAAAAATTAGAAAAGAGTGTAAAGATTGCCACGAGACTCAAGCATATATCGCATCTAAAGCAGATACTCACAAAGACAACACTTGTGCATCTTGCCACATGCCATTTATGATGAGTTGTGAGAATTTCTATGCTGTTCAGTTCCAAGACAACGCTGGCTTTGATACTCAAAGAAGATCTCACATCTGGAAGATTATGGTTGATCCAAAAGAGAAATCTCTAGTACCAGGCGATGCTGCTAAAGGTCCAAGAGATGCTAAAGATTGGCACTTTGAGAGAGATAAAAATGGCCATAACTACGTTGACTTGATGTGGGCGTGCGCTAGAACATCTTGGGCTGATAAAGATATGAAAGATACCAAAGGCTGCCATAGCCCAGTATTATCTGAGCTAAAACCAACACTTCACTTCAAAAACCAAAAACAAGTTTATGATGAAGTTATGGGATGGCAAACTCCAGTTAAGAATGAATTCTCTGAAGTTAAGATTGGTATTGAAGGACTTTACTCACTACTTGAGACTAAAAAACTTGATGCAAGTGATAAAGTAAGAGTTTATGAGCTTATCCAAAATGCTCAAGAGATCATCGATATGATTGAAAAAGATGGTTCGTGGGGTATGCACGGATTTAAATTTACTAAACAAAAACTCGATGCATCAAAAGAGTATATAAAAGAAGCTCAAAGAATTTTGAATAAAAATTTATAGCATTTAGGGGCTAGTTTTAGCCCCTTTAATCTTAAGGGTCCGATATGAAAAATAAGGTTTTAAAATTTACGCTACTTCTTAGCTTAAGTGCTTCTGGTTTGCTTGCAAATGTAGATTCAAATGAGTCTTATGCTATGGGAGCAACAAGTGGTGGATATGTTTTAAAAGGGTTACTTGAACAAAAACAAATAGGCATTAGCTACGATGCTGAAGCCGTTATCAAAGGTTTTAGTGATGCACTAAAAGGAGAGCTAAAACTAAGCGATGATGAGATAGCAAAACTACTAAACAAAAGAGCTGAAAATTTAGACAAGATAGTAAAAGAAAAAGAAGCCGCCGTACTTAAAGAGAATTTAAAGCAAGGCAAGGCTTTTATGGATAAAAATGCAAAAAATAAAAATGTAAAAACGACAAAATCAAAATTGCAATATGAAATTTTAAAATCAAGCAAAAAAGGAGCGACTCCAAAACAAGAGAGTATCATCATAGCAAACTATAAAGCTAGCTTTATCGATGGTAAGGTCTTTGATGAGACAAAAGAGGCTCCAGCTCATCTTTCTATGCTAAATTTGATCCCAGGTCTTGAAGAGGGCTTAATGCTCATGAAAGAGGGCGATAAGTTTAAATTTGTTATCCCGCCAGAACTTGCGTATGGCGATAGCGGCATGGAGGGCATACCTGGAGGCGAGACTATCGTTTTTGAGATAGAGCTTGTTAAGGTCTTAAAGCCAGGTGAGTTAGCCGAGGCTGCAAAGAAAATTCACGAAAAAGAACTAAATGAGGGCATCAAAAAGCCTCATTAAGATAAAAAATGGAGTTAAAAATGCAAAATCAAAAAAATAGAAGAGCCTTTTTAAAAAGCATGGTAGTTGTGGCTGCTGGTGCTGGTGCGGCAAGTAGTGGTTTTGCTTTTAAGAGTGAAGAAAGTGTAAAAAAACCACACTTTGGTATGATATTTGACCAAAATAAATGTGTTGGCTGTACGGACTGTGAGATAGCTTGCAGAAAGGTAAATTTAGTCCCAAAAGGACAGATGAGACTTTTTATAGAAGATAAGACTAATCCTAAAAATTTACTCGATAAAAGATTTGTAAGAGTATCTTGTCAGCAGTGCGTCGATGCGCCTTGTGTAGCTGTTTGTCCAACCAAGGCTTGTCATAAAGACGAAAAAACTGGCATACAAACTACAAATATAGATGATTGTATCGCCTGTAAATACTGCATCGTAGCCTGTCCATATGATGTGAGATATATCGATAAGGTTACACACTCAGCTCAAAGCTGTAACTTTTGCGTAGATACAAATTTAAAGGACGAAAAAGAGCCAGCTTGCGTAGAAGCTTGTAGATATGAGGCGATCGTCTTTGGTGATCTTAACGATGAAGATTCGCACATCAGTAAGCTACTAGCCGTAAAAGATAGCATAAGGCTAAGAGCAGAGCTTGGCACAAAACCAAGCCTTAGATATATTCCTAAAGTAAAAATGGGGGTGTAAGATGGATGGTGCATTAAATTTTACTGCAACATTTTCGCATGGAGTAGAGTGGGGCTGGCCGATCGCTGTTTATCTTTTGCTAGCTGGTATGAGTGGTGGAGCGCTAATCGCTGCTATACTTTTAAAACACTATAAAAAGCAAGAGAACTTTAGCCCATTTTTCAAGGCTGCTTCGCTTTTAGCATTTGTTAGCATCATGCTTGGTATGGTTTGCTTGATAGCTGATCTTGAAAAGCCACTCTTGTTTTGGAAAATTTTGATTAATTATAATTTCACATCAGTTATGTCTATCGGTGTTGCTGGACTTTGTGTATTTATACCGCTTAGCTTTTTGATGTGCCTTTATGCATTTAATGATGAGATTTCAAATTTCTTAGCTAAAAGTTTAAAATCCTTTAGCGCTCTTTTTGCACTAATAATGAAAATTTTAATACCGCTTTATCCATTTTTAAGTCGTATTTGTCTCATTTTTGCTGTAATAATTTGTGCTTATACTGGATTTTTGATCTCAGTTTTGATTAGATTTCCACTCTTAAACACAGCTGTGCTTCCAGCTTTATTTATAGCTTCAGGACTAAGTGCTGGTATAAGTGGCAGTAGCTTGGTCGCAGCAGCTTTATTTAAAGAAGATCCACATTCAAGTGACCTTCATTCGCTTCATAGCGTAGAATTTAGCGTTTTGGGAGCTGAAATTTTACTCATTTTAATGCTTTTTGTATCGCTTTTACTTGGTTCAAGTTATCAGCAAAATGCAGCTGTTGCTTTTTATAGTGGCGTTTGGGCAAATTTCTTTTGGCTTGGTGTTGTGCTAGTTGACTTTATTGTGCCTTTTGTTTTAAATTTTGCATTTGGCAAAAAAGTAGCTAGCCTAAAATTTAGCTTTTATATCAGTTCATTAGCGGCTGTTATTGGTGTTTTACTGCTTAGGGTGTTTATACTTTATGCGGGACAAACTTATAGCATTTAAAGTAGAGGCGAGCGATGAGAATTTTAAATATCTACCGCTTGTCTTTGATATTATTATTTATTCTTGCTTTTGGTGCAGGGCTTGCGACCTTTTTAGAAAATTTTTATGACACACAAACGGCTAGAGTGCTTGTTTATGAAGCGCTTTGGTACGAGTGTGTTATGTTTGCTTGCGCCATTTGTTTAGCCATTAGTATCATAAAAACCAAGATGTATAAAAAATTTGGCGCATTTTTGATACATCTTGCTTTTATCGTTATCTTCATCGGAGCTGCGCTTACAAGGTATTTTGGCGAAGAGGGCGTTATGTATCTTAGAGCTCTGCAAAGCTCAAATGTAATGCAAAGCGTCAAGGCTTATCTTAGAGTCGAAATGCTTGGAGAAAATTTTAGTTATCCATTAAAATTAAGCTTATTTGGTAAAAACGACTTTGAGTTTAAAAAATTTATAGACGGCAAGGAATTTATAATTAACTTGCTTGGATATAAAAAAGATGAGAAAAACGCTCCTGCTACGCTTAGTTTAGAGATAAGTTTTAACGGCGAAAAAAAGAGCGTTAAGCTAAAAGGCGGAGCCGGATATGAGCTGGAGCCTAGTGTGCTAATTTTTGGTGGGCAAGAGGTGAAATTTTACTTTAGCTCAAAGGCTTTAAATTTACCATTTTCATTAAAGCTTGACGAGTTTATTTTAGAGCGATATGCGGGGCTAAATAGTCCATCATCTTATACAAGCAAAGTAAGTATCGCTGGCGGCAAGTACGACATCTCGCTAAACAATCCACTGACAATTGATGGCTATAAAATTTTTCAGTCTTCATACGATCCTGATGAGCTTGGAAGCGCTTTTGAGATCAGCCGTGATCCTGGCAAAATCCCAACTTACATAGGATATTTTTTACTTTGTCTTGGCTTTGTGGCAAATTTATTTAGTAAAAAGAGCCGTTTTTTTAGGCTGCTAAATTTTATAAAAGGTTCGCAAATCGCATTGTTGGCAATTTTGCTTTTAAATGCTACTCCAAATTTTGCTAATGAAAATAATAAAAATTTAGACACTCATGCAAGCAAATTTGCCAAAATTTTGACTCAGGCTGATAGCAGAATCGCTCCAGCTGGCTCTTACTCAAGAGCTGTGATAAGTAAAATTTCAACCAAAACCACGCTATTTGGGCTTAGTAGCGAGGAGCTAATGCTCTCTTTTGCCATCTCGCCAAAAGAGTGGATGGATAAAAGAGTAGTAAAGATCACAAGTGAGCGTGTGGGCGAGCTTTTGGGAGTTAATGAAAAATTTGCTAGTTTTAACGATGTCTTTAACGAAAATGGCGAGTATAAGCTGGCTAAATTTGTAGAAGTTTCAAATGAAAAATCCGCCTCTAAAAGAGATAAATTTGACAACGACGTCATTAAATTTGACGAGAGATTAAATGTCTTATATCTTGCACTAAAGGGAGAAATTTTAAAATTTATACCAGCTAAAAATGGCGATAAATTAACGTGGTTAGGCGTAAATGAAGCCTTTGGCTCAAGCGAAATTTCAAACGAGTTTAAAAGCGTTTTAGGCACTTATATAGAAAATTTAAGCCTTTGTGTAAAAAGTGGCGAGTGTGCTGGAGCTGATAGGAGTTTGGAGAAAATTTCAAACTATCAAAGAAGCACTCTAGGCTCTCTTGCACCAAGCGAGGCAAAGGTGGAGCTTGAAGTGCTTTATAACCAAATGGAAATTTTTAAATTTCTTATATATTTTTACATGATTCTTGGATTAGTTTCGCTCGCTCTTGGCTTTTATAGGCTATTTTCTGGAAAGAAATTTAGATTTGAAAGCGCATTAAGCCTTGCATTTTATTTTGGCTTTGCGGTGCATTTGTTAAATTTAGCTCTTCGTGCTTATATCTCAGGGCATGCACCTTGGAGTGATGCCTATGAGAGCTTAGTGTATATCTCGCTTGCAAGTGTATTAGCTGGAGTTTTATTTTTTAAACATCAAAGCTTTGCTCTTGGAGCCGCTTCACTTTTTGCAAGTGTGAGCTTGCTGGTCGCTCATCTAAATTTTATAAATCCACAAATAACAAATCTAGTCCCAGTTTTAAAGTCATTTTGGCTTAGTGTGCACGTAAGTGTCATTACGGCAAGCTATGGCTTTTTAGGTTTTAGCTTTGTGCTCGGGCTTCTTGGGCTTCTTTTAATGGCTATAAAAAATCAAAAAAACGAGCAAAAGCTTAGTGAGCAGATAAGATACCTCGCCGCAACTAATGAGCTAAGCCTCATCATAGGACTTAGTTTGCTAACTATTGGAAATTTCCTTGGTGGCGTCTGGGCGAATGAGAGCTGGGGTAGATACTGGGGCTGGGATAGCAAAGAGAGCTGGTCGTACATTACGATAATTATTTATGCCATTGCGCTCCATTTAAGATTTATCCCAAGATTAAAAAATATTTTTACCTTTTTGGTAGCTAGTGTGCTCTCTTTTGGTTCAGTTATTTTTACCTATTTTGGTGTAAATTTTTATCTAAGCGGACTTCACTCATACGCAAATGGCGATGGATTTAGCGTTTCAAATTTGCTTTATTTGCTTTTAATGCTCTTGGCTTTGTTAATCGCCTTTGCTTATAGAGGTAAGGATATAAAAGAGATTTAGGAGATATGATGAAAAAGAGTTTGGTTTTATTGTTTGCTTGTTTGGGATTATTAAATGCTGGCTATATCAAAGAGGCTTTAAGTGCAAAAGACGATCACAATAAGCTAGCACAAATTTATGAAGATGCTTGCGACAAAGAGAAAAAGGCATCAGGCTGCTATAACCTAGCTGTACTTTACAGCAGAGGTGATGGCAACGTCAAAAAAGACGAAGCAAAGGCAGCGATGCTTTATGAAAAGGCTTGCGATCAAAATTTCTCTATGGCTTGCAGTAATCTTGGCTACGTCTATGAAAAAGGCAAAGGCGTAGAGAAAGACCTCGAAAAAGCAGTTAAATTTTACGAAAAGGCTTGTAAGGATAACGAGGGTTGCACAGAGCTTGGCTTGCTTTATGCAAATGGCACCGGCATGACAAGGGATATTAAAAAGGCAAAAGAGCTTTACGAAAAGGCTTGCAAGGCGGGCGATGGCATAGGATGTAGCAACCTTGGCTATCTATACGCGCAAGGTGAAGGTGTAGAGAAAGACTATGCAAAAGCCAAAGCAAACTACGAAATGGCTTGTGCAAACGAAGCTGGCATAGGATGTGATAATCTTGGATTTTTATATGTTTATGGGCAAGGGGTTGATCAAAACCTCACAAAAGCCACAAAACTTTATGAGCAAGCGTGTATATATGGATATGAAAAGGGCTGCAATAATTACGCTATCATGCTAGCTGAAGGTAAAGGCGTAAAAGAAGACGTGGAGAAAGCACGTGAAATTTTTACTAGAAGCTGCAAAAATGGCTTAAAAGAAGCGTGCGAGAATTTAGAAATTTTAGGAAAGCATTGATGCTTGATAAAGTTAGCCCAGTGGCATTTAAAGCTTATAAATATAAAAATAAAAAATACTAAAGGAGATAATATGATTTTACGTTCTATCTTGGGTTCAGCACTGCTAGCGACCTTGATTTTTGGTGCTTCGGCAAATGAACAAGCTGTCAAAATGAAACCGATGTTTCAAAGCGTGGAACCTAGCAAGGCTACACTAGTAGGAAGTGGTGAGGGCAAGGAGTACTGCGCCGTTTGTGGAATGAATTTGGTTAAATTTTATAAGACCAATCACGTATATAACGGCAAGCAAGTAGCATCACTTCACTGCTTATATGAGCTTACAGAGGGCAAGATCCCAAGCGACGCGCAGGTCGTCGATACTAAAAATCTAAATTTGATCGATGTAAATAAAGCCTTTTATGTCGTTGGTAGTAGTGTTAAAGGCACAATGACTAGAAATAGCAAATACGCCTTTTCAACCGAGTCTGATGCAAAAGAATTTCAAGCAGAAAATGGCGGCGAGATAATGGACTTTGCCAAAGCTTACGAGATAGCTGGACAGGATTTTGAAGGCGATAATAAAATGATAAAAGCTAAACGCGAGGGCGGCGTTTATGCGCATGGTAAAGAATTTTACGAAGCAAACTGCGAAAAAACAGATCCAAAAAGCTTTAAAGCTATCTCTGAGCTAAAAGCTCATCTTAAACAAGTGTGCGACTCAAAAGAGGCTAGTAAAACCCCAGAGTATGATAGGCACCTACAAGCTGCCGCTTTGTATCTATGGGACGCTCCAGCAAATTTAGGTACTAGCAATCAAGCTTCAAAACCTAAACAAGAAATAAAAAAACCTGAGAGAATAGTCGTACCAAAAGGTGCAAGATGTGCGGTATGTGGCATGCTTGTCAAAAATTCTCCATGGGCAACACTCATCAAATCAGATGGCAAGGATTATTATTTTGATGGCGTAAAAGATATGGCGCAATTTTACTTTGCGGATGGCAAAATGAAAGATGCTTATGTGAGCGATTATTATACGTTAGAAAAGCTTGATGCAAAAGATGCGTTTTATGTTCATGGCTCAAACGTTTACGGACCAATGGGCGATGAGTTTATCCCATTTAAAGACGAAGCAAAGGCAGAGAGCTTTTTAAAAGATCATGCCGGCAAAGGTGTCATAAGATTTGACGAGATAAAGAATTTTATCGGTAAATAGTGTGAAATTTCTAGTTTTTTTAGCGTTATTTTTTGGACTTTCTTATACGCTTTTAGCGGTACACTATCTTAGCTTTGATCATAAAGCAAAGCAAGATGAGCTAAGAGAAATTTCTAAGATAACAAGAGCAAATGCTGCTTTTAGTTTTAACCAAAAGGGGCAAAAAGGCTTTGTCTATGATAGGTAAAAATTTTATAAACTACGCTGTGGTTCTGCTTTTTAAAGATAGAAAGGATCACCTTTTTAGCTTTTGCCTCTTTGCACTCATTATTTTTGTGCTAAGCTCGGTGCTTTTCATCTCCGGCTCGATACAGCATGATCTTATAAATTTAGTAAAAGATAGATCAAGTATCGTAGTGAGCGCATTTCGTGCTGGCAAAAATGATCTAATGCACCCTGGCTATATCTACGATATCTCGAAGATTGATGGCGTGTCAGACGTGAGAGGCGTGGTTGATGGAGAGTACTACTTCGTTCAAAAGCGTGCTTGGTTTCATCTATATGAAGATGATAGCTTAAAAGAGGATGAGATGATTGTCGGAGAAGGTGTCAAGGCAGCGATGAATGAGCTTTACTACGATGAGAGCTTTAATTTTCTAACTGAAGAGCGCATGATACCAGTAAAGATATTAAAGACTATGCCGGCACAAAGTGGTTTAATCTCAAATAACGCTATATTTTTGCATCCAAATACGCTAAGGGCTATCTTAAATTTAAAAGATGAAGAGTATACAAAGCTCTATGTTGAGGTGCCAAACGCAGATGAGATCAGTGAAGTAGCTTTAAAGATAGAGAATTTATATCCAAATTCTTTCGCTCTTAGTATAGAAGATGAGGTGGCTAAGGTTAGGCACCTTTACTATTATAAGGGTGGAATTTTTATGAGCATTTATGTTAGCGTTATGCTTATATTCTTTGTCTTGCTTAAAAACCAAATTTCACTCGCCTATGGTAGTAAAAAGCGTGAAATAGCTATTTTAAGAAGCATTGGCTTTTGTATAAAAGATATTATATTTTTAAAATTTATACAAAATTTCATCGTTAGTGTTAGTGCTTTTTTACTCGGTGTTATGCTGGCTTATCTCTTTGTTTTTGTATTAAATGCTCCACTTCTAAAAGGGATATTTTTAGGCGATGAACTTTTAAATTTTACAAATTTCACGCCTATTTTAGAGTTTGATAAGCTCTTTTTGATCTTTGTTTTTGGTGTGATACCATTTTTGGCGTTTGTACTCATACCTTCATGGCGAGTAGCAAGTAGTGACATAAATGAGGGGCTAAAATGATAAATATAAGAGGTGTTAGCCTAGTTTATAACCAAAACAAACAAAATGAATTTTGTGCTTTAAAAAATATAAATTTAGATATTAATGACGGCGAGCTAGTGATACTAAAAGGCATTAGTGGAAGCGGCAAAAGCACCTTGCTTTCGCTTATCGCCCTACTTCAAAAGCCAACTAGTGGAGAAATTTTGATAGATGGCACTAACATCGCAAAACTGCCTGATGCCTTTTGCTCTGAGCTTAGACACAAAAGGCTTGGACTTATCTTTCAAAATTTTAACCTCATCGAGGGACTAAGTATCTATGAAAATTTACTAGCTCCATTTGCTCTAACAAATTTCAAGGCAAATGTGCGAGATGAGATGATAAAAAAGGCTCTAAGTCTCGCAAATATCGCTCATAAAAAAGATGAGAACGTATCAAATTTAAGTGGTGGCGAGCGTCAAAGATGTGCGGTAGCTAGGGCTTTGTCTATGGATGCTAACATCATCTTGGCTGATGAGCCAACGGCAAATTTAGACAGACAAAACGCACGTGCATTTTTAGGCTTGCTAGAGTCTTTTAAAGCTCTAAAAAAGAGTGTTATTGTCGCTACTCACGATAGCATTTTTGATGAGCTAAGTGCAACAGATAGGGTTGTCAGCTTGCAAAACGGAGAGATAGTATGAGTGTCTTTTTATCAAACGCCGTTATTGCCTTTTTGTTAGCGGAGTTTGTGCTTTTAGTTTTGATGAGTATTTCGCTCTTTTATGTCATTAGGATCGTGAGGTCGTGGGACTATAACGCACTAACATCGCTTCAATACTCGCTTGAAAAACAAAACTATCTTGTAAATACTATCTTGCTTTTTTGCGTCTGTATCAAGATCGTATTGTTTATATTTTTTGCACTTTGCCTAAATGAACTCTCTGATATTGTGCCTGGTGCTATGTGTTCAGCTGGCGTGATCGGCTCAAATAAATTTGGTGGCATATTGATGCTCACTAAAATTTTACTGATCTTTGGACTTGGCATTTGGCTGGTTATAAATAAGCTTGACTTGCAGGCTCTAAATTTCCCTTATCTAAAGAAAAAATACGCCATTTTTATCTGCCTTTTTGTCATGATACTACTTGAGCTTGGCATAGAAATTTCGTTTTTTTACAATATCCCACTAAAAGTGCCGGTCTTTTGCTGTTCTGTCACTTTTCAAGCTCCAAAGCTGCCATTTGGCTATACAAATTTTGGCTTAGTAAGCGTCTTTTTCGTACTATTTTTTGTCATTTTGGTGCTAAATTTTTTAAAGCAAAGTATGGCTAGCTTTGTGGCAAATTTGTTGTTTTTGGTGCTTAGTTACTACGCCATTACCTACTTTTTTGGCCTTTACGTTTACGAGCAGCCAAATCACAAATGCCCATACTGCATGCTAAAAAGTGACTATTTTTATGTTGGCTATCTTATTTGGGGCAGTTTGTTTCTAGGCGTTTTTTACGGCCTTATGCCATATCTTGTTGAGATTATCACAAAGACAAACTACTCGCACAAGCTTAAATTTTCATCGATCTGGCTAGGTGTTTGCGTGCTTATCTGCGCGCTTTATGTCTTGAAATATTATTTGCTAAGAGGATTTTTATTTTGATAAAGCAAATTTTTTCTTTGTGTTTGTTAGCTCTAGTCTTAGCCGTACTTGCCTATAATGCCGACATAAGTGATGATAAAATTTTAGTTTTAAATAATGGCAAATCAGAGCCGATCGAGCAACTTACGCCAAATAAATTTATATGTTATGAGAGCAGGATACTGATCGCTGATAATAACGATACAGCCCAGGCAATCATGCCAAACGGCGACATCTACTTTTTTAACGACATCACAAATTCTTTCATCTGGTATATGGCGCAAAAGAGCAAAGATAAGATCAAATTATATGTCTATTCAAGAGATACGAATCGCTATATTCTAGCGCAAGATGCTTGGTATTCAAGGGTTGATATAACGCCGATGGGATATGGCATAGGGGCATACGAGTTTCACACGTATGGCATAAACGACAACTATTTTAAAGAGGTCTTACTATACGCAGCACGCGGTGAAACGTTGCTAAATCCATACATAAACATTCTACTTTCAGAAAATAAGATATAAATTTATGAAGCTCTAAATTTGTTAGAGCTTGCTGGGTTGTTTTTGGTATTAAAAGCCTCTTTCGTTTAGTTTTTTGTAAAAATCACATCCTTTTTGATCTCCTAAATCACATGCTTTTCCAAAATATTCTTTTGCGGTGCGATATTTTGTCTTAACCCTTGTTCATTTTCATACATAACTCCTAAATTAAAGCAACAATCAATATTCCCACTGTCATAAACATTTTGTTATTGCTTAGTTGCTTTATCATAAGTTACCTTTATTGAGCTTCAAGTCTAAGCTCAATAAAGATCCTTACAAAAACTGGTAGCTAGTAAAACAATGGATAAAAGAACAGCCTTTTTCTCCATTTTTGTAAATTTGTTGTTATTTTGGTTTAGCTTGTCTTCTTTTATTAGAGGAATAAGCCAAATTTAGTATCTAACGTTATTAACCTTTAAAAAGTCTCTTAGATCTTCGTATTCGCTGTTTTCGAAGTAGCGCCATTTGCCAGGCTTTAGCATATCAAGGCTAACGCGCCCAAAGCTAACACGTTTTAGGTCCATTACTTCAAGGTCAAAGTAGCCAAAGAAGCGGCGAAGCTCCCTGTTTTGCCCCTCGTTGATGATGACCTTTAGTTTTGTATAGCCGCCGCTTGAGCCAAAGACCTTATAGGCTAGAAATGGCTTAAATTCCATTGATTTTATAGTAGTTTTTGCGTGTGCGCCTTTTGTGGCATCCTTGGCAAAAAAGCCATTTATCATCGCCTCAATTACCTCTTTTGTTACCTCGCCTTTTACTTTTAGATAGTATTCGCGCTCTAAGTCGCTATTCATGAGTGCTGTGGCGATCGCTGGGGCGTCAGTTAGTAAAAGTAGCCCCTCACTTGCATAGTCTAAGCGCCCTACGCTAACAAATTTTGCAAATTTCTTATCTAGCGTATCATAGATCGTCTTTCGTCCACGGTCATCTTTTTTACTAACTAGCTCACCCTTTTGTTTATGATAGACGATAACAGTAAATTCCTTTTTTAGCTTTATTAAACGCCCATTTATACGTACTTTATCATCTTCATCCACGTTTGTGGCAAGGTCGCTAACCACACGTCCTGCTATACTAACCTTACCAGCTTTTATCAGCTCATCTGCCTCACGGCGTGAGTAGTTTGTGTTGTGTGAGATAAATTTATTTAGTCTTGTTTTTTCCATTTTATAGTCCTAAATTTGCAAGGTCATGGATGTGTAAAACGCCCACGGGCACGCCATTTTCTACAACGGCTAGAAGCTGAATTTTATACTTTTCTATTAAAGCCAACGCATCCACGGCTAACATTTCCTTGTCGTTTATCTCTTTTGGATGTAAGGTTGCAAATTTTATTGCTGGCTCGTCTAGATCAAAGTCCTCTCGCATAAGTGCACGTCTAAGATCGCCGTCACTTAAAAGGGCGTCTAGCACGCCATCTTTACCGACTATTAAAACCGTGCCAAGCTTGCCATGCGTCATTGTATCGATCGCGCTTTTTAGGGTTGCATTCCAGCGAACTATCGGTAAATTTTCGCTTCTCATTACGTCTTTTACTTTTAGAAATAGCCTCTTGCCAAGGCTGCCACCTGGATGAAAATTTGCAAAGTCTTCTTTTTTGAAACCTCGTTTTTGCATCAAACAAACAGCTAACGCATCGCCAAGAGCTAACGTTAGCGTAGTTGATGCTGTTGGAGCAGCATTTAGCGGGCAGGCCTCTTTCTCTACGTCAATGCTAATAAATGCGTCGCTAAATTTACCAAGCGAGCTTGTTTTGCTCCTTGCCATGGCGACGATTTTTACGCCAAAGCGCTTTACGTGAGGCAAAATTTTAAT
Source organism: Campylobacter concisus (assembly GCF_002912895.1). GTDB lineage: Bacteria > Campylobacterota > Campylobacteria > Campylobacterales > Campylobacteraceae > Campylobacter_A > Campylobacter_A concisus_G. Next base: position 26,779 of record NZ_POZX01000080.1, read on the forward strand.
AAGCTCATCACTCTCGCCACTAAAGCTAATGGCTAACAAAACATCGTCTTTTTCTATCATTCCAAGGTCGCCGTGCATAGCCTCTGTCGGGTGCAAGAAAAAGCTTGGCGTGCCAGTGCTTGCAAGCGTGGCAGCGATCTTTGCACCTATGTGACCGCTCTTGCCCACGCCTGTGACTATAACCTTGCCTTTTGCGTTAAATATCAAATTTACAGCATCTTCTATGGCTAAATTTTTAGCATGCCTTAAAAGCTCGTTTGCTTCTATCTCTAAAACTTCTGATGCGATTTGGTTAATTGTTTGCATAAATTCCCCTTACATTAGATAGATAATAGGCACGATAGTCGGGTATTTTTTGACTTTTCTAAAGATGTGTTTTCGGATGACCTGACGTACCTGCCCTTCGAGCATCCTGCCGTCTTTCAAAAGCTCCTCTTTAACGTTGCTTAGGTATTGCTCCAGCACGCTCTCCATCTCTTTTCTGAACTCGCCATCTTGCTTATCGCCCACAAGGCCGTAGCTAATGACGCGAGGCTTATTGATGAGTTTTGCGCCGTGACGTGAAATTTGAGCGATTATCATGACGACCCCTGCTTCAGCTAAATTTTGCCTATCGATGACAACATCATCTGAAATTTGTTTATTTATTTGATTGTCAATAAATACCTTGCCTGTTTTTACTGTTTTTACACGCTTTAGGTACTTTTGGCATATCTCCATCTGATCACCGTCACTCATTAGATAGATATTTCGCTCGTCCACGCCGCAAGCTACAGCTGTTTCTTTGTGTTTTGCGATGTGATTGTACTCGCCGTGAACTGGTAAGAAAAATTTTGGTTTTATAAGACGTAGCATCAGCTTTTGCTCTTCTTGTGCTGCGTGGCCGCTGACGTGGATCTCACTAAAGTCTTGGTAGGCAACACTTGCACCTGATTTGATAAGGAAATTTAGCACCGTTGAGACACTATTTTCGTTACCAGGGATCGCTTTTGAGCTGATTATTATCTGATCGGTCGGCTTTATTTTGATGTATTTGTGCTCATCTGTAGCCATTCGGTATAGCGCGCTCATGGTCTCACCTTGGCTCCCTGTTGTTACGATTAACACCTCGTCATCTTTAAATTTGCCAACCTCATTTGCGTCAATAAAAATTTTCTTATCAAGTTTGATATAGCCAAGCTCCATTGCAGTATACAAATTTCTCTCCATTGATCTACCGATGACACAGACTTTGCGGTTGTATTTTAGCCCCCACTCGATCGCTTGATAGACGCGGTGTATGTTTGAACTAAATGTGCTCATAATGACGCGGCCTTTGGCCTTTGAGAATATCGCATCAAAGGTCTTGCCAACACTGCTTTCGCTTTTGGTAAATCCTTCGCGGTAGCTGTTCGTGCTATCGCTCATTAGACATAATACACCTCTTTCGCCGTAGTATGCTAGTCTGCCAAGGTCAGTTGGATAGCCGTCGATCGGCGTGTGGTCGATCTTAAAATCGCCTGTGTGGATGATGGTGCCCGCCTTTGTCGTGATCGCAAGAGCAGAGGCGTCGATGATAGAGTGCGTTATATGTATCCACTCGACTTCAAAGTCACCTATGAGATATGGCTTTCTTTTTTCGACTGATCTAAAGAGCGAGCGCTCTTGTTTTAGTCCGTGCTCTTCAAATTTATTGTTTATCATACCAAGTGGCAAAGGTGTGGCGTAAATCGGAAATTTAAACTCTTTATAAAAGTAGGGCACTGCACCGATGTGATCCTCATGCGCGTGAGTGATGATGACACCTTTTATTTTATCTTTTATTTTTCTAACGTAGTCAAAGTCTGGGATGAGGATATCCACGCCGTGCATACTCTCGCTTGGAAAGCTCATGCCTATATCGACGATGATCGCGCTCGTATCGGTCTCAAATATCGTCATATTTCCGCCGATCTCACCAAGACCGCCAAGTGGCGTTATACGAATTTTATGTTCGCTTGAGTTTAGATACTTCATCGGCTCCAGACGAAGCTCGTGAACGGCCTTGTTTGCCACCATTGCACTTGCGATATCTTGCTGCCATTGCTCATTACCATTTAGTTTTGCAGGTAAATTTTTCTTTGGCTTTTTAGCCTTTTTTGGCTTTTCTTTTTGTTCTTGTGCTTTGGTTTTTGTTTCTTGTGGTTCTTGTTTTTGCTCTTTTGGCTTATTGTTTTCGCCATTTTTATTTTGATTTTTGTTATTTCTTGGCTTTTTTGGGCGAGAATTTTGGCTCTTTGGCTCGGCGTGCGTTTCAGTTTCAGCTTGCTCTGCTGCAAAGAAATTATCTATTACGCTTTTGCTTGCTAGTGAAGCTTGCTCGGTAGCTTCGCCATCTTGTTTTGGTTTATTTTTTGGTCTAAATCTTCGTCTTTTGTTGTTTTTGCTTTGGTTAGTTACAACTTTCTCTTCGTTTTTGTCGTTCATTATCTTCCTTTAATCTTTCAAATACTTTTAGATAAGAATCGACATCTAGCTCGTGTGGACGTAAATTTTGGTTTAAAGCTAGGCTTTCAAAAATTTCTTCTAACGCATTTTTGTCAAAATTTGTGGATAAATTTTTCAAAAGCGTCTTTCTTGGCGAAGCAAATGCAGCTCTTAAAAATACTTTAAAAGCCTCGTATTGTTTTGCATCTTTGAAAATCCCGTCTTTACCAAAAATCTTTTTTGTTTTTTGTAGTTTGATGACTGAAGATGTGACCTTTGGAGGTGGATTAAAAAGCTTTGCATCCACGTCAAACAAAAGCTCACACCTGCCTTGAAGTGAAGCGAGGATCGATAAAGAGCTAAATTCTTTATCCTTGCTCTTTGCACTAAATTTAAGAGCAACCTCTTTTTGTATCATCACGATAAGCCCAAGGCATTTTTCGTCACCTATCGCATTTAGGATCATCTTCGTAGCAACGTAATAGGGTAAATTTGCGACTAAAAAGTAGTTCTGGCTACTTAGTCCGCCCTCTTGCTGCCACTGCTCTAAAGCATCTTTACAAAAAAGTTTTAATTGTCCATTTTGGATCTCATTTGCAAATTTGGCCTTTAAAATTTGAAACAGCTCACAATCTATCTCAAAACAGGTTGTCTTATAAATTTGCAAAAGTCTAAATGTCAAATCACCTAAGCCAGGCCCAATCTCAACGACGTTTGCTACATCATTGGGTATCGCTTGGATGATCTTATCTAGTGTTGCTTTGTCTTGTAAAAAATTCTGTCCAAAGTGCTTTTTTGCCTTTATCATAGTCGCGATATTAGCCAAAAATTACTTATACAATGATTACAAGTTTAGTTTAATCATATATAAAATGGATTATAATCACTAAACAATAACGAAATAAGGCATAAATTTGAGCAAGGCAAATACCTTAAAATACTTTTTATTATCACAATATTTAGAGCCAAAAACCTTAGACGAGCCAAAAAAGACAAATACCAAGTTTAAAAAATCAATAGACCTTGAGATCGCAAATTTTGATGAGAAATTTCTACAAATTTTAAGGGCATTTGATAGCTCACTTTTAAAAAATGGCATAGAAATTTCTATTTATGGCGGTATTTTTGAGACTGACTTGCTTGCCATTTATATCTCAAAGCTTGCAAAGGTGAAATTTGAAAAAGAGCAAATTTTGGATGAGCTGCGATCTGAGAAAACGAGCTTTGATAAGGCATTTTGTTATAAGCTTAAACTCGCTGGTGATTTGGTATTTTGTAAAGATGATCAAAATTTTGCTTTAAAAGATGTAAATTTAGATGATAATTTAACTCTATTTTTTACACCAAACTCGTCTGATGATCTTTTCATCTCAACAGCTCCTTGGGCAATGGCTCGCCTAGATCATCTAAAAGAGATAAGCCAAAGTGACTTTAGCAAAGAATGTGAGCGTATAAAAGACAAGCTATCTATCTATAAAGAAAAAATGGAATTTGGCAAATATATAAAGGTTATAAATGATGAGCTAAAAAGTGCACTTAAAACACCATTTTGTAACGATTTCTTAAGGCTTGAAATAAAGATCGTAAATCCAAATTTTAAAGAAAATGATAGCCTTTTAAATAGCTTTTTTATAGATGATATAAATTTGCTTATAAAATTTTACGAGTCAGGCAGGACGCACGAGCTGACGGATCAGTTTTTGGACGAGGGCAGTGAGAATAAATTTGAAAGACTTGATGTAAGAGATGAGCAAAATAAAAGGCTTGTTAGAGATTTTTTTAAAGCAGAAGAGTATCCAAGATCGGCCTTTGCTAGCGACTTTGCTTTAAATTTCTCGCAGCAAATTGCTGTTAATAACATCATTAAAAAATTTAAAGAAAAAAGTGGTGGAATTTATAGTGTAAATGGTGCTCCAGGCACTGGCAAAACAACGCTTTTAAAAGACGTAATGGCCGAAGTTGTTATGCTTAGAGCGATGAAGCTCGCACAAATGAGTAGACATGATATCTTTGCACCAGTTCGAGATAGTAGCGATAAGGTGCTTTATTTCACTCTAAATAAAGAACTTCAGGGCTATGAGATGGTTGTTAGCTCTTGTAATAACGGTGCGGTTGAAATTTTAAGTAAAGAGCTTAGCCAGCTAAAAAGTATCGGTAGTTATGCAGGTGAGATTGATTATTTTAAATTTATAGCTACAAGGCTTCTCTCAGCCGATGAAAAGACAAATTTTGGAGAAAAATCTTTTATCTCAAAACCTGCATGGGGGCTTTTTTGCATACCTCTTGGCTCAAAGCAAAATAAGTCAAATTTTGTTTTTAACGCGATTAATGGCGTAAAGATCGAAAAAACGCATAGTCAGTTTGAAGACATTTCAAAAGAATTTAAAGAATTTATAGAACAAGATGGCTTTTTGATGGGGCTTGGCAAATACTTGGCTACCGGCGAAGGAGTTGATGATTACGACGAGGCAAAGGAGAAATTTAATCAAGCCCTACACGAAGTAAACCTACTTTTTAGCGAGATCAGGATCAAAGAAGAGGAGCTAAAAAGTATAAATAGCGAGCTTATAAATATCGATAAAAGACTTGATAACTATAATTCAGCAAGGCAAATAGACGAGCTTTTAAAACCACTAATAGATGAGCTAGATTTGAGCAAAAATGAGCTAGAGCAAAAGGTGGCTGAAGCTAATGAGCTAACAAAGCTTATTGGTCAAAATGAAATTTTACAAGAGTATCTAAGTGCGCCTGTAAAGCCATCATTTTTTATTTTCCAGCAAATTTTAAGGACACAAGCTTTTGAAAAATATAACAACGAAGCGCAAAAAGTTAGTGAGATAAATCGTCAAATAGCTGAGCAAAATTTGAAAGCAAACAAGCAAAATAGTGAAAATAAAGAGAAGAATGAAGCAAAATTAAACGAACTAAAAGCTCAAATAACTCAGCTTGAAGAGAAAATTTTAGAACTTAACACCAAGATAGACTATCTCAACAAGCTTAATGATGACTTTGTTAGACGTCAAAAATTAATTGGCAGAAGTGAAGAGCTTGATAGCTTTTTAAATGGTAGTTTTAATCAGAGTAATGAAGAAATACAAAAGAGTATGCCATTTATGATGGAGCTTGGCCTTGATGAGAAATTTCATAAGACAAAGCTTTTTAACGCAAGAATCAAGCTTTTTAAAGAAGCGCTTAATCTGCATAAAGCCACTATCTTTGCTTGCAAAGAAGCTGTTAGAACAAATTTACGAGCTCTTAGTGTTATATTTAATGATGAAAAAATGGCTGAGAAAAATGGGCTTGAGGCTAAAGATAGACGTGAAATAATAAAAGGATTGTTCTTACTAACGCCAGTTGTTAGTTCTACTTTCATATCTTTTAATAATACCTTTAAAGAGCTACTAAATGGCGATATAGGTTTGCTCTTAATAGATGAAGCAGGGCAGGCAAATTTAACTAACGCATTAGGCGCATTGCTTCGTTCAAACTTGGCTGTTGTAGTTGGCGATCCACTTCAACTTGAGCCCGTTGTAACATTACCGCTAGCTTTAAATAATGCTATTTTACGCTACTGCGATGCAAAGGATGAGTTTAATCTACTAAAATCATCAGTTCAACTTCTAGCTGATAAAGTACAAAATATTGGTACATATATAAAAGGAGAGGGTAAGTCCATTTGGGTTGGTTCGCCACTTATCGTTCATAGAAGGTGTGCCAACCCTATGTTTAAAATTTCAAACGAGACAACATATGATGATATGATGATACTTGGTAGAGGCAGTAAAAGTAAACTTAGTGATCCTAACATCAAAACAGAATGGATTGACGTTAGTAGTGATGAATGGATAGGTAATTATAATAAAGCTGAAGGCATGATCGTTAAAGAGCTTTTAAATGGTAAGTTAGCCAAGCTAAAAGATAGTGTTAAAATAATAACACCTTTTAAAGATGTTTGTAAAAATTTAAAAGGGGCTGGTACCATTCACACCATGCAAGGCAAAGAAGCTGATGTTGTTATCTTTATTCTTGGCGGCGCTACAAAAGGTGCTAGAGCATGGGCTGCTAGTACGCCAAATTTACTAAATGTAGCACTAACAAGAGCAAAAGAGGTTATTTATATAGTTGGTAACCGAGAAAATTGGTCTAATTTGCCATATTTTGAGGTAGCTGCTAGAAAAATAGATAAAGGACAGATTTGAATCATTTTGCAAAACGCATAATCCCATGCCTTGATGTAAAAGATGGCAGAGTCGTAAAGGGTGTAAATTTCGTAGGACTTGTCGATGCTGGAGATCCTGTCGAAATAGCTAAAAGATACAATGACGAGGGTGCTGATGAGCTTTGTTTTTTAGATATCACTGCCTCTCATCTTGGGCGTGATACGATAGTTGATGTCGTAAAAAAGGTCGCAAGTAAGCTTTTTATCCCACTAACAGTTGGTGGAGGCATACGCACGATCGATGATATCTCTCGCCTTTTAAATGCTGGCTGCGATAAAGTAAGCCTAAATTCATCAGCTATACAAGAGCCAAATTTGATTGATGAGGCAGCTAAGAAATTTGGCTCGCAATGTGTCGTAATTGCGATCGATGCTAAAAAGATTGAAAATGGTTATAGTGTTTTTATAAATGGTGGCAGGGTCGATACCAAAAAAGATGCCTTTACCTGGGCAAAAGAGGTTGAGTCGCGTGGAGCAGGGGAGATATTGCTAACGTCTATGGATAACGATGGCGTCAAACAAGGTTTTAACCTTGAGCTAACAAAGGTATTTAGCATGCTTTCTATACCAACTATCGCAAGTGGTGGCGCTGGTAAGATGGAGCATTTTAAAGATGCTTTTGAAGCCGGGGCTGATGCGTGTTTAGCTGCTTCGATATTTCACTTTGGCGAAATCGAGATAAAAAAACTAAAAGAGTATCTCAAGGCAAATGGCGTTGAGGTTAGGCTCTAATGTTAGTTATCTCTGCTGGAAAAAACGAAATTTTTGACTTTGCTTTGCCAATGGGTGTGGGCCTACTTGATATGGCGATAAATTTGACAAAATTTTTGCAGAAACGAGCATGTATTGGAGCGGATGAAAATGGTATAAATTTAAAAAATATCGATCCGCACTATTTTGCAAAGATCGAAGCTAAATTTGCAAACTCATCAAATCCAGAGCTAAAAGATCTAAGTCAAAATTTGTCAAAAAATCCTGAACGAAATTTATATAAGATGCCAGAAAAAATAGTTTTCGTTGGCTCGGCAGGTCTTTATAAAGATGGTGAAATTTTACAAATTTATGAAAGCTCAGTTGGGGCAAATATTGAAATTTCTAGCGTAGAAAATAGATCTTATTCACCGATTGAGTGTGAAATTTCTTCTATCGTTTCACGTGGAACTATCAAAATAAATTCGTCAAATTTCATAACGACAGACAAAAATTTGGCTCATAAGATATTTGAAAAAGGCTATTTTTTAGAAAATATGGAGTTTTTTTCTGTTCTAAGAGTAGCTCAAATTTTTAAAATTCCAGCTTATGGAATTTTTGTAGCGACAAATTTTTGTGATAAAAATGCACATGCTGATTTTATAAAAAATCACGCAGAGGCCAAGAAAATTCTAACAAAATATATAAAGGAAAATATGTGATAAATTTGCTTGATCTTAGTATTGATGAGCTAAAAGAGTTAGTTTCTCCACCATTTAGAGCAACACAAATCTACGAGTGGATATATAAAAAAAATGCAACCGAATTTAGCCAAATGCTAAATTTGCCTAAAGATATGCGTCAAGATCTGGCTGAAAAATTTTATATCGATCCTTTAAAATGTGTAAAATTTGAGCAAAGTAGTGATGGTTCGATCAAGTATCTTTTTGAGCTAAAAGATGGGCTAAAGATAGAGAGTGTCTTACTCCCGATGAAAGAGGAGATTAGTGATGAGAATGGAAAGGTCAGTCGCCATGCTCGTTATACGGTTTGTGTTAGTTCGCAGGTTGGCTGTAAAATGGGATGTGCTTTTTGTCTAACAGCAAAGGGTGGACTTGTTAGAAATTTGACTGCCGGTGAGATCGTAGGGCAAATTTTATGGATAAAAAGAGAGAATAAGATACCTTATGAAAGACGCATAAATGTCGTTTATATGGGTATGGGTGAGCCACTTGATAATCTTGCTAACGTTAGTAAAGCGATCAAAATTTTAGCACTTAACGAGGGTCTAGCCATATCGCCGCGTCGTCAAACCGTTTCAACTAGCGGACTTGGCAGCCAGATAAAAAAGCTTGGCGAGATGGATATTGGTGTGTTATTAGCCATATCGCTTCATGCTGTTACTAATGAGCTTAGAAGCCGTCTGATGCCGATAAATAAGGCGTATAATATCGAGGCTGTTATGGATGCTGTTAGGGGATTCCCTATCGATATGCGCAAACGCGTGATGTTTGAATACCTTGTTATCAAAGATCTAAATGACAGCGTTAGTGATGCAAAAAAGCTGGTAAAACTGCTGCATGGTATCAAGGCAAAGGTAAATTTGATCTATTTTAACCCGCATGAAGGCAGTGAATTTGGACGACCCGAGCTTACCAGCATGCTAAAATTTCAAGAATATCTAAGAGATCATGGCGTTACTTGCACGATTAGACAGAGTAAAGGACTTGATATAAGTGCAGCTTGTGGACAGTTAAAACAACGCAATGAAAATACAAAATTTAAAACCATTGCCAGTGATAAAAATTTAAAAAGACAGTCGCTTGAAGATAATAGTAAAGCCAGTGTGAGTTAAAATGAGTGCACTTGATATAGCCGAAATAGTCTTTGTTGCTGTGGTGGTTTTACTCGGATTAGGACTTATTTTAAAAGTTTTAAAAGATGAAAAAGATAGGTATAAATTCTGAGTCTTAACATCAAGATAAAATCTAGCTCTCATAAAGAAATAAAATGGAGTGTTAATTGCATAAACTATAAAATTATCATTGTGGTATCTAAAAGTGATAAACTTTGGCAAAACGTAGGTAAGGGTTTATGAGAAATAGAAATTTATTAAAAAATTTTAGACTAAAGTAAACCTTCTTTTGCAAATCTATAAAATTCGCTTTCAGCGTCAAATTTACTTTTTATGTTATAAAAAATTTCATCAAATTTAAAAGAAATCTCGTCCGAGTGAAGCAAGAGCCTTTTTGCTCCAGTTAAATTTATCCGTTCACGCTCGCTCATCTCTTTATCTAAAATTTTCTCGATCTGCGGACGTGACAAACCATAAAGTGGTTCGCCAAGTATCTTGTGTTTCACATGAAACAAATGTAAGCGAATTTGATGCTGCCTGCCAGTGAGCGGGATGGCTCGCACCAAAGTTGTATTGATATTGTCAAAATATCTTATCGGCAAAATTTTAGTCACAGCACGCTTGCCATTTTCGCAAATTTGCATTCGCATTTTCACATCGTCGTAGTTGTTTGCTAGATCCATCTTGGCATCGATCATAAATTCTCGCTCGATCTTGCCTTGTACCATCGCGACGTAGCTTTTAGAAACCTCTCTGTTTTCAAAAATTTTCTTTAGTTTTATCGTAGAATTTCTGTCTTTTCCAACGACTATCACGCCACTCGTCTCAAAGTCTAGCCTATGCGCCACGCTCGCATCTCGTCCAAAAAGTGTATAAATTTCATCATTTAGTGAGTACTCACAGTGTCTGCCATTTGGATGGCTTAGCACTCCGCTTGGTTTGTCAAATACAGCAAAGCTCTCACACTCAAAGATCGGTTTAAGTCCCTTTGGCTCCGCCTCATAGTCGATTAAAAAAATATTACCACACAAAATGGCATTTTTCTCACTCACGACACTACCACCACATATCAGCCTACCTTTATCTATGAGGCGTTGCGCTTTTCTCATGCTAAAGCCAGTTTTCATTAAAATTTCATACGCTTTTTGTTTGTTTGCAGTGGCAATAAATTTATTTACGTAGGGCAAGGTAATCCTTTTAAAAAAGAGTGAGCTATCTTAAGCACAAATTTATAAGCGTATAACCGACATTTCAGCACGGATTTTATATAATCCAAACTTAAATTTTATAAAATTATACTATGTGATTTTTAGCTTTCAAGGCTAAAATTTACTTTTATGACAAAGAAAACTAATACAAAAAGGTTCAACAATGGTCGAAAGATACTCGCGCAAAGAGATGGCTGATAAGTGGAGCATACAAGCAAAATACGACGCTTGGCTCAAGGTAGAAAAAGCTGCCGTTAAAGCTTGGAATAAGCTTGGCTTTATAAGCGACGGCGACTGCGAGAAAATTTGCAAAAATGCTAAATTTGAAGTGGCTCGCATCGACGAGATAGAAAAGACGACAAAGCACGACGTCATCGCATTTCTAACAAGCGTCAGCGAAAGCCTTGGCGAGGAGAGCAGGTTTGTTCACTACGGCATGACATCAAGCGACTGCATCGACACAGCTGTTGCGCTTCAAATGAAAGAGAGCCTAGAGCTTATCATCAGCGACATAGAGGAGTTTATGCAGGCAGTCAAAAATAGAGCAAACGAGCACAAGCATACGCTCATGGTTGGCAGAAGCCACGGCATCCACGGCGAACCGATAACTTTTGGCCTTGTGCTTGCCATCTGGTACGACGAGATTGCAAGGGCGCTAAAGCTCATCAAAGATGCAAAAGATACTATCAGCTACGGCAAACTCTCAGGCGCTATGGGAAATTTAGCCCACGCTCCGATGGAATTTGAAGAGCTAACATGCGAAGAGCTTGGCCTAAAAGCTGCCCCAGCGTCAAATCAAGTGATCCAACGCGACCGCTATGCCCATGTGGTAAGCGCCATCGCAGTTCTAGCCTCTACTTGTGAGAAGATCGCAGTTGCCATTAGACACTACCAAAGGACCGAGGTTTATGAGGCAGAGGAGTACTTTAGCCCAGGACAAAAGGGCTCAAGCGCGATGCCACACAAACGCAATCCAGTCCTTAGCGAAAATATCACCGGCCTTTGCAGGGTGCTACGCTCATACGTCACGCCAGCGCTTGAAAATGTCGCACTTTGGCACGAGCGCGATATCAGCCACAGCTCGGTTGAGAGATTTATCCTGCCAGATATGTTTATCACGGCTGATTTTATGCTGGTTCGCATCAAAAATTTGATAGCAAATTTAGTCGTCTATCCAGAAAATATGATGAAAAATTTAAATTTAACAGGCGGACTAGTCTTTTCACAGCGCGTACTTTTGCAGCTGCCACAGCGTGGAATTTCTAGAGAGGATGCCTACAAGATCGTTCAGCGCAATGCTATGAAGGTCTGGGCAGACTTGCAAGAGGGCAAAAAAGCGATCGACGAGCAAGGCCACAGCCTATTTTTGCAAAATTTGCTAAACGACGAGGACCTAACTAAGAGCCTTAGCAAAGATGAGATCAAAGAGTGCTTTGACTACAACTACTACACTAAAAATGTAGATAGAATTTTTGCCAGAGTTTTTGGCAAGTAAATTTAAATGCAAGAAGCAAATTTATGCTTCTTGCTTCAAGATATCGCTTCAAACATTTCTCCAATCATTTTAAAA
>NZ_POZX01000081.1:0-10969 GCF_002912895.1 Campylobacter concisus
GATTTTTAAGCTCATTTTAAAGTAGATAAAATTTATGATAAATATATTATTATGTGGTGGTTCTGGTACGAGGTTGTGGCCTATTAGCAGGACTTTGATGCCAAAACAATTTATTAAATTATTTGACGATAGGTCACTTTTTCAGCTAACTGCACTACGAAATAGCGAAATTTGTGACAATACATTCGTGATAACAAATATTGATCACTACTACTTGGCGATGGATCAGATAGAAAATTTAAATATTACAAATTTTAAATATCTGCTCGAGCCAGTTGGTAGAAATACTGCACCAGCGATCACATTAGCTTGCCTTGCACTTGATCCAAATGAGATTGTTTTAGTAACGCCATCGGATCATTTGATAAAGGACATTAAAGCATATCACACAAGCGTAAAAGCTGCAAAGGAGCTGGCAGAGCAAAATTTCTTAGTTACTTTTGGTATAAAGCCAAGGTCACCTGAGACGGGATTTGGATATATAGAGAGCTATAATGGTGATGTGAAGGCTTTTTATGAAAAGCCAGACTATGAAAGGGCGGTGAAATTTCTAAAAGATCAAAATTTCTACTGGAATTCAGGTATGTTTATCTTTAAGGTAGGAGTTTTCTTAGATCAGATGAAAATTTTTGCTCCTGAGATACTTGAAACATGCAAAGTAGCTTTTGATAACGCAAAAAAAGACGAATTTGATATTAAAATAGATACTACCGATATGCAAAATATCCCACAAAATAGCATAGATTACGCTGTGATGGAAAAGTCTGGTATCGTAAAAATGGTAGCTCTAGATGCATCTTGGAGCGATCTTGGAAGTTTTGATAGTTTGGATGAGCAGCTACAAAAAGATATCAATGGAAACACAATAAATAGCGATCTGGTGCAGATAAATTCTCACAATAATCTAGTCTTATCTAGCGGCAAAAAAATAGCTTTAATAGATGTCGATGATCTAACTGTGGTTGATACAAAAGATGCTCTTTTAATATCTAAAAAATCCTCTAGCCAAAAAGTAAAAAATGTGGTGGAAATTTTAAAAGAGGAGAGCTCCGAGCTTTGCAATACTCATGTTACGACAAATAGGCCTTGGGGAAACTATACCGTCCTTGAAAATCAAGATGGTTATAAGATAAAGATAATAGAGGTAAAACCTGGCAAAAGACTATCTTTGCAAAAGCATTTTCATAGAAATGAGCACTGGATAGTACTATCAGGAAGTGCCACTGTGACGATAGGTGAGACAACTAGACTCATTTGTCCTAATGAGTCTATCTATATAAAAATGGGTGAAGTTCATAGGCTGTCTAATGAAGGAAAAATTCCTGTGGTTTTGATAGAAGCTCAGGTCGGTGAATATACAGGTGAAGATGATATAATTCGCCTAGACGATGATTTTAAAAGGTGATTTATGGATAAAAAAGTAGCGTTAATAACTGGTATAACTGGTCAAGATGGATCGTATCTGGCAGAATTTTTACTAAAAAAAGGCTATATAGTCCATGGTGTAAAAAGGCGAACAAGTCTTTTTAATACAGATAGAATAGATCATCTCTATCAAGATCCACACGTTGATAATAGAAACTTTTTCTTGCACTATGGCGATATGACGGACTCTATGAACTTAACAAGGATCATCCAAGAAGTACAGCCAGATGAAATTTATAACCTAGCTGCCATGAGCCATGTGCATGTTAGCTTTGAGACACCAGAATATGTCGCAAATGCTGATGGCACAGGCACTCTTAGATTGCTTGAAGCTATAAGGATATTAGGACTTGAGAAAAAGACTAAAATTTATCAAGCCTCTACATCTGAGCTTTACGGAAAAGTGCAAGAGACGCCGCAAAGCGAAACGACTCCATTTTATCCAAGAAGTCCTTATGCGGTCGCAAAGATGTATGCGTACTGGATAACGGTTAATTATAGAGAGGCTTATGGTATTTTTGCTTGTAATGGTATATTGTTTAATCACGAATCACCAGTTAGAGGTGAGACATTTGTAACTAGAAAGATCACAAGGGCAGCTAGTAAGATAGCGCTTGGGCTTCAAGACAAGCTTTATCTTGGAAATTTAGACGCTAAAAGAGACTGGGGTCATGCAAAAGACTATGTAAAGATGATGTGGATGATACTACAAGCTCCAGAGCCAGAAGACTGGGTGATAGCAACTGGACAAACAACAGCGGTTAGAGACTTTGTAAAATTTGCATTTGCCTATGCTGGTATAAATTTGAGATTTGAAGGGGCTGGCGTAGATGAGGTAGGAGTCGTGGACTCACTAAATTTTGAAAAAGCAAAAGAGTTAAATTTAGATATATCGCATTTAAGTATCGGACAAACTGTGGTTTGCGTAGATCCAAGATATTTTAGGCCAACAGAGGTTGATTTGCTGCTTGGAGATCCTAGCAAAGCAGAGAAAAAACTAGGCTGGAAGAGAGAATTTAACCTTCAATATCTAGTAAATGATATGATGAAGTCGGACTTAAAACTCATGACAAAAGATGTCTATCTAAAAGATGGCGGATATGAGATAATGAGCTATTTCGAGTAAAAAATGGATAAAAACAGTAAAATTTATGTAGCAGGACACAAGGGTCTGGTAGGCTCTGCTATAGTGAAAAATTTACGATTAAAGGGCTATGAAAATATAATCACAAGAACTCATGGCGAGCTTGATCTTATGGATCAAAAAGCTGTTTGTGAGTTTTTTGAAAAAGAAAAGCCTGAGTATGTAGTGCTTGCTGCTGCAAAGGTCGGGGGAATAGTGGCTAATAGCACTTATAGGGCTGATTTTATATATGAAAACTTACAAATTCAAAATAATGTGATCCACCAAAGCTATCTACATAAGGTAAAAAAACTATTATTTCTGGGAAGTACTTGCATATATCCTAAAAATGCCCCACAGCCAATGAGCGAAGAGGTGCTTTTGACATCTCCACTTGAATACACAAATGAGCCATACGCAATAGCTAAAATAGCTGGCATGAAGATGTGTGAGAGCTATAATTTACAGTACGGCACAAATTTTATATCTGTTATGCCTACAAATTTATATGGTCCAAACGACAACTTTGATCTAGAAACCTCGCATGTTTTGCCGGCGCTTATAAGAAAGATACACCTAGTAAAACTTTTAAGCGAAGAAAAATTTGACGAAGTGGTAAAAGATCTAAAAGCAAGAGATACAAATGAAGCTATGGCTTATCTTGGTAAATTTGGTATTTCAAAAGATAGAGTAGAAATTTGGGGTACAGGAAAACCTAGACGAGAGTTTCTATACTCAGAAGATATGGCCGATGCCTGTGTGTTTTTACTAGAAAATAGAGACTTTAAAGATACTTATGACAAAAATAGTAAAGAGATAAGAAACACGCATATAAATATAGGCACAGGCAAAGACATCTCGATAAAGGAGCTAGCAAATTTGGTTAAAAATATAGTTGGCTTTAAAGGTGAGCTATACTTTAACGATAACAGGCCTGATGGAACGATGCTAAAACTAACGGACCCGTCTAAGTTACACTCTCTTGGCTGGAAGCATAAAGTAGAGCTTGAAGACGGGATAAAGACACTTTATGAGCGGTATGTGAAAATAAATGATAGATAAAATAATATTATTAAAACATCATCAAGGCTTCATGAAGTATTTTAAAAATACCTCATGGCTATTTTTTGAAAAAATGCTCCGTATGTTTGTTGGACTTTTTGTAGGAATTTGGGTGACTAGATACTTGGGTCCTGAGAGGTTTGGACTTTTTTCATATGCTCAAAGCTTTGTAGGGCTTTTTGTTGTCATTGCTACGCTCGGACTTGATGGTATAGTAGTAAGGGAGCTAGTAAAGGATGAAAGTAGAACAAATGATCTAATAGGTACTGCTTTTTACCTTAAGCTCATCGGTGCTATTTTGACGCTATTAGTTTTGGTAATTGCTACCCAGTTTACTTCAAATGATAGGTATACAAATTTATTAGTATTTATCATAGCTAGCGCTACTATATTTCAATCATTTAATGTAGTAGATATGTATTTTCAATCAAAAGTTTTATCAAAATATGTAGTATTTTCTAATATCATCTCTCTTTTTATAAGTAGTATAGTAAAGATTACACTCATTTTAATTAACGCTCCACTTGTAGCTTTTGCATGGGCTATCCTATTTGATAGTATAGTTTTGGCTTTAGGATTTATTTATTTTTTCTTGAAATATTCAATTTCTGAGATTAAAAAAATAAAATTTAATAAAACCATCGCTATATCTCTTCTAAAAGATAGCTGGCCACTTATCCTAAGTGGGGTTGTAATATCTATATATATGAAAATAGATCAGGTTATGATTCAAGATATGTTAGGAAGTGAAGCTGTTGGACAATATGCTGCGGCAACTAGATTAAGTGAAATTTGGTACTTTATACCCACTATTCTTGTTTCTAGTTTATTTCCCGCTATAGTAAACGCAAGAAAGCAGAGTGAAGAGTTATACTATAGTAGGCTTCAAAAGCTTTTTGATCTTGTGGTATGGATAGCTATTGTAATAGCACTACCAATGACTTTTTTATCTGATATGATAGTGGATATACTTTATGGCAAACAATATAGTCAAGCAGCAAGTGTATTGATGATACATATTTGGGCAAGTATATTTGTTTTTTTGGGAGTTATTAGCAGTAATTGGTATATAAATGAAAATCTACAGCTACTAGCTTTTTTGAGAGCTTTTTATGGCATGATCTCAAATATATTTTTGAATTTACTATTGATTACAAAATATGGAATTCAAGGTGCTGCTATAGCAACACTAATTAGTTATATGATTGTTGACTTTATATGTGATGTTGTTAATTGCTATTCTAGAAGAATTTTTTTTATGAAACTAAATACAATTAATCCAATGAGAATATGGTGATTAGAAAGATAATAGGGAAAATTTATTCCTATATGGGTTAAATAATTCAAAATATTAGTTTGTGATTGTTCTTAATATAGCACTATAAAAATGGGATTCTATAGATAGTTGCGCCAATAAAATACCTTGGTACACGTATCCTGCCATAGAATTCTTAAACACTTTTGACCTTTCTGAAAATCTTTTTTGAATTTGGAAACAGTAATTCATCAAGGCATTGGGCAAAAAAGATAAGGACATGATTTCTGTTGAATACGATAAAGAAAGCTTTAAAAAAGTAAATCCTAATCTCAACAACAATCAAACTTTACTACATAGAGAAGATAGTGAATATTATAAAAAGTCCATATTTGATAAAAAATTTGATATAGTTATAATAGATGGTATTAGAAGACCTCAATGTTCAAATCTAATTAAAAAATACTTAAATTATCAATCTGATGTGTAGGTATTGCGGTATTATATAATTATTGATTGGCTCAGAGAAATGTTAAAATATTTAAGAGAAAAACTAGACTTCTTGGAGATTGATTTTCATGGCTTCGGTCCTATAAATGTGACTTCTGTATTTATAACAAGAAATTTTAGATTCAAACCAATTGATAACATACAGCCTATTTTTTCTGTATCAGCTATCAAATATAGTGTAGAATAAATATTGCTACAACAAATACTTAAAAAATTTTTACCTAAAACATTAAAAGAAAAATTATTGAGTTTGGAAATAATAATTTAGATGGATATGCAATAAAATCATATTCCCAAGAGAGTGAAGATATAATTTTGGGAAGATTATTCGTAGAACAAAATTTGGTTTTATGTAGATGTGGGCACTCATCATCCCAAGCGTTCTTCAAATATATTATTTTTATAAAAAAGATGGAGAGGTATTAATATAGTATAATTGCTTTTGATAAATTTTGTCCAAGAGATATAAATATAGAAAGGCCAATATCTGATAAAAAACAAATTTTAACCTACTATGCTTTTAATGAACCTGCTTTAGATACTTTTTCAAAGGAGTTAGCAGTAGAGTATGAAAAGGAAAATTATTTTATAAAATTTAAAAAAGATATTGAAACTACAACACTTGAGGATATTCTTGATAGAAATTTGCCAAAAAACCAGGATATAGACTTTTATCGGTATATGTTGAAGGATAGGATCTTATGATATTAAGATCAAATAACTTTGAAAAATACAAACCAAAAATAGTTTTGATAGAAATTCTAGGAAATAGTTTTAGTGAAATCGAGAATAATAAAATAGCTGATCATTTAGATCAACAAGACCATTCTATCTTTGCAAAGGCTGTTAACACTGTATTTTTGATAAATAGTAGTTTTAAAAAAGATAGATTTTTGTAATCTTATGATTTAATATCTGTATTGGTTTATAAAATAATTATGTGAGGGATCTGTAAAAATATATGTGTGGAATATTAGGAACGATACCATCTTCAAATGAAACTAAATTTAAAAGTGCGTTAAATAGATTAGAGCATAGGGGTCCTGATGGTTTTGGGATAGAAACAATTGAAAATAGTATTACATTGGGACATAGAAGACTGGCTATTGTGGATTTGTCAGATGGCGCTCATCAGCCAATGTATGATAAAACAAAAAGATATTGTGTAATTTTTAATGGTGAGATATATAATTTTTTGGAAATTAAGAAAGAGTTAGAAGCAAAAGGGCATGCATTTTGTTCATCATCAGATACAGAAGTTTTACTTTATTCTTATATAGAGTGGGGTGAAGAGTGTGTCTTAAAATTTAATGGAATGTGGGCTTTTGCTATATGGGATAATCAAAAAAAAGAGCTTTTTTTATCCAGAGATAGATTTGGTAAAAAACCACTTTTTTATGCCGTAATTGATGGTAAATTTATATTTGCCTCAGAAATGAAGGCCATCTATCCATTTTTAAAAGAAATAAGACCATCACAAAATTTTCATTGGATGAAAGACAATATTTTTTCATATGAAGCAACTGAAAAATGTTTGATAGATGGAATTAAAAGATTTCCATTTGGACATAATGGAATTTATAAAAATGGAAATTTAACAATAAAAAGATACTGGAACACGCTTGATAATATTGTGGACCCACCCAAAACATATGATGCTCAAGTAGAGCGATTTAGGGAATTGTTTTTAGACGCTTGTAAGATTAGGATGAGAGCAGATGTATCCATAGGAACAGCCCTTAGTGGAGGGCTTGATAGTAGTGCAACTATTTCAGCTATGGCTCATCTATCAAAATATTATGTTGATTATGGCAAGAATGACTGGCAACATGCTTTTGTTGCATCTTTTCCAGGTACTCCACTTGATGAATCGCATTTTGCAAAAATGGTTGTTGATCATATAGGAATTGAAGCTACCTATATAAACATTGAGCCTCTTAAGTATTGGGATAACCTAGAAAAATATTTTTATATGTTTGAGGATTTATATATAACTAGCCCGATACCAATGATGGCTACATATGAAGCTGTAAAAAAACATGGAACGACAGTGACATTAGATGGGCATGGAGCAGATGAGCTTTTTAGTGGCTATGGGCATTTAGTTGAAGCCTTATGGAATAGTAAATTTTCGATAAAAAATAGTATTGACATACTTAATACCTATCAAGAGACATTGGGTAATGGAACACAGTTTGATAGGAATAGTAATTTTAATATATATGTTAAATTTATGATAAAGAAAATAGCAAAAATGATTTTTGGAAAAGAAATTAGGTCAAAAGATGCCAACCATAAAAATTTTAAAAAACTTGATAGCTTTTCTCAGCAACTATATATAATTTTTCATGAGACAATATTGCCAACCTTGCTTAGGAATTATGATAGGTATTCTATGACAAATAGCGTAGAGATAAGGATGCCTTTTATGGATCATAGGATCGTCTCTTTTGTAACCTCTTTGCCGTATTCTAGTAAATTTGGAAATGGCTATACAAAAAAGCTCATAAGAGATGCTATGGATCCTTACATGCCAAAAGAGATAACATGGAGAAAGTCTAAGATCGGATTTAACTCTCCAATAGTTGATTGGATGCAGGGCGATTTAAAGGAATGGTTTTTGGATACGGTTCATGAAAAAGGCTTTATGGAATCTAGCTTGATAGACAATCCACCTGAGCTTCAAAGACAAATTTTGAGTATCGCAAATAAAAATACAAACAGCTATGTGTTGGCTGAAAATTCTTGGAAGAATTTAACACCATATATTTGGGAAAAAGCAATTAAAAAATTTGGGGCTGGCAATAATGCAACAAAGTGATATAAAATCGTATAATTTAGCACCAATAGTGCTATTTGTCTATAATAGATTAGATCATACAAAGCAGACCATAGAGGCTTTGCAAAAAAATAAAATTTCAAACAGGAGTGATCTTTTTATATATTCTGATGCAGCTAAAAACGAAGGGTCAAAACAAAAAGTAGCAGAGGTAAGAGAATATATAAAAAGTATAAATGGATTTAAAAATATTACAATCATTGAAAGAGAAAAAAACTATGGTCTTGCAAATAGTATCATAGACGGTGTTACAAAAATTGTAAATGAATATGGCAAAATAATTGTTCTTGAGGATGACTTAATAACAAGTCCGAATTTTTTAAAGTTTATGAACGAGGCGTTGGAAATTTATAAAAATGAGGACAAAGTATACAGTGTTACTGGGTATTCTTTTACTGATAATATATCAGATATCGAAAGTAGCTATTTTTTGAAACTTACTAGCTCTTGGAGCTGGGGTACTTGGGCGGATAGATGGCAACAATTCAAACGAGATAAAAAGGATTTGGAGCAAATTGTCAGTAGCTCAATACAAGAAAAAAATCTTTTTAACTTCGATGATTCTTATGATTATATCAGCATGACTAAGATGCAGATCAATGATAAAATAGATTCGTGGGCGATTTATTGGTATCTATGTGTATTTAAACAACAAGGACTTACATTATATCCTGCTAAGAAGTTGGTGAAAAATATTGGATTTGATGGAAGTGGGACTCACTGTTCTCTCTCAGAACATGAGGACGAACTAGTAAATTTTTATCCTAGTTTTACAAAAGATATTGTTGAAAAAACAATAAATAGAAATGTAGTATCTAGTATATTAAGAGAAAAAAATAAAATAAGCATAAAAAGAAAAATAATAAATAAACTAAAAAAATATTTATCTCAAAAACAAAAACAGATTTTATTAATACTATTTTCGAAGGCAAAATTACTCTTTCATAAAAAAGATATAGGCAAAAATACATATATCGATAAGACAGTGCATGTAACAGGCTGGAAAAATATCTTAATAGGGAATAATACTGGTATCAGCGAATACACTTGGATAAATGTAAATAAAAGGTTGGGAGACAATAAGCATATTATAATTGGTAGCAACTGTTATATTGGCAGAAGGAATTTTTTTAGCTCAGGATTATTAATAAAAGTATCAGATTATTTTATGAGTGGCATTGATTGTAAATTTATGGGAAGCGACCATGTTTTTAAAAATCCTTTTATACCATATATTGCTACTGGAACAACTATGGAAAAAAAAATTATTATTGAAACCAATGTATGGCTAGGTGCTGGAGTGAGTGTTATTGGAAATTTAACAATAGGTAGAGGTTCTATAGTAGGTGCTGGAAGTTTGGTTAACAAAGACATACCACCTTTTAGTGTTGCTGTTGGGAGCCCTTGTAAAGTTATAAAAAGATATGACTTTGGTGCCGGAAAATGGGTAGGAATAGACGAATATAATTTCAACAATGATTCATTGATTCCAACAGAAGAGGAGTATGCAAATAAATTAAAACAAAATTTTCCAAATGTTATCATTCCATTTGTTGCATGTGGAAAAAATAAAGGTGATTTGTTTTGAAAAAAATATTAATTACTGGAGCCAAGGGTTTTTTGGGTTCAAATGTAGCACATTATTTTAAAACTCTAGGATATCAGACATATGGTATAGGACATGGTGGACTGTCTATAGAAGAGTCGAAAGAGATTGGGCTTGACTACTGGAAAAAGGATGATGTGTCGATAAAGGCAATTTTAGAATTTGAACAAGTTTTTGATGTTATAGTGCATTGTGGCGGTAGTGGCTCTGTTGGTTTTTCTGTTAAATGCCCATACGAAGATTTTAAAAAAACAGTAAATGGTACACTTGAAGTCTTAGAATATATAAGGGTGTATAACAATAATTCCCATCTTATCTACCCATCAAGTCCAGCAGTACAGGGCGAATGTGAGGATAAGCCGATCGTAGAAGAGTATTTTGGA
Source organism: Campylobacter concisus (assembly GCF_002912895.1). Lineage (GTDB taxonomy): Bacteria > Campylobacterota > Campylobacteria > Campylobacterales > Campylobacteraceae > Campylobacter_A > Campylobacter_A concisus_G. Next base: position 10,204 of record NZ_POZX01000081.1, read on the forward strand.
AGACCAGTTTCTCCTTATGGGTATCATAAAAAAATAGCCGAGGATCTATGTCAGAGCTATAGTGAAAAATTTGGTTTAAATATTTCTATAATAAGACTCTTTTCAGTATACGGAAATGGTCTTAAGAAGCAGTTGCTTTGGGATGCTTGCCAAAAAATATTAGATAGTAGTGATGAGGCCGTCTTTTGGGGCACGGGGAAGGAGACAAGGGATTTTATACACATAAGTGATGTTTTGCGTTTAGTTGATATGTTGTTAAAAAAAGATGAGAAATTTTATATCATAAACGGTGGAACTGGTGTAAAGCATACCATAAAAGATGTAGTAGAAATGATAAGAAATCTAGTAAATCCAAATATTAATATAAAATTTAATAATCAAGTGAATGTAGGAAATCCAATGTACTACTGGGCGGATACACACAAGCTAGAAAAAAATGGTTTTAAGGCGGATAAAAATTTAAAACAAGAGATAATAAACTATGTAGAGTGGATAAAGGGACTGGATGATTAAAGTTGGATTTATAGGTAGTGTGTCAAAAGAATGGATGGGCGGATTAAACTATTTTAAAAACTTACTTTTAGCTATAAATTCTATAGAAAAAAAAGAGCTTGAAGTATTTGTTTTTGTTGGTAAAAAAATAGATATAGAAACAAAAAGAATGTTTCAAGAATATGCAACTGTAATAGAAGATAGCGTATTTGACAGAAAAAGTATAAAATGGTTTCTTAGTAAAATAGAACAAAAAATATTTAAAACAAATATT
>NZ_POZX01000082.1:0-9058 GCF_002912895.1 Campylobacter concisus
TCCTACCTTCGTAAGGCTTAAATGAAATTTTATTGCTATCAAGAAATTTTAAAAGCCCATAAAACATCCCAGCAAAAACTAGTGGTATGTTTAAGTTTTGATAGTATGTTTGCTTAAAGACTGTGTTTGTAAAAAAGATCGAGCTTGGATTTATCTCGTGCATAGTTGTATCTGTGTAAATGGTCTCAAAAAGAGGTGATATTCGCTGAAGTGTTCTTGTGTCATCGCCAAAAAAGACATCAAAGACCTTTGCGTGAAAAATTTGGTTAAAAAGCTCAGTGATATTTTTTGACATGACGTGTGCGTTAGAGCCAAGCTTTGATTTTTCTAAAAAATCATTTATAAAAGGATTTACGGCGCAAAATTTTAAATCTTTGTGAGTAGCCTCAAATCTCATGAGTTTTATCATGGCAGTTTGTAAGCTACTAACTTTTAAAAAAGCGATCTCTTTGTCGATAATTGGCACATTATCTTCGCTAATTATGGCGTATGCGCCTTGTTTAATCGCTGTTTCTATGTCGCTATCGTTTGCGTTTAAGCAAATATACGCAAAGCCACGTCTTACATGCTTTAGTTCGAAAACAAACTCGCTTACGCTAGTTATCGTCGGTGCATTTAGAGCCTCGGCATTTATTAGGCGTGTTAAATTTTCTATTGTCATTTAGCCAACGATCGCGCCATTTTTAACCTTACCTTGCGTACCAAGAAGCGTTAGCGAGCCATCAGATGCGCTTAGGATCATGCCTTGAGAGATATACTTTTTCATCATTGTTCGCTCTTTTAAATTTGCTAAAACGCAAACTTGTTTGCCAATAAGTGAGCTAGGCTCGTAGTATTTTGCGATGCCAGATAAAATTTGACGCGGCTGCTCCTCGCCAAGATCTATCTTAAATTTAAGCAGTTTCTCACTGCCTTCAACTCTCTCGCACTCGAGCACTTCGCCTACTTTTATCACCACCTTTGCAAAGTCATCAATGCTAATGATCTCACTCTCTTTTTTCTCCTCTTTTGGCTCAGTTTTTGCCTCAACCTTTGGCTCATTTGCCTCGCTCATTAGCTCTTTTTCTATCCTTGGGAAAAGTGGCTCGGTAGCTTTTGCTACAAAATTTGAAATTTCATTTTTCAAAACAAGACTTTCATAAGATGCTGTGTCTATGCTAAAGCCAAGCGTTTCAGCTATCTTAGTACAAGTTTTTGGCATAGCTGGGCTAAGTAGTATCGCCACTTTTGCAAGCAAATTCGCACAAAGTGCTACAAGTGCGTTTGCATCGTCAGTTTTGCCAGCTTTTACAAGTGACCATGGCTCATACTTCGCAACGGCTACATTTGCAAGCGTTACGACCTTCCAAAGATCCTCTAAGTAGCGGTTCGTCGCTAAATTTTCTAAATTTTTTATAGCCTCATCAAGGTAGCCTTTTGCCTCATCAAGCTCGGCTTTATGAAATTTGAGTACATCTTTTGAGCCAATTTTATAGTCGCTATACTTTGAGCTCATGCCCACAATGCGGCTTAGCAGGTTGCCAAGTCCGTTGCCAAGCTCTGAGTTTATGCGCTCGATTAATGCTTTTTGGCTGTAGTCACCATCTTGACCAAATGGCACCTCTCTAAGCAAAAAGTATCTGAAATTTTCAAGCCCATAAGCGTTTGCGACCTCTCTTGGGTTTATGACATTGCCCTTGCTTTTGCTCATTTTTTCGCCATTTATGGTCCACCAGCCGTGCGCTGCTACGTGTTTTGGTAATGGCAAGCCAAGACTCATCAAAAATGCCGGCCAGTAAACTGCGTGAAAGCGTAAAATATCTTTGCCAACGATGTGAGTAGTGTATGGCCAAAGATCCATTCTAGCATCATCTCTTGAATATCCTAGTGTTGTTAGGTAGTTTATAAGCGCGTCAAGCCAGACGTACATAACGTGCTTTTCATCGTTTGCGCTCTTTGGTAGCTTTATGCCCCAGTCAAAGCTCGTTCTTGTTACTGAAAGATCTTTTAGTCCACCTTTTACAAAGCTTACGACCTCGTTTTTCTTGCCTTTTGGGATGACGCAAAGCTCGTCATTTTCGTACCATTTTAAAAGCGCGTCTTCATATTTTGAAAGCTTGAAAAAGTAGCTCTCTTCTTTGACTAAAGACGTCACGCGGCCACAGTCTGGACAGTGATTGTCTTCTAGTAGGTCTCTTTGGTTAAAAAAAGTTTCACAGCTAACGCAGTAAAATCCCTCATATTCGCCTTTGTAAATGTCGCCATTTGCTTGCATTTTTTCAAAAACATTTTGCACAGTTTGTTTGTGCTCTTCGTCGGTCGTTCTTATAAAATGATCATAGCTTATCTCAAACTCATCCCAAAGTGATCTAAATTTCGCACTGATCTCATCAGCATACTCTTTTGGTGTCTTACCTCTTGCGCGAGCTGCTTGTTCGATCTTTTGACCATGCTCATCTGTGCCAGTCATAAAGTAGGTCTCTTTGCCTTGCAAGCGGTTAAATCTAGCAAGTGTATCAGCGATGATAGTCGTGTAGGCGTGACCGATGTGTGGCACGTCGTTTACATAGTATATTGGGGTCGTTATATAAGCTTTTTCTTTCATATTTTTCCTTTAATTTTAAAAATCAAATCCGCCATCGCTGCCAGTATTGCCTTTTGACATCGAGTTATAGCAGCTATTTACATACTCTTTTCTTGTCTCGCAGTCAAAAAATACTTCGCAGTTAAAGCAGCTTTTTTGCCCTTTTTGGCTTTGGCACTCTTGCAAAATTTTTGCTTTTTGCTTTAAGGCTAGCTCAAATGCGTCAAGTGGCTCGTTTGCTTGTGTTTCTTGCATTATTTTTGCTCGTAAAATTTATACAAAAGAGAAATTTCATTACGTGAGCCAAAAAAGCATGGCGTTGTTTGGTGAATTTTTTCTATTTTTATATCAAAAAGTGTTTGGTTTTTGCCGTTTGAGGTTGCGCCCTTTGCGTTTTCATATATGAAGGCAAATGGCAACACTTCAAAGACTACTCTTAGCTTGCCATTTGGATGATCACTCGTTGCTGGGTAGCTAAAAAGGCCACCACCTTTTAGTAGAATTTGATGCAGGTCACTCACCATCGCACCTGAGTATCTTAGTCTGTAGCCCTCGTTAAATAGCTCGTTTATGAAGTTTCTATGAGTTTGGCTCCAGCCCTTTTGCGTAGCCCCTGTGGCGTTTAGCTTGCCTTTTTCTTTTAGCTCAAGCTCTTTTACAAATTTAAACTCGCCATCTTTGCCAAGCCTGTAAAATTTAGGCAAAGCGCCCTTTTTCTCAGCAATTACCAGCTCAAGTCTTGGGCCATATATGCTGTAAGCTGCGGCTATTAAATTTTCTGGTTTTACTTCGTTTTCATAGATACCAAAGATCGAGCCAACGGCGAAATTTACATCAACTAAGCTTGAGCCATCAAGTGGATCGTAAGCGATTATAAATTTAGCATTTTTATTTATCTCAAGCTCATCCTCTTTCTCTTCGCTAATTAGCGCTTTTACGCATGAAAGCTGCTTAAATTTAGCTGTGATGATCTCGTCGCTTTTTACATCAAGCTTTAGCTGGGTGTCGCCAGTTGCGTTTTCGTGAGTTGTGTAGCCAAGATCGGCGTATTTTATCACTTCGCTTATCTCTTTTGCGATCTCTTTTATGGTGTTAAAAATTTGGTTTAATTCTTGCATTATACAGCCTTTGCATTTTTAATTATCCACGCACAAATGGCGTCTATATCGTCTAAATTTATATTTTTTATCTCGTAAGGAATTTGTTTTTTATATGTTGCGATCGCGTCTGAAAAGCTAAGATATTTTTCATCTATTTCATCTTTAAAAACGCTTAACCTTGGTAGTGGAAGCGTCTTTAAACCCTCAACTAAGAGCATATCAAACTCACCTAGCATTTTAATGACATCGCTAATTTCTTGTGGATTTTGTGAGAAATAAGTTGTTCTAGTCGGACTCATCACCACCACATCTGCTCCGGTTTGAGAAAATTTAAAGCTATCCTTGCCTTCAACATCAAATTTGGCCTTGTCGCCTGGATCATGTTTTACTATCGCGACTTTCAAACCATCATCTATAAATTTTTTTGCTACCTTTAAAATAAGAGTCGTTTTCCCGCTATTTGAAGGGCCAGAAAAAGCAATAGCAAGTCTTTTCATAAGAACCTTTTTTGTTAAAATTTCTCGCGATTATAACTTATGTTGGCTTTAAAATTTATGAGTGAAATTTAAAAATTAAAATGCTAAAATGGCAGAAATTTTAGAAATTCAAGAGTTTTTATGAGCAAATTTATATCGTTTTTTGTATTTATTTTGATGATATTTGGCTGTGCTGGTGAAAAAGTAATCGTGCATGAGCCGTTAAAAAATGAGCTTTTGGCCTACACAAGCAAAAGTGAGATTATTGATGGTGCTGACAGGACGCTCATCATCGCTACCTATTTAAATCCGATCTACAATTCAAATTTAGACCAGAGCAAAGAGCACTTTTTGGTGGCCATAAATCCAAAAGAGCACGCTAGCGAGCTAAATAATATAAAGGTAAATAACGACTCAAATGCCACAAATACAAGGCTACTTGATGAAAATGACGAGATGCTAAAATTTGCTGGATTTTCGATGCCTTGGGCGCTCTATTATGAAGTGACCGCACCAAGTAAGCAAAGCGATGATCTAGCACTTAGTTTCGAAATTTATCAGTCAAAGCCGGTTTTGTTAAATTTTCGAAAAGTTGCGAAATCTTTATATTGGAACCAGTAAGTGCCATATAGATTACGTAGTTGGCAAGCACCTTCTTTCCGTAGTTTCTAGTTTCTGCGACTGGGACAAGCTCGATCGATAAAAATGGCTCGAATTTTCCCTCTTTAAACATATCATCTCTTGTGATAAGCTTTTTGGTAAAGCCAATACCGCCGTTGTACGCGTATGCGGTAAAGAGCGGATGATAGAGAAATTTATCAAGATAGTTTAGGTGGTGATTTGCAAATTTAAATGCGACATCTGTTTTAAAAAGATCGTCTTCATCAAAATTTGGGATCTTTAGCTCTTTTTTACCGATCGCATTTGCTAGAAATGGCATAAACTGCATCATTCCAAGGGCGTATGAAGTAGAAACCACGCTTGGGATAAAGAGACTCTCTTGTCTAGCTAGGGCATAGATCATCGATTTTCTCTCGTTGCTGATGCCCTCAAGCTCAGGAGAACTTGGCATCAAGAAGTATTGTTTCTCCCAGCCATGCGCCTTTTGCATGAAGTATGCATAGGCACCGATACTTTCGTTTGTATAAAATTTCTTTGCAAATTCGCTTGCTTGCGTGGCATTCATATCCTTTGCAAGGGCTACAGTTTTGTTCCATAAAAACGGATCGCTTACGTCAAAATTTTCGATATTTTGCTTACTAGGCCTTGGTACGATGACCTCGAGTGGTTCGCCACCGATCAAATCTCTTGCGTAAAGTGAGTAGATATTTGTGTCCTTGCTGGCACCTAGCTCTTTTAAAAAGCTTTCGTTTTTGCTTATCTGGTACTGCCAAAAGGTCGCATTGTCTCTTTGCCAAGCTCTTTCAAATGTACTTTTAGCTCTTGCAAAAAGACTAAAAGCGATATCGTCTTGTCCTAGTAAAATGGCATTTAATCCAAGCGTAAAAGCATCTTTTTTCTCAGTGATGGCTGGATCGATACTTAGCAAATTTCTTCTAAAACCTTCATATTTTTTATTAAAAACAATATCGTTTAATAAATTTGTAAAGCCCTTTTGAGAGTATAGCTTGGTCATGAAATTTGCATCAAAGCTTTCGCTAAAAAGTATACTTTTATTTTGCGGGCTAGAGGCGTTAAATAGCTCTAGAAAGCTCTTTGTATCATTTAAATTTGCAAAAGCTTTAGCCGGATTTACTTCATTTAATGCGAGTAAAATTTTTGATTTTTCTGGATTTGTCTTTGCAAGATTAGCTGCCAAAATTTCACGAGTATGATTATCAAGCTTTAAGCTAAAAGTAATAGATGTTAGCAAATTTTGGCAAGCTAGATTTGCTTGGGTGATATTTTTTGCATTTACACCAGGGCATTTGCTAGGAGCCGCTTTTGGAGGTAAAATTTTATCGATTGATTTTTGAACAAGGCCTGCTCTTCTAAATACATCACGCGAAAGATCTGCTATCTGCTCTTTTGTATAACTGCCCTCGTTGATAAGGCGGTTGATGTAGTAGTCTTTTGCAAGGCTTTTTGGCTCGTTTTTTAGCTCTTCATAGGTATAAATTTTAGCTAAAAGAGCAACACAAACAAGAGAGAGAATACTAAAGTGACGCAGCAAAACCAAATAAAAGCCTTATTAAAAATTGATCTAAAAATTGAAGTGCTAAAAGTACGATAAGCGGAGTAAAGTCGATGCCACTAAAATTTGTTTTTATATAGCGTCTAATAAAGCTATAAACCGGCTCAGTTAGCCTATAAAGTAGCTGCACGACTGGCGAGCTAGGATCAGGTCTGACCCAGCTAATGAGCGCTGCTGCGATGATGATCCAAGTATAGACCGTGATAATAAGGTGCAAAATGTTTGCGATCGCTGAAAATAGGGTGGAAAGTATCATTTTTGCTCCTAGATTAAAATTTTGGCCAGATCATCTTTGATGAGCGGATAGAGCTCGCTTAGCTCAGGACCGTGAAGGTCGTTTGTAAGTAGCGCACGTAGTGGCATGAAAAAGTTTTTACCTTTTAAATTTGTAACGCTCATAAGCTCTTTTTTAAACTCATCAAATGTTTCGCAAGCTTTTAAATTACGAGCTGCTTTTTTGATGATATCAAATTCATTTTTGTACTCATCTGGAGCTATTTTTGGTGAATATATAGCCTCAACTTTTGCTTTTATCTCAGGCACTAATGAGCTTTCTTGAGTGTAAAATTTAACTAGCTCAGCCTTGCTCTCATCTACGCCAAAAATTTCTTTTATACGCTCTTTTGAAGCAAGCTTGATGTGTTCTCTATTTATTTGCTCAAGTTTTTTCACGTCAAATCTAGCAGGTGAACGTGAAATTTTGGTTATATCAAACCACTTCACCGCATCTTCGATCGTAAAAATTTCAGTTGGAGTTTTGTTTCCAAGAAGTATCAAATAGTTTGCAATCGCCTCAGGCAAAAATCCCTGCTCAAAGAGCCATTTTACGCTTGATTCGTTCTCACGCTTGCTCATTTTTTTACCCTCAATATTTAAAAGTATAGGCAAATGCGCGTAGTTCATCTTGCCAGTGTAGCCAAGGCCTTCGCGTATGAGGTCTTGCTTTGGTGTATTGCTCACGTGATCCTCGCCGCGTATGACAAAGGTCACGCCCTCAAGCATATCATCAACCGCACAGGCAAAGTTGTAAGTTGGAGTCTTGTCTGCTCTCATGATGACAAAGCTATCAACAGCGTCTGGCTCGAAGCTTAGCTCGCCTTTGATCGCATCTGTAAAGCTCATAGTGCGTGTTGGCTTTTTCATGCGGATGACAAATGGCTTCTCGTAGTTTAAAACTTCGGCGTCACTTAATCTCTCGCAGGTACCGTCATATCTATATGCCACGCCTTGTTCTTTTGCTTTTTGTTTTTTTGCCTCAAGTTCTTCTTCGGTGCAAAAGCAAGCAAAAGCTTTTTTGTCGATGAGGAGCTTTGAAGCTAGCTGTCTGTGGAATTTTAAATTTTCACTTTGGATGTAAATTTGCTTTGGTTTTATGCCAAATTTGCTTAAAATTTCTAAGATATCTTTCTCTTTTCCCTTGATATTTCGCTCTTTGTCGGTATCTTCTATGCGTAAAATAAAGCCACTTTTATCTTGCAAAGAACAAATATAATTAAAAATAGCGGCACGTAAATTTCCTATGTGCATATCTCCTGTTGGAGAGGGCGCAAAACGATACATAAGCTCATTCCTTACGTTAAATTTTGAGTTTGGATTATAACACCAGCTTGATAAATTTAAAGTTATGTAATTTGATTTTTTTAGCCGAAGCAAAGCATTTCTTGAATAAAATCCGAACAAAAATTTAACATTTTTAGGAGAAATAATGAGTTTTATAAGCGAATTTAAAGAATTTGCGATGCGTGGAAATGTCATAGATATGGCTGTTGGCGTTGTTATAGGTGGCGCGTTTGGAAAGATCGTTTCATCACTAGTTGGTGATGTTATCATGCCTGTTGTTGGCGTTTTAACTGGCGGTGTAAATTTCACTGATCTTAAGCTTACGCTAAAAGAAGCGGTAGAGGGAGCGCCTGCCGTTACGATAAATTATGGCTCATTTATACAAACAATGGTTGATTTTTTAATAATCGCATTTTGTATTTTCTGCGTCATCAAAGCTTTAAATACACTTAAAAATAAATTACCAAAAGAAGAGCCAGCTCCAGTAGAGCCTGAAACTCCAGCCGACATTGCACTTCTAACTGAGATTAGAGATCTACTTAAAAAATAATTTCATACAATTCGAAGGGAGAATTCCCTTTGAAAATCTATTAAAATTTATCTTATTTTTATATGCTAAAATGTTTTTTATTTTAAAGAGGCGAGTGAAAATATGATAGAAAAAATCCCATTTTTTCAAGGCTTAAACGAAGAAGATTTAGCCAAACTTGAAGCCATAAGTGTCGTAAAAAAGTATAAAAAGGGTGAATTTTTATTTATAGAAGGCGAGGAGCCAAAATGGTTAATATTTTTAATAAGCGGCTCTGTTAAGCTTTATAAAACCACGGCAAATGGAAAAGAAATTTTTATTCATCAGCTGGCTCCTATGAATTTTGTTGCGGAAGTCGTAAATTTTGAAAATATTGTCTACCCAGCTAGTGCCATTTTTACCATATCCGGCGAGGTATTAAAGATAAATTATGAAAAATTTGCGGCTGAATTTTTAATAAAACCAGAAATTTGTATGAAATTTTTAAAGTCAATGTCTGAAAAGATAAGAATCACAACAAATTTACTTCATCAAGAATTAATTTTAAGCTCAGAAGAAAAAGTGGCTAGGTTTATTTTAGATCATGAAGATTTATTTAATGAGCTAAAACATACTAAAATTTCATCAATACTTAAT
>NZ_POZX01000083.1:0-13702 GCF_002912895.1 Campylobacter concisus
CTTTGGTGACGTTTAGGTCGGGATTTTTGCATTTTTTGAGCTTTTCTAGCGTATCTGCGGCCAGCAATGGCAAAAGGCCCGGCTCGCTAGCGAATAAATTTATCGCCGCAAGTAGCGCAAATAATAAATTTTTCATTTTTATCCTTTAAAATTTGCCTAACCCCGCGCTTTGGCGATGCAAGCGGCGATAGCCTGCATCAAAGCGCCGCGAAATCCGCCATTTTCAAGCGCGACAAGTCCCTAGATCGTGGTTCCCGCCGGCGAGCAGACCTCGTCTTTTAGCGCGGCCGGGTGCTTGCCGCTTTGAATCAGGCGCGCCGTCCCCTCTATCGCCGCACAGACGGCGTCGTAGCAAAGCTGCCTAGGTAGTCCGCCCCGCACGCCGGCATCCGCCGCAGCTTCGATAAAGGCGCACGCATACGCTGGCAAGCTTCCCGAGATACCCGTAAATGCGGCAAATCCGGCCTCGTCTATCTCGTAAATTTTACCGATTTTAGCAATTATCTCGCGCACGGTCTCTTTCCTAGACTCGCTAAATCCAGCGTCAAAGCAAAGAGCCGTGGTAGATGCGCCGATGCTGGCTGCTATATTTGGCATCGCGCGAGCGATATAAACGCCCTCGCCTACGATTTGCCTAGCGCGATTTATGTCAAAACCCGGCGCCAAAAGAAGCAAAATTTTGCCCGCAAGCTCGGGCGCGATCAGGCGCAAGATAGCCTCGTAGCTAGCGGGCTTAGTAGCCAGCACGACCGCGTCCGCTTCGCGCGCTAGATCCGTTTTGCTCGCTGCTATTTTTACGCCAAATCTCTGCCGTAAAGCTTCGTTTTTGCTTCTGGCGCAGGCTATGATTTCAAATTTCGTCTTTTTTTCGCATTCGTGCGAGCTCGCGTTTTTATCCGTTTGTGCTAAATTTTCCGCCCCGTGCGCCTCGCTACCGCCGTCAAATTTTCGCTCGTCCTCGGCCGAGTTTCGCACTGTGCCGGCCTCGTTAGATTGCGCGCGCCAAAGCGCCTCTATCATCGCGCCGCCCATATTTCCGCCGCCGATGAAGCCGATTTTTAAGTTTTTCATTTCGTCGCCTTTTTTAGAGTACCGATTTTGACCGCTTTGCCAGCGACCGCCTTGTGTACCGCCGCGCTATCCGCCCAGATCGCCCCCGTGACCTGCCCCGGCGTCAAGGTATAAACGCCGCCCGTCTGCGCCTCGTCGCTAGCCTTAAAGTCGTTTCCGACGACCAGCTCATAGACGTCCTTCGTGTCGTTTTCAAATTTGATCGCCGCTTTTAGCGTCGGCTCCATTTTCTGCTTCGCCGCACCCGCGTACTGCTCGAGCATGTTTTTACTAAGCTTGCCGTAGACGTCGCCGTCTTGGCTTAGATATATCCGCACGGCGCGCTTATCCGAGTTTTTGCCGCCCTTTTCGCCCTTGCCGGCGCTAACGCTCATCTCATAGGCGGTTTCTCCGGTCGGAAAATCCTTAAATTTAGCGTCTGGGACAAAAACCCGCACGTTGTCCGTTACTGTTTTCGTAACGTGCGTCTGTGGCGTTATATCCGTTAGCACGATCGTGGATTTCACGTCCGTGCCTTTGTCTAAAACAAGCGCGGAGATCGGCACGCGAGTAAGCAGCGTAGTCTCGTAGCAGCCGCTAAAAATAAACGCCGCGACGAGAGCAAAGATAAATTTTAGTTTTTTCATCGGTTCCCTTTAAATTTTCGCCGATTCTAGCATAAACTAAGCATTTTTGTATTGATTATATTAAAAGTAAAAATAGAAAAGTAAGTATGGTATTTTAAAGCATAAATAGTTTTAAGATTGATAAATTTTAATCGTCTTAAACAAAGCCAACTTAAATAAATAATGCAAAAAAATATGAGAAATTTATATAAATTTTTTGCTGTTTTTAGAGTTTAATTATTAGCCCCTTTACAAAGGGGCTAAAATAATAAAATTTGATTAAAGTTTCGCTTTTCTTTTGCGCTCTGTTGGGTCTAAATAGCGCTTGCGAACGCGGATATTTATAGGCGTAACCTCGACTAGCTCGTCATCTTCTATCCACTCTAACGCACGCTCAAGGCTTAGCTTTCTAGGTGGCACAAGTTTGATCGCATCGTCGCTACCGCTTGCACGCACGTTTGTTAGGTTTTTGCCCTTGATAGGATTTACGTCAAGGTCGTTTGGACGGCTGTGCTCGCCGATGATCATGCCCACATAGACTTTTGCCTGCGGATCAAGAAATAGCACGCCACGATCTTGCAAGTTAAATAGCGAATAAGCAAGCGTTACGCCGTTTTCCATAGAAACTAGTGCGCCGTTTGTTCTGTGCTCGACGGTGCCGCTTAGTGGTCTAAACTCCAAAAAGCTGTGGTTCATAACGCCCTCGCCTTTTGTATCAGTCAAAAACTGGCTTCTAAAGCCAATAAGTCCGCGCGCTGGGATCTCAAATTCGATCCTTGTTTGACCGTCGCCTGTTGGGTTCATAGAGACCATTTCAGCTTTTCTTTTGCCTAGTTTTTCTATGACTGTGCCTGTCGTATCATCAGGCGCGTCGATAACCAAAAGCTCGTATGGCTCGCATTTTACGCCGTTTATCTCTTTTACGATGACCTCAGGTCTGCCAAGTAAAAACTCATAGCCCTCACGGCGCATATTTTCAGCCAAGATAGTGATCTGAAGCTCGCCACGGCCACTTACTTTAAATTTGCCCTCACCGATGTTTTCGTATTTCATGGCAATATTTGTCTTCATCTCGTTTGCAAGGCGCTCATCGATCTTATTTGATGTGACGTGTTTGCCCTCAGTGCCTGCCAATGGGCCGTCATTTACAGAAAATACAACGCTAAGTGTCGGCTCTTCGATGTGGAGAGGATCAAGCGGATGAGGATTATTTGGATCAACGACACTATCGCCAACGTCAAGCGCATCAAAGCCAGCGATCGCTACGATGTCGCCAGTACCAGCTTCGTTAATATCGGTTCTTTCAAGACCCATAAAACCAATTAACTTTGAAATTCTACCAGTTGTCTTTGTGCCATCAGCCTTTGCAAGCATAACATTTTGGTTTTTAGATATCTTGCCGTTAAAAATTCTTGCAATACCGATCTTGCCGACGTAGTTATCATAATCAAGCGTGAAAACTTGAAGCTGAAGTGGGTTTTCATCACTACCGCTTGGAGCTGGTACGTGAGCTAGGATAGTCTCAAAAAGTGGCTGCATATCTTTGTTTTCATCGCTTAGTTTTAGCTTTGCGTAGCCATTTTTAGCAGCGGCATAAACGACTGGAAATTCTAGCTGCTCATCATTTGCGTCAAGTGCGACAAAAAGGTCAAAAATTTCATTTATAACGCGGTCTGGATCGCCTGCAGGTTTGTCTATCTTATTTACGACGACGATTGGACGAAGCCCTAGTGAAAGTGCTTTTTTGACGACGAATTTAGTTTGCGGCATAACGCCTTCTTGCGCATCTACAAGTAGCAAAACGCCATCAACCATCTTAAGAACACGCTCTACCTCGCCACCAAAGTCGGCATGGCCTGGGGTGTCGATGATGTTGATCTTTGTATCTTTGTAGCGAATGGCGGTGTTTTTAGAAAGGATCGTGATGCCACGCTCTCTTTCGATGTCGTTGCTGTCCATTACACGCTCGCCAAGGTTTTGATGCTCGTTGAATGTTCCTGACTGCTTCAAAAGCTCATCAACCATTGTTGTCTTACCGTGGTCGACGTGCGCGATAACGGCTATATTTCGTATCTTTTCCAAATTTTTCTCCGTTTATTAGTTTGATATTTTTCGCTTTATCAGTTTTAAAATAGGGGCAGATTATAGCCAAATTTTTATAAATTTTAAGCTGATATCAAGAAATTAATTTTTGGAATAGATTTTGCATGTTTGGCATTAAGTTTAAAAATTTGAAAGGTTTAAATGCAAGCTTATACAGCGAAAAACAACGTAGATTTGCTAGCTCCTGCGGCTACTAAAAAGTCTGCGGCTGCGAAGAAGTCTCAAAACAACGGCGAGTTTTTGTCGATGGTTTTAGATGCAGCTGCGAGCAAGGCAAATAGCGGTCAAAAAATCACCGAAAAGGATGTCAAAGAGATAGCAAAAACTGTTACAACTCAAAAAGAGACACTGCAAAAATCTCAAAGCGAAAGCGTGGCAAAAATTTCAACTGCACTTGAAGAAAATTTGGACGAAAATACAAAAAATGAGCTCTATGAAAATGCAAATTTTATGCAACTTTTGCAAGTCTTAGAAATTCTAAACGGCAATGAAAAAGTAAGTAAATTTCCAAATTTCAGCGACAAAATAGCAAATTTCTTAAGTGTGCCTGAAAACGTCGAAGAGCTTAGCAACGTTAAAAGCGTTAGCGATCTTATCGATCTTGCTAAGAAATTTAACCTTGGCCTTGAAAATATTGAAATTTCAAACGAAGATGTGCCAAAATTAAACGATATGTTTAAAAATTTAGGCAAGCAGGAATTCTTCACGCCGATAAAGACCGAGGACAAGCCTTTTTACCTAAAAGAGCTTAAAAACGAGGTCGAGCAAACTATCATAAAAAATGAAACAAAAGAGGTCGTAAAGCTCGATACTTTATTAAAAGAGGTAGTGACAAATCCAACTAATGAAGTTAAAAATTTAGTAAAAGAAGAGCCTAAAAAGCTTGATAGCGAAGTAAAGGTTGATGATGAGCTAGTAGATATAGAGCTAGAAAACGAGCTAAAAGAGCCAAAAGTAAAAACAAATTTACACGAGCAAAAGGCGCAAAAAGCCCCAACTCTTGAGTCACTACTCTTTCCAGAAAGAGAGCAGATGAGCGAGGCTGAGCCAACCGAAGAGACCTTTAGTAGTGATAATAAATCAGAGCTAAATCAAATGGTAAAAGATATCGCAAATAGTGCTAAACACCAGCTTCAGACAAAGGCTGAGATAAAAGAGACGCTTAGTAATTTCTCTTCTACGCTAAAAGAGCAGGTGCAAAACTACAAAGCGCCGATCGCTCGCTTTAATATCACGCTTAACCCACTAAATTTAGGCGAGGTTGAGATCACGATGGTAAATCGTGGCAATAACTTACATGTAAATTTTAACTCAACCACGGCTACGATGAATCTCTTTTTACAAAACCAAGCTGAGTTTAAAAACAGCCTTGTAAATATGGGATTTACCGAGCTTGAGATGAATTTCTCAGATCAAAACCAAAGACAAGATAAAAAAGAACAAGCAAAGAATAAATACAGCTCAAATCAAAGCGATGAGAGCGAAAACACTCAAGCGGAACAAAGCTTGCTTGAGCTAGTAATACCAAGATATATTTAGGAGAGATCATGGCTTCAGTTTCAGATATAACTACACAAACAACACAACAAAAAAATGCCGAGAAAAAGGCAAAAGCAAAGCAAGATGCGGCAGCTGGCACAGGAACTAATCCAAATGCGCAGCTAGATAAAGATGCATTTATGAAGCTACTTTTAACAGAACTTCAGTATCAAGACCCAACAAGTCCTATGGATACTGAAAAGATGCTTACGCAAACTAGTCAGCTAGCATCACTAGAGATGCAACAAAATACAAACTCAGCTATGAAAGAGCTTGTAAATCAGTTAAAATCAAATGCAAATGCCTACGCCATATCAGCTCTTGGCAAAATGGTCTCAACTGGTTCAAACTCAGTTTTACTAACAGATGAGCAAAAAACTGTAAATTTTGCACTTTATTTTAAATCAGATCTTGCAAATGGTAAGCTCGAAATTAAAAATGCAAATGGAGAGGTCGTTCGTTCAATCGATATAAAAGATCTAAAATCAGGAGTCCGCAGAATATCTTGGGATGGCAAAGATGATTCTGGAAAACAATTACTAAACGGTGCATATACAGTCTCTGTTAATTACACTGGCAAAGATGGTAATTCATACAAGACTCAGGTAGGTAGCTATCCGGTCGAGGCAGTAAAATTTGTAGACGGCAAAGCTATGATAAAAATCGCAGGCGAATATGTCCCAATGGATAAAATATCTGAATTTTACGAAGGATAAAAGCCATGATGAGAGGTTTTTACAACGGAATTAGTGGCATTAAAACACAAAGCTTTGGCATGGATGTTTGGGCAAATAATATTTCAAATATCAACAACGTAGGTTTTAAAGCTTCAATCCCTGAGTTTAAAAATTTAATCAATCAACATATGGCTTCCGCTGGAAGTGGTCCAACTAACAATCAAGTAGGTCTTGGAGCTACGAAACAAACGACAGCTTTAAAGATGACAAATGGTAGTTTTCAAAATACTGATAATAACTTTGACCTAGCCATAGGCGGTAAAGGCTTTTTTGGTGTCGTTGATAAAAATGGTAGAAACTACTACACAAGAACAGGTAGCTTCGATATAGATGGGGCTGGAAATTTAGTAGATAATAAAGGTAACTTACTTCTTGGTACGTTAACGAGTTTTACTCCAGTCACCCCAAGTGCTAATGCTCTTAGAAAATATGGTCAAACAAAAGGTACCACGCAGGCATTTACTGCAAAAGAAGAGGATCTAAAACTAGGCGATACTGGCTCACAAAAAGGTATAAATTTACCTCATTTTTTATATATGCCAGCCAAGCAAACAAAAAATATAAATTTAAAAGGCAACCTAGACTCAAGCCTTATAACAGATAAGCGAACAACAGCCATTGATGCGGCAAATTTTAATTATACACTTGATAATACAAATAAAACTATCTCGCTAAATGGACAAATCCCACTAAGCCAGACGAACTTTGGTGCAAAAGCAGGTGACAGCGTGGTGGTAAAAGTAAAAGACGGTGATGGTAAATTTAGTAAATTTTCAACCACACTAGAGAGCGATGGCAGCTGGCATATAAACAATAAAAGCCTAAAATTTATGGATTTTGCTAATTTAGATGTGAAGGCTGAAGTTACGTCACTAGTTGAAGTGGCCAATAAAGAAAAACTAAGCTCAGAGATATATAACAGTGATGGTACAAAGAGCTTAGTAACTATAAATTTTACAAAGCAAATCCCTCAAGGTGGCAATCAAACTACATGGAATGCCACAGCTACGATAACTGATGCTAATGGTGTTGTACAAAATACAGCTATGGGAACACTTACTTTTGATGGTAGTGGTAGGCTTGTTACAAATACATTAACAAGCGTTGGAAACGTAGCTTTAAATTTTCTTGGCGATGGAGATGCAAATGTTTATAATGGCATAACAAGCTCGGCCAATTCAAAAAAAGACTTTGTCATAAAAGCAGATGGCTACGCTGAAGGAAATCTCTCAAAATATAGCGTCGATGACCGTGGAAATATAATGGCAAATTTTGACAATTCTCGTTCATTTATAGTTGCAAAAATAGCTCTATTTCACTTCCAAAATGAACAGGGAGTATCAAAAGTAGGTGATAATCTCTATGAAGCAACTCCAAATTCAGGTGAAGCATTTTTTTACAAAAATAAAGCTGGTGAGACTATTTATGGCTCACAAATTCTTGCAAATAAACTTGAAATGAGTAATGTCGATCTTGGTCAAGCGCTAAGTGAGGTTATAGTCACGCAAAAGGCTTATGAGGCTAGTGCAAAAAGTATCACAACAAGTGATGAGATGATCCAAACTGCTATTCAGATGAAGAAATAATTTTTATGCTAGTTGATGATTAAAAATTTAAAATGAATGATAATTTTAAGAATAGAGTTTGACTTCGTTTATTAAAAACTCATAAACTCTTTGCTGAACTAAAATTTCTTCTTCACAGCCACTCATCAAGCGACGAAGGTGAGAAAAATCTATCTTTTTAGCGTATCTTTTGTGATCTTTTAGGTCTTTATCAATGCTTAAAAGTAGCGCATCAAGTGTTATTCTATCGTTTCTTTTAACTCTTGCTACATACTCTTTAACAGTTTGGATCAAAAAGTCTTTTCTGGTTTGGTCATTTTCATAAATTTCATTTGTAATGTCATTTAAAACAAAAAAATCATCTTCGTCTGGATCAAATTTAGCAGAGATCATAGCGGCAAAAATTTTGGCACGAAATTCTAAAGATTTGTGATGATAGATAAAAAAATCTCTAAAAGCTGATAAAAAACGAAGTTTAAACTTTCCAGACATTACTCTACTTTTTATGAAATTTGGGCTGATTATATACTTTTAAAGCTAAATTTTTAAAAATGTAACTATAAAACTAAATTTAAGTATAGTTTCTGTATGATTACGAAGCTCCTTCTTAGACCTGTGCAATGCTTTTTATGAGCACCGCTTCAGGGTGGGAACACAGCAGAGCACTTGTATTAAGTGTGTGCCGCAGTCATCTGAGAGGGGGTCTTTCTAAACCAAAATGCTCATTAAAATCATCGCAAATTTCTAAAAAATCCACTCCATCGATCTTAGGTTTTTCACTAAAAAATTTATACATATTATTAAAGCCATCAGTTAGCTCTTTTGACTTGACGCCGTAGCTTATAGAAATTCCAGCTTCTATGTAGGCTGAGAGTTTATCGCAGTATTTTAGTGCTTTGCCATCGATTGGGTTAAATTTATCCTCATTTACGTTTTCCATAGTCCCTTCGTGGCAGATGATCTTGCGCTCATAAGTTCTATTTTCAAACTCATCTTTTATAAATTTCTCGCCATCTTTTATGATACCAAGGATGTAGCTAAACTCATCTTTGATCTTTTCTGGTACAAATGGCAAAATCCTCTCATCAATAAGCCTCATCTCATACTCACTAATGATCTCATTTAGCCCTTTTACGCCGTATTTTACAGGGCTTATAATATCTCTTGTGAGGCTCTCTGGTAGGTCGTGAAATAGTGCACAAAAGAAGTTATTTTCTAGGCGTTTTTTGCAAGCTTTCGCTTTTAGCGAGTAAAAATAGCTAAGTATCGCAACTACTAGCATATGTCCTAAGACTGCAGTTTCAGGAATGCGAGGCGTTTGCGCCCAGCGTTTTTGAAACCTTAGCCTACCACTTAGATCAACAAGGCGGGCTAATTTTTGATTCATAGCGATCTTTCTAACGCCAATTAGCTCATAATAATCCTCCATCTCCTCTTCAACCTTGGCTTTAAGCTCGTCGATATCGCTTAAAAACTGGCTCGTTTGATAGACGATAGAAAATTCCCATCTCGTGGCAAGATAGCTGGCTGCTTTTAGAATGAGACGCTCTTTTTCATGCTTTTTGTCACTTTTAAAATAACTTTTAAATCTCTCTAAAAACTCGCCATCCTCAATATCTGAGATGAGCGTCTCAAGGTTGCTTAAAACCCAGCTATTTATCTGCTCTTTTTTTGTCTTTTGGATGTGGTGAAAGACGTCTGGACGTATGTCTGTGACTACGACCCTACTTAAAAACTCAAAAATTCCAGCCTCAATGATATAGTTCATATCGGCGTCTTGCTCTTGTTTTGCTATGAAATAAGCGATGATAAATTTATGAGCCTGCTTATCAAGCTCGACTAAATTTGTCATCTTTGGATAGTCATTCCAACGTGATATAGATGCTGCTTTAAAGATATGTTCTATAAGCTTAGCACTTATCATTATTTATCCTTTTTGACTACTTTTGGCTTTTTATCATCGGCATAGCTTATCTTTCTAAAGCCCTCTTTATTTAAGCTTCTTCTTGGCTTGTCATCTTTTTTAAATTTATCATCTCTGCTGCCCCTGCTACCACCACGATCACTTGTGCTTCGTCTCTCACGTGGCTTATCACTAAAACTTCTCTCCCTACTTTTTGGAGTAAATTCTTTCTCTTCAGCTGGCTTTTTCACCACTAGATCAGAGCTGATCTCAATAACTGTATGAACATTTCCACGTGGGTTAAAGTCACCCACTATCTTCATAAATTTTGGCTCAAGTTTTTTTTCTAAAACAGAGTAAATTTCATTTATACTATCTTCGTGGCTGATGTTTCGGTTCATAAAGCTATTTATATAAAGCTTTATCGCTTTTAGCTCGACAACTAGCTTGTTTGGGATGTATTCAAGATATATCGTCGCAAAGTCAGGATAACCAGAGCGAGGGCAAAGGCAACAAAACTCGGGCAGAGTGATCTTTATGACATAGTCCCTTGTTTGCTTATTTTCCCAGACCTCAAGGTCACTCTCTACGTCAAATTCTTTCAAAATTTTCTCGCCATACTTCATCTCTTCGCTCATCTTTTATCCTTTTTTCTTTTAAATATCCAAGTGCTTAACATCTTTTGCGTGGTCTTGGATGTAATTTCTTCTTGGCTCGACCTCATCGCCCATAAAGAGATTAAACGTGTCAGAGGCGCTTATAGCGTCGTTTATATCGATCTTTAAAAGTCTTCTGTTCTCAGGGTTCATCGTAGTCTCCCAAAGCTGCTCAGGGTTCATCTCACCAAGACCTTTATAGCGCTGGATATATGCACCTTTTTTCGCATTTTTCTCTACTTCATCAAGCACGTCTATAACGTCACTATGCAAGTCTAGGCCACGCTCTTTTATCTTTTGGCTGATGTAAAGTGCCTCTTCGTAGAGTGGATTTGTAAATAAATTTTCATTTACCACAAGCTCTTCTAGACCGCTTTCAGTTTGGACATAAATTCTAACCTCATCTTCGCTAACGTAGTGGTTTAGGATATTGTGACCCTCAGCTTTTAAGAAGTCTCTTAAAATTTCAAAAATTTCATTGTAGCTTTTTGAGACGATGTCTGGATTTTCTATCATATAGCGGATCGCCGAAAGGACGTTAAAGCGTTTTTCAAGCTCTTTTAAGACGCTTCTATAAGCTGCAACGATCTTTAAGAAATCAATCAAATCCGCACTGCCGATACCCTCTATATCAACGCCCTCGATGCCAGTTTCGATAAGAAATTCGTTTAACGCCTTTTCATCTTTTAGATAAATTTCTTTCTTACCTTTTTTATAGCGGTAAAGTGGTGGCTGAGCTAGGTAGATGTGGCCGTTTTCTACAACTTTATTTAAAAATCTAAAGAAGAAAGTTAAAAGAAGTGTCTGGATGTGGCTACCATCGACGTCGGCGTCGGTCATGATGATGATCTTATGATATCTAAGCTTTTCAGCGTCAAATTCATCTCCGATACCACAACCTAGCGCTGTTATCATATTTTTTATTTCGTCAGATTTTAAAATTTTATCTAGTCTTGCCTTTTCAACGTTTAGAATTTTACCCTTAAGCGGCAATATCGCTTGAAAAACCCTATCACGTCCCTGCTTTGCTGAACCGCCCGCAGAGTCGCCCTCCACTAGGTATAGCTCGCTGATGACTGGATCTTTGCTTTGACAATCAGCTAGTTTACCAGGTAGTGTGCCTACGCTCATGCTCTCTTTTTTACGAGTTAGATCCCTAGCTTTTTTAGCAGCTTCACGACCACGAGCTGCCATTAGAGCTTTATCCATTATCGCTCTTGCTTCGATAGGATTTTCTTCAAAATACTTTGTAAGCACGTCAAAAACCATCTTTTGAACGATAGGTTTTACGTAGCTTGAGCCTAGTTTACCCTTTGTTTGTCCCTCAAACTGCGGCTCTGGCACTTTTACACTAACAACTGCGATTAATCCCTCGCGGATATCTTCGCCAGTTATCTTTGTATCTTTTTCACGTGCAGCAGCATTTGCTTGAACGTAGTTTGTGATAACTCTTGTAAGGCCCGCTCTAAAGCCAGCCTCGTGAGTACCGCCATCTGGAGTTTTGATGTTATTTACAAAGCTTAGTAAATTTTCACTATAAGTGTCGTTGTAAAGCAGCGCAAAATCAACCATAACATCATCTTCGCCGCCGCTAAATGATACTGCTTTGCTAACAGGATTTGCCTTGTTCATATCAGTTACAAAGCTCTCAAGTCCGCCCTCAAAATGAAAGCTCTCGCTTCTGCCATTTCTTTGATCTTTAAAATTTATAGTTATTTTTGGGTTTAGATAGGCTAGCTCACGAAATCTTTTTACTAAAATTTCATCGTCAAATTCAGTCACTTCAAATATACTATCATCTGGCCAAAACTCGACTTGTGTGCCTGTGCGGTTTGTAGTTTTTATCACTTCAAGATCGCTTTGAGGGATACCTTTTGCAAATTCTTGTCTATGAAGCTTGCCATCGCGTTTGATATTTACGACTAGCTTTTTAGAAAGGGCGTTTACGACAGATACACCAACGCCGTGAAGACCACCAGAGACCTTATATGTGTCCTTGTCAAATTTGCCACCAGCGTGAAGCACAGTTAGAACAACAGTCGCAGCTGAAATTTTCTCAGTCGGGTGCATATCTACTGGGATACCACGGCCATTATCGCTAATGATCGCTGAGCCTTCTCGTGTAAGCTCAACGTCTATCGTATCGCAGTATCCTGCCATCGCTTCGTCAATAGAATTATCAACGACTTCATAGATCATATGGTGAAGACCGCTTATATTAGTATCGCCTATATACATGCCTGGGCGCTTCCTAACCGCCTCAAGACCTTTTAGTACTTTGATATTTTCTGCGCCGTAATTATTTTCCATAATCTTGCCTTATCTTATAAATTTATCGGCATTATTATTGTTGTTAATTCTTTTGAATTTACAACAAATGCTAGTGAGCTTTCATTAAATCCAAGCTCAAAATTTTCATCCTCGATACTACTTAAAAAGTCAAGTAGATATCTATTTTTTATACCTATGAAAAATTCATCTCCAAGCTCTAAACCAGTTTGATAATCTATCGTAGTTTTTGCTTCAGAATTATCTTCTATAACACTTTCAAATGTTATATTGTCTTTTGAAAAAGTTATTTTCATTGTATCACTTAGCATTGAGATAGTTTTTATACCCTCTATCATTTTATCTCTACTTAGCTGAAGTCTTTTTCTTACCTCTTTTGGTATAACACGCTCATAGTCTGGAAATTTACCATTTATAAGTTTTGTGAAAAACTCAAAATTTTGGCTTTGAGCGATTAAGATATTCTCATCATAGTAAATTTCTATCTTGTCAAAAAATAGTTTTTGTATTTCATTGATAGCTTTTTTAGGGATTATAAGTGAAAATTCTTTTTCAGTTGGTGTTTGAAATTTAAATACACTAAGTCTTCTTGTGTCAGTGCCGACTATATTTATAAAGTCTTGTTTAATATCAAGGAATGCACCATTTAGTTCAAATTTTGGGTTATTACTATCAATACTTGGTAAAATTTTCTTTAAACTTCTTCCTAACATAACAGCATCAACATCAAATTTTGATTTACCCTCAATCGTTGGAAATTCTGGAAAATCTTCAAATTTATACATTGGAAGTTTGTATTTTGAGTTTTTTTGTTTTATATAAAGATAGTTATTTACAGTTTCCAACATCACTTCTTCGTCTTTTAGACTTTTTATAATGTCAAGTAGTTTTTTACCATTTGCAGTTGCATAACCTTGATCAACAATTTTTACATTACTTAACTTATATGCTAATCCTATCTCATGATCAGTTGCTTTTATATTTAAAACCCCATCTTTTGCTGAGATATAAATGTGAGAAGTTATAGCACTAAGATCTCTTTTTTCAAGATATGGGTTTGTATTTGTTACTATGCTTTCAAGCATATTTTTGTTTATTAAAACTTTCATTAAAAACTTCCTTCTATTTTTAAATTTAATTTTTTGTTTTAGTAGGTGATGTTAAAAAGTGAAAAGTGCTTTCAAACATCGAAATACAGCTATTTGAAATGTGAAAAATTATATTTTCTTTTTCA
>NZ_POZX01000084.1:0-847 GCF_002912895.1 Campylobacter concisus
AGAGAACATATCGCATTAAGCAAATTTGACAAAACCACTGAAAATATTTTACTAACAAGTCTTATTTACTCAATGGATAAAATAGCAAATACTGTCGGTCACTATGAAGCATATAGAAAAAACGAAAGCCCCAAAGATAGATTTGAGTTTGATTTGATTTTGCCTATAAAGCACAACAAAACTATTGAAATCCACAGAGAAAATGCAAACAATCTAGCAAGAAAAATTAAGACAGATTTGGTATTTATCGACCCGCCTTACAACTCTCGTCAATATAGCCGTTTTTATCATGTTTATGAGAATTTAATTCAGTGGAAAAAACCAAAATTAAGCGGAACAGCACTTAAACCACCGCCTGAAAATATGAGCAACTACTGCCGAAGCAGTGCTGTAAAAGAGCTTGATGATTTAGTTGCGAATCTTGACTGCAAGCAAATCGCTTTGACATATAATAACACTTATAATTCAAAATCAAGTTCATCACAGAATAAAATAAGCTTTGAACAAATAGAGCAAATTTTGAGCAAAAAAGGTAAGTTAAGTATAAAAGAGAAATCACACAACTATTTTAATGCTGGAAAAACTGAACTTAACGGACATAAAGAATTTTTATTCATCGTAAAGGTAAAAAAATGAAAGCCATTCGTTCCCCGCTGTTTTATGTCGGCGACAAGTATAAACTTATGGGGCAACTTGGCGAGTTATTCCCAAAAAAAATAGAGCGATTTATTGAGCCGTTTGTTGGTGGCGGAAGTGTATTTTTAAACACGAAGGCAAAGGAATACCTAGCTAATGATATAGACACAAATATAATCAATCTGCATAAAACACTGAGCAAATTTGATAT